>DATLJR010000416.1:0-25749 GCA_035538755.1 Pseudolabrys sp.
GCAGAGTTGTCGCACTCATCGCCGCGGGATATTTCTTCGACGTCATCGACTTCACGATCTTTGGCTCGCTCGTGCCATACATTCTGTCGTCGAAATTCGCGAGCGGCGCGGAAGTCGCGCTGGTCGGCAGCGCGACCATCTTCGGCATGTTCATCGGCACGGCGGGACAAGGTCAGTTCAGCGACCGGTTTGGCCGACGCTTTATCTATCAGTTTAACCTGCTGCTGTTCGGCGTGTTCACGATCCTCGGTGCATTCGCGCCGAACGTGACGATGCTTGTCATCTGCCGCTTCATCGCCGGGCTCGGTCTTGGCGCCGAGCAGCCGCTGGCCTTCGCCTATGCCGGCGAATATTCGCCGAAGCTCATTCGCGGACGCATTCTGGCCATCGTCCATTTCATCGGCGGCGCCTGCGTGTGGCCGCTTGGCACGGCGTTCGTGCTCTTGCTCGGCACCACGATCTTCCCCACCGCGCCGGACACCGTCTGGCGGTGTGCCTGGGTCATCATCGGCGCCGGTTCGCTGATCGTGTGGGTTTTCCGTTTCTCGCTGCCGGAATCGCCGCGCTATCTGGCGACGCATGGCCGTGGGCAGGAAGCCCTCGACGTCCTCAAGCGCCTCGAAATCAAGAATGTGCCGGCGCTGAATTCGCTCTCGACCGATGCCGCGAGCAACACCAAGAGCGATCCCTTCGCGGTCGTATTCCGGATGTTCCCCACCCGCGTCATCGCCGGCATGATCTGCTTCACCGCGTTCTTCGGTGTCGCCATCGGCCTCGGCGCGTGGTTGCCGAACATGATGAACGAGAAGGGCTTCACGATCACGAAGTCACTTCAATACACGCTGGCGATGAACTTCGCGGTGCCCTTCGCGAGCCTCTTCATGATGTACGCGCTCGACAAATGGGGCCGCAAGGTCACCTCGGTCTGCGCGTTTATCGGCGCCGCTATCATGGCGATCGTGTTCGCCAATGCCGGCGCACCGATGGAGCTGATGGTCGCCGGGTTCGTGATGGTGTTTTTCATCCAGGTGGCCGGCAACGCCATGCAGATCTTCGCCTCGGAAGTGTTTCCAACGAACGCGCGTGCATCCGGCTTCGGCTGGGCCGCCGGCGTGGGCCGTCTCGCGACGGCCTTCATCATGCCGTCGATCCTGCTGATCCAGCAGACCTATGGGCTGATGACCGTGTTCGTTTGCCTGGCGACCTTGCTGCTGATCGCCGCCGCATCGGTCACCCAGCTCGGCCCAGAGGCAAAGCGGCGAGGGCTTGATGAAATCGCACCGCCGACGCGGCGCTTCATCGAGGCGGACAATGCATTCTGGCTCACCTTGAGCGGCGCGGTATGCATTCTGCTGTCGGTGAGCTGGTGGCTCTACTTCTATCTGGCGGCCAAGCAGGTTTCGAGCACGCTGGTGTGCCTCGTCTACACCAACGATACCTGTGCGCAGCTCGTCGCCACGGCGACCAGCCAAGGCAAGGTCGGCTACTACCCGTTCTTGACCTGGATCGGAATCCTCCTGATTCTCGGCGGCGTCTTCATGACGAAGCGCAAGCCCGCGTCGGCGGCAAAGAAAGCGGCCTGAGCCGACGGTACATCTATTGGGGCCCGGTTGGCGTGAGTCGGCCGGGCCTCGAATTTTACGAGTTGCGTGATGAATTCACCCGCAGGCGCCACCGCATCCAACGTCCGCTTCCTGTCGCGCAGCGACCAGGGCGGCAGACCCGATGGCGTGCAGGTTATCCTGCACAAGGGACACGCCTTCATCGGCCATATGTTCAGTGATGGTTATTCGGTCGTGGACGTGCGCGACCCGCGCAACCCGAAAACGGTCGCCTTCATCGCCGCGCCGAAGAATACCCGTTCGCACCATCTGCAAATTCATGGCGATGTTCTGCTCGCCGTGAATGGTCCGAACATCTGGGCCATGCAGCAATACGCGACACAGCAGGATTACTATGCAAAGTCGCTGATCGATTCAGTGCAGACCGAGCAACCGTTCGCGGCTGGCTTGCGCGTGTTCGATGTATCTCATCCCGCGGCGCCGCGCGAGGTTGCCTTTCTGCATATGCCCGGCTTCGGCGCGCACCGGATCTGGTGGGTGGGTGGCCGCTATGCCTACGTGTCGGTCCATTTCGAAGGTTTCATCGACCACGCTTTGGCGATCATCGATATGTCCGATCCAACCCGGCCGAAGCTGGCGGGTTGCTGGTGGTTGCCCGGAATGAACCGCGCCGGTGGCGAGGTCGCACCCGCTTCGTTCGGCAAACGGACAGCGCTGCATCATCTCATCAGCGCCGGAAATCTCGGCTTTGCGGCATGGCGCGACGGCGGCTTCACCGTTCACGATCTGAGCGATCCGCCCAACCCGAAACTGCTCAGTCATCGCAACTACGCGCCACCATTCGGAGGCGGCGCCCATACACCCTTGCCGCTGCCAGGGCGCAAGCTTCTTGCTTTGGCTGACGAGGCAACGTCCGCGAACTGTGCGAACGGCCTGGCGTATACTTGGCTGATCGACGTGCGAGATCCATCAAATCCCGTTTCAATCGCAACGCTGCCGACACCCGCCGAAGAGGACTTTTGCGCCAAGGGCGCGAAATTCGGGCCGCACAATCTGCATGAGAACCGCCCCGGCGCCCTGCAATCGGAAGACCTTCTGTTCGCGACCTATCACAATGCCGGATTGCGGATCTATGACATCCGCGACGCCTTTGCGCCCAAACAGGTCGGCTACTACTTGCCCCCGCCGCCGGAAAGAATTGTCGACCAGCGGCCAAATCCGGCGAAGGTCATTCAATCCTGCGACGTTTTTGTCGACACCAACGGTGTGATGTACCTCACCGACACCAACGCTGGTCTGTACATTCTGCAGTACGAAGGAAAATGACGGAGCGCGCCGGAATGCCGAAAAAATTTGGACGTCTCGCCCTGCACATGTGGACGATCGACACGACGCCGCTTGCGACAGCGCTCGATGCGGCAAAGCAGGCGGGTTATGACGCAGTCGAGTTGCGTCGAACGGATTTCAAGAGATGCTTCGACGCAGGCATGACCAACGCGCAGGTGCTCGATCTCATCAAGAAAAGTGGCATTCCCTGCGGCGTGCTTGGCGTGGAATATGGCTGGCTTTTCGCGACCGGCGATGCAAGCAGGCGCCTGTTCCAGGTTTTCCGGGAGTCCTGCGCGAACGCGGTCGCGCTCGGATGCGACACATTGATGAGTGCGCCCGGTCAGGTGAATGGCCCGATCAAGGATGCGATCAAATATCTCAAGGATGCCGGCGATATTGCCGCCGAGTACAAATTGAGGCTCGCGATCGAATTCAACTCGCAGCACGACGTTCTCAATAGCCTCGGCGTTCTCACCGAATTGATCGAAGGGGCCGGCAAGCAAAATTGCGGCTACTTGATCGACGCCTATCATTTCACGCGCAGCGGTGCCGGCGGCCGCGGCTTCGAAAGCGTGCCGGCCGATAAAATCTTTTGCTTTCAGTACAGCGACCTCTCGCCTAACCCGGTCACCGGCGTACGCCGGCCCACCGATCGCCTTCCGCCGGGCAAAGGCGTCGTCAAATGGCGCGAGATGCTGGGGCTGTTGGCAGAGAAGGATTATACGGGTTACCTCAGCTACGAAGCACCCAATCCGGAACAATGGGCTCGCTCGCCTTACGATGTCGCGCGCGAAGGGATCGAACTGACGCGCAAATTACTGGGGGACTTCGTCCCTGAGTATCTCACTTGAGGTTTATCATGGCAGCAGAACAAGAACTTCCGCTCTTTCTCGGCTTGAACGACAAGTCGGTCACCGACATTCCAAAAACCGTCGAGAAACAGCGCTATATGGCCAGTGTGGCGCCGAAGGCAGCCAATCCTGGCAAATGGGTCGAACAGCCGCGCATGCCGATTCCGACAGGCGAGCACGCCGTCATTGAATGCCAGGGCAAAATTCACTCCGTCGCCGGTTACGCAAAGCATCGTGTCGACCAGAATTTCCATCAGGTGTTCGATCCGAAAGCCGGCAGTTGGTCGTTGAAGGCACCCTTCCCGCTCCCTTGCAATCACGTTGCCGGTGTCTCACTCGGCTCAAAAATTTACACCTTCGGCGGGTTTATCGAACAAAACCGCTGCCCCCATTCCAAATGCTTCGTTTACGACACTGCGACCGATCAATGGGCGCCGATTGCAGGCCTGAGCCGGCCTCGCGGCGCGATGTCCGCGATCGTTCTCGATGGCAAAATCCACCTGCTCGGCGGGCGCGACGTGCGGTCCGTGGAATGGCACGAGATCTATGATCCATCGACCGACAAGTACACGATCCTCGGGGGAATGCGCGGGTCGACCGGTACGCAGCCTTTTGTTGGTCAGCGCGATCACATGGGCGTTGCGGTTGTCGATGGGAAAATCCACGCGATTGCCGGACGCATGGATTCGTATGATTTCAACACGGGGCTGAACGCCGTCTACGACCCAAAAACCGACGCCTGGACGTTCCGCGCGCCCCTGCCGACGCCGCGCAGCGGTCCATCATGCGTCTATATCAACGGCAAGGTTGTCGTATTTGGCGGGGAAGCAACGGGCAAAGTCTTCGGTACCAACGAGGCCTATGATCCGAAGGCCGACAGCTGGGAACAGCTCGCGCCGATGGTGATCCCGCGTCATGGCCTGCACGGAGCGACGTGTGCCGTCATCGGCAACATGGTACATGTTCCTGGCGGAGGTCCTGTACCGGGAGGGCAGGTTCAAGGCGCTTATCACGACGCCTTCACCTTCGGTTGACGCAAAAAAACGGCCGCCTTGAGGCGGCCGTCAGAAGTGGTCGTGTCAGCGTGCTGGGCGCAAGGTCAGCTCGGCAACACCAGCCGCGACGTTGAGGCCCGCCTGCCCTTGCACCGAAAGCGGCTGCAGAGCGATAGTGCGGTCAGAACCGCCGACCAGCACATTGGCGCCAAGACCAGCGCCGACCGTCGCTTCAGCGGTGGCACCGCCATAATTGCCGGCGAGCGCGCCAAACCGGCGCGCGGTCGGCGCATACACGGCCCAGACCATTTCACCGCCTGCCGTCGCGCCTACATCGAGCCCGAACTTATTGATCGCACCGACATACACCTCACGCGGTCCCGGTTGGGATGGCGTGAACATGCAGCTCACCTCTTTGTGCGACCCGACAATCAAGCCAATGCCGCCGGATATGTCACAAGTCAGTGTTCCAGCCTTAACGCGTTCGGCCTGCGCCATCGTCGCGACCGGTGATGCCACCGCCGCGACAACCGCGAGAGCCGCAAGAACGGTCAATGGCCTTTGCATCTCAGAACTCCCTTAGCAATTTATGATGGCATATCAACGCGATTGGAACTAACAAGTTCCAGGGAGGCTCGTCAGGAGAGGCAGCGACCGGCAATATTCGCGCGCGCACCGACGGAAAGTGCACTGAATGCAGGTTCGCACCCGATCAGCATCGTCGGTCTGGTCTGTGGTGGCATCGGTTGATTTGCCAATGGCACCTGCAATCGATCACCCTTGCGCGTGCGGTCGACCACCTGACCGCTCAAATCGTTTTCGACCGAATGTCTAGCAGTGACGGCAAGACTCAACCCGGCTGGAAGCACGAGGGCATCCAGCACCAGAGCGACAGCAGCCGCCACGAGAATAGACGATATGAAATTACGCATCGCCCGTTTCCACATTCGTCTCAGGCTTCGACGTGAGCTGAAGCGTGAGCACGACAGAAAACGGCCGGCGAAGAAATATGTTCCGGAAACGATTACCGCAGAGCGAGAATTTGATTTGCCGGGATCACAATATGACAGTGCAATCCGTCCGGATCGAATTCGAGTTCAACCCTGGCATCGAGAGCACGCGCGAGATTGCGCTCGATAACCATGCTGCCGAATCCCTTTCGGCGTCGGGCTTTGACTTTTGGGCCGAGCTTTTCGCGCCAATCGAGTTCAACGGCACTGCCGTCGACGTTTTCCACCCGGTTCCACGTAATCGCCACGCGCCCGGCAGGCACTGACAGGGCACCAAATTTTGCCGCGTTGACCGCAAGTTCGTGCAGCGCGAGACCCAAATTCTGCGCAGCCTCGGGCTTGATCGCGATGGCCGGCCCTTCGATTGAAACCTGCGCCGCCGTTCCATCGAGATAGACGCCGAGTTGTGAGCGCACGAGTTCCCCGAGCGAGGCGCCATACCAACTCTCGCGAATAAGGAGGTCGTGCGAGGCCGCAAGTGCCTGCAGCCGTGCGCCGAACTGCGTCAGGAAAGTCTCGACCGATCCGGTATGGCGCGCTGTCTGTCGCGCCATCGCCTGAATGACTGCGAGCAGGTTCTTTGAACGATGGGTCAGCTCCCGCAGCAACAGCCGCAGATGGGCCTCGCCCTCCTTGCGTTCGGTCACGTCTACCGATGCGCAGGTCAAACCGACGACATCACCGGCTTCGTTGCGCAGCGGCTCAATGTGTAAATCGTGCCAGCGAATTCCGGGCGCATCTTCAAGGGGGACCTCAGCCCTTTTCGCTTCACCGCTCGCAAGTACCGCGCGCTTCAATGCAATCATGGCAGCCCCTGCTTCCGGCGACAGAATTTCCGCGTCGGTGCGACCAAGAATGTCTTCGATGTTCCGGCCCAACATCGGATTGCTGATCGAGGTGTACCGGAGATCGCGATCCTGGGTGTAGACCGTCACTTGCGAACCACGGAGCGCGGTTTCATATCGTGCAAAGCGCGCTCTCAGCAGGTTCAGTTCCCACGCTTGCGCGTTAACCTGTTCCTGAAGCTCCTGATATTCGGTCTCGAGTTTGGCCAGTTCGGCCTCTTGCGCCCCGGACATTTTGCGCACCATTCGTTTCGTCACTCGTCAATGCCCGGCGCGACCGAGCAAACACACTGGCTTCGGCAACCGGCGATCCAATGAATCCGTGCATCGGAAAGCCTGTCAACGAACGAGGTCACGCGGGGTGCCTCTTGTTACGCCAGGGCGCGCAATTTCTGATCCAACAAGTTGCAACCGAAATCAACGCCGTAAAGCGCAAACTGTTGCATTGCCTTGGTGAACTTCAAAATTGACAGCACCACCAGCCACGCTGCCCACCCCGGGGCAAAACGCGATGCAGTGATGCTTGGCCTATCTCGGAGGAGACACGCCGGACATCTAGCTCGCGCGCCGCTCCCGCCGTCGCGCGTTGCGTTCGAAAAACAGGGCCTGGCTGAGGACTGCCGATACAGTAGAAGGTTGGAACGGTTTTGCGATCAGGAAGGCCGGCTCCGGCCGCTCGCCAGTCAAGAAGCGTTCCGGATAAGCGGTGATGAAAATGACAGGCACTTCAAACGACCGCAACATTTCGTTGACCGCATCGAGTCCCGAGCTGCCGTCGGCCAGCTGAATATCGGCGAGGATGATTCCGGGCCGCTTTGCCTTTGCAAGCGCTACGGCTTCGGCGTGTGTACGCGCGACGCCCAGCACACGGTGGCCGAGGCTCTCCACGAGTCCTTCCAGATCGAGCGCGATGAACGTTTCATCCTCAATGATAAGAACATCGGTTGCGATCTCGGCCGCAAGTTCGCGACCGGATTCCTCGACAAGCTCACGCAGCTCTGGCGCATCGATATCCAGGACCTTCGCAGCGTCGTCTTCGGACAGCCCTTCAAGAGCGACCAAGAGAAAGGCCTGACGGGGCTTCGGAGGAATTTGGGACAAATGGCGCTCGACAGGTTGGCTCGGGCCACCGCCCGACGACTTGCCGTTCAACGCTACGGAATTCCAGATCTTCGTGAAAAGCCGATAGAGGGCGATCCGCGTGGAAAGTGCCGTGTCCAGCACCTTTGGGTCCTGCACCAGTGCCTCTAGGGTCGCCGCGACGTAGGCATCGCCTGACGCCTGGCTGCCTGAGAGAGCCCGCGCGTACCGACGAAGATATGGCAAGTGTTGCGCAACTGCTTGAGATGTCGACAAGAATCCCTCCCGAATCAATCGCCTCTGAGGCGATCATGGGTTACACCCATACCGTCCAATCAACCTGTAGCGCCTCAACGCGGCCGCCCCAAAAAAGTTCCGTTCGGGGGGAACCATCTGCCAGCTCAGAGGTTTGCTCAGAACCAAGGGGACAGCCGGCGCCCGCCCGGGCCTCGGAAGTTGGGGTTGAACAATGAACGAACGCAAGCCCGTGGGACAGCAAAATCCGATGGAAGCAACCGCGGCCCGGAGCAAAAAAGTCAATGCGAAGCCGGCCAAGCTTGGGCGCGACGTACAAGCGCGCCTCGGCCAGCAATTGCGCGCCATGTACGACGATGTCGTGAACCAAGGTGTGCCTGATCGGTTCCACGACTTGATTAATCGCCTCGATGGCAGCGGAAAAAAGGACCCGCAATAATGCCTATGGACGAGTCGGTCCGCAAAGCCGTTCTCGCTGCGGTGCCAAGTCTCCGCGCATTCGCCATTTCCCTTTGCGGAAATGTCGATCGTGCGGACGATCTGGTGCAGGAAACCTTGTTGCGCGCGCTCGCCAATATCGATTCCTTCCAGCCCGGCACCAATATGTCCGCGTGGCTCTTCACCATTTTGCGCAATCACTTCCGTTCGGAATATCGTAAACGGCGTCGTGAGGTCGAGGACAGCGACGGACATCACGCCGAGTCGCTCAAGTCGCAACCCGATCAATACGGTCACGTCGAATTTCGGGAATTCCGTGAGGCGCTGGCCCAATTGCCTTCGGACCAGCGTGAGGCGTTGATCTTGGTCGGCGCCTCAGGCTTCTCGTACGAGGAAGCAGCCGGAATTTGCGGATGCGCGGTCGGTACGATCAAATCGCGCGTCAATCGAGCGCGCACACGGCTAGCCGAATTGCTTCACGTCAACAGCGCCGAAGATTTTGGCCCCGACGAGACGACGCGCGCGGTGCTGGCAAGTGGCGGAGAGTAAGCCTCCGTCTCCTCCAATTCTTTTAGACAACAAAAAAAGCCCCGTGCGAGGATCCTCGCACGGGGCTTTTTCACTCTTACAGGGACACTACACTACGGAACAGTCCGCCCGCGCAACAAACCAGCAACCACTGAAATGGCGAACAGCACAATCGCCACAAAGAAAACGATCTTGGCAGCTTCGACGGCGACACCGGCGATCCCGCCAAAGCCCAGCAATGCAGCAACGAGCGCAACAATCAGAAAGGTAACGGCCCAGCCCAGCATGGCGGTCCTCCGTGTTTTTAACTGCGGCACCGCAGCCGCATGCCGGAGCAACGTCAGGCTGACCCAATTGTTCCGGATCGTTTTTACATCGTCGGCCCTGGCAAGTTGCCAGCGACGGGAACCGGCCCAATAATGATAATGTTTCACCAAGTCATACGGACAAATTCATAAGATTGGATACCGGCCTATGCGTCGCGGACAGAGAACGGGGCTGAAGACGTATCGGGCCAAACGCAGATTTGGTGTCAGCGCCGAACCGAAAGGCAAGGTCGCCCGCAAACGCGGCAATGCATTCGTCATACAAAAGCACGCGGCCACGCGGCTTCACTACGACCTGCGACTGGAACTCGACGGTGTGATGAAAAGCTGGGCCGTGACGCGAGGACCGAGCCTCGTGCCGGGCGAAAAGCGGCTGGCTGTCGAGGTCGAAGATCACCCAATTGCCTACAACAAATTCGAAGGCACGATCCCGCAGGGAGAATACGGTGGCGGGACGGTGATGATCTGGGATCGCGGCCATTGGGAGCCCGAAGCCGATCCGCACAAAGGCCTGACGAAGGGCCACCTGGCATTCAAACTCTACGGCGAGAAGTTGCACGGGGGTTGGCACCTCGTGCGGATGCATCGCAGGCAGGGAGAAAAGCGTGACAACTGGTTGCTCATCAAACAACACGATGGCTCGGAGCGATCCGCACGCGATGAAGATATTTTGGAAGAGAAGCCTCTTTCGGTTGTCAGCGGTCGGACCATGGAGGAAATCGCGAGTGGTCCCCAGAAGGAGTGGCGGACCAACAGACCGAGCAAGACGATTCAACGTTCAGCCAAAACAAAAGCCATCAAGCGCGGAACGGCGCGCGAGGCCAAGGCCCGCTCGGCCACTAAAGCAAAGCCCGCGATCGCCGAAGCTGTCCGCGTTGCGCCCAAATCAAACTTAACCAGATTCATTTCCCCTGCCCTTGCCACGCTCAGCGACAAGGCACCCGACGGCAACAATTGGGTGCACGAGATCAAGTTTGACGGCTATCGCATCCAGGCCCGACTTGATCGAGGAAAAGTAAAGCTGTTTACCCGCAAAGGTCTCGACTGGACCGAGAAGTTTCCCACGATCGCATCCGCAATTTCGAAGCTGCGAGCCAAGAGCGCGATCTTCGACGGCGAATTGGTAACTGAAGATACCAATGGCATTTCGAGCTTTTCTTTGCTGCAGCAGGATCTCAAAGACCGGCGACACGATCGCATGGTCTTCTATATTTTTGATCTGTTGCACCTCGACGGGGCCGACCTCACGTCTCTACCACTTTCCACGCGCAAGGAGGCTTTGACCAGCCTGCTCAGCGGCCCCCCGGAACGCGGTGCATTGCGTTTGAGCGAGTCTCTGAGTGGGTCGGGCACCACCTTGCTTCGGCACGCGTGCAAGATGGGTCTCGAAGGAATCGTGTCAAAGCTGGCTAATGCTCCTTACAACTCCGGGCGTTCTCGTGAATGGATCAAGACCAAATGCTCGGATCGGCAGGAATTCGTCGTTGCAGGTTTGGTGCCCTCGACCGCCGATGCCCGCGCCGTCGGCGCATTGGTGCTCGGTGTGTACGTTGGCAATGAACTCAAATACGCAGGGCGTACCGGGACAGGTTTTACGCATGAAATGGCGCGCTCGCTCTATCGGAAACTCAAGCCCCTCGAGACGGCGAAGACGCCATTTGAGTCGATCCCGGCGGAAGAGAAAGGCGGCCGAAAACCTGTATGGGTGCAGCCGAAGATGGTGGTCGAGGTTGATTTCCGCGGCTGGACACACGTCGACCGCGTTCGACAGGCATCATTTCAGGGCATTCGTGAGGACAAGCCGGCCAAGGACGTTGTCCGTGAAAAGGCCATAGCTGCCAAGAGCCGAACTGCGGGCGTACGGCGAAGCGCTCCCATCAAGAATAACGATACCTGCGTCGCGGGCGTGCATCTCACGCATCCCGACCGGATTTATTGGGAAGATGTCGGCATCGCCAAGCGCGATCTTGCTGTCTTTTATGTGCAGATATGGAGATGGATGCGACCACATTTGGTCGGTCGGCCGATCTCACTTTTGCGCTGTCCGGAAGGCGCATCGGGACAATGCTTTTTTCAGAAGCATGCGCGTGCCGGCATCCCGATCGAGCATCTTCATCTCGTACCGGAGAAGAACGACAAGATTATTACTGTCGACGATCTGGACGGCGTGATCGCATTGGTACAGGGGGGCGTTCTCGAGATTCACGTGCGCGGAAGCACTATCGATCATCTCGAGAGCGCTGACCGTCTTGTATTCGACCTCGATCCGGGGCCGGAAACCGGATGGAAAGACGTCGTGGCCGCTGCGCGGGACGTCCGTGATCGGCTCGAAGGCATAAAGCTCAAGTGCTTTCTGAAGACGTCTGGTGGAAAAGGCCTGCACGTTGTCCTGCCGATTGCGCCCACTCCCTGGGAACGGGCCAAGACATTCGCCAAAACCGTCGCCGAAGCGATGGAAGCGGATCGGCCCGACCGGTACATCGCGACGGCTACAAAGGCCAAACGAAACAAACGCATTTTCATCGACTATCTGCGGAATAGCCGCGAAGCTACGGCCGTTGCGCCCTACTCGACCCGTGCGCGCGCCGGCGCGCCTGTATCAGTCCCAATCGACTGGTCCGAGTTGGATGGACTCAAGAGCGCAAGCCAGTACACCGTTCAGAACCTTGTCCAGCGGATGTCCCGTTTGCGGAAGGATCCGTGGGCCAATATCGGCCACACGCGCCAGCAATTGCCGAGATTCAGATAGGTCACTTCTGAATGGAACACGGGAACATACCCGTGCGTTGCCATTGGCTTACGGCCTGTCATGAGCAGCAAAAACGACAAAAACGGACAACGAACAACCGCGGCGCGCTCTTTGCCGCTAAGCGAACGATTTTCTCAGTTCGCCCACGCGACTTCGGTGTGGACGGGCAATCCCATGGCTTTTCTGCTGGCTGTTGCTGTCGTCATTGTGTGGGTCGCCTCAGGTCCATTTTTCAACTATAGCGACACTTGGCAACTCGTCATCAATACCGGCACCACAATCGTCACCTTTCTGATGGTCTTCCTGATTCAGAACACACAGAATCGGGATACTTTGGCTATTCAGCTAAAATTGTCCGAGCTTGTGCTCGCGATGAAGGGGGCGGAGAACAGATTTGCGGCGATCGAGGATCTCAGTGACGAAGAACTTCAAGCCTTGCACGACGACTGTCGGGCACGCGCCGAAATGACGCTTGACCACCTCGAAGGGCGCAAGACTACCGAGGTTCGCACCGCCAAGCGCCGCGCCCACACTCCGGGACACTACGACAAGACGTCGTCGCGGAAGGCCTCATAATTTTTGTATTATTTGCTGGAACCATAATTCGGTGACATTCGTTCGCCGATGTGGAGAGCGTCGGCATACCGGAGAATTACTCGGGTAGGACGAAGGGCGTACCATGTTATTCCGCAAATTGATCGTGGCCGGACTGATTGTCGTACCGAACATTTTATCTGGCGGAGCATTTGCCGAAAGCCCGCGTCAATTTTCAGGGGTGGCGGCCTATTACAGCACTAACTATTCAGGCCGGACGGCTCGTGGGGATCGCTACGATCCTGGGAAATTCACCGCCGCTCATCGCAGCCTGCCGTTCGGCACGCGACTGCGCGTGACCGATCCAAGATCGCAACGCAGTGTGGTTGTCGTGGTCAACGATCGCGGGCCCTTCACCAAAGGGCGGGTGCTTGATCTTTCCCTTGCGGCAGCGAAGGCGCTGCGGATGATGGATCGGGGCCTCGTGAAGGTGACCGCCGTCATCGAATAACGGGCGGAATTCTTTCACCAGCTCACCAGCCTGACCTGATTTCAGATATATTCGCTTTTTGATCCACTCGGCTTTCCCGAAATCCCCAAGGACACACATATGCCCCCAAAGCGCCCGGCGCCACGCCTCGCACTGGTTGACGAAACGCGCATGACAGAAGCGCAACGCGCATTGCTGGACGCGATCCGATTGGGTCCTCGTGGGGCGTCCATTACTCCGCGTGGCCCCTTCTGCGTCTGGATGCACGCGCCGGAGCTGGGGCACTTTGCGCAAGCCCTTGGCGGTTTTTGCCGCTACAAGACCTCGCTCTCGCCCCGCTTGTCCGAATTCGCCATCCTGTGCACTGCCCGCCTGTGGCGCGCCCAATATGAGTGGTTCGCGCATGCTCCGATCGCTGAGAAAGCCGGTGTCAGCGCGAAGACCATTGAAAGTCTGCGGCTCGGCCGTCCGCCGAAGTCAGCACAAAAGGACGAGCGGACAATCTACGAATTCATCCAGGAACTTTACAAAACCAGACGCGTCAGCGATCGCACCTACAAGAAGACGCACTCATTGCTTGGCGACAAGGCGACCGTCGAACTGGTCGGCATACTCGGCTACTACGTACTGGTTTCGATGACACTGAACGTGTTTCGGATGTTTCCACCGGAAAATGAGAAATTGGCATTCCCGGAGCCGAGGTAGCGCGGAAAATTTAGTCCCGGCACGACCGCGGTCGCGCCGGGACTTGGCTCAGAAAGTGGTTACCAGCAGGCAATCGATCAGCAGCTTTGCCGCGTCTTGATGATCACATTGCCGTTCGGCAGCCTCGTACGCACGCGCACCGTGCGACATTCCGCACGATGCTTGTACCGACCATAGTGATGTCCGCGGTCATAGTTCCTATGAACCACGACATCGCCTCGATCATGAACCACGACTTGCGCGGACGCGCCCAAGAGCAATGTCCCCACTGCCGCACCCAGAACCACCATTCTCATCTCAGCCTCCTTCGTAAACCCGGTCAGAAACGCGGAAACCGCAAAATTGTCTCCTAGTGAAGGTCTCCCCACGGTCGAATGATGCGCGATGACGTGGTAGACTTTGATCGTGCCAGACAAGGAACTCTCTCCTTCGGAAGATGAAGGACGCGTCATCGACTTCAGACGCGGCAAAGTGCGTGCGCGGCCGCCCGATCCTTCGCCGGTCGAGAGTCTGGCGAAATACGAACATGGCCAGGACCAAGACGACTATCGCCACCGCATGATCGTGAATGCGGTGGTATTTGTGTTTGTGGTCGGATTAATCGGCGCGGCCGTCTGGCTTGCCGACACTATGGCGACGATGCGTAAAAATCAGGACTGTGTGCTGTCCGGACGCCGGGGCTGCACGCCTGTCGAAGTGACAAAGGACCGCTGGTAGGACCCGCCCTGGGAATTTTGGCTCCCAAGCCTTTGAAAAACTGTTGGTGGCCGGACTTTTCGCTAAGTGGCCGTCACCATTGAACTTGTCCCTATGCTTCGGTATACGGGCATCCAATCGCTAGCGGTGGGAGTGCGGATTGGGGGTTGTTGCGCGCGTTCAGGCGCAGTGGCCGCCTGCTTGCCAGAACTCCAAATCAACCAGAGAGTTACATATGTCTTCAACGTTTGAAACCATCGCCAATATTATCGCTGAAACGTGCGATATCCCCCGCGACTCCATCAAACCGGAAAGCCACGCCATCAACGACCTGGGCATCGACAGCCTGGACTTTCTGGACATCGCTTTCGCGATCGACAAGGCCTTCGGGATCAAGCTCCCACTCGAACAGTGGACCCAGGAAGTCAACGACGGCAAGGCAACAACAGACCAATACTTCGTGCTCAAGAACCTGAGCGCCCGCATCGACGAACTCGTCGCTGCAAAGGGGGCATAAAGCGCGGGCCACATGCGTCTTGAGTACTTTCAGTTGATCGATCGCATCGTCGACCTCAAAATCGCCGACCGCAAAATTAGCACCGAGGCGACGGTTCCCGGCGCTAGCACAATTTTCGAAGGTCATTTCCCGGGCTTTCCCCTAATGCCCGGGGTGCTGCTGATCGAAGCGATGGCGCAGACCTCGGGCTGGCTGATTGTTGCCAGCAATGGCTTTTCCCGGATGGCTTTCCTTGCTGCAGTTAAGGACGCCAAGTTCCGAATGTTTGTAAGACCGGGCCAGAAGTTGTCGGTCAGGGCAGCTCTGCTGCACGAGGGTTCCGGCTATGCCATCACAGATGCAAGCATCACGCTCGACGGCAAGTCGATCTGCGACGCGACGCTGACTCTCCGCATTCTCGATTTTCCAAACGAGGAAATGAAGATGCGGATGCGCGAAGCCGCTGCCCGGGTCGGCTTTCCGACCGAGGTGCCTGCCAATGGCTGAGAGCACCCGGGAGGTCTGGATCACCGGGATTGGTGTTGTTTCTTGTCTCGGCGAAGGCCCCGATGCCCATTGGCAAAAGTTGATGGAGGCGCGTCCAACCGCCGACACAACGACTTTTGCACCCTTCGTTGTGCATCCATTGGCAGCGATCAATTTCGACGGACAAATCCCGAAGAAAGGCGATCAGCGCCAAATGGAAAACTGGCAGCGGATCGGTACGTATGCGGCCGGGCTTGCACTCGATTCGGCAGGCGCGAAAGGCAAGACAGACATTCTCTCGCGGATGGATATGATTGTCGCGGCGGGAGGTGGCGAGCGCGATCTGACCGTCGACTCCAATATCCTCAGCGGTATCGCACGCGCCGCGAACCCGGCTGCTTTCCTGAACGAAAGATTGATGAGCGACCTGCGCCCCACCTTGTTTCTGGCGCAGCTTTCGAATCTGCTAGCGGGCAATATCTCGATTGTGCATGGCGTGACAGGATCCTCGCGTACCTTCATGGGTGAAGAATCCGCCGGCATCGATGCCGTACGTATTGCTAACTCACGTATCGGCGCTGGACAAAGCGACATTGCCTTAGTCGGTGGCTCGTATAATGGCGAGCGGCCCGACCTGCTGATGCTCTACGAGTTTGCTGAGCTCGCGCTCAAAAATGGATACGCGCCGATATGGGAGCGCGGCAGCACGAGGCCCGGTTTTGCGTTGGGCTCGCTAGGCGCTTTCCTCGTCATGGAGGCGCGAGATCATGCCGAAAAGCGCGGCGCTAAACCCTTGGGTCGTCTAAGTGCTGTTGTCTCCGATCGCGCGAACCGAAAACCTGGAACGGTTGCACAGACACTTTCAAATCTGTGGGATCGACTGACCGCGAAAACAAAAATCAGCCGTGGAGCTGTCCTCTCCGGTGCGACCGGTGTCCACCCCGCGACTGTTGAGGAGCGCCAATTTCTGGAAACGCATGGCGATCTTGCAGTGCGCGCGACCGGCTCATATCTCGGGCATGGGCTGGAACCACAATTTCCAATGAATATCGCGCTGGCCACGGTGGCTCTCCGACATGGTAATCTGTTTCCGCCGTGCGATACGACGGGTCTGGAGAAGCCGTTCCCCGGGGAGCTGACCCAAGTCTTGGTGACCGGGGTGGGACACTGGCGGGGCGAAGGCCTTGCTTTGGTTGAGCGAGCTGGTTAGGGAGGCCGAGATGGCAACGGGCAAAGACAAGATGGGGCGGCCGCTCGTGGTAGTGACCGGTCTTGGTGTTGTGACGTCGCTCGGAGCCGGGAAGGCTGAAAATTGGGCCAAACTGACGGGCGGCGAGTCCGGCATCAAGACGATCACTCGATTTCCAACCGATGGGTTGAAAACACGCATCGCCGGCACGATCGACTACCTGCCTCCCCAATCCAGCAATGCTGCGCTGACGGAATCATTCGCCGAACTCGCCGCGGACGAAGCCATCGCACAGTCCGGTGTCAGTGGGACAGGTCGATTTCCTGGGCCCCTGTTCCTCGCGGTTCCGCCAATCGAGATGGAATGGCCCCAACGCCTCGAGTTTGGTGCGAAGTCGGGAGCCAACGACAAGATCACTTATGCCGACATGCTTCGGGTCAGTGCGGGATTCCCCGCCTATCATCATCGTTTTCTACTTGGCTCGGTTGCCGATAATTTGGCTGAAAAATTCGGCACGCAGGGTTCGCCAATTTCGCTCTCAACGGCCTGCGCCTCGGGCGCGACAGCGGTCCAGCTCGGCGTCGAGGCGATTCGTCGTGGTGAAACCGACGCCGCGCTTTGCATCGGCACGGACGGGTCTATCAATCAGGAGTCGGTCATCCGTTTCTCGCTGCTCTCAGCGTTGTCTACCAGCAATGATCCCCCGCATACCGCGGCCAAACCGTTTTCAAAGAATCGGGACGGTTTTGTAATGGCTGAGGGCGCCGGCGCCCTCGTGCTGGAAAGCTACGACGCCGCAAAAGGGCGCGGTGCAAAGATTCTCGGTCTTGTCGAAGGCTGCGGAGAGATGACCGATGCGTTTCATCGCACACGTTCGAGTCCCGACGGAAAGCCGATCATCGGTTGCATCGCGAATGCCATCAGCGACGCGGGCCTTACTCCCAGTCACATTGACTATGTCAACGCTCACGGCACGAGCACGCCTGAAAATGACAAAATGGAATATCTCGGCTGTGCAACCGTGTTCGGAGAACGCATGAAGGCGCTGCCAATTTCTTCCAACAAATCCATGATCGGCCATACGCTTTCCGCGGCGGGAGCGGTGGAGGCCGTGTTCACGCTCCTCACCCTGCAGTACCAGCGCATTCCGCCCACGATCAACTACGCTGTTCCCGACCCAGCGATTCCGCTCGACGTCGTGCCCAACAAGGCACGCGATGCGAGCCTGCGCCACGCCATTTCGAATTCATTTGGCTTCGGCGGGCAGAATGTTTCGCTGGTCATGGGGCTCGAGCCGGCTTGACCGCCAGCCCAGCCAATCTGCCATGCGTGCGCTAAGACTGATTGCCGATCGCAAGCTTGAGCTTGCCGATGTCTCTCCTCCTCCGCCGCCCGGCGAAGGCGAAGTACAGGTGCGGGTCAAAGCGGTTGGGCTGAACCACCTGGACCTCTGGGGATTCCGGGGCATGGCCTTTGCAAAACGGCAGCTGCCTTTGGTCGTCGGTGCCGAGGCCTCGGGTGAGATTGCCGCTCTCGGCCCAAGCGTCACGAGTTTCGCGCCGGGCGACAAGGTCGTGATGTATGGGGCCATGACCTGCGGGCGATGCGCGGCCTGCCGTGAGGGCCGCGACAATCTGTGCGAAAATGTCGGCGGCATCATGGGCTTTCACATCGACGGCTTTGCCCGCGACCTCATCAACCTGCCCGCACGACTTGTGATCCCCGTGCCCTCAGGTGTCTCGCTGCGTGACGCCGCTTGCGCGCCGATAGCCTTTGGTACCGTCGAACACATGCTGTTCGACAATGCCAAACTCAAACCCGGAGAAACCATCCTGGTGCATGCCGGGGGTTCCGGCATTGGCTCAGTCGCCAT
The DNA here is from genome assembly GCA_035538755.1 of Pseudolabrys sp. Lineage (GTDB taxonomy): Bacteria > Pseudomonadota > Alphaproteobacteria > Rhizobiales > Xanthobacteraceae > Pseudolabrys. Next base: position 18,438 of record DATLJR010000416.1, read on the forward strand.
CAAGATGGCCAAGGCTTTAGGCTGCACCGTTATCACGACGGTCGGAGACGACACCAAGGCCGAGAAGGCCAAAGCACTCGGCGCGGATCACGTCATCAACTACAAAACAGAGCGATTTGAGGGTGTGACCCGCAAGCTCACGGCAAAAAAAGGCGTGGACGTGGTGTTCGAACACGTCGGTGGCGAGGGCTTCAACGGATCTCTGCTCTGCCTCAAGCGCGGCGGACGCCTTGTGACGTGCGGTTCGACTGCCGGTCCCACCACAACAATCAATTTGATGCAATTGTTCCAGCAGCAATACAAGATCCTCGGCTCATTCGGCGCGTCCATGCGCAACATCCGCGACAGCCTTTCGAAAATGGCCGCGGGCATCGCGCCGATCATCGACACCGAGGTGGCGCTCAAGGACTTTGAACGTGGCCTCGCCCGGCTGGAAAGTCGACAGGTGTTCGGCAAGGTCATCGTGAATTTCTAGCGCGTGATCCCGAAAAGTGGGGGTCGGAATTCGGAGAAAATCATGCGCGATCCAAATATGAGCGCACTGCGATGAAGCGCTTGTTTCGTCGCTTGCGACGCCGCACCAAGCGCGTGAGCGATGCGCTCGTTGGCGCTCTTGCGATCGGCGTACTCAAGACCGTTCGGATGGTCGATCCCGACAAGATGGCGGATCTCGCCGGATCCGTGATGCGCCGGATAGGGCCCCTCCTTCCGGAAAGCAGAATCGGCCGAGCCAACCTCGTGGCAGCGTTCCCGGAAAAATCTGAAGCGGATATTGACGCAATCCTTCGCGGATGCTGGGACAATTTAGGCCGCATGGGCGCCGAGTTTGCGCACCTCGACCGACTGTGGCGCTACGACCGGGAGCAACCGACGCGGGGACGCATCGATCTCGCGCAACCGGACATCGAGCGCTTTCACAAGTTGTTGGATGATGGCAAGCCGGCGCTGATCTTCGCCGCACATTTGGCGAATTGGGAGCTGCCCGCAATTTGCGCGACCACCTACAATCTCGACAGCGCGGTGCTCTACCGGCGGCCAAACATTGCGCGCATCAGTCAATGGCTGACGGAAACACGCACCGCGCAAATGGGTGAACTGATTTCGACCGATCTCGATGCGCCGGTGAAAATTGCGCAGGCGCTCGAACGCGGCGCACACGTCGGTATCCTGGTCGATCAGTATTACAGCCGCGGCGTTCCGGTGACCTTCTTCGGCCGCCAGACGCTGGCAAATCCGCTACTCGCCCGCCTCGCGCGGCATTTCGACTGTCCTATCCACGGCACTCGCATTGTGCGACTGGAAAACCATCGATTCCGCGCCGAATTGACTGAGGAAATCAGGCCGGCGCGTGATGCCACCGGCAAGATAGACATTGCCGGCACGATGCAGATCATCACCTTCGTGGTCGAGCAATGGGTCCGCCAGTGTCCGGAGCAATGGCTGTGGATGCATCGACGCTGGCGAACGTAACGCCGCCCCACGTTCAACGACCGGTCTTGATCTTCGTCCACAACCTGTTTACGACACGCTGCGATTTCTGGTCGCGCGCACTGACGGTGTAGAGCCGATCCATTGTGGCTGCGTCGGGATAAACGCTCTTGTCGTCGAGCACGGATTTGTCGAGGAATTTTTGACTGGCCAGGTTTCCGTTTGCGTAAGCGACGAGATTGCTGTTCTTCGCCGCAACCTCTGGGCGCAGCAGGTAATCGATGAATGCGTGCGCCTCATCAACGTGGCCGGCATCCTTCGGAATGGAAAGGTTGTCGAAGAACATCTGCGCGCCTTCCTTCGGAATGGCGTAGCCGATTTCGACCCCGTTCTTGGCTTCTAAAGCGCGCTTCTGCGCTTGCTTGATATCGCCCGACCAGCCGACCACAAGGCAGATTTCTCCTGCGGCCAGTGCATTCAGATACTCAGAAGAATGAAACTTGCGGACTGAGGGCCGGACCTTCATCAGAAGTTCGGCCGCTTTATCTAGGTCTTTTGGATCATTTGAGTTTGGATTCAGTCCGAGAAAATGCAGCGCAGCGGGAATGATGTCGTCCGCGGAATCGAGCATGTGAATTCCGCAGTCCTGAAACTTCGCCAGATTTTCCGGTTTGAATACAATGTCCCAGCTATCGATTGTCCCGGTTGGACCAAGCCGCTCCCGCATCGCCTCCACGTTGAAGCCGATGCCGGTAGTGCCCCACATGTAGTTTACGGCGTACTGATTGCCGGGGTCATAGACGGCCAGCCGTTTGGCAATATCCGGCCAGACGTTGCCCAGATTCTTGAGTTTGCTTTTGTCCAACTTTTGAAAAACGCCGGCCTTCACCTGTCGTTCAAGGAAATAGGCGGTGGGCACGACGACATCGTAGCCAGACTTTCCCGCGAGCAGCTTTGTCTCAAGCGTCTCATTGGCATCGAAAGTGTCGTACTGAACCTTGATCCCGGTTTCCCTTGTGAAGTCTTCAATGACCTTGGGATCTATGTAGTCTGACCAATTGTAGACGTTTACGACACGCGCGTTCTGCGCAACGGCCTGTGTTGCCAGAAGGCCCGTGGCGAAGACAACCATGCGCCATCCGGCGAACCGGGCGCCAAAATACTGATGCATGACTCCCCCAAACCTAGCCGGCGCGGGTCGGAAGCCCCGCCGCCTTCCAGGCTATGATACCGCCGGCGAGGTGCGCCTTATAGGGGAAGCCATTGTCCTGGGCAGCGAGCGAAGCCGTCACTGACCGTCGTCCCGATCGACAGGCGAATACAACTTCCTTGCCTTCGGGATCCGGAATTGCCGTGGGATCGAAGCACGACAGTGGCACGACGACCGCCTCGGGATAGCTTTCTACCGCGGTCTCATTCGGCTCACGGACGTCGACCAGGAGGATGCGCCCTTCCCGCACACCCGCGGCAACCTGTTCAGGCGTAAGGTTGGTCACCTCATCCGCGCGCGGATTTTCATCGGCCATTTCATCGAACTCCGTTACACATCAGGTTTTAACCAGAAATTCGGTCAGACGCACTTCTTTTTGGCTCAGATCGTCACCTGAGTGCCGACCTCGACCACACGACCGGTCGGAATTTGATAATAGTCGGTTGCGTCGTTGGCCACGCGTGTAAGCCCGATAAAAAGACGATCCTGCCAACGAGGCATACCTGAGTCGGCGGCGGGCTTGAGCGAACGGCGCGAAAGGAAGAACGACGTCGACATGATGTCGAACTGCCAGCCGAGCTTGCGTGCAATTCCCAGCGCCTTTGGCACATTCGGCGTTTCCATGAACCCGAAGCGCAAGACAACCCGGGAGAACGTCTTGCCTACCGGCTGGATGCGCACACGTTCCGAGGGGTCTATGCGGGGTGTGTCGGCCGTTTCGATTGTAAGGATGACATTTTTTTCATGGAGAACCTTGTAGTGCTTCAGACTATGCAACAGCGCAGTCGGAGCACTGACCGGATCGCTTGTAAGAAACACCGCGGTACCTGGCACCTGTGCCGGTGGCTTCTTTTCAAGGCTTTTGACAAGTGATTCAAGCGGGGTTTCGAGACGTCTGGTCTTCTCGAACAGCATCCGGCTGCCGCGCCGCCACGTATACATGATCGTCATCACGATCGTGCCGAGCGCGAGCGGCACCCACCCACCCTCAAAGATCTTGAGCAGGTTGGCTGTGAGAAAAGTAAAATCGATAAAGACGAATGGCAGCATCAACGCGAGAGCTCCGGCCAGAGGCCACTGCCAGGCACGCCAGATTACCATGATTGCCATTATCGCCGTGACGACCATGGTACCTGTCACGGCAATCCCGTAGGCAGAGGCAAGCGCGCTCGATGAGCGGAACAACGCAACCAGCAATAGCACACCGACGAGAAGCAGTGTGTTGACGCGTGGCATATAGATCTGTCCGAAAAGCGCTTCGGAGGTGTGACGAATCTCAAACCGCGGCAAAAGCCCGAGTTGAATGGCCTGCCGTGTCAGAGAATAGGCACCGGTTATCACCGCCTGGCTCGCGATCACCGTCGCGACAGTTGCCAAAAGCACCATTGGCAACAATGCCCAATCCGGGAAAAGCAGGAAGAAGGGATTTTCAACCGACTTCGGATTGGCCAAAACCAGCGCCCCCTGCCCCAAATAGTTGAAAAGGAGCGCCGGAAGCACGACGACAAGCCACGCTGCGCGGATTGGGCCGCGACCAAAATGTCCGAGGTCGGCATAGAGTGCTTCAGCGCCGGTCACGACCAGAAAAACAGCACCGAGCGTATAAAATCCGACAATACCGTGATGAAGAAGGAAGTTCACCCCATACCACGGATTGAATGCCAGCAAAACCCTCAGATTCTGTCCGACGTGCCAGATCCCTCCTGCCGCGATGGCCACGAACCAAAGCATCATGATCGGCCCGAAGAACGCGGCGACACTGGCTGTACCGCGTGACTGCACGGCGAACAGGCTGACGAGAACAACCACCGTCAGGGGAACAACGTAGGCATCGAACGCGGGCGTTACAATTTTCAAGCCTTCGATGGCCGAAAGTACCGACAGCGCCGGGGTAATGATGGCGTCACCGTAAAACAGTGCGCCGCTGATGATACCGAGAAGGATTACGGGGCCGCCGCGACGCAGCAGCGAACGCGATGCAAGGGCCATCAACGCGAGCGTACCACCCTCACCGTTGTTATCCGCGCGAAGCAGGATAAGTACGTATTTGGCCGTCACTACAAGCAACAGCGCCCAGATGATCAGCGATAGAATGCCGAATACAACCGCTTCGCTCGCCGGATTTCCGGCGCCGGTCGCCGCCAGAACTGCCTCACGCAGTGCGTAGAGTGGACTGGTGCCGATGTCGCCGTAGACAACACCGATACTGCCTAGCGCCAGGGACCAGAAACCAACCTTGACCGACGCGTCGCCACCATTTGTGGCCGCAGCCGAGCCGCCAGGCAGGGCGGCGGTACCGTGGGACATGTTCGGCCTTAGGATTTTGCTTTTGCAAAGAAACTGAGGGACGCGGCTTATAACGTCCCGGCGAATGCTACAGCACATCTATTTGCGCAATCCAGCTGGGCGAGCCATGCAAGAGCCGCACCGGCCGGCTTATATTTATCCAGAATAATCAGGTATTTATCGAGTCGGCCTAGACCGTTACCTGAGTGCCGACTTCCACAACGCGCCCAGTGGGTATCTGGAAAAAGTCAGTCGCATCGCTGGCCGAGCGCGCAAGCGCAATAAACAGATGGTCCTGCCACGACGGCATTCCCGATTTCGTGGATGGCTTCAGCGCGCGCCGCGACAGGAAGAATGAAGTGGACATGATGTCAAATTGCCAGCCGTGCTTGCGCGCGATCGCAAGCGCCTTCGGCACGTTGGGTTGTTCCATGTAACCGAACTTCAAAGACACTCTGGAAAAATGCCTCGACATCGGCGTAATCCGCACCCGCTCCTCTTCGGGCACGCGCGGAGTATCGGCGGTTATGATCGTGAGGATCACATTGTTTTCGTGCAGAACCTTGTTGTGCTTGAGGTTGTGCAGCAGCGCAGTCGGTGCAAATTCCGGATCACTGGTCAAAAACACGGCAGTGCCCGGCACGACGTAAGGCGGCTTTTTGTCCAAACTGCGGAACAAAGTGTCGAGTGGCACTTCCGTGCGTCGCGTCTTGCTGATGAGGATATTTGTTCCGCGCCGCCAGGTGACGATCAGAAGCACCATGGTCGCCCCAAACAGAAGCGGAGCCCAAGCGCCCTCAAACAGCTTGAGGAAGTTGGCGGAGAAGAACACAACATCGACCACTACAAACGGCGCGATCAATAACAGCGTCTGCCAAAGAGACCATGGCCATCCCTTCCAAATCACGACGAAGGCAAGTATCCCGTCCACGACCATCGTTGTCGCGACTGCGATACCGTATGCGGAAGCGAGCGCGCCCGACGTACGAAAAAGGCCAACAAGCAGAAGCACGCCGATCATCAATGCAACCGTGACGCGCGGGATGTAAATTTGGCCAGCGTGCGAGGCCGACGTGTGCAGAATGGTGAGCCGTGGCAACAGCCCAAGCTGGATCGCCTGATGCACAAGCGAGTAGGCCCCCGTGATGACCGCCTGACTTGCGATCACTGTCGCTGCCGTCGCCAGCACAACCATCGGCAGCAAGAGAGTCTCGGGAACGAGCTTGTAGAACGGATTCTCGATCGCTGAGGGTTCCGCCAAGACTTTGGCGCCCTGTCCGAAGTAATTGATCAGAAGCGCGGGCAACACGAGACCGAGCCACGCAATCTGAATAGGCTTGCGACCAAAGTGGCCAAGATCTGCGTACAGAGCTTCTCCACCGGTCACGACAAGGAAGACCGCACCGAGTGTGACTAACCCGATGGTGCCGTGATGGAGAAGGAATTCAACGCCGTAATATGGATTGACGGCGTAGAGCACCGTTGGATCGTCGCGAATATGAAGCCCGCCGGCGATCGCAATGGACACAAACCAGACCACCATAATGGGCCCGAACATCGCCGCCACTTTGGCGGTGCCACGGCTTTGTGTTGCGAACAAAGCGATCAGGATGATGACCGTAAGCGGCACAACGAATTCGCTGAAGCCAGGGCTTACAATCTTGAGCCCCTCCACTGCCGAGAGAACCGAAATCGCCGGGGTAATTACGGAATCCCCGAGGAACATCGAAGCGCCGATCACGCCGACAATAAAGGCGAAAGCTGTACGGCGCCCAAGTGCTCGGGTTGCAAGCGCAGTGAGCGACAGGGTGCCACCCTCTCCGTTGTTATCGGCGCGTAGCAGGATGAGGACGTATTTTAGAGTCACCGTTATGATGAGCGCCCAGACGATCAGGGAGAGGACGCCAAGCACAACGCTTCGGCTGACCACGTGATGATCACCGGCACTTGCGGCAATCGCCGCCTCGCGGAACGCGTAGAGCGGACTGGTGCCGATGTCGCCGTAGACAACACCGACACTCCCCAACGCCAGCGCCAGAAGCCCAGGCGGCGCTTCATCGCGTATATGTGCGGGCGCCGTGGTCTGGTTCGCGCTTTCACTCATGGAACATGCCGTGGTCCGCGTTAAAGCCGGGCCTTATATCACTGCACCGGGCCTGCGAATACGGGACGAAGGGCGCGAACTGACGGTTCCGTTAAGGGGTCAAATTGTCCCGTGACTTGTTGCGATATCCATAACTCTACCCCAACGCGCACGACTTGCCGTTCTTTTGGACGTCCAAAGCTAGACTGGCGCTGTTGCCGCGCCGCTATGCAGACTCGGCGCCGTACATGTGGCCGTCGGAGTGGTCTTATCAGCCACCTTTTGGGTACATATTTATGAGGAGC
>DATLJR010000417.1:0-2638 GCA_035538755.1 Pseudolabrys sp.
GTCTTCGCCGATAAAGGCGTTATTTCCAAATACGGCATCCCCGACAAAATCCTATTCGTTGAAAAGCTCAGCAGAACCAGCGTCGGCAAGATCAACAAGAAGGAGCTCCGCGAGAAATACGGCAACGTGTAACTATTCGCGGTGCAGTCGACGTTGGTTGATTGCCCGAGAAAGGCGTGGAGGAGGCGTGTGGGCGATTTCACAATTGCTGAAATGGATAAACATATCGGCCAGGAACTCGGCGTGTCGGATTGGGTCACTATCGATCAGTCTCGCATCGACACATTTGCATCCTGCACCGGCGAGCAGTGGATCCACGTCGACGTTGAGCGAGCCCAGCGTGAAAGTCCGTATGGCGGACCGGTCGCTCATGGCTACCTGACGCTGTCGATGGTAGCTCCTCTATCGATGCAAATCGGAATCCTACCCAAGGACTCCTCGGCGGGTCTCAATTACGGAATTGACAAGGTTCGTTTCCTCGCGCCGGTGCCCGCAGGCGCTCGTGTGCGCTTGCGCGTCGTTCTTGCAGGCATCGAGCCGAAGGAGGGCGGGCAGGCGATCATGAAGACCGAAAACACGCTAGAGCTGGAGGGATCGCAAAAGCCCGCTTTGATTGCCGAGACGCTGGCGCTCCTTATCCCTGCGAAAGGCGCACCACAACAATGAGCATGGAAAATGAAGCTGACGCGCTATCAGCGGAAAGTCTGTCCGATCAGGCGTTGCGGCACACTCTGGCACTCAATCCTTTAGTGGGCTTGCGCGGCAAGGATTTGTTTGACAGCGCCGGCATTCTTTTCAATGCGATGCTCAATGAGCCGAAGGTTGCCGTCGCCCAGTGGGTCTCGTTTCTTGGCGAGTTAAGCGAGATCATCGGCGGCAAATCTAATCGCGCGCCGCAGCCGGGCGATAAGCGCTTCACTGATCCGACCTGGACGAATAGTGCGCTGCACAGCCGTTTGCTCAAGGCTTATCTTGCCTGGAGCGCGGCGGTCGAAAATTTTATCTCCCGGACCAGCCTCAACGAAGTCGATAAGCAGCGGGCGAATTTCTTTACGACAATCCTGGTCGACGCGCTCGCGCCGACAAACACGCTCATCGCGAACCCTGCCGCCATGCGAAAGTTGGTCGACACTGGGGGCGAGAGTCTGTGGAAAGGGCTAATGAATTATCTTGAGGATCTCTTCAAGAATGGTGCTTTGCCGTCACAGGTTGATACCTCTGCCTTCAAGGTTGGGCAGAACCTAGCCACAACACCCGGCTCGGTGGTGTTCCGCAATGAACTGATCGAGCTAATCCAATACGCTCCGACAACGCCGACCGTTTGGAAGCGCCCCTTGGTTATAACCCCGCCTCAGATCAACAAATATTATGCGACGGACCTGTCGCCAGAAAAAAGCTTGGTCAGGTTCTTACTCGATGGCGGCATCCAGACGTTCGCTGTCAGCTGGCACAATCCAACGGTCGAAAACCGCGACTGGGGACTCGATACCTACGTCGCTGCACTCGATAAAGCCGTCGACGCGGTTCGTGAAATCGCTGGCAGCGACGACATAACGATGATGGGTTCATGCTCTGGGGGCATTACTTCCGTCGCTTATCTTGCAGTCTTTGGTGCCGCAAAAGAGCAGAAGATAAGGAACCTGGTTCTCGCGGTCTGCATGCTGGACACCAGCGCGGTCACTGAGAGCGCGTTCGGTTCGCTGATCACTCCGGAGACGATGCACGCTGCCAAGGCTGCGTCGCGCCTGCGTGGCGTTCTCGATGGACACGATCTGGCGCGGATGTTTGCCTGGATGCGACCGAACGATCTGATCTGGAACTACTGGGTCAATAACTATCTGCTTGGCAATGCACCGCCCGCGTTTGATATCCTGTACTGGAATGCGGATACGACGCGGCTGCCCGCGCGCTTGCACGCCGACTATATCGATCTTTATTTCACCAATCCCTTTGTCAACCCCGGCCAACTCACGTTAAACGGGGTGACGGTCGACATGCGCAAGGTTCGAGGCAAGGTCGACGGCTACGTCATAGGCGGCGTCACAGACCACATCACACCGTGGAAGGTGGCCTACAAATCCGCGCGTATCTTGGGCGACGATACGACTTTCGTTTTATCGAACAGCGGACATTTGCAGAGCCTTCTCAATCCGCCCACCAACAAAAAAGCATCCTATATAATCGGGCCCATCAATCCGGCTGGACCCGACAGGTTTACCTCCAGTGCGGAAAAGCGGCAGGGAAGCTGGTGGCTTGATTGGCGGGACTGGTTGCACAAACGGTCGGGCGAGCAAGTCGATGCGCCCCAATCGCTTGGTAACAACCGCCATCCCACTATCGCCCCCGCACCGGGAACTTATGTTTTCGAGCACTAGGAGCGATTCGCCGCGGCTACGGCGATGGCAAGCGGCGAGGTCCGATGTCCGCTTTGGATCAAAAGCGGACATTGCGGAGTGTGATTGCCATGTCCGCTTTGTGCCGCGACATTGCAACCGGCATGCCGCAGTTTCTCGCCCTCTTACGTAGCCACTTTAATGACGATTTTTCCGCGTTGGTGAGCGCGCGTGCCGGCGAGCATTTCGTGTGCCGCAATCGCCTCAGGCCCGATTCGAGAAATTCGCTGCCAAATAGCTCGGTC
>DATLJR010000418.1:0-1617 GCA_035538755.1 Pseudolabrys sp.
GTGCGTTCCAGGGGGCGCGCGACAGATGATCAAGCAGCGTTAGGTCGTCGATCACGCGCGTGCCACGCCGGTACAGCGCGACCCGGTTGGCCTCGGCCGGCTCACACAGATAAAGCTCCACATAGATGTCGCCGAGCGGCGCCCGCACGGCTGGCAGCTGATGCAGCAGCCGTCCTTCGTATTGGCGCGGCTCGACAGTGTACTGCTTGCGTGCCAGCCGATCGATGATTGTGATTCGTACGCCCGTCTGACGGATGCGGTCGCGCAGCTCTGCCGCGAGATACCATTGGATTTTTTCTCCCGTAAGCGTACGGACGCCATCAAGCAGCGGAGCGATCCGAACCTCGGTGCCGCTCTCGCCGAACAGCGTGCGCTTGGGCGAAACCGAATAGCCCGGATCGCCCTTGCGCATGACCATCTGATAAGCCCGCTGGTCGGTGCCCGTCGAGGTCATGGTCAGTTCCTCGCCGACCGTCCAGAAGCTCAGCAGCCCAATGCCGAATTCGCCTTGCAGTCCTGCGCTGCCATCGGCTTTCAGCCGCCGCTTCACCGAATCGCAAATGTGGGTGGCAACGTAGCGGAAATCCGGTCTGCCTCGGGCGTCGCGCGGCACCCCTTCGCCATCGTCGCGAATGGCAAGGAAATGCCGGCCCTGCTCACGGCTGCGCGTGATCGTGACGGTGCGCGCCTTGGCGTCAATGCTGTTCTCCACCAGCTCCGCAATTGCCTTTAGAGGACTGCTTTGCGATAGCGCGATAATGGTAATCGCGTTCCAGTCATCGCCAATCTTGAGCCGGCCGCGCGTGTTGGTTGGCTCGCTCCGATCCTTCGCTTGGATCAAATTGGTCAAGGCGGTCCGCCTTCGCTTTCCGGGCAATCAGTTGGCGTCGCGTGTCAATCGGAACCTACCCGGGCCGTTGCGAGGAAGAAAGGACGAATACGTGTCTTGGCGAGTTCGATAATACGGCTTACCGCGGTTTCCGGGGTCTCCGCTGGTATGAAATAGAAATCACTTTCCGCGGGCTCGCTCCCGGCCTCGCGATCACCGGTGTCCTGCGCGGCGTGGCTCAGATCGTCTTGCTGACCCTTCTGGAAGAGGGTCAACAGACGACAGTACTTCAGTTGCCGGTGACCCACGAAGGCGCCGGGACGCCTGAACCTAAAAAGGCGAAGGTTAGCTGAGCCGTCTCATTGCCGCCGGGCTGTGCGAAATCTACATGGTGCGATTCTGACCCCTTGATCGAGATCAAGGAGAGTACGCCACTGGCGGTATTGAGCCGATCATGTCCGAGGGCGACATAGATGGGGAATAAGGACCGTGCAACCTGCGATCAATTTAAGTATTGGCGCTGGAACGCCCTTGAGTGCGAGCGCGCCGCGTCTTGCTCGCCCTTCGGCTTAATAGTCATGCATTCGAACCGAGTCTCTTCGAACCCAGGTCTCCGTTGCCGGGAAACGGAATTTTTAGGGCAGAGACAAAGCGGCCGAAACGGCTGTGAAGGTTCAAGGACGCCGTTGCAGAGACAAAATCTCGCTAAACAACCCCGCCTATTCGGGGGTATTTGGCCGAGAACCGGGAAATCTTTGGCTTGATCCCGCATTCGAACCGCGTCTCTT
>DATLJR010000419.1:0-1573 GCA_035538755.1 Pseudolabrys sp.
AATCGATCAGTCGCGGCCGGGCGTTATGAAGATGACGATTGGCCGCAAGGTTCCATACACCGTTGAGGACCTCAAGCTCTACTATGACGCCCTTTCGCAGCTCCGCAGTTTCAAGCTCGTTGTATTCCTGGGTAATGATAAGCGGGTCGTTGCCTACATGGAAGACTGGGTCTTCAAGGAACAGGTCGAGCAGAATGCTGACAGATTCGTCCAGCTCATCAATTCCGGACGCGTTGAGGATTTTACGGGCGTCGCGAAGAAGACGATCTCTATCAACTCGACCAATATCGAGGCTCTGCGCACGATGCAGGAGCAGAACCTGGAGACGCTTGTCATCGTCGATGAGCAAACGATCCTGCGCGGAGTCGTGGAAAGAGTGCAGCTTCTCAGCAACATTATGCTGTCGCTGGCCCCTTGAACTGGCTCACTATCTTCGACGCCACGGCAGGTGTTGCAGGGAGGCGAACACGGCGAACGAAACCTTCCGATTCGTGAATCTCCGTGGTCCGCGGCCCCGCCAAGGTGAGCAGGCGCCCGCTGATTGCGCTCGCAAGCGGCGAACCCTCGCGGCTTGGAACCGATCTCGCCCGCCTGCGTTCCAGCGGCCGCCCGCGCGCCGAGTTTGAGGATCGGGCTCGCCGCTTCATTGCAAGCGATCAGTACGCGCTGCGCACCCCGCTGCCCATCGACATCGGCCGGCTCGATGCCTGGCTGGCGCGGCAGCCGGCGCAGCTGACCACCGACGCATTGGATTGGGTATGCGCCGCTGCCCTTCTTTGCGAAAAATCTTCTCATTTTCGCCTTTGTGGGGTCCCGGACGCAGCGTTGGCTATCGCTGCACGGGTGGTGCCGGTCCGGCCAGGAGAACCGCGCACAAAGTGTCGATTAAGAAATCATTAACGGCCGGCGGGCACGCTTCCCGTACGCCTCTTGATGCTCGGGAGGGGACCATGAGCTTTCATGTCGTGCGGCACGAACGTGCCAACATTTTTGTACTAAACAGACAAACATACGAGACGTACCGGTTCACCATCGGCGATGATGTCGCCGTCGCGCATGTCGGACCGCCGTCCGACTTGAGCAAAGCTCGCAGGGCGGCCATTGCGTTTCTAGCTCAGAGCGAAAAGGGAGCGCGACCGCTCCAACCCCGGATTCCAGCGGTGTGCCTCGCCAACGTCCGTGCAGAACGCTTGCTGAAGATCCCGGCAGAACCCAGCCCCGGGCTGCGTATCGCCAGCGCTGCAGCTCAAACGCGAGTGGTCTCCCTGGCCGGAATTCGGCTGGATTCCGGCGAATCTGTGCGACCTTTCAAAGGGATAATTTGCGACGACATTTCTGAGATCGCGGTAGGGACGCTCATTACTGAGCGCCCCCCGCACAGATCCGTACGGGCCCAATTCGGGCATACGGCTCCCACCTTGGGTGTGTAACGGCAGAACGTTTTTCGTTACGGTTTTGCCGTATGCGCTCCAGCGCGTGGGACACGCTTACCCGGCTCTGAGTCCGGCGCGTGCTTTGCTGGCCCGCATTCCCCTTGGCCCCCGCCCTTCGCTCCACCGGCTCCGCTGCGGTC
>DATLJR010000420.1:0-2937 GCA_035538755.1 Pseudolabrys sp.
GATGACAGTTGCCATTTCAGATGGACGCTACTCGCAGCGGTTCACCGATATTCGCAAGGAAATATACGGAAGCGATTTCCCAGCGAGCACATTGCTGACAGCAGCTTGTTTTGCCGTGCCCGAAATCATGGTGGAGATCACGCCGATAGCGGTTGTCGCTGGATAACTGCCCAAAAACCAAAAACCAACATGAGGCCGCCCGGTCGGGCCGGTCTAGGGCAATCTCGACAAGCTGATCAGCGCTGATTTGAGTGATAAACTAATTCGTCGTTGCCCGACAGCGAGGTCGAGCCGACTTCCGCAATGGGTCAAAAGCAGACATTCGGCTCAAGAAACGCGATGTCCGCTTTACCCCCAAAAGCAGACATTGATTGAGCGTGTCGGGATGTCCGCTTTGTGCCAATAGCGGACATTGCCTGGTGCTATTCAATGGTCTCGTCGGCGAGCGACGGTGCGTCGTTGGGTGTTGCCAGTATAGGACCGCCTAATTCAGATTTACGCTTGTCGCCCCTGTACGACGGCAACTCAAAATGAAAGATCGAGCCTCTGGGCGCGTTAGCTGTTACCCAGATCTTACCATTGTGGGCTTCGATGATCGACTTACAGATCGAAAGCCCCATTCCCATCCCGCGCGCTTTAGTCGTGAACATTGGTTGAAAAAGACGATCAAGGTTAGCTATATCAATTCCGCTTCCACTATCCGCAATCGAAACACGCACGCCGTTGTGTTTGGTAGTCTCCGATCTTATGGAGAGCACACGAGGCTCGACTGAATCCATCGACTCAATGGCATTCATAACCAAATTCAAAATCACCTGCTGCAACTGGACCTCATTTCCAATAACAGGCGAAAGTTGTTCGCTCAGGTTCACCTGACTTTCGATGCTGTGCTTGCGTAGGTCCATATAAACCACCGCTAATACCGTTCTGATCAGTTTGTTGAGATCGGTCGGGGCTTTTTCCTGCGTGTCCTTGCCGAATAGACCGCGGACATTTGTGATGATGTCACTCGCGTGATGGCCGGCCGCCACAACCTTGTTCATTGCGTCTCGGGCCCGGCCAATGTCAGGGTTCTCCCTTGAAAGCCACCGCAAGGCCGCATTGGCCGTTGTTACGATGCCGGTGAGAGGTTGCTTGATCTCATGGGCAATGGCGGCTGATAGCTCGCCGGCCGTCGCCATCCGGTTCATCTGCGTAAGTTCTGAGAAAGTCTCACGCGCCCTTCTTTCCGCGCGACGGCGGTATTGGCGTTCATGGAGCAACCAAGCGATGAGCATAGCCTGCGCCAAGACTGCACCGATGATCGCTAAAATTTCCGGCCAGTGCTGGTCCCATGCGCTCTGTTCGCGGAACCAGATTTCGCTGCCTTTAGGCAGCGTTGACTCGCTAATTCCCCATCGCCGCAACTGCCGCCAGTCGAAAAGAAGCTTGTTTATCGGCACGTCATAAACCTGAGGCTCGGGCGCTTCCGTGCCCGCTAACACGCGTAACGCAAGCTTTGCCGTCTCCGCGCCATACGTTGAGATGCTGTAAACGTTTCCGCCAACGATCCCTCGACCGACATATTGATCTAGGAAACCGTAAGTTGGCGCATTCGCTGCCGCTGAAACACGTTCCACGACCTCATGTGTAACGAAGCTCTCGCCAGCGCCATCTTGAAAGACGGTGGTGTAAAACACGAGAGTCCGCGGCGGCAGATGCGACAGTTCGGTCAGTAAATTTTGCAGAGGTAATGTCGTCAGGTATTGGAAATGGAGGCGTTCCTCGTAGAAACGAAACTCTCTTTTCGCTTGTGCGAGAAGCCTTGTGTCGAAATCCGAAGTACCAGCAACGACGACAGCTCGTTCAGTCTTAGGATGCAGGCTGAGTGCAATTTCGACTGTGGGCGCGAACTCTCGTTTCAGGAGAATGCCGCGGACGTGAGGAGGCAACGAGCGATTGCTCAGTTCTGTTTTGTCGATCCCGCAAAAAACGATCGGCGCCCCTGGAAAAATGACTGATCCATAGTTCAGTAAGAAGTCGAGGGCGGGCGATAAGATGGCAATTGCCAAGTCGATTTTTTTGTCTGCATATTTTTTCTGAAGGACATCACGCAGAAACGGTTGGTAATCATTCGAGCCGAACCGCGAGAGATCCATCGCCTCGTTATAGATCTCTATACGATCCGTTGAGTTTGCAGTGAGGGTTCGGACCAGATCCGCCTGGAGAAGCGCCAGACCAGGCAACTCGGGGCGCTCGTCGAAGAGCAAAACGACACGACGTGTTGCGGAAGACGCCGGCAACGCGCTGGCCATCCAAGCCGTCAAGCCCATGCATACGGCAAGCAACGCAGTACGTAGTTTCATGAGTCCAGGCCCTCGGACCTCAGACCCATAAACTACTCGCTCAACGATATGCGAAATAGGTCTGGTTTGGCACGCAGGATATGCAGTCCTTGGGCGCAAAGTTCCGACCGCTTTATGTCCGCTTTGGGTCAGAAGCGGACATTTCGCTAAGTCGAGACGATGTCCGCTTTACCCCCAAAAGCGGACATCGTTGAGTGCGATCGCCATTCGCAAAACAAGGGTGACGTTAAAATCAAGACGCCGTCCGGCACCCTTGTCATTCGCGGTTGAGCTAACAGAGGGATTGGAGCGGCCACAAACTGCTGATGGGGGAGATCACCAATGAGAGCCGCGTTGCTGTCCTTGGTGCTTGGATTTGCGCTATTGGCCGTCAGGGCGGTAATCCTCGCCAATCGCGCCGGCCACTGCTGATTATCAGAAACGGCGCAGAAAATAGCCTAGCCACGCGGCGAGAAGCGGCGGCCGGCACTCGCTTGCCGCGCGTCTTGCGATGTTGGCCGCGATTCGACGCTCGGCGGTCCCTGCTTTGCTAGTGCACCTCAACCGTACACGTCGAACGGTGCCGCAGAACGGCAAGAAGCGACGGCTCGCT
>DATLJR010000421.1:0-53108 GCA_035538755.1 Pseudolabrys sp.
AGCAGACATGTGCAACGCACAAGCTCACGTCTGCTTTGGGTCAAAAGCAGACATACGCGGTGCAATACGGCATGTCCGCTTTCCCCCCGAAAGCGACATCAAATGCGACATAGTGGAATGTCCGCTAAGGGCCAAAAGCAGACATCGATCGACGCGACGCATGGTCGCGGCATGTGGAAGTGCGCGTGTCGCAGTCATCCACAAGCGCCATCAACTACACAAAGAGCTACACAACGTCAGACTTGCACAAGAAAATTGCATGAAGTGACAATGGCCTACTTGCGGATGGTCGGTTTCCCTCCGTCCGCACCAATACAATCAACGACTTAGGGCAATACGGTCGTTTTTATTCACGTTGCACGTGTTGCAACCCTTTAATTCCAACGAGTCCCAATCACTCCCGGCAACTCCATACAACATGGATGCGACAAGAGCCGGGAAGAACACTTGAGCCGCTCCCGTCATTCTTGGACCACTAGAAGCGCAATTTTGGTGATCCGCATCACAAGAATCGCAATTTTCGTGATCCGCATCACAGTCGGACGCAAAGCACCAACTTATGCTTGTGTATAGATTCGAGGTTGGAGGCACCCATGTCGGACAGCTTTATTAACCAGACCAGCCGGGTTGCCATCGCAGGGCGTGTCTCAGAACATCACAGACCCTGGAACGAGTTGACGCTTCGAGGCGACTACCACCCGCCATTCGGCAAGATCGAGGCTCGGGCTGAGGCCGCTAAGTGGCTTTGTCTGGTCTAATTTACCTGCGCTGCGGCAAATGATCCCTCGCATTTTAGCGCTTCTTGGCAGTGTGACGCTTTGGGCCGGCTACGCCTCCGCGGCGCTTTGCCTGGCCCTCTTAGTTTATTCATTTAGTTTATTCATTCTCGCAAGACGGAGCACGTGACGTAGCAACGTGGATTATTTCGCTAGGATTCGGTGTAACCGCTGTCATTATCGGGTACAGCCATGGCGATCCTTTTCATATTGGCTGTTCTTTGAGTGAGCACGTTTCTCTAGCCGCGAACTACAAATCGTTTGTCGTAGCTCAACCGCAATCATCAAACCTATTCCTGGTAAGATAGCCGCTGCGCCACGCGAAGAAATTGCGGATTTCAAGGCGCGCTTGCCAACTGGCTGCCGCTCTTTGGGGCAATGCTGCTTCAGACGCCCCGCAAGGACTGTCATTTACGGGGCCTCACTTGTAGGCCAACCAGGACACCAGCCTTTCGCTTAGAGGATGAAAGCAGCAGGCGGATTTAATGGCCGACCGCGACAGCTAGCCACTTAATGGTTTTGTTTCTCCCAATTCAATTTCCATTCGTTTAGTCTCCGTTAACAACAAAGCCGCTGCCTAACTGCCGAGGCTGCGAACCTGAACGATTTGTAAAGGGTTTGCATTCAGCGTGTGTCGTGGATGTGCGTAATGGGTGTTCGCCAATGACCATGCGGGATCAGTATCTGACCAAAGCAGCCGAATTTCAGGCCAGGGCGCTCTGTGAATCCAATCAGGGGAATCGGTTTCACTTCGAGAGCATGGCAAAGGAATACTCACAGCTCGCTGAACTAACCAGCAAGATCGACTTGATCGAGGCGTTGGCGCGGCATCCGTCGATTTGAAATCAGAGCGCAAGTAGTGGTGCCAGGCGGCAAGGCGGACGGAAAAATCCGTCCGCAACTTTGGGGCATGAGCCAATACACCATCGACATGATCACCATGGCCGTGGTCATTGCGTCTTGCGTGGCTTGTTGGCTTATAGGGGCCCAGCTGTGGATGCTGGCGTGGAGTTTATGACGACTCAACCGCGCTGTTGCATAGGGACCAAATCAACGTAACGAAACATGCACGCATCGTGCATTTGTCCATGACGCACGCACTGTGAAAGCGCAATGCTTAAGCGTTTTCCTCGATCAGCGTGGTGCTCTCGGCGAGCAATAGTGTGCCGAAGTAGGATTGCGATCCAACCCTTCAGGGTCATGCGTGAGCGCCCTTTCCGGGTCATCGCTAAAAATCCACGCTCGCACAGTCGCTCAACCTGACCGAGGTCGGGGCCGTCAAAGCTCCTGCCGACTGCGATATTGCTCAAAGCTCGCAGATCACCGCGAGCTAGATCGCGCTCCAATCGAGAGCGCATCAATGATGATCCCGACAACTCTGCTCTGCCCCCAATCGCCCTGAGTCGTCTTATGCATCCTGTAGCAACTACAGGCACAAGGCCCACGCTATCGGCGCAATAACGCGCGTTGGCCCAACAACCGCCAGTCGGACGCATCGTAGCGGAACCACTTCTTGCCACGGCGTATTAGCGTCGCATTCTTGGTCACACGCGCGTCATCGACATTGCAGTAAGAACCGCAATCACGTCACTTATGGAGTGTTGGAAATAACGCCCAAACGAGCATCGCCTTGATGGCTCGACGAATTCAGCCCACCTAAAAAAGAAGCCGCACAGACGTGAGCGGCGTCGAAGGCAAATGCAAAGTCGTGTGCTCATAACACCATGTACGGCTTTCGTAGAAGCATCCAGGTAGGGACAACGCAGATAGTTGTGAGTTCCACGAGATTTTTGACAAGATTTTATCGTCCGCACCCCCTTTATTGGGGGATAACATTATCATTATGTGGCTTTCGCTCGCGGGAATTTTGACCATTCCCCTACTGATCGGATTCGCCCTTGGATATGGTGCCAGGGAGATGATTTCGCGTCGTCGTCGCGATGCCGCACGTCTCCGCCGTGTTAACGACTAGACCGCCTTGCCGGAATTAACTCGCCGCCGACTTCGCACCGTCGGATTTTCGCTCGCGTCTTCCAATTGCGTCATCGCGCGACCATTGGGGCTGAATTCGCTGAACTCGGTATAGAGCTTCTGGCCCTTCCAAGACCAGTACATTGTGATCTTGTCGGCACTGTAATCGTAGCTGCTGAGCTTCAATCTCCGCGTGGGTGTGCGGTCCTGAAACTTCGCGATTAGCATATCGGGGCGAAAGTTGTAGTCGCCGTCCTTGCTGCACCATTTTCCGGAAATGTCCTTGAACGAAAGGGCCATTGCGTGCGCAATTGCCCCGACAGTGAACAACGCGACGACAGATATTCGGAAGAATATCTTGCCGGTCATTCGATTATTTCATCGGCGCGCTGCTGCATACCCAATGGAACCGAAAGACCGAGCGCCTTGGCGGTCTTCAAGTTGATCGCCATTTCGTATTTTGTCGGCGTCTGCACCGGCAGATCACCGGGCTTCTCCCCCTTGAGGATGCGATCGACGTAACCTGCGGCGCGACGATAGTTGTCAATCAGATCAGGCCCGTACGACATCAGGCCGCCGTTGGTGACGAAGAAGCGCTCCCAGTAAATCGCGGGCAGCTTGTGCTCGGCCGCAAGCGTGATGATCAGATCGCGATGCCGCAAGGCGAGAGCGCTGGACGTGGGAATAAGGCCGCCATTGCCCGAGCGCGCGAAATCCGCAACGCCACGCTCGAGCTCGCTTGCATCTCGTACGTTGATCGGGACGATCTCTACCCCGAGCGCCGGGGCCACGGCCCGCATGGCGCCGAACTGGGCGGCTTGCGAAGGATTGGCCGGATCGCGCAGAACGGCCACTCGTGCCACTTTTGGCGCGATTTCCTTGAGCAACTCAAGCCATTTGCCGCCCATCGTGTATTCGAACAGCATGAAGCCGGTCGCGTTGCCTCCCGGCCGTGCCAGGCTCTCGACGAAGCCGGCGCCGACCGGATCGCCGGCGAGCGGAAATACGACGGGGATTGTGTGGGTCGCCTGAAGCAAGAGCGGCACCGTCGAGTCACCGGTCGCCAGGATGACGTCCGGCGCGAGTGCGACCAGTTCCTGTGTGTGCCTGCGAAGCTCAGCCGCATTGGGCGTGGCCCAGTGCGGCTCGATGCGAACGTTGCGGCCGATGGTCCAGCCCAGGAGCGCCAGCTCCTGATAAAACGCCGCGAGGCGCGCCTGAAAAACCGGGTCTTCCGCGGTCCCAGGCAACAGGATCCCGACGGTTTTCACCTGCTGGCGCTGGGCACGCGCCACCAGCGGCCATGCGGCCGTAGAACCGGCAACAATTCCAATGAAATCCCGTCGGCGCACGCAGCTGCCCCCCAAGGCCGGAACGATGCCATTTACAGTAGCAGCATAACAGGTCGTCGCGCGGCAGTAACAACCATCATTTGGCTGCTAGTCGACGATCTCGTCGGCGCGCGCGATCAACGCGGTCGGCAATCTGATGCCAAGAGTTTTCGCGGTCGTGAGGTTGATGATTAGTTCAACCTTCGTGGACTGCTGGATAGCGAGCTCTCCAGGCTTCTCTCCCTTGAGAATACGCCCGACGTAGGTCCCGGCCTAACGGAAAGGCTCTGTCGAACTGTCGCCGCAGTGCTCAAGCGCGTCGTACCAACGCTTGCACTTGCGTTCAAGGCGGCCGCGCTTGTGCGTATGACGGGGACCTTGATGGAAACCTATCTCGGGCGCGACGCCGGACGACGGGTACTCAGCGGCCGCATCTTGCGCGGCGTGACTGAGCGTATCGGCGCCGCCATCTGGTTCAGCGACCTGCGTGGTTTCACCAGGATCACGGATACTTCGCCGGAGCAGATCATTCCCCTGCTAAACGACTATTCCGATGTGGTGGTCTCGGCGATCCACGCGCAGGGTGGAGACGTGCTCAAGCTGATCGGTGACGGCATTCTTGCGATCTTTACGGCAGAAGATCGCGCGCATGCCTGCGCGTCTGCGCTTGCCGCAACTGTGGAAGCGCGCAAGAAAGTGCAGGCGCTCAGCGCGCGCCGCGCGCGCGAAGTGCTCCCCGTCACCGACATGTATGTCGGTTTGCATGTAGGCGAAGTGTTCTACGGCAATATCGGAAGCACCGAGCGGCTCGATTTCACCGTGGTCGGTCCGGCCGTCAATGAAGCAAGCCGTATCGCTGCCATGTGCCGCTCGGTTGACCAGCCGGTGCTGGTTTCGGAGACATTCGCCAACGTCGATGGGATGCGCGGTCATCTCATATCGGTTGGCCGCTATGCCTTGCGTGGGGTGACGAAGCCGCAGGAACTTTTCACACTGGATCCCGCCCACGCCGATTAATCGTTCCCGCTCACGTGTCCTTGACTGGACAGCTACCGCGTTAACGTCTGGTATCGTCTGAAGTTTGGTGTAGACACCATGCAGTTCTTGAACCGGCGTGAATTCAGCGGACTTTGCGCGGCGCTTGGATCTTTAGCCGCTTTCGGTACGGCTTCTGACGCAGCTTCCGCCGCCGAAGGGCGCACGGTGAAATTTCGTGACGGCGCTGTCGCGCCGGCACTGGGCCAGGGCTCTGCAAATCTCGGGAAGGGAAGGCGCCCGCAAGCCGAGGAAGAAGAGGCGCTACGCACCGGCCTTTCCCTCGGGATGACACTGGTCGACACGGCGGAGATGTACGGCTCGGAGGAATTCATCGGGCGCGCGATTTCCGGTCAGCGCGATCGCGTTTTTCTCGTGTCCAAGGTGTGGCCCACCCACGTGGCGGGCGATGGCATCATGCGCGCCGGTGAAGCGAGCCTCAAGCGCCTCGGCACCGACCATCTCGATCTTTATCTCCTGCATTGGCCAAATGGCGTCACCAACGTCGCACACGTCGTGACCATGTTTGAGGAATTGCGCTCGGCGGGCAAAATTCGCGCCTGGGGAGTTTCCAATTTCTCGGTCCGTGACATGGAGAACCTCTTCCGTGTTCCGCAGGGTGATCGCTGTGCGACCAACCAGCTTCCTTACAGTATCGGGGACCGCGGCATTGAGCGCGACGTGCTCCCATGGTGCCAGCGGCACGGCATGCCGATCATGGCTTATTCGCCGCTCGGCGGACCCGGCGCCAACCTGCTGCGTGACCCCACTTTGGGGCGTATCGGTGCGGCGCATGGCTGCTCTGCGGCGGCCGTGGCTCTGGCCTGGGCTATCCGCAACGGTAACGTCATTGCGATTCCCGAATCCGGTTCCGCGTCGCACGTGAAGGAAAACGCCGTCGCGTTGTCACTCACATTGATGCCGGAAGACATTCAAGCGCTGGAATCGGCGCATCCACTGCCCAAGCGTTAGCTGAAATCAAAAATAGCCAACGCGTATTTTACGTTGAAATTATCCGCTGGTGGTATCGGAACGCCGATAGCCGGAATCAAATTTCACGCGATGCGTATTCCATCACATTCGCGACAAATCAAATTGAACTGCCGCGTCCTGGTGTGTGCGCAAGACTCTGCTAGCTACGGCAGAGGGCGACCTACTGATTCAAGCGAGGCGCACCATGAACACGAAAATCACAAGCAAACTTCTTCCGATGGTTTTCAGTGCGGCAGCCTTGATGGCCACGCCGGCACTCGCCGCTACACACAAAAACAAAGCAATGCACCACTACGCATCCGACCCCGTTTATGCTCGGCAGATCCAACGACCGCCCGAAGTATACAGTTGGGATGGACGAGATCTCGGCACCGATCCGGATCCGAATATTCGTTTTCAGCTGCTGCGCGACCAGAATTGGGGCGGCTACTGATTTCAATCGCATAACAATGAAAGAGGCCGCGGACTGAAGCGGCCTCTTTTATTTTTCAGCGAATGAGCAGTGTGACCAGGATCGCCGCCAGCAGACCGTTTCCGATGAACTGTGCAATCAACACTTCAACGAGAAGTTCGGTATGGCCTGAGACCATGTACCGCGTGAAAAAGATTCCAAGGAAAGCAGCGATCGCTGCGGCAATCACCGCCGTAGCTCTGTCCGACATATTGTCCCCCGGGCGCGGCGTTTATTTTTGCGGGGCTGCGCGCATATTTCCCCAAGGATCGACTTTTTGTTGTTTGACGTCCGGCAGTCTGCTCATCGTGGACTGGTAGGCGTCGTCGGTATCCTTCTGGAAGGCCCGTTTCTCCTGGATCTTCGCCTTTTCCTTGTCGCTCATACCGGGGGGCGCCGAAGCATGCTGCGCATAGGCGCATGTCGCCTGCATCAGCAGCGCGGCCGCGCCCACCACGATCAAGAACGAGGAGGGGCAACGTTTTGCTCTTTCATCATGCCGGATGGCGGACGGTGAAGTCAGAAGTGAGTGCATGGTCAGCTACTGCATGTCTACGGGAAGGACCGTTACTATCACACGGCAGCTACGATGTCCGTCAAGGATGACCAGCGGACTTTCGCAGGTCCGCGACGCCGTCTAATCCTTGCGAATCCTAAGTATTGTTCGTGCAACCAGCCAAAAAAGGCCAAGTACAACGGCAAGAAGTACGAACGTTTCGGCCAGGGCCAAGGCGGAATAGATCAACGCCGCGGCGGAATGAATTAAGGACATTGCGGGGGGTCGGTTTGGTGAGAAATTCTTGCCGCCGATTACCTGCCACCCACCGGCAAAGTCTTGTCGATCCCGGACAAGAATTTGATAATTGCTGCCACGTCGCACGGAGACGCACATCACGGCGCATTTTCAAAGGAGGCCGGCGTGGCAGTGAGGATCGAAAAGAGCGGAACGGTCTGGACGGTGATCCATGATCGGCCGGAGGCCCGGAATGCAATGGATCCCGCAAGCGCCGATGCGCTGACCGCGGCATTCCTTGAATTCGATGCCGACAAGAAAGCATCGGTTGCCGTGTTCTACGGTGCAGGCGGAGCGTTCTGTGCCGGGTGGGACCTCAAATACGTCAGCACGCTGAACGCCGACTATCCGCTTGGTGAACTCGACATCCCGACAATCGGCCCTCAAAACAATGGCGGGGAGATTCCACGCGGACCCTTGGGTCCTTCTCGCCTCGAGTTGGACAAGCCGGTCATCGGAGCAATCGAGGGCCCCGCTGTCGCGGGCGGCATGGAGCTCGGCCTCTGGTGCGATTTTCGCGTGATGGCGAAGGAGTCCTACTTCGGCGTCTATTGCCGTCGCTGGGGCGTGCCATTGATCGACGGTGGAACGGTGCGCCTACCGCGCATCGTTGGCCAGGGTCGCGCATTGGAAATTATTCTGACCGGACGAAAAGTGCCTGCCGAAGAGTGTCTGAACATTGGCCTGTGCGAATACGTAACCCCCAAAGGAGGTGCGCGCGCAAAGGCAGAGGAACTGGCACAGGAGATTGCACGGTTCCCGCAGGTCTGCGTGCGGGTCGACCGCCGCTCGGCGATCAAGAGTCATGGCCTCACCATTCGAGAGGCGCTGATTCAGGAATGGTACAATGGCCGCGAAGCCTTGATTGAAGACGGCGTTGCCGGTGCCGCGCGCTTCAAGGACGGTCTCGGTCGACACGGCGACTTCGCGAAGATCCGCTAGACAGCAGGAGCGTTCTTAAACCAAAGAGCCCCAATCCGCTTTCCGCGCGCGCTTGAACAGCGCGCCGTCGCGGCGTGAGACCACCTGATCGCTCGCCGATCCGTCGGGCCGGCACAGCTTCAGGGTCGTATGACCGCTGGCTTTTCGGGGGCGAGCTATAACTCGCGCTCCGGCATGCGGTGCCGGTTTTCGCGAAACTGCCAGATAGCTGAATTTCTCGTCTTCCCAGGGGACGTCCGTGCGTTTGGTTTGCCGATGGACGCGCGAGCGGGCAACGCGCTCGGCGAAATGACACCAGTCCGGCGGCTGAAGCGGGCACGCATGCGCATGCGGGCAGGGCGCGATCACATGCGCGGCGGCCTCGATCAGCTGACTGCGCGCGACAAGAATCCGCTGCCACCCGGCCGGTGTTCCCGGTTCGACGATCACCAGAGTGTCCGCAGTCCGCTCCCAGAGCCTTTGCAAAACAGAACGCCGGACCGTGGGGGCAAGCTCATTCAGGATATAGGCCAGAGTGACGAGGTCGCGCGTTCCACAATCAACGGCGTCAACCGCGGCATCCGCAACGCGCCAGGTGACGTGTGGCACCTCGAGCCCAGCCGCGAGCCGCTCGCCATAGTCACGAAATTTAGCACTTGCTTCGATGAGCACGGCATCGGCGAGTCCGGGCCAGCATTCTGACGCAGCCCAAAGCGCAGTGCCCGGCCCAGCGCCGATATCGAGCGCGGTCTTTGGCGTAAAGTCTGGGCGAGCCTCCGCTACGGCGTCGAAGCTGGCGCGGACGGCCGCGTAGGTCGCCGGCAGACGCACCGCGAGATAGGCGAGCGCATCGCGATCGCTTATGGCGTGAGGTTTCGCGTCGTGCCTCTCCTCACGGTAGCGCTGTGAAAGCACTGCCGCCGTCGCAGCGATATCGGACAGTACAGTGCCCTCCAGCACGTCGTCGACAGCTCGGCGCAGGAGAGGCGGAAGGTCCATCAATCACCGTTGCCGGCAAAAATCCGGCTGCCTTCTTAAACAAATGGATGATAAACCGATTGTATGCGGCTGACGATCAACTGCGACATGGGCGAGGGGTTTGGCCTTTATCGCCTTGGCGACGATGCGGCGATGATGCGCCACATCGATCTCGCCAATGTCGCTTGCGGATTTCACGGTTCGGATCCGACGATCATGCGCGAGACGGTTCGTCTCGCGAAAAAACACAAGGTGAAAGTCGGCGCCCATCCGTCGCTGCCCGATCTGCAGGGCTTCGGCCGCAGGGCCATGGTCATTGCGCCGGCGGAAGTGACCGACCTCGTGACGTACCAGGTCGGTGCATTGAAAGCCTTTCTGGAGGCCGAAGGCCTTCCATTGAGCCACGTGAAGCCGCACGGTGCGCTCTATGGCATGGCGGCGCGTGACGGGAAAATTGCGGCGGCGATTGCCGACGCGGTGCTGCCGTTCGGCGTACCCATTCTCGGAATGGCGTTCACCGCGCATGAAAGCGCTTACCGCGACAAGGGCGTCGAACTGATCCCGGAATTCTATGCCGATCTTGAATACGACGGAGACGGCAACCTGATCCTCAGCCGCGTTCACGACGCGGTCGATCCAGCGAAAGCCGCTGCGCGCGTGCTGCGCGTGATGCGGGACCACGCGGTTACGACGACTGCCGGCCGGGACATTCCCGTCAAAGCCGCTACGGTCTGCGTGCATTCCGATACACCCTCGGCGGTCGCTATTGCTGCCGAACTTGACCGGATTCTTCGCCAGGTCCCGGTCAAACCGCGATAATTGCAGCCCTTATTCGGCTCTTGTGATGCCAAATTTGTTAGATAGCTGCCTACCAATGACACGTTTACGGCCGATACGGGTGGTTGCGCTCCTGGGGACACTATCTGCGGCGTTTGCGCTGTCCGGATGCGCTTCAGAAGACGCCGCCAGCCGCTTTCTGGTCGAGCCTGACCGCTACGTCCTCTACAGCTGCCCCGAGATCGCGACGGCGTCGCAGGCCAACTTGAATCGGCAACGCGAACTCGAGGCGTTGACGGCAAAGGCCGGCACTGGTGCCGGCGGCCAGATTGCGAGCGGCATGGCCTATGGGCCCGAATACAATCAGTTGCGCGGGGAGATGGTGCAGCTGCGCAAGGCCGCGGCTGACAAGAATTGCAAGGCTGGATCCGGTGCCCCGGCCCCGGCGGCGAGCGCACCCGCGCCCCGCTGACCTGCCAGCGCTGACACCGTGCAATGAACGGTGGAACTTTTCTCCGCCAGGGAACTTGTTGGCGTGGGACCCGCTACGACCGTGGCTCTAAACGGGGGCAAGCATGGATATTTTGATAAGCGTTCTCATAACCTTCCTCGTCGTCGTTCTAGTTCTTTATCTGATCAACATGTTGCCGATCGACGGCCGGGCGAGGCAGATCGTCCGCGTGATCGTCATCATCATTGGCGTTCTGTCGTTGCTGAAATATCTCGCGGTCTATTAGCGCCTAGAGCCTGATCCCGCGCAGCCGCAAAGCGTTGCCGATGACGCTGACCGAAGACAGCGCCATCGCCGCGGCGGCGATGATCGGCGACAGCAGCAGACCAAAGGCGGGATAGAGAATGCCTGCGGCCACCGGCACGCCAAGCGCATTGTAGATGAATGCGAAAAACAGGTTCTGCCGGATGTTGCGCATCACGGCTTGCGAAAGCACGCGCGCTTTCACAATGCCCGTGAGGTCGCCTTTCAGCAAAGTGACGCCGGCGCTTTCGATCGCGACATCTGAGCCCGTTCCCATGGCGATGCCGACTTCGGCGGTGGCGAGTGCCGGCGCATCATTGACGCCATCGCCGGCCATCGCGACCGCGCGGCCCTCGCGACGCAATTTTTCGACGACGGCACCCTTCTGATCGGGCAGGACCTCCGCCTCAACCTCGCCGATGCCCAGCTGGCGCGCGACGGCCTGCGCGGTGGTGCGGTTATCGCCAGTAAGCATGACCACGCGAACGCGGTCGGCGGCGAGGGCCTTCAGCGCGTCCGGCGTGGTTTGTTTTATCGGATCTCCAATGGCGATGACGCCAGCCGATTTGCCGTCGACTGCGAGGAAAATAGTGGTCGGACCATCGCCGCGCAGGCGTTCAGCTTCCTCGCGCATGGAAGACGTGTCGATGTTGAGCTCCGAAAGAAAACGAGCATTGCCGAGTGCGACTTTTTTGCCCTCGACCGTCCCGGTGACGCCTTTGCCCGCGGGTGAATCGAAGTCGCTCGCTGACGCAAGTTCGAGCTTCCGCTCGGCCGCCGCGGCCAAAATCGCTGTCGCGAGAGGATGTTCGCTGCCGCGCTCAACGCTCGCCGCGAACTTCAAGACCTGCGCCTCATCAAATCCGGGCGCAGCGCGGACCGCTATCACTTTCGGCTTGCCTTCGGTCAGCGTGCCGGTCTTGTCGATCACCAGCGTGTCGATCTTTTCCATTCGCTCCAGTGCTTCGGCGTTCTTGATCAGTACGCCAGCCTGCGCGCCGCGCCCGACACCGACCATGATCGACATCGGCGTCGCGAGTCCGAGCGCGCAGGGGCAGGCGATAATGAGAACGCTCACGGCCGCCACGATGGCATAGGCGAAGCGGGGCTCCGGGCCGAACATGGCCCAGGCTGCGAAGGCTGCGATTGCTACCGCAATCACGGCCGGCACGAACCAGGCCGAGACCTGATCGGCCAGACGCTGGATCGGGGCGCGGCTGCGTTGCGCCGACGCCACCATCTGCACGATCTGCGACAGCAGCATATCGCGCCCGATCTTGTCGGCCCGCATGACGAAGCTTCCGCTCTTGTTGAGCGTGCCGCCGATCACGGGCCAATCCTTTTCCCGCGTGACGGGCATGGACTCGCCGGTGATCATCGACTCGTCGATGGCCGAACGGCCTTCCAGCACGACGCCATCGACCGGGACCTTGTCGCCCGGACGCACGCGCAGGCGATCGCCCGCCTGGATCTCATCGAGAGAAACCTCGTCATCGCTGCCGTCGTCCTTGACGCGGCGTGCCGTCTTTGGCGCGAGGTCGAGGAGGGCGCGGATCGCATCCGATGTTGCTTCGCGCGCGCGCAATTCGAGGACCTGACCCATCAACACAAGGACTGTGATGACGCTGGCTGCTTCGAAATACGTCGACGGCGCGGCGCCATGGGTGCTGCGGAACACCTGCGGAAAAATGCCAGGGAAAAAGGTGGCAACGAGGCTGTAGGCATAGGCCACGCTGGTGCCCATTGCGATGAGCGTGAACATGTTCAGGTTGCGTGTCACCAGCGACTGCCAGCCGCGTACGAAGAAAGGCCAGCCGGCCCAGAGAACGACCGGCGTGGCGAAAGCGAACTGCACGTAGTTCGAGAATGTCGGATCGACCCATTTGTGCGCGCCCGCGATATGCGCGCCCATTTCGAGGACGAACGCGGGGATCGTGAGCGCAAGACCGATCCAGAAGCGGCGCGTCATGTCGACAAGCTCGGGATTCGGTCCGGTGTCGCTCCGGGCGAGCTCCGGCTCGAGCGCCATGCCGCAGATCGGGCAGAAGCCCGGACCGACCTGCCGGATCTGCGGATGCATCGGGCAGGTATAGATCGTGCCTTCGGCTACGGGCTCAGGCTGGCGCCGGCCGAGATATTTTTCCGGATCGTTTATGAATTTCGTGCGGCAGCCGGCCGAGCAGAAATAATAGGTGTGACCCTGATGATCGGAACGGTGCTTGGCGATATGTGGATCGACCGTCATGCCGCACACGGGATCGACCAGACGGCCTGCCGGTGCATGATCGTGATGACACCCGTGGTAATGCTCTGCCGTCACGCCTGCACCTTGTCTCCAATACCCCCAGGGGGTATATAGACGGCATGGCAAAGGACAGCAAGGCGGCAACGCTCAAGCGGCTCAATCGTATTGAAGGTCAGGTGAGGGGCCTCGCCCGCATGGTTGAGGACGAGCGCTATTGCATCGACATCGTGACGCAGATCGGTGCAGTCCGCGCCGCGCTCCGGCGTGCCGAAGAAGAAATCCTGCGCGATCATGTGGCGCATTGTGTCAATCGCGCGATCAGGAGCGGCAACAAGGTCGATCAGCGGCGCAAGGTCGCCGAATTGATGGACGTGATGGGCCGCGCGGCGCGCTAGCCAAATTTCTTCCGCGCCAGCGCCACGCCCTTGCCGAGCGCAATCAACTTCGCCTCGGCGATATCGCGTCGCATCGGTGCCATACCGCAATTGGTGCAGGCGACAATCTTTTGCTTGGGCACGAACTTCATCACCTCAGCGAGGACCTGCTCGACCTGCTGTGATGTCTCAACCTTGTCGGTCGCAACATCGATCACACCAACCAGCACATCCTTGCCTTCGAGCAGCGACAGAACTTTGAGCGGAACGTGTGAGTTGATGCACTCGACCGAAACCTGGCCGATACGGCTTTTTGCCAGCGCGGGAAAAATCTCCTCGTACTGACGCCATTCATTGCCGAGCGAGTTCTTCCAGTCGATGTTCGCCCTGATCCCGTAGCCGTAGCAGATGTGCACCGCCGTGGTGCATTTCAGCCCGTCGATCGCGCGATGCAGCGCCTCGATTCCCCAGCCGGAAACTTCATTCATGAACACGTTGAATGCCGGCTCATCGAACTGGATGACATCGACGCCGTCTTTTTCAAGTGCGCGCGCTTCCTGGTTGAGCAGGTCAGCGAAAGCCATCGCCATCTTGATCTTGTCGCCGTAATGCGCGTCGGCAATTGTATCGGAAATCGTCATCGGGCCCGGCATCGTGATCTTCAGTTTGTGCAGGGTGTGCGCGCGGGCGAAGCGGGCTTCCGTCTGGTGCACGCGGCCCTTGAGTTTCAGCTCGCCGCGCACGACGGGCACCATCGCCTTATAGCGGTCGGCGCGGATTCCCATCTCGACTTTATGCGCGAAGTCGATCCCGTCCACGAATTCAAGAAAGCCGTGCACGAAGTGCTGACGCGACATTTCTCCGTCGCAGACGATGTCGATGCCGGCATCCTCCTGCCATTTGATCGCGAGCAGTGTTGCATCGAGCTTGGCGGCGGCGAGTTCATCGCCTCGCAGTCGCCACTGCGGCCACAACTTGTTCGGCTCCGCGAGCCAGGCTGGCTTCGGCAGACTGCCGGCGACGGTCGATGGAAAGATCATGCTGGAACGGTCTCGTAGCGTTGCGGTGGCCGCCAACTATAGAGCCAATCGTAGCGTGCGCGCAGCCTCTCTCCGCCCATCGCCCGCATCGCCAGATTGCGCACGAAGGCTTCCGGTCCGCTTCGCCCATAAATACGATCCTGACGGCGGGAGAATTGTTGGGCACGCGCCGTGCGGTGCCAGCGGGCGCCTTCATAGGCCCGCAGCGCGTCGGCCGGATCGTCGATATATTTCCCCAGCATGTCCGCGAGCACGACGGCGTCCTCGATCGCCATGCTCGCGCCCTGAGCGAGGAATGGCATCATTGGGTGGGCGGCGTCCCCGATAAGGGTGACGGGGACCTTCGATCCGCGGAATGGATCCTTGCGGTCGTACAGCGCCCATTTCAGCCAGCGATCGGGAACGGCGATCAGCGCGCGGGCCTTCTCCGACCAGGCCCAGCGGGCGAAATGCCGGAGAATTTCGGCGCGATCGCCGGCTGCGGACCAGCCGATCTCGTTCCATTCGTCGTGCACGATGCCGACGATATTGATGAGCGTGCCGGACTTGACCGGATAATGGACGAGGTGCGCGTCCTGACCGAGCCAGAGATGCACCAGTGGCTGACGAAATTCCTCCGGCACTGCGTCAGCGGGAACGAGCGCGCGCCAGGCCGTGCGGTGCCGGAATGTCGGCGGCGGTAACCGCCGTAGGCGAGAGGCGACGTTTGACCAGATCCCGTCGGCACCGATCAGTGCGATTCCGCGTTCATCGAGCACCTGCGAACCGCGCTTGCCGAGCACGCTGACGCCTCTGCCATGCGCCGCGAAATCCTCGATGCGCGTGCCTAGTTCGAGCGCGATGTCGCGTTCATTGCGAACGGCATCGACGAGCGCCAATTGCAGATCGCCGCGATGGATCGACCAATAGGGCGCGCCAAAACGCCGTTCCACTTCTTCACCCAAGGGGATGCGTACGACTTCACGCGCAGACCCGCCCGCCATCACGCGAATCGCCTTTGGCGCGACCGCAACTGATGCAAGACGCTCGCGCAGCCCGAGCGCGATCAGGACGCGGCTGCCGTTCGGCGAGAGCTGAACACCGGCTCCGGTCTCTTCAAGTTTTTCGGTTTGTTCGTAAACCGTCACGCGAATGCCGGCGCGCGCGAGCGCCAGCGCAGCTGTCAATCCGGCTATGCCGGCTCCGGCGATGATGACATGACGCGGCTGCGCCATGGTCGGAATTCCCGATGCAGGTCAGGCGGCGGCAGACACAGGCAGCGCGCACTCAGGCGGCCGCGCCGCATGCGGATCAAGCTTTGAGTTGAAGCGATAGAGCGTCGAGCAGTAGGGGCAGATGATTTCCTTGTCCTCGCCGATGTCGAGGAACACGTGCGGATGGTCATACGGCGGCGTTGCCCCGACACACATGAATTCCTTGGCGCCGATTTCGATCACCGGAACGCCTGGATCATTGTGGAAGTGGGGGACAACGTGTTCTGCCATGCAAACTCCTGGTGCCGGCCGCCGCTCGGGCGACGAAATTTCGGACGGCACCATAGCGAGGCGGCTCGGCGATGCCTAGCTCAATCACAGAATTCAGCCATCAGTGCCGTGGAAACGCCTTGGTTCGCGGGCACAGAGCGTGAAGATCGGAATCTGTGGAGCCGGACCGTTGGAACAGCCCGCCATAATGCGCGTCCCTCGAATCGGGCCGGCTCTCGCGGCTGTTCTTCTGCTTGCGCTTGCCGCTCTTTATGCGGTGCCGCGCGCGGTCGATGCGATTTATGGCCTCGACGATCCGTCCCGCATCGCGAACCAGGCGCTGGATGACAATTTCGACGCGGCCGTAGCAGGACGGGAGTTCCGGTGCTGCAGGAGAAGGTGACGAGCGCGACCGCCGAGGCTACAACGACCAGCCATAAGGCAAAAAGCTTCGCCCGCGGTCTGATCACTGGCGAGCCCGACGATATGGCTGCGCTCGCGGGAACTGCTGTTGGCGATCTCTTCGTGTTCGGCGATATCCGCGACGCTTTGCGCGAGGGAAAACGGCTAGCCGCCGGCGAACAGGCCGACGAACTGGTGCTTGGGCTCGCCAGTGTCGGCATCGCGATCACCGCCGGCACTTATCTCACCTTCGGCGCCGCGGCTCCGGTGCGCGCCGGCCTGACGCTTGTGAAGGTCGCGCGGAAGACCGGAAGTCTTGGCGGTGAACTTGCCGGCAATATTGGCCGCATGGTGCGCCAGGCTGGTTTTTCGGGCGGGAGCCCCGTGCTGGCGGTGCGTGCCGCACGGGATGCCGTGAAGGTGGAGCGCGCGGGCGGTCTGCTCAACCTTGCGCGCGATGTCGGTCGTCTCGAACGCGCCGCGGGTGGCCGCGCGGCGTTCGATGGTCTGAAGGTGGCGAAAGAGCCGGCCGAGGTGACGCGCGTCGCAAGGCTTGCGGAAAAAGAAGGAAGCCGCACGCGGGCCATTCTCAAGGTCGTCGGTCGCGGCGCGATCACGCTCGCCGCGCTTGCTTTCGACGCAAGCGTCTGGCTCATCGGTGCGCTGTTCGCGGTGTTCGGTTTCATGTCCGCGCTCAAGAGTGCAACCGAAAGGATGGCTCTGCGTTATTTCCGCCGCCGCAGAGAGAAACGCAGGCTGAAGGAAATGCAGCCAATTGCGCTCGCGCACGGCTAAACACCACGCATGCCCAGTTTCAGAGATGGAGAAGTCGAGATCGCCTATTTCGACGAAGGTGAGGGCGAGCCGATCGTGCTCATCCATGGCTTCGCCTCGACCAAAGAAGTGAATTGGCTGCTCACCAGCTGGATTGCAACACTTACCAAAACTGGCCGGCGTGCAATTGCGCTCGACAATCGCGGTCACGGTGCATCGACCAAGCTTTACGATCCTGCCGATTATCACAGCGCGATCATGGCCGAGGATGTTCGCGCGCTGCTCGATCATCTGGAAATCGAACGTTCCGACCTGATGGGCTACTCGATGGGCTCGCGTATCGCCGCTTTTCTGTCGGTCGCGCACCCGGCGCGCGTGCGTTCGGCGATACTCGGCGGCCTTGGCATTCGGCTCGTTGAGGGCGTTGGGCTTCCGGAGAGCATTGCCGAAGCTCTCGAAGCTCCGACTGTCGCCGATGTGAAAGATCCGACGGGGCGCACCTTCCGCGTTTTTGCCGAACAGACGAAATCCGATCTGCGCGCGCTCGTCGCCTGTATCCGCGGCTCGCGGCAGACTCTAAGCCGCGCCGAGGTCGCCACGATCGTGGCCCCGATCATGGTTGCCGTTGGAACAACCGACAAGGTGGCAGGCAATGCCCAGGAATTGGCCGCGCTCATTCCCGGGGCACGCGCGCTCGATATTCCCGGCCGCGACCACATGCTTGCGGTTGGCGACAAGGTCTTCAAAACCGCTGTTATCGATTTCCTTAACCAACGCGCATGAGCCATGCGCCAGACGCTGGTCCGGCGCGCGGTGGCGTTGTTTCACACTCTTTGGCACACTTGGCAGCTGCGAAAATGTGATAAAAGACCTATGTGGAGATCGAGAGACGCCAGGAGTGCATGGTTCATGGCTCAATATCAGACGCGGCCCGCGCGGGCCCTCGATAAAGTCGATCCGGTCTGGGCGCGCATCCGCAGCGAAGCGGAGGACGTCGCACGCCGAGAGCCAGAGCTCGCAACCTTCATCTATGAGAACATCCTTCACCACGACACGCTCGAGGCAGCGATCGCGCACCGCGTCAGCCAGAGGCTCGACCACGCCGACGTCTCCGCTGACCTCATTCGTCAGGCCTATCACGATGCGCTGGATGATCGGCCGTCGCTCGGCGAGGCGTTTCGCGCCGACATCGTCGCCACGGTCGACCGCGATCCGGCGACCAGCCGTTTCATAGAGCCGGTGCTCTATTACAAGGGCTTCCACGCGATCCAGACGCACCGCCTTGCGCACTGGCTCTACGGCAAATCCCGCAAGGATTTTGCGCTATATCTGCAAAGCCGTTCGTCATCGGTATTCCAGTGCGACATCAATCCGGCTGCGAAAATTGGTCGCGGCATTTTCCTCGACCATGCAACGGGTCTTGTCGTAGGCGAGACGGCGGTGATCGAGGATGACGTTTCGATCCTGCATGATGTAACACTTGGCGGTACCGGCAAGGAGCACGAGGACCGTCATCCGAAAATCCGGCGCGGCGTCATGATCGGCGCGGGCGCGAAGATTCTCGGGAATATCGAGGTCGGCCATTGCGCGCGCATCGCGGCCGGCTCGGTTGTCATCAAACCGGTACCGAACAATGTCACCGTCGCCGGCGTTCCGGCGAAAGTCGTGGGCGAGGCCGGCTGCCCTGAGCCGTCCCGCGCCATGGACCAGATGCTCTACGGCATTATGCTCGACGGTTGACGGATCGCTTGCGCCGGGCTGTCCGATCAGGCAAAGACGTTGCCTTGAGATGAGGAGCGGTCCGTGGATGTCCAGGAAGTCCGAAAAATTGACGGGTATTTGAAAAAGCTGTTCGGCAATGCGCAGATCCGCGTCGTGCCGAAATCCCCCGATACCGCTGAAATTTTCGTTGGTGCGGATGATCTTGGCGAACTCACCGTCGATGAAGACGAGGGCGAGCGTTCCTACAATTTCCGCATGGTAATTCAGGTCGGCAACGACCCGAGCATCCAGCCGGTGCCGACGCTCAATGCCTACCTGCGCAACAAATTCGCCAACGACAATATCCGTGTCGTCCCGCGCCCAAAAAAGACGGACTCGCTTGAAGTTTATATCGGCGAAGAATTCATCGCAGTCCTGTTTCTCGAAATCGAGAAAGGTCGCCGGTCCTATATTCTCGAGCTGCCGATCCTCGACGTCGATCTGGTGGACTGATTTTCTGGAAGTGTAGCGGATTTGTCATCGCCGGGCATAGCCGTCCAAAGGACGGCGTGCCGCGCCTATGTCCCGGAGATCCACGTTTTTTTGGGCCGCCAAGACGCGGATGCCCGCAACAAGTGCGGGCATATTACTTCGTTTCCGGGTGCAGCCTGGCGATCAGGCGATCTATTCCGCTAGCGACGTCCGACCAGTTGTCTAGCCAGTCGCGCGGAAAGCGCAGGGTGATGTCGGCGTTGCCGATGCGTCGTTCCAGGAGACAGGTGCCGGAATTCGTGACGCCTTTTTGCGAGCAGCGCGCCAGGAAATGCTCGGGTGCGTTCGACTCGAAGACCAGATCTTCGCCCTGATAGGGCGTGTCGCTGCGAAAGCCGCGGAACGTCAAGCCGGGCGGACCGGCAACCGGTTCGGCCACCAGGTAGCGCGGATAGATGGTCTGCACGCGCTCCATCAAGGGCAGGGTGGTGTCTCCGGACGCAATGGTGACGAATAGACGCTCGTTGGGATCAATCGGCGCCCCGATTGTCGGCTTGATCGCAGGATCGGGCGGCGTCAGGCTCGGCCAGATGTAAGAGAGGTCGACGCGTTCGTGCGTGCCGAGCCGTCGTTGGACGTTCATGCGGATGGCCGCCAGTTCGATATTGAACATCGTGCCTGAAACAACGATCGGCACAGTCGGCGCATCAAGCGTGACAGGGCTGTCGGGCCAGCGCGGCCACAGCACATAGGTGACATAGGCGGCGCCGAACAGGACGACGGCGCCGAACACCATTAGCGGGGCCAGCAGCGGACCGTGTCCGGCGCGTGGCTTGCGCCGGGCGTTGCGTCGTGCTCTCGGCGAACGATCCTGTGTGAGGGTTGTCAGACTTCGGCTCCTGGCCCGCGAATCGGCCGGATTATGCCACGCCAATTCGCACCCGCGGCGTTCCGGCTGGTCCCCGGCGTTTACCATTCATTAAGGATTGGCTGGCGCTCGCCCCGTGCCTTTGCAACAGATGCCCGCCCGTATTGCGTTGAGGCCGCGAATGACCCCGGAATCGTTACAGATGCTATTCGCGCTGCTGATCGGCTTTGCCGTCGCCGGCATGTGCAGTTCGGGCTACCGGGTCTTCACCAGCCGCTTGCCGAGTTTCAGCCAGTTGAGCACTGGCCCCGGTGTTGCAGCTCTCGCTTCAGTCCCGCTGCTCGTCGTGTCGGCGCCGTTTCTGATCATGCGCAACACCATCCTCGGCCGCCGGCTTGAAGGCCGCCGTTTCGAGTTCGTGTTTCTGGCAACGCTGATCGCCGGCTTCTGGAGCCTGATGTCGGGCCTCGTACTGGTGATGACATTGCAGGCCTGCGGTTTCCTGCTCGCCTAGCCACTTTCCAGGTCAGTCCAGTTCAGGCATGTCATGGCTGTCCCGCGCCCATGGCGTACTCTTGGCGCGTACTCTTGGCGCGCGCCGATATCGGACATGGAGATGGCCAGCAATGCCGATTTACAGGCTCGAGGGTCAGTCGCCCGAATTTCCGCCCGAGGGGCAGTTCTACATTGCCGAAACCGCGGTGCTGATCGGTCGCGTGCGGCTAAAGGCCGAGGCGAGCGTCTGGTTTGGGGCGGTCTTGCGAGGCGACAACGAATGGATCGAGCTCGGCGAGCGTTCGCAAATCCAGGACAATGCCACCCTGCACACCGATCCAGGATTTCCGCTGACGATCGGGCGCGAGTGCGTGATCGGGCACAATGTCATCTTGCACGGCTGCACGGTGAGCGACAATTCCCTGATCGGGATGGGGGCCATCATGCTCAACGGGGCAAAGATCGGAAAAAATTCGCTGGTCGGTGCCGGGAGCGTCGTCACCGAAGGGAAGAGCTTTCCCGACAACTCCTTGATCGTCGGGGCACCCGCGCGCGTCATTCGCACGCTCGACGAGAAGGCCGCACAGATGATCCGCGCCGGCGCGGACATCTACGTTCGTCGCTGGAACCACTATGTGGAGCGCTTAACACGGATCGGTTGAGAATTTTCCCGCTGCACTCGGCGGAGCCGGTAGTGAAGTACCGTAAGTTTGCACAGACTTTTGCAGTGAATGCGTCTTTTTGTGACGGCCAACACTGCGGTACCTGTCTCGTGCCCCTAGTTTAACCCACGGCTAAAAAGTGATGGGGGAGTAGACATGGCTACCGAGAGAGACATACCTCCACTGATCGAACTGCTGCGAATGGCAGCCGACCAATGGCCGAGTACAGAAGCGGGCGAAGTCTCACAGAGCGAACTATTCCGTCGGGACCAGGCCTTGCTTGAGATGTGGCCCGAAGCCTGCCGGCGCGTGGGCGCCGGAGAGCGCGAGTTTCCCCCTGGAGTGCTCAAACTTTGGCAACAGGAAATGAGCAGAGGGCGCGTCAATTGAAACGCCTTGCGCGTGGCTGGCGCACAAAAGAAGAGCCCCGGCAAGCTGGCCGGGGCACCCGTGTGCCTTCATGAATGAGCATTACTAGTGGTTCAGGCCGACACACAGAATGAGATCTGGAGTGTCCGGCGCCGAACCGGAAATGAACCGCCCAAATCCCGCCGAGCAAAATAGCGGTAGCGGGCGAAAGATCAGGGGCAACTTAGTACCTTCGCAAGAAAATTTAACAGAACATTCCAAATTGTGGCAGCGCCGCATCCTCGCGCGGCACGTGTGCCGCAATCAGGACGCAGAACGATGCGCGGGGACCGCCCGTTTGCGTCGCCCTCCGCCTGGCGCCATCCGCACGGTGTTCGGAATTTCGATGTCGACTTCGAGGGTCGACACCTTGTCGCCACGATCCATGCGGACGTTGACGCGGTTGGAGTCGATCTCGACGTGACGGCCGACGGCGGTCAGGATCTCCTCGCGCAGAATGGCAAGTAGATCAGGAGCACCGCGCGTGCTGCCGCGTTCATAAGCAAGCAGGATTTGCAGGCGATCACGTGCGACCGGGGCGGTGCCTTGTCGCCTGAACAGGTTGAACAGGTTCATGCCGCTCTCCGCCCGAACAGTTTGCCGAGGAATCCCTGTTTTTCGGTCGGAATCGTCATTTCGACCTCTTCGCCCATGAGCCGGCGTGCGGCGTCGAGATAGGCGCGTGCCGGAGCGCTCGACGGATTGTTGAATGTTACCGGTGAGCCGAGGTTCGAGGCACGCAGGACTTCCTCGCTTTCGGGAATGATGCCGAGGAGTGGCGTCGAGAGAATATCGAGGACGTCATCAATGCTGAGCATTTCCCCGCGCGCAGCGCGCGCAGGATCGTAGCGGGAAATAAGAAGGTGCTTGTCGACACGTTCGCCGCGCTCGGCCTTGACCGTCTTGGCGTCGAGAATGCCGATGATGCGATCGGAGTCGCGCACTGACGACACTTCAGGGTTCGTCACCACGATCGCCGTATCGGCAAAACGCATGGCCAGCGTGGCGCCGCGCTCAATGCCGGCGGGGCTGTCGCAGATCACCCAGTCGAACATCTGTTTAAGCGAATTGATGACGCGCGCGACGCCGTCTTCGGTCAGCGCATCCTTGTCGCGGGTCTGCGAGGCGGGGAGAAGTGCGAGCCGCTCGAGACGCTTGTCGCGGATCAATGCCTGCGGGAGTTTCGCAATGCCTTGAGTCACGTTGATAAGGTCATAGACGACGCGGCGTTCCGCACCCATCACCAGGTCGAGATTCCGCAAGCCCACGTCGAAGTCGACGACGACGACATTTTGTCCGAACTGCGCCAGCGCTGCTCCCAAGGCCGCGGTCGACGTGGTCTTTCCGACCCCGCCTTTCCCGGAAGTAACAACTACGACTTTGGCCATTGAAATGTACCTCCTGGGGTGATCATTCAGTCCAGCGCACTGATTTTCAGCGCGCTTCCTTCGAGCCACGCCTGCACGGGTCGATCACGCAGAGCCTTGTCCATCAAATCGGCGGTCAGGTAGTGACCATCGATCGCGAGAAGCTCGGCCTCGATCTTGGTGCAGAAGATGCGCGCCCGCGTGTTGCCGTTCGAACCGGCCATGGCGCGCCCACGCAACGTTCCATAGACATGGATTGATCCGCCCGCGACCAGCTCGGCGCCGGAACCCACCGAGCCGAGCACGGTCACATCCCCGTCCGGAAAATAGATCGACTGTCCCGAGCGAACGGGTTTGTCGAGCAGTAGCGTTGCCGGTGCGGAACGCGCCTCGCGCGCTTGTGGTTTTTCGCGCTGTGCCTCGCGCGCTTTCGGGGCGGCTGCGGTGACTTCCA
The DNA here is from genome assembly GCA_035538755.1 of Pseudolabrys sp. GTDB lineage: Bacteria > Pseudomonadota > Alphaproteobacteria > Rhizobiales > Xanthobacteraceae > Pseudolabrys. Next base: position 23,526 of record DATLJR010000421.1, read on the forward strand.
CAATCTCTTTCTTGGTGGAGCGAAGCAATGGCGGCAGGGCGGCGTCCAATTGTGAAGGGTCGGCATTCTCGATGCCCATGACGCGCACGCCGCGTTGCTCCAGTTGCGCCAGAAGATGCGCGATTGCGGACTTGCTGAGCTTGACAGCGGACAGGTCGAGGACGACTGGCGGTCCGACGAGAAAATTTCCGGTGTCTTTTATCTTCTGTTCGATCTCGGCGATCCATTCGACGAGTGGTGGTTCGGGTGCAAGCGCGACAGCCATATACGAGCGACAGACGAAACGTGGAGATTGTCGGTGATGAGCGACGGACGTCACGACGACTCCCTGCTTGCAAAAAATTTTTTGAGCGCCACACGCATCCGAGGAGCGGATCGCATCATCGGCGGCAACTGCCGTTCATCTCCGTTCAAGGAACAGAGATATCCGTTACACAGAACATGATTCTCGGTTCGACGAAAACAACTTTTGAATCAAGCGCGTCAAATTGCCGGCGCCTGGCGCGTTTTTCCGAATCGGAACGCGGTTCCATTGAGTCGCCGTTGCCACAATCTGGTCTATGGTGGTCGGTGGTCGCGCAACGACGATGATGCTGAACTTGGACCCTCACCACACTACCGTTTGTGGGTGGTCGTGACTTCGGTACAAGACGCCTCGAGCGGCACCGCACGGGAAGAGTTGGCCCTCGCAACGCGGAGACCGGCAAGGCGCGCCGTTTTTCAACCACAACCGTCATTCATGCTCGGGATGGCGACGGCGCCTTTTGGGACCTTTCATTAAGCGTTGAATGCGTAAATGCGGCCCGATCGGGTCCACTGGTATCCTGCTGCCGGCCGGGAATTGTGGTTTAATGTCACTATCGCGTCCTGTTGCCGCCAACCGTACGGGTGAGTGAGTTGCCGGAAATGATTCAAGCAATCATGTATTTCGGGATCGGCTTTCTTTTCGCATCCCTGATCGGAATAGCCGTCATCCCTCTGGTGCACGCGCGCGCGGTGCGGCTCACCTTGAAGCGCGTCGAAAATTCAATCCCGCAGTCGATGGCTGAAATTCAGGCCGATAAGGATCTCCTGCGCGCAGAATTCGCAATGCAGGCGCGTCGTCTCGAGATCGACGTGGAGCAACTCAAGGACAAAGCCGCGAACCAGTTTGCCGAGCTCGGCAGGAAGACCGACGTCATCAATCGCCTCAAGATCCAGCACGAGGCGCAGAACGTGGAGACCGTTGCACTCAAGACCGAACTCGAGGCGTTGAGGAAGGGGCTTGGCCGTACCGATGTGACCATGCCGGCAGTCGCCTACCAGCGTCACGATCCCGACGTGGTCTCGCTCGTGCCCAAAGATTGGTCGCGCTCCGAACCGTCACATGCGCCGATCGAGCTTCCGCAGGCCGCAATGCTGGATGCTCCGCAGCGCCATGAGAGCGAAGTGGTCTCGCTGATAGTGCCTCGGACTAAAGAAGAAACAGCAGGGGACGGGGGGCCTCATGGTCCAAATGCGGCCCACGGATCATCCGATCAACCCATTGAGCCACCGCGCGCACCATCGGGCACGGCCTCCGTCGCGGAGTCGCCCATCCAGATCTCTCACGATGATCAGGTCGCGCATGAGAGGCCATCGGCCCGTCGGAGGGCGTCGCGCAATGTTGCACGCCTCGTCATTGCCGGAGTGCTCGGCGCTGGAGCTGCGATTGGCTGGCGCACTTACGGTGATCAGATTGGCGACAAGATCAATTCCTGGGCAAAGCCGTTTGATCGTTTGCTGTTCGTTTCGTCCGCAAAATCACCGCCGCCCGCAGTGTCGGAGGCGTCGAAGCCACCCGAGATGGCCAAACAGATCGATACCGTCTCCGAACCGCGCAACGCCGCCGATCAATTGGTCGCCAAACGGGAACAGGCTGACAACAGCGGTGCGCCACCGCCGGCCGCCGGTCCGAATCCGAAGGAAGATGCGCAGGCGGCCGAACCCGCGAAAGCTGCCCAGGCCGCCGAGGACCGCAAAGAAACGCCCCAAACGGCTGCGCCGTCCAACGCGCAATCTAACGCCCCTCAGACACCGCAAGTGGCAGAGCGCGAGGCCAATCAGAAGGTCGCGTCGGTTGCGCTGGAGACCCGGCCAACGCAGCCATACCCCGAGACCAGACCGACGACGATTGTCGGTTGGGCGCTTATTGAAGTCGTGGACGGCATGGCGGTCGTGCAGGGTCCGAACGGAATCTGGCGCGTGAGACACGGCGATACGGTGCCCGGCGTCGGCAAAGTTGATTCAATTGTGCGCTGGGGCAACCGCTGGATCGTCGCGACCAGCAAAGGTTTGATTTCCACGCCCTAGAATTCGCGTCCTTGCAAAAGAAAAAGACCGGAGCGTTTCCGCCCCGGTCTTTTTGATTTTGTAGGTGTCGCCTACTGCAGATCGATGGGCTGATAGCGTCCGTTCTCGTCGATCTGCGTACCCCACACCTTATGCACGCCCTGATGCTCGGATCGCCCATAGCTCACAGGCGTACCAAGACCGATATCCAGGTCGCGCAGATTCTCGAGGGTTGTCACGAGTTTCTCGGTATCGAGGTCGGCGCCGTTGCGCCGCAAGGCCGTGATCAGCACATTGGCCGCAACATACCCTTCGAGAGACACATAGTCCGGTTGCTCACCCGGGAAATATTTGGCGAGCGCGGCCTTGTAGTCGAGCACCAGAGACGAATGGCCATCGAGTGCGGGCACGACCTGTGTCACGATAACACCGTTTGCATACTTTTTCCCAAGAAGCATCAGCTCATTGGCAAGCGCGGTGCTGCCGACGAACGAAACGCTCGTATAGATCATGCTCGGGAAGAGATCGCGCGTCTTCTCGATGAACTTCGCCGCGGCCCGATAGCCTGGCACCATGATCACGGCCCTAATCGGAATGCGGCTCTTGCGCAGCTGATCGACGGCATCGTCGACGTCGACGGTGTTGCGCTGATAATGGAGGCGCAGAATCGCGTTCTCATCTCCGCCGAGAGCACGTATTGCTTTCGCCACACCACTGAAGCCGGCATCGCCGTAAGCATCCTGCTGCGCAAACACGGCGATCTGGCTTGGCTTCAGCCGTTTCACCTTCACCAGATAGTTGACTGTGGCGGCAGTTTCTTCCGCATAGCTGGCGCGATAGTTGAACACATAACGGTCCGGCGGATCGCTCCGCAGCAGCCCCGCGCCGGTAAATGCGCCGAAGAAAATCATCTTGCGGTCAAGTGCATACGGCAAGGCGACGGCCGCGGTGGGCGTACCGACATTGCCGACAACGGCGAACACCTGGTCCTTCTCGTAGAGGCGCTTCATGGTCTCGGCAGTGCGCGCGGGCTCATAGCCGTCGTCTGCCGCGATGAGCTTGAGTTGTCGGCCATTCACACCGCCGCGGGCATTCGCCGCGTCGAACGCAGCTTCAATCCCGAGCCGCATATTCTGGCCGAGTTCCTTGTTCGCACCGCTGAACGGCGCGGAAATTCCGAAGCGGATTTCAGTGTCGGTGACCCCGCGAACCATGACCTTCGGACCCGAGGGTTCCTGGCCGAGTGGTTGTGCGGGCGAGGATAAAGAGAGTTGCTGCCCACCCGAGGATGCCTGCGCGACAGTGGTCGGTGCGGGCTGCGCGACCGCGGCAGGTGCCGGCTGCACATTGGCGGCAGGCGCTTGCGCAACGGGGGCGGGGACCGGTGCAGCCACCGAGGCGGACGCGGTGCGCGTCTGCGAAGCGGTCGACTCGGTCGCGGTGCTCGCCGTCAGCAGATCGGTCGATTTTGAAGATCCGAACAGCCTTGACGTTGCATCGACCAGCGCGTGCGCGCCTTGCGATATCGGACGCGCGAAGATGAGAACCAGCGCGACGACAGCCGCGAATGTGACAACAAGTGCAACACGTCCGATCAAGGCCGATGGTCCATCATCTAGGCGGTGAGGCGGGGGCGGTGGTTCGGGGACAGGCTCTGGCCACGAAGGAAAATCCGACGCCGCGCGTCTCTCCGTACTGGGTATCCGGGGCGCCGGCACTGTAGGCGCCGAAGGAACGTAGGGTCGTTGTTCGCCTGTGGCGGGGGGCTGCTCTCGAAATCGCTTGGGAGCAAACCTACTATAATCGGGAGACTCGTCGTCACGGGTTGGGCCACTCATGATCGCCTCTTACGCGCTACTTGGGCTGGTTTTTTCTACTGTCGCTACGGCCAGCGATGCTTTGGCACTGCCAGGGATGCTGAGACGTTTCGAAAACACTACCATATTAGTTCCATTAGTCTCGGTAGTAACGTACCGCGGCCCATCAGTGCCAAATCGGAACACGGCGAAAAAGCCAAATAGATAAAGGGTTTTGTGATGTTCGCTTCATGCGACCTCCCCACGACCTTGATTATTTTTTTACGTACTGGCTTCTGAACTTGCTTGACATTTGCGGGGAGCGGCCGGTCCTCACAAAATCAGGCGACCAGATCGATCCTAAGCTGCAGCTTTCTTGCCTTGGACCTGCGGCGGCACGCGAAACGCAATCGCGATCCTATTCCAGCTATCGATGGCAATCGCGGCGGCAGTAAGGTCAACAATCTCCTTTTCGGAGAATTCCTGACGCGCGGCTTCGAAAACGTCATCGGGTACGTGGCCTTGCGTCAACAGCGTAATGGCCTCGACCCAGCCCAGCCCAGCCCAGCGCAGCGCGCTCGCGCACGCTGTAGACCGGCGCTTCGCGCCAGGCGTTGAGCAGATGCATGCGCTCGTCGGTTTCGCCGAGCGTGCGCGCGTCGCGCGTGTGCATCGCAAGACAATAGGCGCAACCGTTGATTTGCGAGACGCGGATCTTGATCAGCTCGAGTAGTTTCGCATCAAGACGGGCTTGTCGACGTATGATTGAAGTGTCGCGACGGCCTGATATGCGGCCGGACTCACTTTGCTGACATCAATCCTCTGCTGCATGGAAAATTCGCGATGTTGGCCGCGTCACTCTGCAGCCAAATATTAACGCAAAAAATGCCGGGAGTCTGACGGCTTCGTGACAATCGCATGGACATGGAACGGAGGCGCTCTGCGGGCTGCCAAACCGTCGCCCTGCGGGTCGAAATCGTGTTGGAGAGACCATGCAATTTTCGTTGCAACGCAAAATAAGAAATGGTGCAATGCGATAGCCGGGAATTCGAAGAGTCCGAAAAATGGCTTCAGTGAAATTCTTGCGACGACAGGCCGAAAAGTGCGCCGAATTGGCGAAGCGCACCCACGACCAGGACAGCCGGCAGAGGTGCGAACAGTTGCAGCGCACCTACACTTACCTTGCCGAAGTTGAAGAAGGGCAAGACGCCGATCCTGAGCGTAGACCTGCCGCCTGATTGTGCGCATCACGAGTGCCGCTGCGCGTTCGCATCTTGATGACGCGAACCGGGCCGCCATCGTCGTGTGCGCGCGATGCCGCTAGGAGCTCGCACAACGGAAGCTGCAAACCGTGGCGGTTGCTGGCGAGCGCTCGCGGACTGACGGCGAAGCCGCGCTTTTTTTTGCTCGATGAACCGTCGCTCGGTCTCGCGCCGGCGATGATCAATGAGTTCTTGCGACGCTGAGGGATGACGGAGTGACCATAGGGACGTGACCGGGAGCGCGAATTCCTTCTGTCAGCGCGCCGAAACCGTGGCGGGCGCGGTGCGTGGTTCACCAAGCGCGACCCACACGTTCGGATCGGACTGTGATTGTCGCTTTACGAAGCGGTAGCCGGTCTTGGTCCAGGGCAGGACCTCAGGCTCCTGATTGTCGAGAATGAACTCACCGCGGTCGGTTTTGACCGTGAGCACGGCGTGTCCGTCGCCCTTCTTGTCGCGCACGACGGTGATGAGCAGAGCTTCGCGCGGCCAGCCAACCTGCATGAGCATGCGGCGCTTGAGCAGCACATAGTCTTCGCAGTCACCATACCCGTCGTCTGGATAATTCCAGCGCTCGACCACGCCCCAATGCTCGAGGTCGGTCATCGGCTTGATCGACTCGTTCACCCAGGCGTTGACTGTGAGCATGTCGCCCCACGCCTTGGCGGTGAGGACCACGTCTCGCGGCTCGGAGGGCTTAGTCGCGCACTCAGAGCGATATTCGACGCAGAATTCGACCCAGCCGATCGGCGCGCGTGTGGGCTCCCCGACCATCGCGTAAACCGGGCTTTGCGGCTCGAATGGCCCGAGCGAAGCGGTGTATTCGCCGGCGGCCACGGCCATGGATGCGGCCACAGTCGCAAAACTGGCGAACACCAGAACGCTGGCGATCCGAAGTGCCCGTTTGTAACGCCTGGCCATTGCGGCCCCTCCCGTCGTGCTGGGGCCACATTTCCCACAACGTCGCTTGTATTGGCGCTAAATCGTGGGAGTCAATTTTAGTATAATCAAAGTAAAACGAACGGCAAATACTCGTAAAACTGGACTCAAAATTCGTCTAAAAACTTACACAGTACAATTTAGTTCAAATTGTATCATTAGCGGCTGGCAGTAAAACATATAGTCCCACGCGGGTTTCTGGACGACCGTTTACGGTTGATTGTTGCCGCCAATACGGGCCAACGGCCGCAAAGGGCCGACGCCCGCCGGTTATCGGCGGAAAATGCGAGGGTAGAATTTACGGAGCTGCATAAATTTGATGGCGAAGCCATCTTCGATGTGGCGCACAACGACGGCCCTGGGTCTTTCCAATCGTGACAACGACGCCCACAGGGAGCCGCAGATCCGGCGAGATTGCGATCCCCGCGCCCGACTGCGAAAGATCGATCACGCGGCAGGTCCCATGTGACTTAGCCGGTGCAAATCTTGGCGCACCGGTTTTTATTGAGGCCTCGGCGAGGCGATGGGATGTGACCAGCCCGTCAAGGGTGGCGGAACCCCGCAACGTGGCTCAGGGAGGGCCAAAGCCCTTCCTTTTTCTTTTTCATCGTCGTGTCTTGCGGCTGAAGCGTGAAGCTGCGTAACTCCGGGCCGTCCCATCGGATCCTCCCGTGAAACGCGAACCTATTTTCAACATTCCGCGCGTGATCATCGCCGTGCTGGCGGTGCTGGTACTCATTCACGTCGTGCGCATCTATCTGCTTAGCGAGCAACAGGACGTCGAATTTCTGCTGACATTCGCGTTCATCCCCGTGCGCTACGACACTTCGATCATGCTCGGTGACGCGCTTCCGGGTGGCGGTGCGGACGTGTGGACCTTTGTGACTTACGCTTTCATCCACGCCGACTGGACGCACCTTCTCGTCAACTCGATTTGGCTGCTGCCCTTCGGAAGCGCGGTTGCGCGCCGTTTCGGCGCAGTCCGTTTCCTTGCGTTCTTCGCGGTGACTGCGGCGGCAGGCGCAGCGCTGCATTTGGCGACGCACGCCGGCGAGCAATTCCCAATGATCGGCGCATCGGCCGCTATCTCCGGCACGATGGCCGCGGCGATGCGCTTTTCGTTTCAGCGTGGCGGACCACTGACACTGCTGGGAGGCGCCGACGACAGCGCGTACCGTGTTCCAGCCATCCCGCTGCGCAACGTGTTGTCGGATGCGCGTGTGGTGCTTTTTGTTGCGGTCTGGTTTGGGATCAATATCCTGTTCGGGGTGGGTTCACTGCCGATAACCGGCAGCAGTCAATCGGTCGCCTGGCAGGCCCATATCGGCGGGTTTCTTGCGGGGTTGTTTCTTTTTTCCTGGTTCGACCCCAAACCGGATTTGCCGCAAAGCGACGACGCTGCTGCAACGCCGCAAACTCACTGAGGTACGCGGGTCTTCTTTCACACAGTTTCGTCTTGACGGAACTGCCTTCACGGCGGGATCGTTGAATATGTCCGGCCATGCGTGGCGCGTGGACCGGGACGTGTGTTCGCGCGCATGAGCCATCTAAAAATAATCATGCGCGATAGGGAGGCTGCCATGAATGTCAAATCGATTCTGGCCGCCAAGAAACGTAACTTGGGCGGCGACATTGTTTCCATCGAACCGACGGCCAATCTGGCGGCGGCGGCGAAATCGCTCTCCGCGCACCGAATCGGTGCCGTTCTGATCCGCGGTCCGGGCGGGCGCCTTGCCGGCATATTGTCGGAGCGCGATATCGTGCGTGCGCTGTCGGAGCACGGCGCGGACGCACTTGCCTTGCCGGTTGGTCAGGTGATGACCCGCGAGGTTGCGACGTGCGGCGAGGATGACTCGTGCGCCAGCATCATGGAACGCATGACCGCAGGAAAATTCCGTCACTTGCCGGTCATCGCCAACGGTGAACTGGTGGGCCTCGTCTCGATCGGCGACGTGGTCAAGCAACGCGTCGAGGAGGTCGAGAGCGAATCCGAGGCGATGCGAGACTACATCCGGACCGCGTGAGCGTCGGACCTAGTTTCCGCCGTTGCTCGGTTGCGACAGCGCGGCAATAGCCTCGTTGACCGCATCGATCGATTTTTCGGCAGCGTCCATGCCGACCTGGATCGCCTCGGCGGCGCGATGGAATTCAAACCAGCCGATGCTGCCAAGCCGCGGGCTGATCAGGACATCCGGCGGGTCGCCCGCCAGTCGCGCGCGGGTGATGCGGTCCTGCATGACGTTGAACGCTTCGACCATCACCGTCGGCAGTCCCGGACGTCCGCGCCGCCCCATGAATTGCCGGCGCAATGTTCGATCGCCCTTGAACATCCCGCGCAATCCGTTCGATTTGGTTGGCTCGGTCGGGACGTCTGTCTCGTCGGAGCCGTGGCTGGCGATGATCGTGCCGCGGCCGAATATATCGGCGTTGAGATTGACGGCGATCACCAACCGCGCGCCCAGCGCGCGGGCGGCCGAGACCGGTACCGGATTGACGAGGGCACCGTCGACCAGCCAGCGTCCTCCGATCAACACTGGCGGAAAAATTCCCGGCAATGCGTAGGAGGCACGCAGCGCCTCGCTCAGCCGTCCGCGTGTCAGCCAGATCTCATGACCGGTGTTGAATTCGGTGGCGATGGCGGCAAAGCGGATCGGCAAGTCGTCGATGCGCGTATCCTTGAGCCCCGTTTCGAGTCGGTTGGCGAGATGTCCGCCGCCGATCAATCCGGAGCCGGCGAGGCTGATGTCGAGATAACCGAGCACACCACGAACGGTGAGGGTGCGCGCCCAGATTTCGAGGTTTTCCATTTCCTTCGCGGCATAGCAACCGCCGACCACGGCGCCGATCGATGTGCCGACAATCACGTCGGGCACGATGCCATGCTCGAGCAATTTGCGCATGACGCCGATATGCGCGAAGCCGCGCGCCGCACCGCCGCCCAGCGCGAGACCGATGGTCGGACGGGTCACGGTCGGCTGTGGTTGCGGGGTAGCTTCCGCTGCACGGTCACCATTACGCGTTCGCGCGAATAGTCCCTCGAATACCAAACGTCGTCTCCTTGTCCGCGCTCAGCTCGCGAAAGGTCCTCGCATGAGCGCGTCAGACCTCAGTTGGCCAGAGTGCTGGCGGAGTCTTGTGACCGAAACGTGACAAGGGAGCGTGCGCCCGCAGCCTTACATAAAGGTTAACTGTCGCGCCGCCGACTTGGTTCCTACTGTCCAAATCGCGTGACGATGGAGTTAAGATTGGGGCGTTCGCGGTCTTCCGGGGGCTTTGCCGGGCGTCCGATATGGACGAAGCCCGCGATTCGTTCATTTGACGAAAGGCCAAGGGCATCGAGCACACGGCGATCATAGGCATACCACTCGGTGATCCAGCTGGCGGCATAGCCCATGGCATGAGCGGCAAAAACCAGGCTCATCGCCGAGGCACCGGCGGAGAGCTCCTGCTCCCATTCGGGAATTTTCACATGCGGCCCGGCCCGGCTCACTACCGCGATGACCAATGGCGCGCGGGCGAGACGATTGCTTTCGAAATTGATCTGGTCGGCGGTCGCGTCGGGACGATCGGCGCGAAATGCGGAGGCGATTGCTTCGCCGGCGGTGGCTCGGGCATCGCCTTCAAACAGGATGAATCGCCAGGGTGCGAGCTTGCCGTGGTCGGGCACGCGCGAGGCAATTTTCAGGAGCGTGTCGACTTCCGATGCGGTCGGGCCGGGCCCCGCCAGTTCGATTGGCTTGACCGAACGGCGCGTCTTGAGCAGTTCTAGGGCATCGGGCATCGGCGACCTCTGAAAATCGGGACCGGTTGCGCTACCACAGCGTTAATCAGGCCACAAACTGGCTTGTCCTCTTGGCTTGAAATCGCCTCGATTTCGGCCGAAAACATCCGCGTCATGAGCAGGGCATCCGCAACCGCCGCTCCGCGCGGCCGGCTATGGCCGGCCCTTGTGTTTGCCGCATTTGTGATCGCACCGCAGGCAGCTCCAGCCCAGAATTCACTGTTTTCGTCCACGCCATCGACCGGCCTGATTTCGCCAGTGCCGGCGACGCGCAGTGACATTTTCGGGCCGAGCAATCTTTCGATTCCCTCGACGCCGCCGGGGCAGACCCAACAGGCGCCGAACATGGCCAACGCAACCGCATCAATTCCGGTCGTGCCCGCGGGGCAGGTGGCGCTCGCGCTCAGTGCGCGCTTCGGCAAGGACGCCGTGCCGATCAGTGGCGGCCTGACTTGGCGTGTCTACGGCGCCAAGGCGGACACGAATGGAAATTTCAAGCTGGTGAAGGAAGACAAATCTCCGACACCGACGCTTGTGCTTCCTGCCGGCAGTTACATCGTCCACGTCGGATTTGGATTGGCTACGGCCATCAAGCCGGTCGATCTGCGCGGCACGACCGTGCACGAAGATTTCGAGCTGCCGGCCGGCGGATTGCGCATCGAAGGCAAGGTCGGAGACGTGCGCATTCCGCCCAGCCAGATCTCATTCGATGTTTACAAAGGCAGCCAGTTCGAAGCCGGTGATCGTCGTCCCATCGCCGAGCATGTCACGACCAGCGACGTCGTCGTTGTGCCGGAGGGCACTTACTACATTGTGTCGAATTATGGCGATGCCAATTCGGTCGTGCGCTCCGATATTCGCGTGCAGCCCGGCAAGCTCACCGACATTACAGTGACCCACCGTGCTGCTGCGATCACGCTCAAGCTGGTCGGTGACAAAGGCGGAGAGGCGCTCGCCAATACTGCCTGGTCGGTGCTCACGCCGGGTGGTGACGTCATCAAGGAATCGATCGGCGCCTTTCCGCGTGTGATTCTTGCCGAGGGCGAATATCGCGCCATTGCCCGCAACGAAGGCAAAGTCTACGAGCGCGAATTCAAGGTCGTTACCGGCGTCGACGGCGACGTCGAGGTGCTGGCGCGCTAGCAAACACGGCCGTTCTGCCGAACCTTCTCGTAGCGTACGGATTATAGTAGTGCCGCCTATTGCCAACGACCCCGTCATGAATGTTTTTGCCAGGCTTGATTTGAAAACCATTGCGCTTTTGCTCGACGTGGATGGCACGATCATCGATATCGGTCCGTCGCCGACGGAGGTGCATGTCTCCGACACGTTGCTCCGATCGCTCAAACGCCTTTTCGATCTGACGGACGGAGCCGTTGCGCTGGTCAGCGGCCGACCTATCGCCGACCTTGACCGCATGTTTTCTCCATTGCGCTTGCCGGCGGTCGGCGGACACGGCGCCGAAATGCGACTTGACGACAACAAGGTGTTTTACTGGGCAAAGCCGCTGTCGGAAGAGTTGCGTAAATCTCTTGCTGATCCGGCGGTTTTGAGTCCCGGCGTTCTTGTGGAGGACAAAAAATATTCGCTCGTGTTGCACTTTCGGGGCGCCCCGAAAGAGGAGGAGCGTCTAAGCCGCCACGTCATGGCTTGCCGTGCGGCATTTTCCGGTGAATCGACCGAGTTGTTAGTGGGCAAGGCGATGGTTGAAGTCTTGCGGCCTGGGGTCAACAAAGGCGAAAGCATCCGAAAGTTGATGGCGCATGCGCCGTTCAACGGTCGAATGCCGGTCTTCATCGGCGACGACGTTACCGACGAATCTGTTTTCAGGATTTTGCCTGAGATCGGGGGCAAAGGTTTCAGCGTCAATCGTCACTTCCCGGGCCTCACGGGAATATTCAGAAATCCGGCCCACGTGCGTGATGCCCTGAACACGCTCGCCGCCAACGGACAAACTGCGGCATGACAGACTACGGACTCGATCTTGCGGTCATCGGTAACGGCCGCACCGCGGCGCTGCTCGATCCGTCGGCGCGGATCGTGTGGTGGTGTCTGCCGCGCTACGACGGCGATCCTGTGTTCTGTCGATTGCTTTCCGGCAACGACGAGAAGGGTTTCACCGATGTTGTTCTCGATGGTCAGGTTGAGACGCGATCGGACTATGTGCGCAATACCGCAACCGTTGTCACGGACCTGATCGACAACAAGGGCGGCGCTGTCCGCGTCACCGACTTCGCGCCGCGCTTCCAGATTTACGGCCGCACCTTTCGTCCGCCGCAGCTCATCCGCATCATCGAGCCTACCAGCGGCATGCCGCGGATTACCATCCGCTTTCGCACGACTCATCGCTATGGCGAGCCGGTGATGTCGCGGTCGTCCGGCAGCAATCACATTCGTTTCTGGCGCGACGAGGTGCCAGTACGGCTCACCACAGACGCGCCGCTGTCTTACATCGAGAACGAGGCGTCGTTCGTGTTAACGCGGCCGGTGCACATGGTGTTCGGCACCGATGAGCCGTTCGAAGGTTCGCTCGAAAGCACTTGCCGCGATTTCTGCGACCGCACGTGCGATTATTGGCTGGAGTGGGTGAGGCGGCTCGCCTTCTCCATCGACTGGCAGGACGAAATCATCCGCGCCGCCGTCACGCTCAAACTGTGTAACTACGAAGAGACCGGCGGTATCGTTGCAGCACTCACCACGTCAATTCCCGAAGGGCCGGGCTCGGGACGCAATTGGGATTATCGATTTTGCTGGATGCGCGACGCGTTTTTCGTCGTGCGTGCACTCAATCGTATCGGTGCGACACGCACCATGGAGGACTTCATCTCCTACATCCTGAGCGTTGCGGCCGGTCGCGACCCGCAGGTGCGACCGCTCTACGGCGTCGTCCATACCGATACGCTCGAGGAGCGGACGGCACCCGCGCTTGCCGGCTATGGCGGCGACGGACCCGTTCGGGTCGGCAATGCGGCGGTCAATCAGAACCAGCACGATGTCTATGGCAGCATCATCATGGCAGCGACGCCGATGTTCTTCGATCGTCGTCTGCCGCGCCCCGGCGATGCGGCGCTCTTTCGTACGATTGAGCCGCTCGGCGAGCAGGCGGCCAAGCTCGCGCTCGAGCCCGACTCCGGCATCTGGGAATACCGCGGCCGCCGGCGAGTGCACACGCATTCGGCAGCGATGTGCTGGGCCGGTTGCCAGAGGCTGGAGGCCATTGCCAACCACCTCAACCTGCCGGAACGCGCGCAATATTGGGGTGGAATCGCGGGTCGCATCGGCGAGCAGGTACTCAGGCACGCATGGAATCCGAAACGGAAGGCATTTTCTGCGGCTTTCGAGAGCGATGATTTGGATGCCAGTGCCCTTTTGTTGGCCGAACTTGGCCTGGTCGCGCCCGATGATCCCCGTTTTGTGTCCACCGTCGAGGCGATCGGACATGAACTTCGTCGTGGTTTCAACGTTATGAGGTATGTCGCTGCCGACGATTTCGGCCTGCCTGAATCGGCCTTTTTGATTTGCCGGTTCTGGCTGGTCGATGCATTGTGGGAAATTGGACGGCAGGATGAGGCTCGCGACATGTTTGTCGACGCGCTTCGGATGCGGAATCGCTACGGCCTCCTGTCGGAGGACGTGCATCCAGTGACTGGAAAATTGTGGGGGAATTTTCCGCAGACTTACTCGATGTCAGGACTGATTTTGACGGCAATCAAGCTGTCGCGAAGCTGGGGAGACCGGTATTGGCGCGGCTCGTCGTAGTGTCAAACAGGGTCGGCATTCCCGACCGCGGCGCAAGGCCGGGCGGACTTGAAGTCGCAATCCGCCCCGCGCTCAAGCGTCACGGCGGGCTGTGGTTCGGCTGGAGCGGTCGCGTTGCTGAAGATGTGCCGCAATCGGTCAAGATCGTGGCGCAGGACAACATCACTTACGCCACCGTCGATCTCGCCAAAGACGACTATCAGGAATTCTACAACGGCTTTGCGAACCGCGTGCTGTGGCCGATTTTGCACTATCGGCTCGATCTCGCCGAGTTTACGCGCCGCGATCTCGGTGGCTACGTTCGCGTCAACCAGTATTTTGCCAGCCACCTTGAGAAATTACTGCGCCCTGACGACGTGGTCTGGGTTCACGACTATCACCTCATGCCGCTCGCCAAGGCGCTGCGCGATCGCGGACATCACAACAAGATCGGCTTCTTCATCCATATTCCGTTCCCGCCGCCGGAAATCATCACGGCTTTGCCAAACCACGATCAGTTGATCCCGGCGCTTTGCCACTACGATCTGGTCGGCTTCCAGACCGAAGTCGATGCGGCGAATTTTTCCCGCTACATCGCCAATGAATGCGGCTTGCCGTGGGCGAGCGGCAACAGTTTCCACTTCGGTAATCGGGTCGTTCGTATCGGCACGTTCCCGGTGGGAGTGGAGACGGAAGCTTTCGCACGCTTGGCGCGCCGCGCAGTCGAGACCCGTTTCGTGCGCGAGGTGCTGGACAGCCTGTCGGGCCGCGCCATGATCATCGGCGTCGATCGGCTCGACTACAGCAAGGGTATTCCCGAACGCATGAGCGCGTTTGAGCGCTTCCTCGCCAATTTCCCCGATTGGCGCGGCAAGGTCACCTATCTGCAAATCACGCCGCGCAGTCGGACCGGCATTCCGGAATATGCCGATATGGGCCGCGAAGTCGGCGAGGCGGTTGGGCGCATCAACGGCGCCTATGGCGAGGCGTCATGGACGCCGGTGCGCTATATCAACAAGGCGCACAGCCGCACGGCGCTCGCCGGGCTTTATCGCGCGGCGCGTGCCGGACTGGTCACGCCCTTGCGCGACGGCATGAATCTGGTGGCGAAGGAATTCGTCGCCGCCCAGAACGCAGACGACCCGGGGGTTCTGATCCTCTCGCGCTTTGCGGGGGCGGCGCACGAGTGCGCCGCCGCGCTTCTGGTCAATCCGTACGATCCGGAAGGCGTTGGCAACGCCATCAACCGTGCGTTGTCGATGCCACTGGAGGAGAGGCGCCAGCGGCATGCGGCAAATTTCAAGGTGCTGGTGCGCAACGATCTCGGCCATTGGGCCGGACGCTTCCTGCGGATGCTCGAACCACCCGCCGATGAAATTGAATCGCCGCCTTTGGTGCGCATGGCCGGCGGCCTTCAAGCACTGCCGTAACGGGGCGGACAGCATTCGCGCCACCGTGTACGATATCCCGACAATGCGAAGGGGCTAGGTTATGCGTTGTACCGTTGTTGCGTTGCTGTCGGTGATGTTTCTGGGTGCCGTGCCGCAAATTGCATCGGGCGCCGATGCGCGCAAGGGTGAAACCCTGGCAAAGCGCTGGTGTGCCGCCTGTCATGTCGTCGCCGCTGACCAACAGCGGGGCAATACGCAGACGCCGCCATTTTCAGCGATTGCAAACAAGCCCGACTTCGAAGAGATAAAGCTCGCTTATTTCCTGTTGGCACCACATCCGCTGATGCCCGACATGAATTTGTCGCGTAGCGAGGCGGCCGATCTGGCCGCCTACATCAAGACGCAGAAATAGGCCTTACGGCGCTTTGGCCCGGCGAACGTCTGGCGGCACTGCCTCTTCACTCAACGCTTTAAGTGCCGCCTCGAGAGGCATGATCTGCTGGCCTTCCTTGCCCAGGCGGCGGATGGAAACAGTGCGCTCGGCCGCTTCCTTCTTGCCGACCACCAGCAGAACCGGGACCTTGGCGAGCGAGTGCTCGCGCACTTTGTAATTGATTTTCTCGTTGCGCAGGTCGCCTTCACAGCGCAGGCCGAGCTTTCGCGCGGCTTCGATCGCCTCGTGGGCGAACTGATCTGCGTCGGACGTTATGGTTGCGACCACCGCCTGCACCGGCGACAGCCAGAGCGGCAAGTGGCCCGCGTAGTGCTCGATGAGAATGCCCGCGAAACGTTCGAGCGAGCCGAACATGGCGCGGTGAAGCATCACGGGCGTCACTTTGTTCGAGTGCTCGTCGATATAGAACGCGCCTAGCCGGCCGGGCAGGTTGAGGTCGACCTGGACGGTGCCGCATTGCCAGTCCCGGCCGATCGCGTCACGCAAGACATATTCAAGCTTCGGTCCGTAGAAAGCACCTTCACCTTTGTTCAGAGTCCACGGGCGACCCGAGGCTTTCAGGGCTGCCATGAGCGCCGCTTCAGCCTTGTCCCACACCGCATCTTCGCCGATGCGCTTTTCCGGCCGGTCGGAAAACTTGATCCGCACGTTTGAAAACCCGAAATCCTCATAAATTGAGAGGATTAGGTCGTTCATCTTAAGGGCTTCATCAGCGATCTGACTTTCGCTGATGAAAACGTGCGCATCATCTTGAGTGAACGCGCGCACCCGCATGAGCCCGTGCAGCGCGCCCGACGGTTCAAAGCGGTGCACCTTGCCGAACTCGGCGATCTTCACCGGAAGCTCGCGATAGCTGCGAAGTCCGTTCTTGAAAATCTGCACGTGGCCGGGGCAGTTCATCGGCTTGACGGCGTAGACACGCTCGTCTTCTTCGCGCTTCTGCGTCAGGAAGATCATGTCCGAATAGGTCGGGATGTGACCCGTCGTCTCCCACAGCGTCTTGTCCATCAGCTGCGGTGAGTTGACCTCGACATAGCCGGCCTTAGTTTGCGTGCGACGAATATAATTTTCGAGCGCTTGAAACAGCGTCCAGCCTTTCGGGTGCCAAAAGACCGACCCGGGCGCTTCTTCCTGGAAATGAAACAGATCCATTTCACGCCCGACGCGGCGGTGGTCGCGCTTCTCGGCTTCTTCGATCTGTTTCAGATATGCGTCGAGCTCTTCCTGTTTGGCGAAGGCCGTTCCGTAGATGCGAGTGAGCATCGGATTTTTGGAATCCCCGCGCCAGTAGGCGCCCGCCACCTTCATCAGCTTGAAAGCGTTCCCGACTTTGCCGACCGACGTCATGTGCGGCCCACGGCAGAGGTCGAACCAATCGCCTTGCTTGTAGATCTTGATCTGCTGATCGGCGGGAATGGCGTCGATCAGCTCGACCTTGAAGGCTTCCCCCATGTCGCGGAAAATTTTCCTCGCATGCTCGCGCGTCCAGACTTCCTTTGTGAAAGGTTTGTCGCGCGCGACGATCTCGCGCATCTTTTTTTCGATGACCGGAAGGTCTTCTAGCGTGAACGGCTGATTGCGTGCGAAGTCGTAATAGAATCCGTTTTCGATCACCGGTCCAATGGTGACCTGCGTTCCTGGCCACAGGCTCTGGACCGCTTCGGCAAGCACGTGCGCGGCGTCATGCCGGATCAGTTCGAGTGCACGCGGATCCTCGCGCGAGATGAATTCAATCTTGGTGTCGTGATCGATTGGATCGGCGAGGTCGGCAAGCGTGCCGTCCAGCGCCATCGCGACCGCGCGCTTCGCCAATGAAGGCGAAATGCCTTTGGCGACATCGAGACCGGTTGTGCCTGAGGGATATTCGCGGCGTGCGCCGTCGGGAAAAGTCAGCGCGACCATCAGTGTCTCCGTTGCTCACTCGCTGCCTACGAATGCAGGTAAGCGCGGAACTCGATATAGCAGCAAATCCGACGGTGCAACTAGCTCGGTGGCGTCTCATTGCGGCCGCGCCAATGTCCATAGCGCCAGGGCAAGAACCAGCGCGATCGCTTAGGCAGGCTAGCGGGCACGAAATCAAGTCCAGCCGTTCCCCAGGGGTGGCACCGCAGGATGCGGGCGAGAGCCATCCATCCACCGGCCCAAAGCCCAAAACGGCCGATTGCCTCGTCGGCGTATTCCGAGCAGCTCGGCAGGTGCCGGCAACGCGGCCCAATAACCGGCGAAAGGGTGTAGCGATAGAGGGTGATCAGGCCCCGCCCGGCGCGGCGAGGCAGGCCAGCGAGGTCAAGAAACGGGGCTCTGTTTGCCGGCATCCCTGAATTCAAGTTCCACAGAAACTTTAAGCCGAATGTTCCGCCAAATCGCGGAATGGAACAATTTGGCCATTTAATCGCGGTGATAGCGACTTTTTTACACTAGACCCGAATCTCGCAACTGCCCTACAAAATACCAACGCCGGGGGCATAGCACCGCCGGAGCCCAGCAGAACGTGGACCACCACGCCAAAAAGAAGGGCTCGGCTGTGAGATTCGGGGAAGAATGGGCCGTTCCCATCTGCGGATTATTGCGCTTGTTTTAGCGGCGCCGCTCCTGCTGGTGCCCAGTTCACCGCGGGCGTCTGACCGCGCCCTGCCGATGCGCTTCGAATTGCGCAAGCAGGGGGCCGATGCCTGCACCACCGACTGCAAGCTCTTTATCTCGGCCTCCGGCGCCATTACCGCCGAAACGCCGCGTCACTTCCTGCTTTTTGCACAAAACCACGATCTCACTGGCGCCACGTTGGCGATCGACTCGGATGGAGGTTCTGTGCTCGGGGCGATTGCCCTGGGTCGTGAAATCAGAAAGCTCAAATTGGCGACGACGGTCGGCCGCCTTGTCGATGTTCCGGGCGGCAAAGATGAGGGACGCGCGAGTCTTTCGACGAATGCGGATTGTGAGTCGATGTGCGCTTTCGTTCTGCTCGGGGGCGTCAGCCGATCGGTCCCCGGGGATGCGCGCGTGATGGTCCACCAGATTTGGCTTGGCGATCGCCGCGAGGATCCGACAGCTGCCAATTATTCAGCGGAAGATCTCGTGCTCATCCAGCGCGATATCGGCAGGCTTGCGCAGTACACCGCCGAAATGGGCGCAACTGCCGATCTGCTCGATCTCGCCATGCGCATCCCACCGTGGGAGCCGATGCACGCGCTGACGCGCGCTGAGCTGAAGCGCACGCGTCTCACGACGATCGAGGATCCCGAAACGCCGGGGCCAGTTGCCGCATCATCACCAGCGCCGCCACCGCAGCCATCGCCGCGCGTCACGAATGGGGTGCGCGCTACGGCAATCAGCGAGCAGCGATGGGTACTCGTGGACCGCTCGGGTGTTGCGACGCTTGCCCGTCGCCACCCACTGACGGTCGAGGGCGAGGAGATCGGTAGCTTCGATCTTGTGGTTGCGTGTGTTCCGGGCGGCGATGGCTACGACGTGACGTATATAGAGCGGCGCCATGCCGTCGATCAAAAGCCGCTGCCTGAACTGCTGAAGGCCATCACCCTGCGGGTCGCCGGGAATTCTGCTTCGCTCAAGGTAGTTTCTTCCGAGCGCCACACCTCCCCGGACGAACTCGTGACCTACGCGGCTGGACGGGTGCCGGCGATGCTGATCGGCGCCTTTACCGCGGCAGGCGCGCACTCGATCTTGGTCAAGACTGAAACGCCGGAGCTCGTGACCGGGATCCGGCTTGGCAATACCGGCGCTTCGCAGAATCTCCCGCGGATGTCGGCGAGCTGCAACAAGCTGCCCGGCGATCGCGCTGATCTGTCGAGGTCGAAGACCGGCGGCCTTGCCGCCGCGAAATAGCTATTCGGCCGCCTGCGCGCGCGACTTGGCCTCGATCTGGTCGAGCGCTGAAACCACCGCATCGAACGTAAGCAGCGTCGAGGCGTGCCGCGCCTTGTAATCGCGCACGGGTTCAAGCACGGCGACATCGGCCCATTTACCCGCAGGAGGTGGTCCGTTTTCTTTAAGCATTTTACGAACTGTTTCGCGCAACTCACGTAGCTCGGTCGCCTTTGACCCGATCACGTGACGCGCCATGATCGACGAAGAGGCCTGTCCGAGTGCGCAAGCCTTCACGTCATGGGCAAAATCGGTGACCTGGTCGCCATTGGTCTTCAGGTCGACGGTTACCGTGGATCCACACAGCTTCGAGTGCGCTGTGGCCGTCGCATCGGGTGCAGGCAACCGGCCCAGACGGGGGATATTTCCAGCCAGTTCGAGAATTCGGGCGTTGTAAACCTCGTTAAGCATTGCCGTTTTTTCTATGTTCCGGTCTGGCGGTTTGCCTCTGCGTTGCAAATGAATATATAGGTGCTGATGCGGCGCTGCGAGAAGGGCTTTCGGCGCCACGAGTGGGAATGCAGCGTCCAGGCGCCCGGATGGACCCGTAAACGGGCCCGGATCGGTTAATGACGCGGCCAACCCGGTGACACACCCGGTACCCTTGCGTACCGGTCGAACGGAGCGACCCGTCATGGACGCGAAGAACACCAACGTAAAGCCGTGGCCGAAGCAAGGCTTGTCCGACCATGTGCGGGCGGCGCCGGCGCCGGTCGAGCCGCGGCCCACGCGTGCGGAGGCGGAAGCGGCCGTTCGAACGCTGATTGCGTATGCCGGCGATAATCCATTGCGCGAAGGCTTGCTGGAAACACCCAAGCGCGTGATCGGTGCCTACGAAGAAATCTATCAGGGATACAACGAGTGCCCGGTCGAGGTGCTTGAGCGCACGTTCAGTGAAACGGGCGGTTACGATGATTTCGTCCTGGTGCGCGACATTGTTTTCAACTCACACTGCGAACACCACATGATGCCGTTTTTCGGCCGGGCCCACGTGGCCTATATGCCGGTCGATCGTGTTGTAGGCCTGTCGAAGCTCGCGCGACTGGTCGACGTATATGCGCGTCGCCTGCAGACGCAGGAGCACCTGACGTCGCAGATCGCGACGGCGATCGATGAGATTTTGAAGCCGCGTGGCGTTGCAGTGATGATTGAAGCCGAGCACATGTGCATGTCTTTGCGAGGGGTCGAGAAGCCCGGCGCATTGACAGTGACCACACATTTTACCGGTGCGTTCCGCGACGATGCCGGCGAGCAGGTGCGTTTCATGACCATGCTGCGCGGCGCGCAGCGGTAGTTCACGACCGCGTTTATTGAAATCTATCCGTCGTCCTGAGGCGCGTGCCGCAGAGGGCGGAACGCAGGAGCCGTTCAGGAGCCGTCCTTGGCCTCATCCACGCACGACATCGAAGAAGGTCTGGCGTTCAGACCCAAATTTGACGCCGATGGACTCATCACGGCGGTCGTGACGGATTCCAAATCGGGCGACCTGCTCATGGTCGCGCACATGAATGACGAAGCGCTGCGCAAGACCATCGCTGAAGGGCAGGCCTGGTACTACAGCCGCTCTCGCAAGGCGCTCTGGAAGAAGGGAGAGACTTCCGGGCATATCCAGCGCGTCATCGAAATACGCGTCGACTGCGATCAGGACGTAGTCTGGCTGAAGGTCGACCAGCAAGGGGCGGGTGCCTGCCACACCGGGAGACGTTCCTGCTTTTACCGCGCGGTGCCGCTCGGCAAGGCCGGCACAGTGACGCTCGAATTTCGCGACGCGGACAAAAAGTTTGATCCCGAGGCGGTCTACAAGAAATAATCCCCGCTCATCCTTTCACAGATGGACGTTCACGATTTGTGGCTCGCCAGCAATGCCTGCGCGCGCACAAGGTGGGGCCGGTCGTACATCTTTCCGTCAATTCCGACAACGCCCGCGCCGGGCTGCGCGGCGAAAGCCGCAACAACGGCTTTCGCCTTCTCGATTTCCGCCGCCGTGGGAGTGAATACCTCGTTGATCACAGGCACCTGGGTCGGATGAATGGCAAGGCGTCCAACAAATCCATCACGGCGCGCGGTCTCGGTGTCACGACGCAAGCCTTCTGAATTCCGGAAATCGACATAGACGGTTTCAATCGCCGGCAGCTTTGCCGCCGCCGCGGCGAAGAGGCAGACCGATCGCGCGAGGCGGTAGGGCTCGGTCAGTTCGCCCTGGGCGTCCCGGTTGGCGGTTGCGCCCAGCTCCGACGACAAATCTTCCGGACCCCACGTCAGGCCAATCAGGCGCGCGCTGGCGCCACGAAAAGTCCCGGCCGCGAAAAGACCTGCTGCCGTTTCAACGGCTTGCGCCAGAATCTTGATCTCGCCTTCAGGCAAGCCCGCGACGGCTTCGCGCGCGGTCAGCTTGGCATCGAGATGCACGACGCTTGGCGCGCCTTCGGCCTTGGGAAAGACGATGGCGTCGGGGCGGCCGGGCACGACCGCGTCGAGATCGGCATCCGTCATGCCGGTGTCCAGCCCGTTGATGCGAACCAACAGACGGGGACGCCGCTTTGTCGCCGAAGCATGCTTGAGAAACTCCAATGTCGCCGTACGCGCAAAGGATTTTCGCCCCGGCGTGATTGAATCCTCCAGATCGATGATGACGGCATCAGTGCCGCTTGCCATTGCTTTTTCGAGCTTGGCGCCGCCGTCTGCGGGAACGAACAAAAGCGAACGCATATGGCCGTCCTTGCTAGGTACTTGAATTTAGCCCAGGTACCGCGGGGTGCGCGGTTTGGCGCGGGAATTAACGTAGCATGTTGGGGTACGGATTCAGGGGAGGTATTGCCCACGAAAACAAGATGCTGATAACACTTTCGGCCGCGCTGTTCTCGGCCGGTCTCGCCACCACTGCGGTCGAACGGTCGCGTCAGGAAAAATTTGAGGCCCGGCAGCAAAGCCGGGCCTTTTCTATTTCGGACGCATCAGCATGAAGGCCTGGCGGTGGCATTCTGCGACCAGCGTGCCATCTTGCTTGAAGGCCTGATGATGAAATTCGACGATGCCCGCGCCCGGTCGCGATTTTGATTCCCGCTTGCTGACAACTTTCGTCGTGCAATGAATGGTGTCACCCTCGAACAGCGGGTTGGGAAATTTGACATCGGTCATGCCGAGATTGGCGATGGTGGTGCCGACCGTCATGTCCGATACCTGGATGCCGATCATGAGGCCGAGCGTGAACAGCGAGTTCATCAGCGGCTGTCCCCAGTCGGTTTCGGTCTCGCAGAAATGACGGTCGATGTGCAGAGGTTGCGGATTGAGCGTCATGTTGGAGAACAACATGTTGTCCATCTGCGTCACGGTGCGCGTGTATCGATGCTCGTATGTCTTGCCGACGTCGAAATCCTCGAAAAAGAGACCGCCACGTTTGTGCCGCTGGATTGTTTCAACCATCGATTCCTCCAGAAAATCCTTCGCTTAGAGAGGTTTGGGAACCTTCTTTACTATTAGTTTTACCATAAGTCCCCATGCTCGGCATGCTGGCCGGGAACGTCAGCGTCCGCGTCATCATCCTTACGACGAGATCTTCGCAAAGCGCAACACGATGGCCGTTCATACGGCTACTGTCAGCGCGGCACCACAGGTGACCGGGGCGATCCGCCAGGCGGCGCAATCGACCGGCATGAGCTTTGAATCACCACCGCGAAAATCGAATCCAATTTCAACCCGTCCGCGCAGGCTTCGACATCGTCGGCCTATCAATTCATCGACCAGACCTGGCTTGGCACCATGAAGCAGGACGGGGCGGCGCTGGGGCTCGGCCGCTACGCAACGCGATCGAGCGTCAGCGCGATGGTCGCTACGTGGTGTCGGATCCCAGCTTGCGTGCCCAAATCCTGCGCCTGCGCAGCGATTCGCAAGCGAGAGCGATGCTGGCCGGGGCCCTCACACGCAACAACTCGGCTTTGGTCAGCAGCGAATGACACTGATTCTGTCCCTGTATTTGGCCGGTCGGAGAACGGAAAGCAATAAGAAGTGCCGATAAATGGCCTACTTTTAATATAGCTGAAAATAGCCGAACGACTGCCGGATAGCATAGCGCCGCTGCGCATCCCGCGCGTTATTCCTTCAGCAGGGCCGCCATGATCCGCTCGCGTGTCAGCGGCATCTCGCGAATGCGGGCGCCGAGGGCATGAGAAACGGCGTTGCCGATCGCGGCAGCAGTCGGTCCGCCCGTGACTTCACCGGCGCCGAGCGGAACCTCGTCTTTGGTGTTGATGAGCTCGATATTGATTTGCGGCACTTCGCTGAACTTCAGGACCGGGTAGGTTTCCCAGTCGAATGAGACGACGCCATTGTCGAAACGGACCTGTTCCTTCAGCACCCAGCTTGCCGCCTGAATGATCCCGCCTTCGAGCTGATTGATCACACCATCCGGATTGATGACCAAACCGGCGTCGGTCGCGCACCAAACGTGGTGTAGGGTGATGACCTCGTCGACCGAAAGCTCAACGACCACGGCGGAATAGGCGGCGCGGTTCTTGTATCGCGCGAAGCCAATGCCGCGGCCGCGGCCTGTGCCGCCGGCAGCGCTTGCAGTCCATTTCGCCATGGCGGCAACCTTCGCGATCACGGCGCGAGCGCGCGGATCGGACGTGATCGAGAGGCGATACTGTACGGGATCCTGTCCGGCATGCTCGGCAAGTTCGTCGATGCAGCACTCGAGAGCGAATACGTTCGACGTCGCACCAAGTCCGCGCAGCGCCGAAGTGCGCACGGGCGCCTCCGTCACCAGATGATGGAGCATGCGTTTGGTGGGAATATTGTAAAGCGGGTCGCCATTGCGCGTGGCGCCGCCGCCATTCGCCTCCGGCACATCGTTTGGCGGCGGTTCGGGCGGCGGATCGGGCAAGGCGAGAGCGCCGAGCAAATTTCCGCCAGCGCCGGGACGCTGGTTGTGCGTGGGACTCCAGATTTCCTGCGTCCAGTCAGTGGGCTTGCCGCTCTCGTCAAGCAGCGCACGAACCTTGACGATCATTGCCGGTGTCTTCGGCTCGTAGATGAACTCTTCCTCGCGTCGCCAACGCACTCGGATGGGCTGTCCAGGCTTCTGCATCGCGATGATCGCTGCGTCGGCGGCCGCATCGTCGGCGCCATTGTGGCCGTAGCAGCCTGAGCCCTGCACGTGGTGAACGACGATGGAGGATGGCTCGAGTTTCAGAATCTTCGCCAGTGATGCGTGCAGCGGATACACGCCCTGGCAATGCGTCCACACCGTCAACTGGCCATCTTTGTAGAGCGCCAAACCGCACGAAGGCGAGATCGAAGCGTGCGCGAGATAGCCGCGCGTATATGTTCTTTCGAAGCGCTCCCTGCCTTTCGGATCGACCGGATCCGCCCCGAACGGCCGATCGACCGCTGGCCGTTGCAACAACCAGTTGGGCTCCTGCTGGGTCGCGGTTGGAGCTCCGACGTTCTGCCAGGTCACATGGTTCACCGCGGCGGCGCCCGCCGCTTCCACGGCGGTTTCGCTGTCGCCCAGGATCGCGAGAAAGTTTCCATGGCGGACGACTTCAACGGGGCCCTTGGCCGCGCGACGAATTGCGTTTTCGTCGACCGAGTTGATCGTTGCGCCACGGTTCGGCTGGCGAACGACCCGGGCATGCACCATGCCGTCGATCTTCATGTCGTGAATGAAAACGCTCTGCCCGAAAACCTTTGCCGGCAGGTCGAGGCGGGCGCTGTTCGCACCAATGGTTTTGAGATCGCTCACGGGCTTTCGCGTGGCGGCGCCAGTTGCCTTTATTGCGAGGTCGACTGCGCATGCAAGCGTCCAGTAGTCCTGTCCGGTCGATTTGCCGTTGCGATAGATACTGCCGTCACGGATGGAGAGTTCACTGGCCTTGCAGGCTAGAACTTTCGCAGCCTGATCGAGAAACAGCGCGCGCACTTCCGCGAGCGCCTGTCGCAGCGCCACACCACCGAACTGGATCGACTGGCTGCCGGCGGTGTAGCCCTCGTTCGGAGCTTTTTCCGTGTCACCGGAGCGAATGGTGAGGCGCTCCATCGCGAGGTCGAGTTCATCGGCGGCGATCTGTGCCATCGCCGTGAGTACGCCCTGGCCAAGTTCGACGCGTCCGGTCAACACGGTCACCTTGCCCGCTGAGGGAAAAGCCACCCAGCGATCGAGATTGGGATTGTCGTTCAGCGGGCCGGGAAGAGGGGCATTCATCGTGCCGCTCCCGCGCGCATGACGGCCGCCGCCTTCTCAACCGCACGCATGATCCGATTGTGCGATCCGCAGCGGCAGATATTGCCATCGAGGGCCTGCGCGATCTCAGTGCGCGAGGGCTTGGGGTTCTTGTCGAGCAGCGCCTTGGCCGAGATCAGAATTCCGGACAGGCAATAGCCGCATTGGCCGGCCTGGTCGTCGAGAAAAGCCTGCTGCAGCGGATGAGGGTGCGCAGCGCTGCCGAGACCTTCGACGGTGACGATCTGTTTTCCGGCGATACTCCAGGCCGGCTTGGTGCAGCATTTCTCCGGCGCGCCGTCGATCAGAACCATGCAGCAACCGCATTGCTCGAGGCCGCAGCCGAAACGCGTGCCCATCAGCCCGAGTTCGTTTCTCAGGACATCGAGCAACGGAGTGTCCTCGTCGTCGAGCGAGACGCTGACCGCTTTGCCGTTGACCGAAAAATCAAATGTCTTCGGCACGCGGGGCTCCTAGAAACCGAACTGCTCGCGCAAGATGCGCTCGTCGAGATTGTGGCCAGGATCGAACAACATGTTGAGCGAAATAGTATGATCCATGGCGATATCGACGCTGCGGACCGACCGCACCTCATCATGGTCGGCAACGGCGGCAACCGGACGCTTCTCGGCGTCCATGATCTCGATCGTGACCTTCGCCTTGTTTGGCAACAACGCGCCGCGCCAGCGTCGTGGGCGGAAAGGGCTGATCGGTGTCAGCGCGAGGAGCGGTGCGTTGATCGGAATAATCGGGCCTTGCGCGGACAGGTTGTACGCAGTTGAGCCGGCCGGCGTTGCGACGAGGACACCATCGGAGATGAGTTCGGCTAGCCGCTCCTGTCCGTCGATCATGATCCGCAGATGCGCGGCCTGTGCGCTCTGGCGAAATAACGAGACTTCATTGATCGCCCGGTGCTCGTGCGTGCGTCCTTGGGCATCGCGGGCCTGCATGACCAACGGATGAATGACGGTGATGTGGGCGTTTGACAGTCGCTCGGTCAGGCTTTCCTCAACGAATTCGTTCATCAGGAAGCCGACCGTGCCGCGGTGCATGCCGTAGATAGGCTTGCCCGAGTTCATGAACTTATGCAGGGTCTGCAGCATCAAGCCGTCGCCGCCGAGTGCGACGATGACGTCGGCCTTCGCGGGATCGGCATTACCGTATCGTTTCTCAAGCCGGCCGTAGGCCTCACGCGCTTCCGGCGTATGGCTTGCGACAAAGGCGATATGCTGAAATCGCGTGCTCATAAGGGAACCTGACGATGGAACGCGCGGTGCTCGTCTATACGACTTGGCCATCGATTGTCGAGGCGGAGCGTGCCGGGCGCACGATCCTCGAGCGTCGGCTGGCCGCCTGCGTTAATATTCTGCCGGGAATGGTCTCGCATTACTGGTGGGGAGGCAAAATCGAACGGGCCGACGAGGTCGTCATGTTCATAAAGACCCGCGCATCAATGGCCGAACCCGTGCGTGGGGCTATCAAAGGGCTTCACACCTATACCACACCGGCTTTTATGGTTCTGCCGGTGGAGGATCTCGATAGCGCGTATCACGCCTGGATCGTAGAAGAGACCGCCAGATAGCATCATGCCCGGCGCATGGCCGGGCATGACAATCGAGACGTGCTGGGTCAGTACGACGCCTTGCCCTCGATGACTTCTTTCAGCTGGCGATATTCCTCGCAGGTGGTGTTGCCGCAGATCAGCTGGACCTTCTGCAGGTCTTCGAGCGCCTTCAGCCGATTGCCTTGCTCCATCTGCCACATGCCGTAGTACGACCATGTGCGCACGTGGTTCGGGTCGGCCTTCAGCGCGGCCTCGTACC
Source organism: Pseudolabrys sp. (assembly GCA_035538755.1). Lineage (GTDB taxonomy): Bacteria > Pseudomonadota > Alphaproteobacteria > Rhizobiales > Xanthobacteraceae > Pseudolabrys. Next base: position 51,122 of record DATLJR010000421.1, read on the forward strand.
AGATCTTCGACTGCTCGTAGTCGCCCATCTTGCGGTTGGCGTAGCCGATGTAATTGGCGACGTCGGGATGCTCGTCATGACCAAGTGCGTGCATCGCCGCGATGCCGGCTTCGTACTTGCCGTCGAGAATAAGCTGACGTGCCTCGCGATAGTCGCGCAGAAATTTCTCCTGGTCCTGCTGCTGTTGTTGTTGCTCGATGACACTATTGTCTTTCTTCTTCTTTTTCTTCTTGCTGTCGTCGGCCGGGGGCGGACTGTCAGTGCCCATTGCATAGACGGTCACCGGCTTAATGCTGACGGCGGTCACGAGCAGCGCAGCGGCGGCAAACACACCGACGCGGCGAAGGGCCTGGATCAAGGTCATGGCGATCTCCTGCAAAGAACCGGCTTCAGAATAGGGCAAAGCCCGGCGGATAAGAAAAAAACAATCCGCGATTGGCGTGTAGTCCCTGACACATAACAATAACATGATCGTGAAACGGGGCCATGCCGCAGCACGCAAAGCGCGTGGCTTGACTTGCCCACACGTTCAAGAGAACATTTTACCGTGCTGGTTCCCCGGGTGATTCCGGGGACGAAAGAGGGAACACGGACTCCACGAATTCGAGTATCCGAATTTGGAGAAATCCGTGGCTGCCCCCGCAACTGTGAGCGGCGAGCCTCAGGTCCAATACGGCCACTGGGAAACTGGGAAGGCCGGACCGACAGGGCAATGACCCGCGAGCCAGGAGACCTGCCAGCACAGTCACCCAACCGGTGGACGGGGTGTCCATACGGAGCGGTCTTTCGCAGCGGTGACGGCAATGCCGGGGCGAAGGCCGTGAGAGCAAAGTCTCCCACGACATTTCGCACACGAAGTCCGTCGTTTGGCGGATCAGTGTGTCCTTCGCATCGGGTGCGGTCTTCACCGATGCGTTCGCCTTCGTGCGTACGCAAACGAAGGAACGTGAGTCATGGGACTTACATTACGCCGCCACTGTGCCGCGCTGGCGCTTTCGACTTTTTTTGCAAGCAATGCACTCGCACAAAACAATGCGATAGTCTTGCCGCCAATCGATGTGTCCTGGAGCCGAATTGGTACGACGGGCATTGTCGGCGCATCGACAAGCGTCATCACCTCGCAGGACATTGAACGCTCTCCGTCGCAATCCTTGCCGGATATTCTGGGGCAGCAAGTCGGCATCCAGGTCACGCACGTCACCGGCAGCCCGAATGGCAATGGCGATCTGGTCGACCTGCGCGGCTTTGGCGCATTCGCGCAATCAAACGTGCTCGTTCTGGTGAATGGACGGCGCTATCAAGATTTCGATCTCCAGGGGTTCGATTTCTCGCAGATCCCGCTCAACAGCATCGAGAGAGTCGAAATCACCCGGGGCATGAGCGGCACGGTTCTCTATGGCGATGGCGCCATCGGCGGCGTCATCAATATTGTCACCAAGACGGCCTCGGGGGCGCCGTTCTCCGGTCGTGTCGAAGGCGCGGTTGGGTCTTACGGTTTCGGGGAAGGGCGCGTATCGGCCGGTGCAACGTCGGGGCCCTGGTCGTCAGCGGTGTACGCCAACGCCGCGACGTCGTCCGGCTATCGGCAGAACAGCCAGCTGAGCCAGCAGAATGCCGTCGGCAATTTGAGCTACCGAGGCCCCGAGTGGACCGGCTACCTCAACATTATCGGCGATTCCCAGCGCCAGAATCTTCCTGGCGCTCTGCAAAATCTGCCGTTGGTCTATCCGATTACGCTTGATACCCCGCGGGCCTCGGTGACGCCGTTCGATTGGGCACACCAGCAGACCTTCGGAGTCACGGGCGGGTTCACGCGCACGCTGGGTTCAGGCATCGACCTCATTGTCGACGGCGGGGTGCGGCGGAAATTCCAGCAAAGTCAGTTCTTCAATTACTTCAACAATCCGTTCTTTAGCTTTGATCCGTCGACAGCTGCTCCCGCGAACTACGTCGACACGATCATGACGACCTCGTCGGTGACGCCGCG
>DATLJR010000422.1:0-2692 GCA_035538755.1 Pseudolabrys sp.
CGCGATCGATCCGTTGCTGATCGCAACCGGCGCAAAGCCGAGCTGCGCCAAGCGCTCGATCAGCGCGCGCTCAAGTTCATCATCGGTAAGATGGTCAAATTCACCGGGCGACCCGACTTCGCTGCGCTCGATCCGCTTGCCGGACAAAACACCTTTCTCCTTGATCGCGGCGACCGCAGCGCCGAGCTGCCCTTTTCCATGGCGCGCACGCCGCTCAGGAGAATTTGTCATATCGGATCTCTTTTCTCATCACCCCGCCGGCAATCAGCGCGCGGATCGTGCTGTCGACCATGATCGGCGGCCCGGCGACATAAGCGATCAGATTTGGGTCCTGCCCCGCCATGGCCTTCGCGGCGACCTCGTGGACTAGGCCGTCGGCGAGTTTCAGGATTGGAAATTCCGCGTGCAGCGGCGCAGTCACGTTTTCGTCCGACAGCGCGACGGTCACATCTAGATTACCGTGCGAGGCCGCGGCGTAACGCGACAGCTGTTCGAGGTAAAATGCGTCGGCCAGTGTGCGCACGCCGAAATACACCGCGGCCTTATGGTTACGAAAATGATCGGCCTGCACCGCGCATTCCAGAATCGACATCATGCCGGCGATTCCCGAACCACCGGCAATGCAGACAAAATTCCGGCTTTCCTCCGGACGAAAGATCGCGCGGCCGAGCGGGCCGAACACGTCGACCTCCGGCTCGCCCGAAAGGCTGTCGAACATCCAGTCGCAGAACCGGCCGCCCGGTTTGCGCTTGACGACCAGTGCAAGCCGCTCGACCTCGCTGGCGAAATTGACCATGGAATAAGCGCGACCCCCGGCAATTCCTGGGGTTTCGAGCACCACGAATTGCCCGGCGTGAAAACGCATCGGACTGGTCAAGTGTAGATCGAAATGCAGGACATCCCTGGTCAGCAGCTGTAGCCCGCGAATGGTGCCGCGACGCGATGCCGGGGCGGCCTTATCTGAGACCACGAGCTCCGACGGCACGCGCAGACGGACGTCCGACCGGGCTCTTGCCTGGCACATGAGAATGTCGCCCTTTTCCGGCTTAAGCCGCGCTCCGCCCGGCGCGTCCTTCCAGCGGATGTCGACTTCGCCGGCCGTCAGGCGAGCCCGGCACGTTCCGCAGGTGCCGGTTGCGCACTCGAAGGGAAGATTGAGGGCTTGCCGCAGGCCGGCGTACAGAATGGATTCGCGCTCGCCGCAGTCGAAGCTGAATTCGCCATTATTGCTCTGGACGGTAATCTTCATGGCGGCGAGCGCGTGATGGCTACTTGAAAAAATCGTCGTCATCCGGACCCGCAGCGCTCGAGCTGCACATACCAGCATTGGGCCCGCGCAGTATCGCTGCCCGCCCAGATCTTGTTGTCGTAATCGAAGCGATCAAGCGCAGCTCGTTCATCGTCACCCCCATTGGCCGTCGCATTAGTGAGCCGCCGAGATTCTTGTCAATGCCGGCTTCGGCGAGAGTCGGTTTAGAGGGTTTGTCGCTAACCCTCGAAACACCATGCGACCGCCGGTTACCGTCCCGTGTTCTTGGACAGCACCCGCTGGGTGTTGGACCGGGTAGTGAAGCAGCTGCCTCATTTCATTTCTGATCCAACAATCCTTCATGCGGATGACGGTAGTCCCCACGCCGATTGGATTTTCGAACGTACATAATTGTTGCGTCAGGTTTTGCTTTGTACGTAAGGCACAGGAGCGCTTATGACGGACCGTCTTCGAGAATATATTTACTGGCTGGCCTGCATAATAGCCGTTGTATGGCTTGCGTTTGGTGTAGCAGATATTGCCATCGGGTTGGGCCGAGGACGGGGCATTAATTTGATTGAAGTTTTGGTGTTGCTTGTTGTCGCCATCATGATCTTTGGGCTTGGGCTCGGGGTACGCCCTCGCACTGGTGGTGAGTAGCGAGGTAATCGAATAAGCGAGGCGCGTCCACAGCATCAAAAGCTGGCCCAAGTTAGGTTCGGCGCTTTCGTCAGCAGCTTCGCCGCTGATCGCCGCCCTCGGCAGTAATTCGGGTGGCTGCGCTAGCAGCCTCACGCCATCGAGCCCAAGAAATTCAATTCCGTGCTCTTCAAAGACCTGCCGGATCGTATTGAGATTTCGTGCTTGCATCAAAGGCGTACCGTTGCCCCGCGCCGCGCGTGATTGCTGACTTTGAACTACGGCATTGGTCAGAAAATTCGCGCACTGACCATTTCAGCAACGCGCGAGCGGCACGGATTTGTGCTCCACTAATTGGCGGTTTGGAGTATGACCATCTATCGGAATTGCTTTCGGCCATGCGATTTGATCTCCGGGTGCAAAGAGAGGGCCACCCAAACTGAGTGGCCAGTTTAATGGAGAACCTACCGCACATCCCGTACAGAGTCGGGGCTCATAATGCAACCCTAAGATCGCACTCGGCGTCTTTGATCCAAGTCAACAAATGCTTGGGGGTTCAGGCAGCAACCTTGTTCTTGATTGCACCAATGATCGCAGTGAGTATGGCCCCGCCAGCGCCACCAGCGATCAGCTGTGAGACAACGCCGCCGACGCTGAGATGACCCGTCTCCGCTGCGGCCACGACCGATGGCAGCGCTAACGTAACGATCTGACCGAGTACCCCGCCTCCGACCAAACCTGAAATAATGTTGCCAATTGTACCGAGATCAAAATTTGGCGATGCCTTACCTGTGCCAAGTCCAC
>DATLJR010000423.1:0-1565 GCA_035538755.1 Pseudolabrys sp.
CGGCCTTGGCGTGATCGTCTATAACCGCAAGGAAGGCCGCGCGCTTGGCGAGGTCACGAAGTTCCTTGTTTACAATGCGCGCAAGCGCCAGGAGGGTGGCGACGCCGCGGCGGCCTATTTTGAGCGCACGGAATGCGTGGCCGGAGTGCAGGACGTCCGGTTCCAGCAGCTCATGCCGGACGTGATCCATTGGCTTGGCCTGCAGCGAATCGATCGGTTCGTTTCGATGAGTGATATGAAATTCGACGCTCTCGTTAGTCAGGGCGTGGAGATCGTAGAGCGCATTCCCATCCCAGACGAGCTTGTCCCGGCGGATGCGCAGGTCGAGATCGCGGCCAAGAAGGCCGCGGGCTACTTCACGCCCGATGGTATGCCCCCAGACCAGGCGGTGACGCGAGCAGTCGGCCGGCCGTTCGATAAAAACTGATTGTTGAGAGTTGTGTTTGCGTCGCGAACCCCCAACCAGCGGCCGCGTGTATTGCTCTACCGCCGGACCCATTCGGGATCGCGTGTATCGTCTGCTCGCTATCGGCTCTCAACAATCGTGTGACCCATTGCTCCGTCCAGATCGGTCATCTGCAATGGCTACGAAGCGATGGAGCCGTGTTCTGAAGTGAAGTTAGGGGCTCACTATGGAAGGTGTGACGGTCGTTACTCACCCTCTCGTCCAGCACAAGCTCACACTTCTTCGCGATAAGAATCGCTCAACAAAGTCTTTCCGCGAATTGTGCAAAGAGATCGGCGTACTTCTGTGCTACGAGGTCACGCGCGACCTGCCATTAACCGATGTCGAAATCGAAACGCCACTCATGCGCATGTCATCGCCGCGGATCGCCGGAAAGAAGCTTGTTTTTGCGCCGATTCTTCGAGCCGGCATAACATTCGTGGAAGGCATGCTCGATCTCGTGCCAGCTGCACGTGTCGCGCATGTCGGGCTTTACCGCGATCCCAATACATTCGTTGCAATCGAATATTTTTTCAAGGCTCCTTCCGACCTTGCGGAGCGGCTCGTGATCGTCGTGGCGCCGGTGTTGGCGACCGGTAATACAGCCACTGCCGCCATTGATCGTGTCAAGGAACGTGGTGCAAAAGACATCCGTTTCGTCTGTCTGATTGCCGCTCAGCAAGGAGTGGAGCGGGTGCGTGGGGTTCATCCCGATGTTCGTCTTTGGACTGCGGCCATCGACGACCGGCTCGATGAGCGAGGGTTCATTGTCCCAGGTCTGGGAGATGCCGGCGATCGTGCCTACGGCACAAAATAGGCTCCGCGCCGCCGGCCGCGAGGTTGGCCAGTTGCGCCGGTTGTTGAAGAATGCGTCGGGGGCCAACGAATGTCGTCCGGATTACCCCCGACAGCAGACATTCGTCGGCGGCGCTAGCGTCGCACGGCGGATTAGTTTGCGCGCCACGCGAATTGCGCGCCCACCCGCGTTCCTAATTCCGTACCCCGCGCGAACTTGCTTCGGCTGGCGACGACCGCTCGGCCGTCACGGTCGCGAGCCGGCGCCGTCGAAACGCTCGGAAAGCTCATAGACGAGAGCCAGCGTCTCCATTGCGGTCGCGAT
>DATLJR010000424.1:0-4819 GCA_035538755.1 Pseudolabrys sp.
GCACGTAGCCGGCGCAGTCCTACGCGCATTTGATGCACGCCCTCGGGATCTCCCCTGATCAGGGCAGCCTCGTTGTTGATGATCTGTTTCAGACAGTCGAGGCCGATCATCTTGAAGGCGTCGCGCGTATTTGCATCGGCAGGCAGATCGACGGGCGCAGCCTTGACCGGCGTTTCTAGTTCGCCGTCGATAATCTCGTAGCCGCGCTCCGATTTACTCTTGAGCGCAAGCCGGGCCGGAAGTGCCCGAACGAGTTGACGCGCAACGTCGAATAACTCCGATACGGTTCCGCGGTCGAGTTCGAGCTCGATCTCGCATATTGGTAGTGAGTGAGAACCGGTATCGAGCGTGCCACGGTCCACTGTCAACGCAATTGCGTGTGCCTCGTCGACAATCGGATAGACCGTTCGTCGTACTCGCGTCTCAAACAACGGTTTAAGACGCTGACGCAACTTGTGACTCAACAGCGGTTCGAGTGCAGTGCTGTTGGCCTGACTCAGATCCGGCACATTCCCAGCAATCTCAGTTTCCCATTCGTCACGCTCAAACGGCCCGGAATTGCTCGCAGCTTTAATCGTTTGGATATAGCGACCTCCCTTTCGCCGAACGCGCAACATCAAGCCCTTCTTGCGCAACTTTTGCTTGTCGGTGTCGAAATAGACCGAAACTTCGGTTGACCGTGTGGGCACCGCTTTGAGCGTCCGAAGAAGCGGAATCTTATTGAGCGCTGGCAGACCCGTTGAATCCACCTCGAGTTTTACTTCGAGCTCCTTCGGAGTCGTCGATGCGGCTTCTTGCATCGGATTTTTCGCAGGATCGTTACATCAACGGGATGAGACACAACAAGTTAGTCATGTGAGTGTCACAAGCCAATATCGATATTCGGGGGCGATCAGAGGTTGCATGGATAGACCCTAGACTTGCAAAGGCTGCCTAGCGAGCCGCCCGCGGAATGCACCGGACTACCTAAGACGCGCTGCGCCGGGAGAAGCAAAAGACGCTTGGCAAGCCCAACTGCCGCCGTCGGACCGGAAAAGACATTGAGTCGCCAGGATTTTAAGCGTAAAGTTTTGTCTAATAAGCTGCGACTCGTCGCAAAAGAACAAAAACAAGGGGAGGCGCCGACGCTTATTCGAATGGGTGAAAAATCCGGGAGTTTGACGCCCTTTGGCTCCCTCGGTGACGCTAGTCATGGCGTCGGCAGTGACGATAACACGCACCGAAGCACCGCCTACCGCCTATCTAATTTAATCAAATTGGCGTGGCGCCGTATTTGCAGTTTATTTCTCGCGGTGTGGCAGCAGGCAACCTTCAGGACGCACTGATTTGGTTATTGGGCCTCGCGCCAATACGCGCGACTTTGGACGCATTGTGGGGCCCAAATGAGCAACTTTTTGGCCTGATATATCAAACCAAAACAGATCATTTGTGATATTTGGCAATGTTAGCGGGGGATTGTGGTGATGCCAAGATTCTTCTAATTAAGTAACACCACGAAACTCAATTTTTCCTTTACGACCGCGCTCGCGTGTTGCTGATGGCCGTGTTCCTTTTTATCTCAGCCGAACAATGAACAAATCAGAGCCGATCGATTTTAGCTGCCCAGGCTGTGAGGCAGAGTATAAGGTTGTCACGATCGAGGCTCCAAGTGACACGCTGCACGGCAAAATTGTTTGTCTGAAGTGTGACGCTCTATTCCCTGCTGGCGAAGGGGGCCGCGTCTTCTTTAAATACTTCCTTGTGGGGCAGCCAAGCGGACGCCCTAGGAAGCGGAAATGATCGAGCTCGGACACTGCCAAGCTTGCCGGGCGCTCGCCGCCGTTGAAAAAGGTCCTTTGCCACCCGCCGCACTCGATCGGTTATCGACGCTGCTGCAGACGTTCTCCGGTGAACAACGGTAATCACCCGAGATTGACCGTAGAACGCGTCGGTCGGGAACGGACAGAAGCAAATATAATTACCGGCCCAGCCGGATGCTGACCGTCGCACCTTTGCTGCCGCAAACGACATTATGGCGGCGTCAGATGGTGCTCGGTCCGGGGAAGGTGTTTGCTCTCATCGCACCGCTGGGTGTCGATGTCGCTGCGCCATCAGGTCGGTGCTGAGCGCCGCATTTCCCAATCTAAATGCGATATTCTTTCATGCGCCCGGCGTGGTCCCTCGGCACGGGGACCCATGGAGCGGCGGGAATAAGTGGTAATACTGTACTGAAGCGGCCGGCCAGACCCGGAGCAGGTCGCGCAGCGCACATAACGGCGGTGGCATCATGCAGGTCGATCCGATCCATCAGTTCGAGATCAAGGACTACTTCCCTGTGTTCCATATCGCGGGCTATGAGATCAGTTTCACCAATTCAGCTCTGTATATGTTCATTATCGTCGGGTTGGTTTCCCTGTTTATGATCGGTGCCACCACGCGCCGCGCCGTCGTGCCGGGGCGGCTGCAGTCGATCGCGGAAATTTCCTACGAGTTTGTCGCCAACACGGTCCGCAGTTCGGCCGGAAATGAGGGGATGAAGTTCTTTCCGTTCGTGTTCACGCTCTTCATGTTCATCTTGGCCGCCAATCTGATCGGGCTGATCCCGTATACGTTCACCGTTACGAGCCAGCTGATCATCACGGTGACTTTTGCGCTGCTCGTATTCTTTATTGTGGTCGGTTACGGGTTCTGGAAGAACGGCCTGCATTTTTTTAACACGTTCGTCCCAAAAGGCGTACCGAAAATAATTCTTCCGGCAATCGTGGCGATCGAGGTGCTGTCGTTCCTGTCGCGGCCGGTCTCGCATAGTGTGCGATTGTTCGCCAACATGCTCGCTGGCCACATTACACTTCAGGTCTTTGCCGGCTTCGTCATCATGCTGGGGAGCGCCGGGATACTCGGCGTGTTCGGCGCCACGTTGCCGTTCATCATGGTCGTGCTGCTATATGCGCTGGAGCTTCTGGTGGCTTTCTTGCAGGCTTATGTGTTTGCCATTCTCACTTGTATCTATCTGAACGATGCATTTCATCCGGGCCACTGACGGCTTATTCGGTTCCTGATTGTCGGCATTTTGTCGAAAGCAGTAATGAGAGCGCGCGTACGTTCCTCGACACGTTGCGCCGTCCCACCGCATTCGCCACCACTATCGCAGGGGACAGCGCGCAGGTTCGCACACCCGCTGCGGTTACATGGTTCAGACTGTTGCGAAAGCTCATCAGGCGAGTCCGAATTGCAACGACCTTGACGCGAGCATCATTTCCCAAGGCAACACCCCTCCAGTCGCGTCCGACAGCCACGCCTAGCATGGGCTTTTACCCCCCGAGCGCGATTGCGACGCCAACCAGGGCGGCGCCGAACGCCACCATTATCAACGCCGTCATCCAGGGTGAAATTCCGCTGCGATAACCGAACCGATAACCAAGCAAAGCAAGCATTGCTACTGCAATGGCATTGGAAACACGCAGCGCCGGTCCAGCTTCCCACATAAATATGAACGGCAATACGATCGGCAAGGTAGATAAAAAGCAGAGCAGGCACACGTGCCCAGCGGCTCGCCAGTCGCGCTTGGTCAAGCTGAAGCGTTCGGGCGGTTCCGGCATTTGACGCAAATGCTGGCGTATCAATTCCAATTGATCTTTCGATAGTGCCGAGGCCAGCAGCGGGTGCAAACTGTCGCCAAGGATTTGCCGCGCTACATTGCCGTCGTCCGCTTCACGGATCGCACGCACCGCCCCAATAATGCGGCCTTCAGTGTTGATACGTGTAATGAGGTACACGCCAGCATCGATGATACCCCAGGCCAGGTTGCAGCCGAGCGCCCCAATCAGCATGGTGTGAACCTGTAGCTGGTCGGCGGTTACCGCGAGCGTGCAAGTAAAGGTCAGCGTCATGATCACGCCGAGGAGGATCTCCGTGATCGTTTCCATCGGCTGGAGCAATGTGCCGATCGGCTTGCTCGCTGCTTCAGGCATAAGATGCCCTAACTGTCACCGCAAAAGTCCCTGCGCAACTCAAACTTCCGAGGGAAGTCATGCGCAAGAAAACTATCGGAATTACCGGACCCAGGGCTTGGTCCACGGGATTGCTCTCGTCTAGAGCTCCCTATGAAGTCGCCCGGAGAAAACATTTACCGGCCCGCGATCGGTGATCGCGTCAATGTCGACACAAAGGATATCGTGCGGCAATACTAGTTCGTTGCGCCAGCGTTCGGAACGGCTGCTGACCATGGCCGAGAACGATATTCAATAACGTTCGGATACGAACTTCCTGCCCTTCAATGGCGCCTGATCGTCGTATTTATCCTTAGTCGAGCGTTTCGGCAGCTTGACCTTTTCCTTCGCAATTTTCTTGTATGGGATTCGAGCGAGGATGTGTGAAATACAGTTGAGCCTTCCCCGCCGCTTGTCATCGGTGCGCACGATGTGCCACGGCGCTTGCTTTGTATCCGTCGCTTTGAGCATCGAGTCGCGGGCCTTGGAATAGGCATACCAACGCCGATACGATTCCACGTCCATTGGACTCAATTTCCATTGCCGCAAAGGATCATTGATGCGGGCGTCGAACCGCCTTTCCTGTTCTTCTTGGCCGACCTCGAGCCATATTTTTATCAGTGTGATCCCAGCGTCGACGATGTAGCGCTCAGCCGTGGGGCAAATCTTCAAAAAATGATTATGCTGTTGTTCGTCGATAAAGCCCATCACGTATTCGACGCCTGCGCGGTTGTACCAACTGCGATCGAAGATGACGATCTCGCCGGCGGAGGGAAAGTGCGTCATGTAGCGTTGAATATACATCTGGCTCTTTTCGCGATCGGTCGGCGCCGGCAGAGCGACGACACGAA
>DATLJR010000425.1:0-32898 GCA_035538755.1 Pseudolabrys sp.
GTGGCGGCTGTCGAGCGGTCCGATCGAACTCAACCTGGCAACGCCGTGGTTGAAAGCGGCGATCGAAGAAAACTTCGGCGGCAATCACAGCGTGGCTGTCGGAGGTACGCAGCTCGAACGGGACGAGAAGGGACGCACGTCGCTTCGCCTGCGCGACATCGTTGTGCGTGATGCCGACGGCACCGTGGTCGCAAGCGCTCCAAAGGCCGAGGTCGGGCTTTCTGGCAGAAGTCTCCTGATGGGAAGGTTGCGCGCACAGAGTCTCAACCTCGTCGGCGCCGAAATGTCGGTTCGGATCGAAACCGATGGTCGCCTTACTGTTTTCGCTGGCGCCGACAAACGACCGATTGCGACGGCGGAGCCGACAAAGCCGGCTGTTGTGTTGTCGAGCCCGAGCGAACAGGGTCCTCCTGCCAACCCTGCGATGCGCGCCGAATTCGAAAGTTTGGCTGCGCTGATGGCGAGGATCGATGCGGTCGGCGAGTCCGGCCTGGATGGTCACGACCTCCGTGAGCTCGGTCTAAAGAACGGCAATCTTGTTGTCGACGACCGGCGCAACGGCAAGCAGTGGAAATTTGACGGCATCAATGTGAGCCTCACCCGACCGCGACAGGGCGGAGTTATTTTCCGACTCGAGTCCGATAATGAGAAACGGCCCTGGGTGATTAGCGCCGCGATGCGGCCGCTCTCCGACGGTGTGCGCGCGGTCGGCATCGAAGCGCGAAAGGTTTCAACGCGCGACATCATACTCGCGCTGCGCCTCAATCCGAGCAATTTTGACATCGACATTCCGCTGTCGGCGAGCGTGCGTGCGGAAGTGTCCCCCGATGGCTCGCCGCAGGCGGTGCAGGGCCAACTGGTCGCCGATGCGGGCACGATCGTTGATCAGACGGACGACAAGCTCAACGTGAACATTGATCACGCGGACTTCCGGTTCAACTGGGATAACCGCCGGAACAGCCTGATCGTGCCATTCCAGGTTCAGTCGGGAGGCAATCAGTTCACGATGCGGGCCACGTTTGAGCCAGCGCCCGACCAGAGCGGCATGTGGCTACTCAACGTGAATCGTGGTGACTCCGTCATCGATCCGATCATTTTTGCACCGTCGGCCGACGAGGATGGCTTGTCGATCAATCGTATCGCCGTCCGCGCGCGTATCGATCCGACACGGAAACGCATCGACCTCGACCAAGGCGATTTCAGCCGGGTCGACACGCGCGCCGAGCACAATGTCGGCGTGGCGCTGACCGGACGCTTCGACTCTTCCGGAACGGAGCCGCATATCGCCTTCGGCGTCGCATGTACGCGCATGCCGGTGTCGGCCATGAAACGAATCTGGCCGATATTTGCTGCGGCCGACGTGCGGGCGTGGGCGCTGGAGCACATCTCCGGTGGAACGGTCGAGCGCGCGGTGATCGCCGGCAATGCTCCCCTGGAAGTATTCAAGCATGACGGACCGCCGATACCGGACGACGGTCTTTCGATCGACATCGAAACAAGTGGGACAACCGTTCGCCCGATCCCCACCTTGCCGGCGATCCGGGATGCTGATCTGACCGTTCGCATCATCGGACGCAATGCCGTAGTCAATATTGGCCGCGGCACCGCCGAGGTTGCCACAGGGCGCAAACTCAACGTTGCAGGCGGCGTGTTCGAAGTGCCGGATACCCATCCGAAGCCGGTTTCGGCACGCGCGGCGTTCCGCATTGACGGCACCATGCCGGCCACGGCCGCGCTGCTCTCAAGCGAAGGTTTGCGCGACATCGTCGGCATCACGCTCGATCCCGCGTCAACGCGAGGCACGGTAACCGCACAGGTCGGGGTCAACATGTTGATCGGCCGAAATGCCCCCGAGGACAATGCGACCTATACGATCAACGCAGACCTGGTGAATTTTGCCGCGGAAAAGATGTTACTGGGCCAGAAAGTCGAGGCCTCTCTGCTCAAGACGATCGCGACAAAGGACGGGTTTCAGATCAAAGGCGACGTCAAGATCAACGGCACTCCCGCGACAATCGATGTCCGCAAACAGAAAGACGATACCGACGCGGAACTGCACATGCAGGCGACAATTGATGAGGCAGCGCGGCGCCGGCTGGGCGTGGACCTCGGCGGTGCCGTGACTGGCAATATACCCGTCAGGGTCGTGGGCCATGTCGGCGACAACGCCAGCGACGAAGGCTTGAGCATTGAAGCCGATCTCACGCCAGTCAAGATCGACAATCTTCTGCCAGGGTGGCTCAAAGCGGCCGGGAGGCCCGCACGCGCCAGTTATGTAATGATGAAAACCGGGAAGAGCGTTCGCTTTGATGATTTGAGCATCGACGGTTCTGGCGCGACGGTGCGGGGCTCTATCGAATTTGACAGCAACAACGAAGTCTCGTCGGCGAATTTTTCGGTCTTTGCGCTGTCCGAAGGCGACAAAGCTACATTGAGAGCCGACCGGGCCAGCGACGGGACGCTTCGCGTCGCGATGCGCGGCGATATCTATGATGGACGCAATTTCGTCAAATCATCGATGGCGGGTTCGGCCGCCGACAAGAACAAGCCGAAGCAGATTGACCTTGATCTTGACGTCAAACTCGGCACGGTGGCCGGCCATAACGGCGAGACGTTGCGAGGTCTCGATCTGAAAATGTCGCGGCGCGCGGGCCACATTCGCAGCTTTGCCATGGCGAGCAAGATCGGGCGCGATACGCCGCTCAACGGGGATTTGCGCGTGCGATCGCGTGACAATCATCAGGTCATCTTTTTCGAAACCGACGATGCCGGTGCATTGTTTCGTTTTACCGACATGTATCCGAGGATGTATGGCGGGCAGATGTGGGTCGCGATGGATCCACCCACGCAGGAGCAGACGCCGCAGATCGGCACGCTTTTCATTCGGAGATTTGTCGTGCGCGGGGAGCCGGCGCTGGAAAAAGTCGTGTCCGGCGCGCCGAGTGCGGCCGGCGCGAGCGGCGTGGATTTCTCGGAGATGCGCGCTGATTTCACGCGTTTCCCAGGAAAGATGTCTGTCCGTGAAGGCGTCGTGCGCGGGCCGCTGGTCGGCGCGACGGTCGAAGGAAACATCGACTATGCGCGCGATGAGGTGCACCTGCGCGGCACATTCGTCCCGTTCTACGGCCTCAACAACATGTTCGGGCAGATACCGATCGTTGGGCTGTTCCTCGGCGGGGGCAACAAGGAGGGGCTGCTTGGCATCACCTACGAAGCCGTCGGCCCGCCAAGTGAGCCGCGCATCACGGTCAACCCGGTCAGCGCGATAGCGCCCGGTCTGTTGCGCAAATTCATTCCTTCGCCTGGGACATTCGATCCGAATTTCCTCCCGCCCTCACGGTGAGGGGGCTATTTCGGCTTGAGTTGGAAATGGCGTTTCTTGCCAATCGACAAGATGTGCACGCCTTCGGGCGTGGCATTGTCGGTCGTTAAAGTCAATTTCTCGTCGGTCACGACGACGCCGTTCAATTTTATCCCGCCATTCTTGATCTGACGGCGCGCTTCGCTGGTCGAAGAGACGGCACCCGTCTGAACAGCGGCGATGAGAACACCTATCGGATGCTCGACGAGCACGGTTGGCAATGTCATCGGCGGCGCGCCTTCTTCGAATGTCTTTCGTGCGGTTTCGGCGGCCTGGTCTGCGGCCTGACGGCCGTGCACGAGGGCGGTCGCCTCGGTGGCGAGAACCTTCTTCGCCTCGTTGATTTCGTTGCCCTCGAGCGCGGCAAGACGCGCGATCTCATCGAGCGGCAGCACGGTGAACAGCTTGAGAAAACGGACGACGTCACCATCCTCGGTGTTGCGCCAGTGTTGCCAATAGTCGTAAGGGCTCACCAGGTCGGAGTTGAGCCATATGGCGCCGGCCGCCGTCTTGCCCATCTTTGCACCGGATGAAGTCGTGATTAGCGGCGATGTCAGAGCGAACAACTGTGCGTTCTGCATGCGGCGGCCAAGATCTATGCCGTTGACGATGTTTCCCCACTGATCCGAGCCGCCCATTTGCAGGATGCAATTGTAGCGCTTGTTGAGCTCGACAAAGTCATAAGCCTGCAGGACCATGTAGTTGAATTCGAGAAACGACAATTCCTGCTGGCGATCCAGTCTCAGTTTCACCGAGTCGAACGAGAGCATGCGGTTGACCGAGAAATGGCGGCCGACATCCCGCAGAAAGTCGATGTAGTTGAGCTTGTTCAGCCAATCGGCGTTGTTGCTCATGATGGCGGTGCCGCCGGCGTCTTCGAATTTCAGGAATTTCGAAAAGACCGCGCGGATGCCCTTGAGGTTTTCGTTGATCGCCTCGTCAGTGAGAACGCGACGGGTCTCGTCCTTGCCTGACGGATCGCCGACGCGGGTCGTGCCGCCACCCATAAGCGCAATGGGGCGGTGTCCCGTCTTCTGCAGCCAGTGCAGCATCATGATCGGCAGCAGCGAGCCGACGTGCAGTGACGCTGCCGTACAATCAAAGCCGATATAGGCGGTGATCTGTCCCGCCTTGGCGCGAGCGTCCAGCGCTTCAGGCTCCGATACCTGATGGATGAAGCCGCGCTCCGCGAGGGCGTTTAGAAAGTCGGATTTATAAGCGCTCATTGCCGGGCTCGGGCGGCCTTCTTGGTCCGTCGCCGGGTGGTGTAACAGGTCCGGCGTCGGATTCAATAATGCATGGCCGGGAAAAGAGAGCCGTGTAGCCGGAACCCCGCGCGGCACACTCTTGCGTCATTTCTTCTTTTTCAGGAAGGCCGCGCAAAAACCTGCATCGAATTCACGGTAGTTATTGGTGATCTCTTCGCCCTTGCGAATGGTGCGCCTTGCGACGATGTGGCCGTTCCGCCAATGCGTATTGGCATTGTCCGAATGGTTCATGTGGTGATCGTGGTCGCTGGTGAGCAGAATCTCGCCGTCGACGCGGTATCCGTAATTCCAGATGTAGTCCCGGGCCGGCTTCGGCAATTTGGCAAATTGCGTCGGTGAATAGACTCTGTCGAAGCCATCGACGAAACGCCAGACCTTCGTGCCTTTCCGAATAGCCTGGCCCGCAAAAACCCCAAGACCGTGGATGGCACTTCTATCGAGGTAAGTCTTAACAAGGAGCATGGGTCATTTCGCGGACCGATTGCCGCGTATCGCCAATTCGCCCATCAGCACAAGCGCTGCCAACGGGCGCTCCGGCCAAATTCACGCTGCCGGCTTGCGTTCTGTCTTCAGCCGCTTGTCGAGATAGGCGCTGATCGAAGTAAGCAGCGCTTCGACCTTGCCGTCAAAGAAATGATTGGCGCCTTGCACAACCTTTTGCTCGATCACGATGCCCTTTTGGGTCTTCAGCTTGTCGACCAGCGTCGTGACGTCCTTGTGCGGGACCACAGCGTCCTTGTCGCCGTGAATGATCAAGCCCGACGAAGGGCAGGGCGCCAGGAAGGAGAAATCGTAGAGGTTCGCAGGCGGGCAGATCGAGATGAAGCCTTCGATCTCCGGCCGGCGCATCAGCAACTGCATGCCGATCCAGGCACCGAACGAGAAGCCGGCAATCCAGCAGCTTTTCGCCTCAGGATTGATGGTCTGCGCCCAATCGAGCGCCGCGGCCGCATCGGACAATTCGCCTTGGCCATGGTCGAACGAGCCCTGGCTGCGCCCAACGCCGCGGAAGTTGAATCGCAATGCCGAGAAACCGCGGTGCACAAAGGCATAGTACAGCTGGTAGATGATCGGGTGGTTCATCGTCCCGCCGAACTGCGGGTGCGGGTGCAGGATGATCGCGATCGGTGCGTTCTTCTGTCGCGCGGGATGGTACCGCCCCTCGATGCGTCCGGCGGGACCCGTGAAGATAATCTCAGGCATGGCTATCGACCTCGGACCGGGCTTGCCGCGCCGCGAGGCGGCAGCGGGGTGTGTTGTCGCCTGGCTGCGCTGACAAAACTGGGCATTTAGTTTGGAATTATTCTAATTATACGAATTCCGCTGTTCCCAGCCTCAACACACGCTATAAGGGCCGGGCGATTTCGGGCTTCTAACACAATCCCTAGGGCAAAAAGCAAGCTTTTTGCGGGGTATAGGCCTGAAAACGGTAATTAGGTATTGGTGAGGATCGTGGCCGAACGAGCGTATTTCGATTGGAATGCCAGCGCCCCCCTCAGGGACGAGGCGCAAGCCGCCATGAGCGCGGCCCTGGCTTTCACAGGCAACGCATCGTCTGTGCACGCCGAGGGCCGGGCCGTCCGTCGTTTGATTGAGCAAGCACGCGAGCAGGTTGCCCACCTGCTTGGAGCCGACGCGAAGAACATTACCTTCACGAGTGGCGCAACCGAAGCGAACATGCTCGCGCTCACCCCCGCATTGGAAATTGCGGGGCGCAAGGAGCCGCGCGACCGGTTGTTCGTGTCCGCAATCGAGCATCCTTCAGTTCGCGCCGGCGGACGATTTCCGCGCGAGAGCATCGAAAAGCTTCCGGTTACCCGCAGCGGTGTTGTCGATCGCGCTGCACTCTCACTCGCGCTAAAGAAAGCCGCGCGGCCTTTGGTTTCGGTGATGTTCGCCAACAACGAGACCGGCGTCATACAGCCGATCGCGCAAATCGCGGAAATCGTGCACGCGGCGTCCGGCGTGCTTCATGTGGATGCGGTGCAGGGCGCCGGCAAAATCGCTTGCGACATCGCGAGCCTTGGCGCCGACCTCGTGAGCGTCTCGTCGCACAAGTTGGGTGGTCCTCAGGGCGCTGGGGCACTGGTTCGCCGTGCCGACATCCACATTGCCGAGCCGCTGATGAGGGGCGGCGGGCAGGAACGTGGCCAGCGGGCCGGCACCGAGAACGTTGCCGCCATCGCCGGATTTGGCGCGGCGGCCGCCGGCGCGAAGATGAGTGACCCAAAGCGTATGACGGCGATGCGTGATCGGTTGGAACGGGGCCTCAGACGCGTTACGCCGCAGGCCGAGATTTTCGGTGCTGGCGAAACGCGCCTGCCCAACACGACTTTTTTCGCGGTTCCAGGGGTGAAGGCGGAAACCGCCATAATCGCCTTCGATCTCAATGGGATAGCCGTCTCATCGGGCTCGGCCTGTTCGTCAGGCAAAGTTCAGCCGTCGGACGTCCTCGCGGCCATGGGTGTCGATGCTGCGCTCGCGCGCGGCGCTATCCGGGCCAGTCTCGGACACAGCACCACTGAGGCTGAGGTCGATCGCTTCGTTGAAACTTGGAATACCGTTGCCGGATCACTACTTAAGGAGAGAAGCGGCGTCGCTGCCTGAACCGGGAGCCACCGCGCAAATCGCGCTTCATCAACCCATGGGAACCTGCGCCGAACGATAGCGCGAGCACCATAACCGACAAATCCAACCCGCGGTCCTTGCAACCGTGAGCGGAGGGAAGAATGCCGGCCGTACAAGAGACCGTCGAACAGGTCCGCCGTATCGACGTTGATCAATACAAGTATGGGTTCGAGACCAAGATCGAATCCGAAAAGGCCCCAAAGGGCCTGTCGGAAGACACGATCCGATTCATCTCGGGCAGGAAGAACGAGCCGGAGTGGATGCTGGCCTGGCGACTGGAGGCCTATCGCCGCTGGCTGACGATGCGCGAGCCGACCTGGGCGCGCGTGAACTATCCGAAAATCGATTATCAGGACATCTACTATTACGCGGCACCGAAGAAGGCGTCGTTGAAATCGCTCGACGAGGTCGACCCCGAGATTCTCCGCACTTACGAAAAGCTGGGAATTCCCCTGCGCGAACAGGAGATCCTGGCGGGAGTGGAGCGTGGCGATGGTACACGCTCGCGTGTCGCCGTCGACGCGGTGTTCGACTCCGTTTCGGTCGCGACGACCTTCAAGGAAGAATTGAAGAAAGCCGGCGTGATCTTCATGCCGATCTCGGAGGCGATCCGCGAGCATCCCGAACTGGTGAAGAAGTATCTCGGGTCGGTGGTGCCGACTTCGGACAACTACTTCGCGACTCTGAACTCGGCGGTGTTCTCCGACGGCTCGTTCGTCTACGTGCCGGAAGGCGTGCGCTGCCCGATGGAGCTCTCGACCTATTTCCGCATCAACGAGAAGAATACCGGTCAGTTCGAACGCACGTTGATCATCGCCGACAAGGGCGCCTATGTCAGCTATCTCGAGGGCTGCACCGCGCCAATGCGCGACGAGAACCAACTCCACGCCGCCGTGGTCGAACTGGTCGCGCTCGACGATGCCGAGATCAAATATTCAACCGTGCAGAACTGGTACCCGGGCGACGCGCAGGGCAAAGGCGGCATCTTCAACTTCGTGACCAAGCGCGGCGACTGCCGTGGCGCGCGTTCGAAGATCTCATGGACGCAGGTAGAGACAGGTTCGGCAATCACCTGGAAATATCCAAGCTGCATCCTGCGTGGCGACAATTCGCGCGGCGAGTTCTACTCGATCGCAATCTCCAACGGTCACCAGCAGGTCGATAGCGGCACCAAGATGCTGCATCTCGGCAAGAGCACGGTAAGCCGCATCATTTCCAAGGGCATCGCGGCTGGACAGTCGAACAACACCTATCGCGGTCTTGTTTCAGCGCATCGCAAAGCCAAAGGCGCGCGCAACTTCACCAACTGCGACTCGCTGCTAATCGGCGACAAGTGCGGCGCGCACACGGTGCCCTATATCGAAGCGAAGAATTCTTCAGCAACGTTCGAGCACGAGGCCACCACCTCGAAGATTTCCGAGGACATGCTGTTCTACTGCCGTCAGCGCGGCATGTCGGCGGAGGAGGCGACCGCGCTGGTCGTCAACGGCTTCGTCAAGGACGTCCTGCAGCAGCTGCCGATGGAGTTTGCGGTCGAGGCACAGAAACTGATCTCAATCTCGTTGGAAGGCTCGGTGGGCTAAGCGATGACGCGCTATAGGTTCAAACCAAGACGATACGGCTACGGTGCGACACAAATCACGTGGGAAGGCTGGGCCTTGACCGTCGGGATTGCGGCCGTCGTCGCGCTGTCGGTCGTGGCGATGAACCTTTTGGCGGACCGATCGAATGACGATGCGTGGCTCGCATGGGCGGCGTTCATTGTAATCGCGGTGTTATGGATGGTTCGTATCAGCCGACAGCGAACCAATGGTGAATGGTGTTGGCGTTGGGGTCAGCGCTGCGATGAAGGCATTTAATCGTGTGAGGATGAAGACGTGTCGTTTCTTGAAGTGAAAAATCTGCATGTCGAGGTCGAGGACAAAAAGATCCTCAATGGCCTGACGTTGTCGGCCGAGAAGGGCCAGGTCGCGGCGATCATGGGCCCGAACGGATCCGGCAAATCGACGCTCGCTTACGTGCTGGCCGGCAAGGACAACTACAAGGTCACCGAAGGTGAGGTGCTGTTGAATGGGGAAAATATCCTCGAGATGTCGCCCGACGAGCGCGCGGCCAAGGGTGTTTTCCTTGCTTTTCAATATCCGGTGGAAGTGCCTGGCGTTGCCACGATGACCTTCCTGCGCACGGCGCTCAACGCCCAGCGCAAGACGCGAGGCGAAGCCGAGGTTTCCACGCCGGAATTCATGAAGCTCGTGCGCGATACCGCCAATCATCTCGGCATCAGCCAGGAGATGCTTCGTCGCGCTGTCAATGTGGGATTTTCGGGTGGCGAGAAAAAGCGCAACGAGATTTTGCAGATGGCGGTCCTCCAGCCGAATCTGGCGGTGCTCGACGAAACCGATTCTGGTCTCGATATAGACGCGCTCAAGATCGTTGCCGATGGCGTTAATCGCCTGCGTTCGCCGGAGCGATCGATGGTCGTGATCACGCACTATCAGCGATTGCTCAATTATATTGTGCCCGATGTCGTGCATGTTCTGGCCAACGGCCGCGTCGTGAAGTCCGGCGGCAAAGAGCTCGCGCTCGAGCTCGAGGCCAAAGGCTATGCCCAGTTCCAGGGTGAGGCGGCCTAATGTCCGCGGATGTGCGCGCCATGAAGACGCCGGCCGAACAGGCGCTCAGTTCTGCTTTTGCGGCCACGCGCTGCAAGTTGCCCGGCAAGGGAGCGGTCGTTGCGCTACGTGACGACGCGTTCCGGCGCTTCGACGCAAGCGGCCTACCGCATCGTCGCATCGAGGAATGGAAATACACCGACCTGCGTGCGTTGATGCGCGAGGCCAAGCCGCTTGCGGAGCCTGTCGGCTCGAAAGGCGTTGTGCCGGCTCTGTCGGGCGTTGAGGCAAGCCGGATCGCTATCGTCAACGGGCGATATGAACCGGGCTGGAGCAATATCGATGATCCCGGCATCGTGTTGAGCGAACTTTTCGCTTTTGCTGGCGAGGAGACGGACTACCGTCTCGGCAATGCCCCCGGCAAGGACGATATTGCTGTTTCGCTCAATACTGCATTCATGACCGGCGGCGTCGCACTCCGGATAAAAAAAGGCGCGCGCGTTAGCAAGCCGATCCAACTCGCGCATATATTTTCAGGTGCGGCGGCCGCGACCTACCCGCGCTGCATCGTGGTCGTTGAGAAGGGGGCGCAGCTGACGCTGATCGAAAGTTTCGATGGTCCCTCCGGTGCCGACTACCAGGTCAATTCCGTGCTCGAACTCGTCATTGGCGAAGGAGCGCAGGTCGATCATGTCAAGGTAGGCAGCGACGGTGACGCGGCGCTGCGTATTTCGACTTTGGGCGTTACCGTGGATGCCAAGGCAAATTACCGCGATTTCGCCTTTACGACGGGCGGTGCTGTGGTTCGCAATCAAACCTTTGTGCGCTTTGTCCGGGAAGGGACTGAAGCCTCGATCAGCGGCGCGACATTGATCAAAGGACGTCAGCACGTCGACAATACTTTGGTCATCGAGCATGCGGCGGGTGGCTGCACCAGTCGCGAACGATTCAGGTCGGTGCTCGATGGGGAAAGCCACAGTATTTTTCAGGGCAAGATCGTCGTCGAGCCGCACGCGCAGAAGACCGACGCAAAGATGGCGAGCCATGCGCTGCTGCTCTCGGACGAAGCCGAAGCCGACAACAAGCCGGAGCTCGAAATCTTCGCCGACGACGTGCAATGCGGGCACGGCGCAACGGCTGGCGCCCTCGATAGTTCGCTCAAGTTTTACCTGATGTCGCGCGGCATTCCCGAGAAGCAGGCGGAAGCTTTGCTCATCCAGGCCTTCGTCGGGGAAGCGATCGAGGAGGTGGCAAATGAGGGGATTCGCGAATCGCTGATGCAGGCAGCCATCAATTGGCTGAACACACGAGGCTAAGGATGCGCCCTGCCGTCACCAACGGTTCCTATGACGTTGGTCGCATCCGCGCCGATTTTCCGGCGCTTGCGCTGAATATTTACGGCAAACCGTTGGTCTATCTCGACAATGCAGCGTCGGCGCAGAAGCCGAAGCAGGTCCTCGATCGGCTGCAGAAGGCCTACACCAAGGAATATGCCAACGTGCATCGCGGTCTGCACTATCTCGCGAACGAGGCAACCGAGGCCTACGAAGGTGCGCGCGAGACGGTACGCGCATTTTTGAACGCCGGTCGCAAGGAAGAGATCATCTTTACCCGCAATGCCACCGAGGCAATCAACCTTGTCGCTTACACATTCGGGCGTGAGCGTATCAAGGCCGGTGATGAAATAGTCCTCTCCATCATGGAGCACCATTCCAATATCGTGCCATGGCACTTTCTGCGCGAGCGGCAGGGGGCAGTGATCAAATGGGCGCCGATTGACGACGATGGCAACTTCTTGCTCGACGAATTCGAGAAACTGCTCACGTCCAAAACCAGAATGGTGGCGATTACGCAGATGTCGAATGCGCTCGGCACTGTCGTCCCGGTGAAAGATGTCGTGAGGCTTGCGCATGCGCGCGGCATTCCGGTCCTGGTCGACGGAGCGCAGGCGGCGGTCCATATGGATATCGATGTGCGCGATCTGGACTGCGATTTTTATGTCTTCACCGGCCATAAGGTGTACGGCCCCACGGGCATCGGGGCGTTGTACGGCAAATACGAACATCTCGCGACAATGCCGCCGTTCAATGGCGGTGGCGAAATGATTCATGAGGTTTTCGAGGATCGCGTTACCTATGGCGAGCCGCCCCACAGGTTCGAAGCGGGTACTCCGGCGATCGTGCAGGCGATCGGACTCGGCGGTGCGATCGATTACGTCAATTCGGTCGGCAAGGCCCGCATTCGTGCACATGAAAGCAGCCTGGTCAAATACGCGCACGAGAAACTTGGCCAGATCAATTCGCTGCGAATCATCGGCAATGCGGCCGATAAGGGCCCGATTGTCTCATTCGAGATGAAAGGCGCCCATCCGCACGATGTCGCGACGATTATCGATCGTGCTGGTGTGGCAGTGCGGGCCGGCACCCACTGCGTGATGCCATTGCTTGCGCGCTACGGCCTGACAGCCACATGTCGCGCGTCATTTGCCATGTACAATACGAAAGAGGAGGTGGATACACTTACCGCCTCGCTCGTCAAGGCGCAGGAATTTTTTGTATGACCGAAGACACGAACGCATCACTGACGGAAAAGCCGGCTGAAAATGCCGCGGTCGTTGGCTCGCCGGCGCTGCCACAGGATGAGCTCAACAAGCTGACCGACGACATCGTCGCGGCGCTTAAAACCGTCTACGACCCGGAGATTCCGGCCGATATTTATGAACTGGGGCTTATCTACAAAATCGATATCGGCGACGATCGCGGGGTCAAGATCGATATGTCGCTGACATCGCCGAATTGCCCGGCGGCTCAGGACTTGCCGATCATGGTGGAGAATGCTGTGTCGAGCGTCCCGGGCGTAAAGGAGACCAAAGTGGCCGTCGTTTGGGACCCGCCTTGGGATCCAAGCCGTATGTCCGACGAGGCGCGACTCGTATTGAATATGTGGTGAGTTGAAGTGGGAGCGGCGAGACGCCAGATAGAGGTTCAACGAGGACTCCTATGACCATGGCACGACCCCGGCCTCA
The DNA here is from genome assembly GCA_035538755.1 of Pseudolabrys sp. Classification (GTDB taxonomy): domain Bacteria; phylum Pseudomonadota; class Alphaproteobacteria; order Rhizobiales; family Xanthobacteraceae; genus Pseudolabrys. Next base: position 12,895 of record DATLJR010000425.1, read on the forward strand.
AGTGATGCGACTTACCGATGCCGCCGCGACGCGCATCAAGGACGTGATGGCGCGGGCGGGGAAGCCCGTGGCTGGCGTTCGCGTCGGCGTCAAAAATGGCGGCTGCGCCGGCATGGAATACACGATGGAGTACGCCGAGGCGGTCAACGCGACCGACGAAGTGGTCGAGGATAAGGGTGTGAAGATCCTGATCGATCCAAAGGCCGTATTGTTCCTGCTTGGGACCGAGATGGACTACAAGACCGACAAGCTGTCGGCCCAATTCATCTTCAACAACCCAAACCAGACCAGTGCTTGCGGCTGCGGTGAGTCGGTGCAGTTGACGCCGGCGAGGGACGCAAACTAAGCCGCGCTGGGCAACTTCTGCGGTGCCGTCGGTCGAGACCTCGTGATCAGTCTTGCAAATTACGCGATTGCGGCCATGCCGTTTTGCGACATATAGGCATCTATCGGCGCGCTCGATTAGCGATTGCCCGGTGTCGGCTTTTCTCAGTGTGGCAACTCCGATTGATATCGTCATCCGACCGAGATTTTCACCGGTCGAGCGTTTCATCAATTCTTTGGCCATTACCGCCCGGCGATTGTGCTCGACAACCGTTATGGCCGCCCGCAACATCGTGTTCGCTAGAATGACGCGCAGGGTGGTAGCCGCTCGCATAGGCGTACCTGATTTCAAAATGCGCGCTCGCGGGCTGGCGCAGTGCCTTCATCTGTCCGAGAGCAATGTCTGCAAACGCCATTGTGCGTTCGTAGTCGTGGACACGCCCCGCCATTGCTGACTACCCCAGCCGCAAGCCGGTGCTTGCGGAGGACGACGCTCCGGCGCCTCATCGAATCAGGGGTAAATTTGGAACCGGCTACGCCATCAACGTTGCGTAACCAGGGTCCGCGCGTCAGGCCTTGACCGGGACAGGTCGAAGCAAGAAGGCCGGGAGATGGCCTCCATCGCCTTCCTGCGCGGGTTGATAGGACGGTGCCTTGGGAGCAGGCGTATTTTTCTTTGCCTGACGTGCCGGGCCGCGCCCACGATTTCGGCCGCGCTGGGCCTCGGCGTGAGGTCGTGGGCCATGCTCCCGAGGCGCGGGGCTTGCGCTCTTCTCCGATGCTGCCGGTTTGTCCAGCCAGGGAATGCTCTGGCCGATCAGGCGTTCAATGGCGTGGACGGCCTTGTTGTCGATCGGAGCGACGATCGTGATTGCCGTACCGGAACGTCCGGCGCGACCGGTACGACCGATGCGGTGCACGTAATCATCTGCGTGATGTGGCACGTCGAAATTCAACACATGACTGACCTCGGGAATGTCGAGGCCGCGGGCGGCGACGTCGGATGCGATCAACAATTCGGCTTCGCCGCGACGGAATCTGTCGAGTGCCGCCATGCGCGCGGGTTGATCCATATCGCCGTGCAGTGCGACGGCATTGAATTTGTGACGGATCAAAGAGCGATGGAGGTTGGCAACCTCGCGCTTGCGATTGCAAAAAATGATCGCGTTCTTGAAACCGGAAGCAGAGCGGATCAGGTCACGTAGCGTTTCGCGCTTCTCATGCGGTTCGCGACCGGTCGACACCAGCAATTGCGTGATTGTTGCCGCTGTAGTGGCGGGCTTGGCGACCTCGACACGCACAGGATTGTGCAAGAAGGTATCGGCTATGCGCTGAATCTCCGGTGGCATGGTCGCCGTAAAGAACAGCGTCTGCCTTGTGAACGGTACCAGTTTGCCAATCCGCTCGATGTCGGGGATGAAGCCCATGTCGAGCATGCGGTCTGCTTCGTCGATGATGAGCAACTCACAGCCCGACAAAAGCAATCGCCCGCGTTCAAAGTGATCGAGCAGGCGACCCGGTGTGGCGATCAAAACGTCGACGCCACGAAGCAGCTTGGCGTCCTGATCGTCGAACGAAACGCCACCGATGATCAGCGCCACGTTGAGCTTGTGGTTCTTGCCGTACTTCTCGAAGTGTTCGGCGACCTGCGCCGCAAGTTCACGCGTCGGCTCGAGGATGAGCGTGCGCGGCATGCGCGCACGAGCGCGACCCCGTTCCAGCATGGTCAGCATCGGCAACACGAAGGCAGCCGTCTTTCCGGTGCCGGTTTGTGCAATACCGAGCACGTCGCGCCGCGCCAGCACGTGAGGGATAGCCTGGTCTTGAATCGGGGTGGGAGCTTTGTAGCCAGCCGTTTTGATGGCGGCGAGAACTTTGGCTGATAAGCCGAGATGTGAAAAAGGCATATAACCTCAGAAGCCGTCCAGAGCGCGCTGGACTAACAAAACCAGTTGCTTTGCGCGGAGGACGGCCGAATCTTCATGTCAGACCGGTTGGACGGAACATAGGGTGCAAAGGGCCAAAGTCAATGCTTTGCACGACGATAAGTCGCATTAATTATTAGCTTTTTAGCTCTGAAACGCGCGATTGCGATGTTACCCCTCAGGCCTGACGTCGTCCGCATCGCCATTGTGCAATGCTTTCCGGTGCGCATCCCTTTGCCCGTGCCCCGATCGCGGCCTATAGGGAGGCGAGAACTATCGCCGGAAGCAAATGATGCGCACGCAAGTCGGAATTGTTGGAGCAGGGCCCGCCGGCCTCATGTTGGCCAGGCTTTTGCACCTGCAGGGTATCGAATCGATCATCATCGAAAATCGCAGTCGCGACTATATTGAAAATCGCATACGCGCCGGCTTGATCGAGCATTGGGCTGCCGACTTCCTCGTCGACGTCGGCGTCGGCAGCCGCATGCAACGCGAGGGCATGCTGCATTGGGGGATCAATGTCGGCATAAATGGCGATCTGCACCGGATCGACTTCAAGAAACTGGTGAACAAGCGCGTTACGATTTACGGGCAACAGGAAGTGGTAAAGGACCTCGTGGATCGTCGCATTTCCGACGGCGCGCCTTTGCTCTTTAAAGTCGACGACGTCACAATTCACGACCTGAAGACGCAAAAACCGAAAATCCGTTTCAAGCATGACGGGCGATCCCAGGAAATCGACTGCGATTTCATAGCGGGGTGCGACGGCTTCCACGGCATCTGCCGGCCGAGTATTCCGGACGGCGTGCTCAGTGTATTCCAGCGAGACTATCCGTTCGGCTGGCTCGGCATCCTATCCGACAGCCCGCCACCCGATCATGAATTGATCTATTCGTACACTGATCGCGGCTTTGCACTTTACACCATGCGTTCTCCAAGTCTGGCGCGGCTCTATCTTCAATGTGATCACGATGAGGAGATTGAAGCTTGGCCCGATAACCGCATCTGGGATGAGCTGCACAGGCGGCTAGGTGGAGTCCGCAAACTCGCCGAAGGCAAGATGCTGCAAAAGGGCATCACGCCGATGCGCAGTTTCGTCGTTGAACCAATGCAGTATGGCCGGCTTTTCCTCGCCGGCGACAGCGCACACATTGTTCCTCCGACTGGCGCAAAAGGGATGAACCTTGCATTTGCCGATGTAGTGATGCTCTCGCGCGCTTTGGACGCTTACTACAAAAACAAAAACAATGATCGGCTGGAAAACTATTCTACCACGTGCCTGCGGCGGGTTTGGTATGCGCAGCGGTTCTCCTGGTGGATGACGCAGAGCATGCATCGGTTTCCGAACGAGTCGGCCTTTGACCGCCGGCGACAACTTTCGGATCTCGATTATCTCACCAGCTCAAGTGCCGCAGCGACCTCGCTGGCCGAACAATATGTCGGCCTTCCCGTAGGTTAATCCTGCAGCACCGACCGAAGCGGCCGACGCAAAAGCATGATTGCGACACCGGCCGCGCTGGATATAAGCGCGAGCATCAGGAAAAAATTGACCTTGTCCATTGTTGACCAGAATGTGCCGAGATAGCCGGCCAGAAATCCGCCGACGAAGCTCGTGGCTAGCCAAACTCCCATCATCATCGACAGCAGTGTCTTCGGTGCGATCTTGGTTACGAGCGAAAGACTGGTTGGAGAAAGATAAAGTTCGCCGACGGTGATGACGACAAAGTAAAAGAACAACCACAGCCAGCTCGCCTTACCGTCACCGGCCCTCCAGGCGGCGGCGACCATGACAAGGTAGGCGAGGGCGTTGATCAGACACCCCATCGCGAGTTTTGTGCTGGTGGCGGGCTCGCTTTTCCCCTGCCAACGCCATAGCGCAACGATGAATGGCGTGAACGCGAAGATCATGAAGGGATTGAAAGCCTGGAACCAGGTCACCGGAATTTCGCCGCCAGGAAAATGCCGGTCGGTGAATTGGTCGGCCCAGAGCGTGATTGTGTTTCCCTGCTGTTCGTAGGTCGCCCAGAACAGGCTGACGGGCACAAATAGCAGCAAAAGGGCTGCAATTGACTGCCAGGCCTTTGCGTCGAGTGCGGCGCCAGGGACTGCCCGTTTTTCAAAGGCGTCGCGCGGCAAGTGCGGCGTAGCAGCAAGGTAAATGATCAGTCCAATTGTCATCCCAATTCCGGCGGCGGTGAACCCATAGTGCCAGCCAAGTTCTTCACCAAGCGTGCCGCAGACGAGCGGGGCGAGAAACGCACCCAGATTGATGCCGACGTAGAAAATCGAAAAAGCGCGGTCTCTGCGCCGATCTCCTGGCGGATAGAGCGAGCCGACCTGGGTGGAAATGTTTGGCTTGAAAGCTCCATTTCCCAGAATAAGAAAACCGAGAGCCACCAGAAACAAATGCTCGAAAGCCATCATGAAATGCCCGATGGCCATCAACGTGGCGCCGATGATCACCGTTCGGCGCTGGCCGAGCACGCGGTCGGCCACTAATCCACCGAAGATCGGGGTCAAGTAGACCAGTCCCGTATAGAAGCCGTAGATCTGCGAGGCGAGCGGCTGCGGCGCCAGCGGGCCGAATACGAATTCCAATCCGTGCTTGAACGATGCAAGTCCGAGCACCTCCGCGGAACTTTGCGGCGTGAACAAATACTTGATCATGTAAAGCACAAGAAGGGCCCGCATTCCGTAGTAGGAAAAGCGCTCCCACATTTCAGTCGTGAACAGGTAGGCCAGTCCTCGCGGGTGGCCAAAGATTTCCTCACGCGCGCCGGACTGAGAGCGGAGAAGAGCGCGTATGGAGGTCATGTCGGTTCCGACTGAATGATTGCTGGGCAAACGATATCACACCGCGACAAACATGTTTTCCGGCGGCTGAACTCGGTATACGGTTTTTCAAGTCTCACTAGGGAGCATAAGCGGGGCTGTGATGAGAGGTCGGAGCGGTTTCGTTTTCGCTTTGTCCATGTTGTTCGCGGTTTTGTCCGCTGGCCATTCTCGTGCGCAAACCGACTACCCGAACCGGCCGATCCATTTCATCGTCGGGTTCGCCGCCGGCGGCGGAAATGATCTCTTCGCGAGACTTGTTCTACAGAAATTTCAGGAGAATACCGGTTCAACTGTGGTGATTGAGAATCGCATCGGTGCCGGTGGACGCATCGCGGCCGAATTCGTCGCGCGTCAGCCAGCTGACGGTTATACGGTCCTGGTCGGCGCAACCGGACAAATGTCGATCGCCACGGCAATTTTTCCGGATCTTGGTTATCACGCGAGCAACAGTTTCATACCCCTGAACATGATTGCTTCGTTCCCGCTGGTGCTTGTGGTGCCGGCAGATCACCCGGCGAAGGATGTGAAGGAACTCGTTGCCTGGGCGAAATCCAACCCGGACAAATCGAATTACGGCACTTCGTCGCCAGCATTCACAATTGCAAGTGAGCTGCTCAAGCTCAAAAGCGGAATGCCTGCCGTGGCGATCCCCTATAAGAGCAGCAACGAGTCAAACCTCAGTGTCGTTTCGGGACAGAGCCTGTTCACAATTTCGGACGGACCGCCGGTCATCCCGTTGGTTCAGGCAGGCAAAATCCGCGCACTCGCGGTTACAGGCTCGGAGCGCTCACCCGAACTGCCCGATGTGCCAAGCATGGCTGAGGCCGGGTTTCCCGATGTCGATACCCAGCTTTGGAGTGGGTTCTTCTTACCCGTCGGGACGCCGGGGCCGATCGTAAGCAAGTTAACGGCGGACTTGGCCAAGGCGCTGGCCGACCCGGCGGTCCAGGAAGGCCTGCAAAAAATGGCGGTGAAACCGGGCGGGCCTACCGGGAACGACTTCAAGAAACGGATCGAGGCCGACATCAAATCATTCGCGGAAGTTGTGAAGGCCGCTAACCTAACTTTCAAATAGTCGCCTTCTCGTGCGGGCCACCCGGCGTTGCTGCCCTTAAATTAATTGCCGCGGCGTCGACCGCTGATATTGTACGCGATGAGTAGAGTGGGGATAGCATGCGTCGGCTTGCAGCGTTTACGTTGCTCGTTGGAGGTTTCGTCGTTCCGGGTCGGGCCGATGCTGCATCGGCCGACGAACTGTTCCGGCATTTCAATTTGTTCGGGACCTGGGCCACGGATTGCAAGAATCCGGCAACACCCAGCAATCCACACGTCAGCATCACGACGCCGAGCGCGGGGTTGATTCTCGAGGACCACAATCTTGGTCCCGACTATGCGGTTAACCGCTACAGTGTTCTTTCGGCCGAGCAGGTGTCGTCTACGAGCGTAGCGGTCAATGTGATCTTCCAGCCCGGCACCGAGGCCGAAGAACGGCAAAAGCTCGTTTTTGCGGTCCGCGACAAGACCCGCCGCACCATGTTCAATCAAACCGATGGCGGGCCAGTGCGGGTCAAGGATGGGATTGCGGTTGCCCGGGGGAGCAAGACCCCGCTGCTAAGAAAGTGCGATGAAGGCAGCGCCAGCCATTGATATTTCCGTGCCGGCCTACTGCCAGCCAGGAACATTGCGCATATCGGGGAGATAATGCGCGATGCCTTTGTGGCAATCGATACAAGTCTTTTCACCAGTGAACAGAAAACGCTGGTGCGCCTCGACAGCCCGTAGACTCTGTCGGGTGGTGTCCTTCGATTGGGCGCTGTGGCAGTTACGGTACTCCAGGGAGTCGTTGGCCTTCATGCGAGCCCATTCATGAATCGCCAGCTCCAGCCGCTGGTCCAGAAACTTTTCGCGCGTGCTGATCGTTCCGAAAAGCTTTCCCCAGACTTCTTTTGAAGCCTGCATCTTGCATGCGATTTTGTGTGTCCATTCGTGCGGAACGTGACATTCGGGACAATGGGCGCGGACGCCCGAACGAGTTAGTGGATCGTCGTTTTAAGTTCCTCGAAAACATTCGAACGCATTTCGAGGCAGGAAATACAGAATGTCTCGGTGTTGGTGAGTTCGAGCGCGGCATTGAATACACCCCAAAAGATCACTCCCGCGACTCCCGCGCGGGCACTCCCGAGCGCCAAACCGACTTTCTGGAACAGCCGTTGCACCTGTCTAGCGGATGTAGTTTATCACATCGTCGCTCTTGACGCTGAGAATTGTTGCGACATGAAGCTTCCGGCTTCGGACAGTTTCATAGTCTGTCCGAACGTCGGCTGGAAAATTTCTGATACTGGATAGCGGCGATCAGACGTCGAGCAGATCGGCGCTCGCGAATTCCGCCTTCTCCTGGATGAACTCGAAGCGCGCCTCGGCTTTCGTACCCATCAGCCGCTCGACGCTGCGCGCGGTTGGTTTAATCTCCTTGTCCACGAGAACCACGCGCAACAGCGTGCGTTTGCCGGGGTCCATGGTGGTTTCTTTGAGTTGCGCCGCCATCATCTCGCCGAGGCCCTTGAAGCGGGACACCTCGACCTTTGCGTTGGCATGGAACTCTTTCTTGAGAAGCACTTCCTTGTGCTTGTCATCGCGCGCGTAGACGATCTTGCCGCCATGTGACAGGCGATAAAGGGGCGGCACCGCCAAATAGAGTTTCCCGCCTTCGATCAGCTTCGGCATCTGACGATAGAAGAAAGTTATAAGGAGTGACGCGATGTGCGCGCCGTCCACATCCGCGTCGGTCATCACGATGACCTTCTCGTAGCGAAGATCCTTCTCGTGATAGTGGGTGCCGGTGCCGCAGCCGAGCGCCTGGATGAGGTCGGCAAGCTGGGCGTTTTGGGCCAGCTTTTCCTTGCCGGCGGACGCAACGTTCAGGATCTTGCCGCGCAATGGCAAAACGGCCTGGGTGCGTCGGTCGCGCGCCTGTTTGGCCGAACCGCCGGCGCTGTCGCCCTCGACGATGAAGATCTCCGAGCCTTCAGAGGCCGATGAAGTGCAATCGGCAAGTTTGCCGGGGAGACGCAGCTTGCGCACCGCGGTCTTGCGGGCGATGTCCTTTTCCTGCCGCCGGCGAATGCGCTCTTCGGCGCGTTCGACGACGAAATCGAGCAACTTGTTGGCCTGCAGCGGGTTGCCTGCGAGCCAATGGTCGAATGGATCCTTTATTGCCTGCTCGACGATGCGCTGGGCTTCGGCGGTGGCCAGACGGTCTTTCGTTTGTCCCTGGAATTCGGGTTCCCGCACGAAAACAGAGAGCATGCAGCCGGCGCCGGTCATGACATCGTCGCTGGTGACCGGAGCAGCGCGTTTTTCCTGTCCGACACGGGCGGCGTGGTCCTTCAGCCCACGCAGCAGTGCCGTCCGCAAACCGGATTCGTGTGTCCCGCCATCGGGTGTTGGGATTGTGTTGCAGTAAGAGTTGAGGAAACCGTCCGTATCGGCAGTCCAGGCTACGGCCCATTCGACCGCGCCGTGGCGGCCGGTCTTGCCGGCGGAGCCGGTAAAGATGTCAGGATGAACGAGCGTCGCGCCCATGAGATTGGATGCGAGGTAATCTTTCAGCCCTTCGGCGAAATGGAACGTGGCCTTCTCGGGAACGTCCTCAACGCCTTTGAGCAGTGCCTTGTCGCAGTGCCAGCGAATTTCGACGCCGCCATAGAGGTAAGCTTTCGACCGCGCCATCTTGAAGACGCGTTCGGGCTTGAATGCGGCCTTGGGACCAAAAATATCGGGGTCAGGCTTGAAGCGCACGCGCGTGCCGCGCCGATTGGGTGCACGACCGGCTTTTTCTAGCTTGCCTTTTGGCTTGCCGCGCTCGAACGCCATCCGATAGAGCTGCTGCTCGCGCGCGACCTCGACTTCCATGCGCTCGGAAAGCGCGTTGGCGACCGAGACGCCGACGCCATGCAGGCCGCCGGACGTCTCGTACACCTTCGAGTCGAATTTGCCGCCCGCGTGCAACGTGCACATGATCACTTCAAGCGCGGACTTGCTCTTGAATTTGGGGTGGGGATCGACCGGGATACCGCGGCCATTGTCCGTCACGCTGACAAAGCCATTTGCCTCCATCTCGACTTCGATCCAGTCGGCGTGGCCGGCCAGCGCCTCGTCCATGGCGTTGTCGATGACTTCAGCGAACAGGTGGTGCAGCGCCTTTTCGTCGGTGCCGCCGATATACATGCCGGGGCGTCGGCGGACCGGCTCGAGTCCCTCGAGGACCTCGATATGCTTGGCGGTATAGCCGGCTTCCGCGCTCGATCCCCGCGCGGAGGACTTCGTGCGGGCGCGCGCCGATGCCTTCGGTGCCTTGCGCGCCGACGACTTCCCGCTGCGGGGTGCGTCGAAAAGATCTGGCTGTTTTGAGGGTTTGTTCTTGGTCGCTGTCTTGGCCATAGAAGCCTTCAGATAGGGTCACGGCGAATCAGTTGCCAGCCACTATATGCCATGGCTGCAAAGCCTTGACGGCACAACCTGCGCTGTGCCGCTTAAGGGAAGGTTTAAAGAGGCGTTTTTTACGGCAAAAGCCCTGTGGAAAGGGGGCCGGCAACCAAAAGGAACTTCGCCCGTTATCTTGCCCATGGAGGCACGTGTCACCAAGGCCAAGCCGCGGCGCGTCGAGAAGCCGGCAATCCGCGGTATGCGGGAGGCTGGGTTTTCGCTGGCCGTCAACGATCCGCAACCAATGGCCGAGGTTGCGCGATTTTGGCGAACCGCCGCCCAGTCGGCCACGATCGGAATGTTCATCATCCTTCTTGTGGTCGCGCTCAGCCTGGCGCGACCACTTCTGCTTCCGGTGGCATCGGCCTTTGTGGTGACCATGATGCTCGGGCCACTGTCTGCACGGGCCGAGCAATACAAGATACCGTCTCTGTTAGCGGCGATCGTACTTTGGCTTCTTGTCATCGCAGTCTGCTACGCCGTCATTATTCTTTTGGGAGCGCCGGCGGTTGATTGGATCGGCAAAGCACCTGAGATCGGCCGGATCGTTCAGGAAAAACTGCATGTGCTCGATCGACCGCTGGCAGCATTGCAGGAACTGCGCGACGCGCTGCTGCCGTCCGACAAAAAGGGTAGCCTCGGCGTCGATATCATAAGTTTCGTGCAGCCTGCGCTCCTCGTCGTGACGCCGGCGATCGGCCAGACGTTCATATTTTTCGGCACGCTGTTTTTCATGCTGCTCGGCCGTTCGCAACTTCGGCGGATGCTGGTGGCATTTTTCGACGAGCGGGAAGCGCGCCTGCGCACGCTGAAGATTATGAACGACATCGAGCACAACCTGACCGGCTATCTCAGCATGGTGACGATCATCAACGTCGCTGTGGGTATCTGCGGTGGCGTGGCCGCGTGGGTAGCGGGTCTGCCGGATCCCATGGCGTGGGCTGTACTCGGTTTCATCCTCAATTTCATTCCTTATATCGGGGCGCTCATTGTCGAAGTCGCGATGTTCATGGTCGGGCTCGTCACTTTTCCGACGCTCACCCAGGCGCTGCTTGCGCCAGTGCTGTTTCTCGCGCTCGCAACGCTGGAGGGACATTTCGTCACGCCGAGCATTATCGGCCACCGACTGACACTGAACCCGCTCACCGTATTCTTGTCGCTGGTGTTCTGGACCTGGCTTTGGGGGCCGGTCGGCGCGTTTCTGGCGGTGCCCTTGTTAATCATGGCATTGGTGGTGATCGGCCATCTCTTTCGTGAGGATGAGCCCGAACTGCCGACCTAGTGTACTGGCGCGTCTGTCTCTGCCGGGTTACACAAGTCTGACAGCGCTCGGCCCAACCCTCCGATGGACCTTCAAGCGATTGCCCAACACGTCGTTGAATTCGTCCACAACAACGGAGGGTGGGCGGTTCCCGTCGTTTTTGGTCTCGCGTTTGGGGAGTCGCTGGCTTTCATCTCGTTGCTGATTCCGGCTTGGGGTGCCTTGGTCGCAATTGGTGCGCTAATTGGCCACAGCGGGATCAGCTTCTGGCCGATCTGGGTTTCGGCTTCGCTCGGTGCGGCCTTCGGCGACTGGGTGTCCTATTGGGTCGGTCTCAAACTTGAATACACGGTTGCGCAAATGTGGCCGCTGTCGCGCCATCCTGATCTCATCCCGCGCGGCGAAACCTTCATGAAGAAGTGGGGCGTCGTCGGAATTTTCATTGGCCGGTTTTTTGGTCCGTTGCGTGCTTCCGTGCCTCTGATCGCCGGCATCTTCGAAATGCCGTTCTGGCAATTCCAGATTGCCAATTTCATTTCAGCATTTATCTGGGCGGCAACGTTGCTGACGATTGGCGACGTGATATCGAAAATGATCATGTGGCTCTGGTGACAAAAGAATCCGCCGGACTTTCGCCCGGCGAATTGTTCGCGGATACGCTGAATCTATTTCAGAGCGGCCGCGCCAGCCTGCGACACGACATCGTCCTGCGAGCCTGTGCCACCGCTGACGCCGATTGCGCCGATAATCTTGCCGCCGACCATAAGCGGGTTTCCGCCGCGCGATGCTATAACGTCGTCGAGCGTTGGCAGATAAGCGAAGAAGCTGCCTTTGCCGAGCAGGCGCTCAAAAACCAGTGTCGGACGCCGATAGCGGGCCGCGGTGCGTGCCTTGTGTTGCGAAATCGTGACTGAAGCGAATTGGCAATTGTCCTGCTTTTCGAAATAGACGAGGTCTCCGGAGGGCCCGACGATTGCCACGCAGAGACCATTCCAATTCCGCTTCACGGCTTCCGCAATTGCGGCCGCGGCCGCTTTCTTTGCGGTCTCAATGTTGATTGTCTCGCCGTAGGGCGGCTGAGTCATCGCATCAGGCACGGCTTCGTTCGGATTGTTCGGATCAGCAGGAACTTGCGCGAAAGCGGCCGAGCTCATCAGCAGCGCGGCGCCAAAGATGCCCGCCATCACACTCAAACGATGCATTGGACTTCCTCCCAAATGATTGATTTTTCCAGTAGACCCGGCGGGGCTCCTGTCCCGCATGAGGTGCGGCAGGACGATCCCGGGTGGCAGCTTATCCAACTGCCTGGCATTCGCCTATATGCCCATCTGGCGGTCTTTGCCTGCGGACGCTAGTTGACGAGGCAGCGGACGGGCCCTATATGCCGCGCTCATGAAAACGCTAGTTGCAGCAATTTTTCCCCGCCGCCGCCGTGCCACCTCGGCACGGGCGTAGCGTTTGCATCGCCGTGCCGCCCGGATTTGAGGCTGCGGCAAGGCTCCCCAAAGAATTCCCGCCGCTGGCCATCTTCCGGTAGTTCTTTAAAACTTCTGGATAAGGATCGACTATGGCTACAAAAGCGAAGATCGGAGTGCTGGGTGCTTCGGGTTACACCGGTGGCGAACTGGTCCGTATCCTTTTGCGCCATCCGCGAGCGGAAATCGTCCTGCTTACGGCGGAGCGCAGCGCCGGCAAAGCGATGCGGGATGTGTTCGCGCATTTCTCGCCGTTCCCGCTGCCACAGCTTGTGGCGATCGATAGTCTCGGCTGGGCCAGCCTGGCTCTCGACGTCGCGTTCTGTGCGTTGCCGCACGCGACCACGCAGAAGGTGATCAAGGAACTTCTGGCAACATCCCCCGCGACCAAGGTCGTCGATCTCTCTGCAGATTTTCGTCTGGCTGATACCGCGGCTTACACGAAATGGTACGGCCACGAACATCACGCGCCCGATCTGCAGAAGGAGGCAGTCTACGGCCTCACCGAGATTCACCGACGAGAAATCCGCAAGGCACGGCTCGTTGCCAATCCCGGCTGCTACACAAGCTGCGCGCAATTGCCTTTGATCCCGCTGCTCAAGAACAAAGCGATCGAGCTCGACGAGATCGTCATTGACGCCAAGTCCGGGATGACTGGAGCAGGGCGGGCAGCGAAGGAATCCATGCTGTTTTCCGAAGTGTCTGAAGGCTTCCACGCATACGGCGTCGGACATCATCGGCACATGGCGGAGCTCGATCAAGAATTTTCGCTCGCGGCGGAGCGGGAGGTGATCGTTTCTTTCACGCCCCATCTGGTGCCGATGAACAGGGGAATTCTCTCGACCATTTACGTGAGAGGTCGTCGCGGACGGACGCCCGAAGATCTTCATGCAATACTTTTAAAGTTCTACATGAAAGAGCCTTTCGTGCATGTCTTGCCGTTTGGCGAGACTCCACAGACCAGACATGTCCGCGGCTCGAATATGACCTTCATCGGCGTCGCTAAGGACCGCATCCCGGGGCGCGCGATCGTGATATCGGCGCTCGATAATCTGGTGAAGGGCGCATCGGGCCAGGCAATTCAGAACATGAACCTGGTCATGGGCTGGCCCGAGACAACGGGACTGGAGCAGGTCGCCCTGTTTCCCTGATTCAACTGATAGAATAGGGCGTCTTTGCCGGAGTGTCGGGATGTTCGAGGTCCAGAACCAGCCGCCGCCGCTCGAGCCCTATAATTTGTTTGCCAGCGACGCTGTGCTCGGCGAAGCCGTGCAACGCGAGGGTGCGGGCTGGGCAAAAGGCGAGTTGATTGCTTTGGGTGCAACGCTCGGCAAGCCGGAAACCATCCGGCTGGGCTTCGATGCCAACAGATTCACTCCGCAATTGCGCACGCTCGATCGTTACGGTCATCGCCTGGACGAGGTCGAATTCCATCCAGCTTGGCACGAACTTCTCACGATCGCTCTCGCAGCCGGTCTGCATTCAAGTCCTTGGGCGGACCCAAAGTCCGGCGCTCACGTCGCGCGCGCGGCGGGAACTTATATGCTCGGGCAGGTCGAAAGCGGCGTCTATTGCCCGATCGCGATGACTTACGGCTCGGTGCCGACATTACGTCACGCTCCGGCCATTGCGTCCGAATGGCTGCCGCGAATTTTTTCACGCGACTACGATCGCAACTTTCGTCCCGTAAAACAGAAAACCTCGGCGCTCCTTGGCATGGGCATGACCGAGAACCAGGGCGGCTCGGACCTGCGCACCAATACCACGCAAGCAGAACCAGCCGACGATGGCAATTTTCGTTTGCATGGTCACAAGTGGTTCATGTCGGCGCCAATGTGCGACGCGTTCTTGGTGCTTGCACAGTCGCCGAAAGGCTTGAGCTGTTTCCTGATGCCACGCTGGACACCCGATGGTGAGCGCAACGCCATCCAGATCCTGCGTTTGAAAGACAAGCTCGGCAATCGCTCGAATGCTTCAAGCGAGGTGGAATTCCGCGGTGCGTATGCGCAGCTCGTTGGGGAGGAGGGGCGTGGCATTCCCAACATCATCGAGATGGGCAATTACACCCGGCTTGATTGCTGTATCGGTTCGTCGGGCCTGATGCGACAGGCGGTCGTGCAGGCGGTTCATCACGCCACATATCGCACGGCGTTTCAGAAGAAGCTCATCGACCAGCCGCTCATGACGAACGTGTTGGCCGATCTTGCCCTTGAATCAGAGGCCGCGACTGTACTCACGATGCGGCTAGCGCGCGCCTACGACGAGGATAACGAGGCGGCACAGGTCATCCGACGCGTGGTCACTCCCGCGGCGAAATTCTGGATCTGCAAACGCACGCCCTTTGTGACCTACGAGGCAATGGAGGTGCTCGGCGGCTCCGGTTACATCGAGGAAAGCATCATGCCGCGCCTCTATCGTGAGGCGCCGGTCAACTCGATCTGGGAGGGCTCTGGAAACATCATGTGCCTCGACGTGCTGCGCGCCATCGGACGGACCCCGAATGCGGTCGATGTGTTGCGTCATGAACTGGGCGACGGCAAGGACGCCCGGCTCAAGGACGCCACGACGCGCCTGGAGAAACGGCTTGCTGCACACGACCGCAATGACGAGTCGCAGGCGCGGGCTCTTGTGCGCGATCTGATCGTGACACTTCAGGCGGCACTGCTGGCGCGGCATGCGCCAGCGGCGGTATCCGAGGCCTTTTGCGCCTCGCGCCTGAATGCCAAAGATGGGTCGGCTTTTGGCATGCTGCCGCGCGGAGTTGACTTTCGCGCGATCGCCGACCGGGCGGCTTCCCGAAACTAGAGCTTGCCAAACACCGCAAAGACCAGCGCAACCTGCGCCAGAAATCCGACTGTGAATGCCAGCGTGCGCAGGATCGGCACGCCCATTGTATAGACGACGGCGTGTACGAGGCGTGCCCAGAAATAGACCGCGCAGGCGATCACGGTATTTGGGGTCGAGTGGCCCTGGGCGTCGAGAATGAGCACCAAGGGTGCAAAAATGATCAGGTTTTCAACCGCGTTGGTATGAGCAAAATAGAGACGCTGCGCCCATTCCGATTGCGGCTTGTCCTTGCGCGAAGGGTTGGCCATGGTGCCCATCAGGCCACGGACCATGATGCGGTCGAGGATATAAGGGACCCACATTAGCCCGGTCAGGATGATCGTCAGCGTCAGCCACAGCAGTTCCTTGGTCATTGCTGTTCCCCGATCTTGATGCTTTCGGCGGGGAGCATAGTGGATGCTGCGCCCGCTGTCCCGCCCGCCGACGTCAGGTCCAGCTTTTTACTTTGACATAGGAGCCGGGCGCGTCTTCCGTCGGTTTGAGCTTGCCGCCGCCGATCTTGCGCGCGGCAACCGTTTTCTTGGCGTCATGCGACTTCAGCCATTTTAGCCAATCCGGCCACCATGAGCCTGGATGCTCGGTCGCTTTCGTGAGCCAGTCATCGACATTTGAACCGGTCGGCTTTCCACCGGTCCAATACTGGTATTTCGGCTTGCTGGGCGGATTGACGACGCCGGCAATGTGGCCGGAACCGGCGAGTACGTATTTGACGGGACCGCCGAAGAATTGCGATCCGAACAAAACCGATTTCGCTGGCGCAATGTGATCTTCGCGGGTCGCGAGATTGTAGACCGGCACCTTCACTTTTTTGAGGTCGAGCTTGATTCCGCCGATTTCCATCTCGCCTTTTGAAAGCTTGTTGTCGAGATAGCAATTCCGCAAATAGAACGAATGATTTCCCGCCGGCATGCGCGTGGCATCGGAATTCCAATACAGAATATCGAACGGCATCGGCTTCTTGCCGCGCATGTAATTGTTGACGACGTAAGGCCAGATCAGGTCGTTGGATCGAAGCATGTTGAAGGTGTTGGCCATACGCGAGGCCTCGAGATAGCCCTGTTCCTTCATGTGTGCTTCGAGTTGTTTTATGCGTTCTTCATCAACGAACACCATCAGGTCGCCGGCATAGGTAAAGTCAACTTGCGCTGCGAAAAACGTCGCGGACTTGACGCGATTCTGTTTTTTCGCGGCGAGATAGGCGAGGGTGATCGACAGCAACGTGCCGCCGACACAGTAGCCGATGGCGTGAACCTGTTTTTCTCCGGCCACCTTCGCAACCGCATCGAGAGCCGCAATAACGCCCTCGCGCATGTATTCTTCGAAGCTTTTTTTCGCGAGCCGCGCATCGGGATTGACCCAGGACAGGACAAAAACCGTGACGCCCTGACTGACGCACCACTTGATGAAAGATTTTTCCGGTGTCAGGTCGAGGATGTAGAACTTGTTGATCCACGGCGGCACGATCAGGAGTGGTGTTTTCAGGACCTGCTTCGTCGTTGCTTCGTACTGGATCAGCTGCAGCAACTCGTTTTGAAATACGACCTTGCCTGGCGTGACCGCGAGGTTGCGGCCGACATCGAACACGGAAGGGTCGGACTGGCGGATTTTCAGCGTGCCTTGCCCGGCCTTGATGTCTTCCGAAAGCATATGCATGCCGCGAACAAGATTTTCGCCATTTGAGGCGAGCGTCTCGCGCAGTAATTCCGGATTGGTGAAGACGAAGTTGGACGGCGAAACCGCATTCGCGATTTGCTTGACGTAGAACTCGGCCTTCTTGCGGGTCGTCTCATCGACTCCGCCAGCATCCTTGACTAGGCGTTCGGCCCATTGCGTGCCGAGCAAATAGGCCTGCTTCAAAAAATCGAAGAACTGATTTTGCGACCACTCGGGATCGGCGAACCGTTTGTCCCGCGGGTCCGGGGCGACGACCGGTTCGGCCTGCTCGCCCGCCATACGCTTGACCGTGCTGGCCCACAGCTCGAGGTAGGCGCGACCCAGGCTGGTCTGGACCTCAAGCGCGCGGCGGGGGTCCGACAACCAGTATTCCGCCACGCGGCCGACCGATTTGACCACATCGGTGATGTCTTCGGCGGTATCCCCCTTAATCTTGCCTTCCTCACGCGGCTTCAGATACGCGGCGAGCGCCTTGCCGCCTTCTTCGATCAGACGGGCAATGTTGTGCGACAGGGCCTCGACATCGACATTGCCGACCGTGGCGGTTTCTGTGGTTGGCTTGTCCATACTTGTGCCCCCGCAGACAGAAGTGGCCCGGCCCGCGTCCTCCTGCAAGCAGCGTTTCAGCGCATGGTTTCGCCCGGCTTGCCGCGGCAAGATCCTAACCTTGCTGTGGCCATATTAGCCGGATATCAGGATCATGCTATAATTCATTGAGTCTACATGGATTTCCGGTCCGGCTGGCAAGCCTTGGCGAGCATGGCGCGCGCGTTGGTGAAGGTTCTAGGGATCGCTGGCCTGGCCCTGGTGGCTGGGCTCGCGGGGTGTTCGGCCGGGTCCATGGTCGACAAGCTCCCCGCCGATATGGGTCTGCCTGCCGGCGCGCCCGCACGCCCGGCAGTGCCATACGAATATCCCGCGGTGCACGACATGCCGCCCGCTCGCGCGACGGTACCCATGACCGAAGAGGAACAGGTCAAGCTCGAGAAGGAGCTGGCCAATGTTCGCGACCGCCAGGAAGGCCGTACACAATCGCCTAAGAAGTCTGCTCCGAAGCCAAAAAAACCGCCAAATGACGGCGAAAGCGGGCAAACCGCTGGCGCCAAACCGAACCCGTGATAAAAGCCAGCCGGGGTAACTAGCGGGCTGGATAGGGCAGCCGACCTTAAGGTTTCAGCCGATGGATGAGTTTTACCGCATTCTCCGCTTGCCGCCGTATGTGTTCGAAGAGGTGAACAAGGCGAAGGCGCGAGCCCGTAATGCGGGGTCCGACATCATCGATCTCGGCATGGGCAATCCCGACTTGCCCGCGCCGGCGCATGTGGTCGAAAAGCTCAAGGACACTTTGGGCAAGCCGCGCACCGATCGCTATTCGGCCTCGCGCGGCATTCCCGGCCTCCGAAAGGCGCAGGCGGCCTACTATGATCGCCGCTTCGGGGTGAAGCTCAACCCCGATACGCAGATCGTTACCACGCTCGGTTCAAAGGAAGGCTTTGCGAACGTTGCGCAAGCCATCACGGCACCTGGCGACGTCATTCTCGTCCCGAACCCGAGCTATCCCATCCATGCCTTTGGCTTTCTGATGGCGGGCGGCGCCATTCGCTCCGTTCCGTCTGAACCGACGCCGAACTTCTTTCACACTTTAGAGCGTGCGGTCGTGCATTCCATCCCGAAACCGACTGCCGTGGTCGTGTGCTATCCGGCGAATCCGACCGCGTATGTTGCGACGCTCGACTTCTACAAGGACCTGGTCGCTTTCGCCAAAAAGCATGAGATCCTGGTGTTGTCAGATCTCGCTTATGCGGAAGTTTACTTTGATGACAGTCCGCCGCCGTCGCTACTGCAGGTTCCTGGAGCGAATGACGTGGCGGTTGAATTCACCTCCATGTCGAAGACCTTCTCGATGCCGGGCTGGCGCATCGGCTTCGCGGTCGGAAACGAGCGCATCATCGCGGCGCTCGGACGGGTGAAATCGTATCTAGACTATGGCGCATTTACGCCCGTGCAGGTGGCGGCAACCGCCGCGCTGAACGGCCCCGACGACTGCATCAAGGAAATGCGTGCCACATACAGGCGTCGGCGAGATGTGCTGGTCGAAAGCTTCGCCCGTGCTGGATGGCACGTGCCAACGCCGCGGGCATCGATGTTTGCCTGGGCGCCGATACCCGAGCCGTTCAAAGAGCTCGGCAGTGTGGAATTTTCCAAGCTGCTGGTGGAGAAGGCCGACATCGCGGTCTCGCCGGGCATTGGTTTCGGCGAATACGGCGAAAATTTCGTTCGCATCGCGCTGGTGGAAAACGAACAGCGTATCAGGCAGGCCGCGCGCAATGTTCGCCGCTTTCTCGAACACGCGCCGGAGCAGTTGCATAACGTCGTTCCGCTCGCGACGCGTCGCTGACAACGGGCAAGCATCATGGCGCAAGCCCGAGCGCATGATCCCAAAAAATGGGAACCGGTTTTCGGATAACGTCATGCGCAACCCATCACTAAAAGTCGGTGTCGCCGGATTGGGCACTGTCGGTGCCGCGCTGGTCTCCCAGATCGGGCACCAGCGCGATGCGCTGAGCGCGCGTTGCGGTCGGGCCATCGAAGTCATCGCAGTCTGCGCGCGCTCGCGCGCCAAGGACCGCGGCGTCGATCTCAGGAAAATGAAATGGTTTTCCGACCCGCTCGCGCTTGCGGGCGAGCCGGACATTGACGTGTTCGTGGAGCTGATCGGCGGCGCCGGTGATCCGGCAAAAGGAGCAGTCGAGGGTGCGCTCGCGTCCGGAAAGTCGGTCGTAACTGCCAACAAGGCCTTGCTTGCCCGACACGGCGTCAAGCTTGCCGCGATTGCGGAGAGCAAACACGCCGCGCTGAATTTCGAGGCGTCCGTCGGCGGTGCCATTCCCATCGTCAAAACGCTGCGGGAGGGAATGGCGGGTAATTCCTTCGAGCGGATCTATGGAATTCTGAACGGCACCTGCAATTACATCCTCACCAGGATGGAGCAGGATAAAATGACGTTCGAAGCGTGCCTGAAGGAAGCGCAGCGGTTAGGTTATGCCGAGGCCAACCCCAGTTTCGATATCGAGGGGCACGACACCGCGCAGAAGCTGGCGATTCTTGCGAGCCTCGCGTTCGGCACGAGGGTCGATCAAAGCGCGATCTATGTGGAGGGCATTTCCTCGATAACGCC
>DATLJR010000426.1:0-2225 GCA_035538755.1 Pseudolabrys sp.
GCTGCTCGTGGCCTTGTTTCGCTCGTCAACGGCCATGGCTTCGGCCTATGGCATCGCCGTCACCGGCACCATGGTTGTGACCGGCATGATGGCCTTCATCGTGATCTGGCGGATGTGGCGCTGGTCGCCATTCGCAGCTGCGGCGTTGATGGTGCCGTTTCTGCTCATCGACCTGACCTTCCTGATGGCGAACCTCCTGAAAGTCGTCGAGGGCGGCTGGGTGCCGCTGGCGATCGGCGGATTGGTGATGCTGGTGATGTATACGTGGCGCCGCGGCACTAGGATTTTGTTCGCCAAGACGCGGCGGCTGGAAACTCCGCTCGACGATCTCGTCCGCATCCTGGAAAAAAAGCCGCCGCAGCGGGTGCCGGGGACAGCGGTGTTTCTCACCAGCGATCCAAAAAGCGCGCCCACGGCGCTGCTGCACAGTCTCAAACATTACAAGGTGCTGCACGAGAAGAATGTCATTCTCAGCGTCGAGACAACGCACACGCCGCGTGTGGACAGCGAGAAGCGCGTGCGCATTGAACCGGTCGGGTCGACGTTTTTGCGGGTGTTGCTACGCTTCGGCTATATGGAGACACCGAACATTCCGCGCGCCCTTGCGATCGCACGCAAACTCGGCTGGCAATTCGACATCATGTCGACATCGTTCTTTTTGTCGCGGCGTTCGCTTCGGCCGGCCACGCATTCCGGGATGCCGCGCTGGCAGGATCGCCTCTTCATCACTCTGGCGCGTTCGGCCAACGACGCGACCGACTACTTCCAGATCCCAACCGATCGCGTCGTCGAGGTTGGAACGCAGGTCACCGTCTAGCTCACCAAGTTGGCTCTTCACCTTCGCAGCAGGACTACGTAAGCTTGGATCAGCGTGAGCGCGGGAGAGTAGTAGAAATGGGGGAGCAAAATCCGCAGGTGCGGGATCTGACGCCGCAGGAGGTTGCTCAGGGCCTTCACGACGGCCGCCTCGTGCTGGTCGACGTGCGCGAGCCGAATGAGACCGCGGTCGAGCGCTTTCCCGAAGCCGTTCTCGTTCCGCTGTCCAGCTTCGATCCCGCCGCCATTCCCGACCCGGCCGGCCGCGATGTCGTGTTTGCCTGCCGCTCCGGACGCCGATCGGTGACCGCTTCGCTCGCGGCGCAGGAGCAGGGGTTTCCCTACGGCTCGCATCTTGCAGGCGGTATCCTGGCCTGGAAAGCCGCAGGCCTGCCGACCAAGACGTGACAACGGGCAAACTAATTCCGCTCGTGGCCGCCGGGTCGCGAATCCGGCGCCAACTCGCAGGCTGGGCTTGGTCGCCCGCTGGCGCAGCGCGCAGCGTCGTTTGTCTCGGCTTCGCTCTTGCGGCTGCGCTGTTTCCCAGCTTCGCGGGCGCCCAGAAGCAGCGCGTGGTCAACTATTACAATTGGTCCGACTATCAGGACCCGACGGTGCTCGATGTCTTCACAAAAGAAACAGGCACCGCCGTTCGCTACGACACGTTCGATTCCAACGATACGCTGGAAGCCAAGCTTCTGGCCGGGCAGTCTGGGTATGATGTTGTGGTTCCGAGTGCCTATTTTCTGGCGCGCCAGATCAAGGCCGGCATTTTTCGCCAGCTCGACAAATCCAAACTTCCCAATCTGAAATTTGCTTGGCCGGAAATTGCGAAGCAGCTTGCCCTTTATGACCCCGGCAATCAGTACGCGGTCAATTACATGTGGGGCACGACCGGCATTGGCTACAACAGCAAAGCCGTAAAACGGATTTTGGGACCGGACGGAACCATCGATTCCTGGGATTATATTTTCAATCCGGAAAAAATCGCAAAATTCAAAAGTTGTAGAATTCACCTTCTTGATTCATCCGACGACATCATGTCGGCCGGATTGCACTATCTGCATCTCGATCCGAACACCAGCGATGTTGGCGATCTAAACAAGGTCACCGACCTTCTTCTCAAGATCAGGCCTTACATTCGCAAATTCCACTCATCGGAATATCTCAATGCGCTGGCCACGGGGGAAATTTGCCTCGTGGTCGGT
Organism: Pseudolabrys sp.; assembly: GCA_035538755.1. Lineage (GTDB taxonomy): Bacteria > Pseudomonadota > Alphaproteobacteria > Rhizobiales > Xanthobacteraceae > Pseudolabrys. The sequence continues at coordinate 2,025 of DATLJR010000426.1, forward strand.
TTTTCCGGCGACGTCAAACAGGCGCAAAAGCGCGCGGCCGAGGCCAAAGGCGGCATCGAAATCGGTTATTCGATTCCGAAGGAAGGCGCGCAGCTGTGGTTCGACAATCTGGCGATTCCCAAGGATGCGCCCGATCCGCAAGAGGCGCATGAGTTGATCAATTTTCTGATTCGCCCCGAGGTTGCGGCCAAGAATACCAAT
>DATLJR010000427.1:0-2254 GCA_035538755.1 Pseudolabrys sp.
ATTCCAGGTCCAGACCTATCCGTTCCGTCTGACGCCGGCGAATCTGGCGCGGCATCGAAATAATCCGAACTTGGCCTTCTGGAAGATGCTCAAGATCGGCAACGATCACTTCGAGGCGACGCATCTCGAACCCAAGGTGGATGTGTGCAACCGCCTCTATGTATTCGATGCGCAACGTCCCCCGAATTCACCGAAACCTCTTGTGTTCAATCCCACCGATAAATGCCCCGCCTTTGTCGTGAATCCGAAAATCGCGCGGCGGGCGCTGGAGAAACAACGCGCCGACGAGCTTGAGTACGCGCAATTGCTTGAAGACAACGTGCCAGCCGCCCCAATTTACAGCGAACTGGACGGCGGAATGAATAAGGTTTTCCTCGCACGGTTTTCGGACAGATTGACGCTTTCAAAAAGACTAGGCCTCGATCTCGCTCAAGGTGCGCTTGTCGGCGAACTGATGTCGATGAATATTTCCTATGCCAAGCGTTTCGAAAATTTCTATTACCGGCCTGGCACCAAGTGGGCCTACGTGATCATGTTTGATCCGAGCCAAGAGAAGAAGAACTATAGCGAACTCGACGAGCGTGCCGACTATTTCTACAAGGCCGTGACCTCGTCGAAGGGCATGGTCAGTACGACCCCCGGCATCGGGCAAGCCTATCTTGGGGCTTACAAGGACAAAAACGACAAGTGGTTTGATGGCGGCAAAACTTACAAGCTCACCGTCCCACCAAATCCGCCAGCCAAGCAGTTTTGGTCGCTCACGATCTATGACACGTACAACCGCATCGGGATCGACAACAAGACACAGAACACCTACCTCTCGTCGCGCGACGAAGGCTTGCGTAAAAACGCGGATGGGTCAGTCGATCTCTATGTCGGTCCTGAAGCGCCTGCCGGATACGAGAAAAACTGGCTCCAGACCAATCCCGGGGAGACGTGGTTTGCCTACTTCCGGCTTTACGGCCCTCTAGAGCCCTATCTCAGCTGGAGCTGGAAGCTGCCGGACTTCGAAGATGTCGCGCAGACAACCGGGGCGAAATGAGACGTCGCAATTTGTCCGCTATTGGCCCCTCGCGTCATTTCGCGGCGACGCAATAATTAAGTCGCTTTCGGAGCGGAGCGGACATTGACCGCTAGCTAAACTCCGTGCCCTCGGTCGAGAATGACCCCTGAGCTGACGTACTGAGGCACTGTCAAATGTTTGCTCAGCCGGTAGAGCTCCGCAATATCTTGGCTGGTGCCGATCCGACTGCGCGCGATTGATCGGTACTGCACTCATCATTGCGCCTTGATGCCGGCCGCCTTGATGATCGGCCACCACTTGTCCATCTCCGCTTGCTGGAATTTTTGCAGCGCTTCCGGCGACTGCTGATCGGGCGGGAAGATGTCCTGCGCGAGATCGATCAAGCGTTTGTGCGTCGCCGCGTCGGCGAGGGCCTTGCGCAGCGCGTCATTGAGCTTGGCGATAATTGGCTTAGGTGTTCCCTTCGGCGCCCACAGCGCATGCCAGAACGAAAAGTAATAGCCCGGCAGGCCGGCCTCGTCGGTTGTCGGAACATCGGGTGCAGTATTGATCCGCTGCGGGGCTGTCACCGCGTAGACCTTAATCTGTCCCGCTTCCATCTGAGCTGCGCCGACAGCTGGCGTGACGAGAAGGAGGTCGATCTGCCCGGCCAACAACGCTTGTGATGCTTCGCCGGCGCCACGGTAGGGCACCATCGTCCATTTCGTTCCGATCGCCTGTTGCAGCAGAAGCCCGGCGACGTGCGAAGGCGTTCCAATGCCGGAATGGCCTTCGTTCGTCTTGTTGCCGTTCGCCTTCAGCCAGGCGACGAATTCTTTCAAGTTATTCGCCGGCATGTCCTTGCGCGCGGCGACGAAAAACGGCTGCGCCGCAATCAGCCCGATGGGTTCGAAATCTTTCATCAGGTCATAATTCAGGCTGTAGATAGCGCCGTTTGCGACATTGGTGCCCCATTGGCCGATGGCGATGGTGTAGCCATCGGGAGTGGAATGCGCGACGCGGCCTTCGCCGATCGTGCCACCGGCGCCGGTGGTGTTCTCGACCACGATGGTTTGCCCGAGTTGCTTGCCCATCGCGTCCGCCATGATTCGGCCGATGATGTCGGTCGAACCACCGACGCTGAGCGGCGCTACCATCATGATCGTGTGCGACGGGTAGTTGTCGGCGTAGGCGTTGGGCGCCAAGCTTACGGCCACGACGAGCGCGACGGCAGAAAGCAACTTGTTCATC
>DATLJR010000428.1:0-3791 GCA_035538755.1 Pseudolabrys sp.
GTCGTAGGTTATTTCAATTTCGGACATGTCGGCGTTTGGGCGCGAAAGCCCTAATGACACCTATGTCCACTTCTGACCAAAGCTGCCGCTCGCTGCGCTGCGCCGAAATGTCGGCAAATCGAGGAAGAGCGGACCAAATGCTAACTTTGACTATTCGGGTAGAGCATGTCCACTCTGCCCGGACATTTCAGACTTCCACTTGTTCCGCTATCGACAGCGCGTCGTCCACCTCAATGCCAAGATATCTTACGGTACTTTCGATCTTGGTATGGCCAAGCAAAAGCCGTATGGCCCGCAAGTTGCCGGTTCGCCGGTAGATCGACGTTGCCTTTGTCCTACGCAGTGAATGTGTGCCAAACAACTTTGGGTCAAGGCCAATGCTGGCCACCCACTCGGATAAGAGGCGAGCATACTGGCGCGTTGTCATTGGCTGCCCATTATCCTTGCGTCCTGTGAACAGGAACTCGCTCGGCTTTTTGTTCGCGGCATTCAGGTATTCGGCCCGCCGGGTTTGGTCGGTCAGCTCAAACTTAACCGGTCTTTCCGTCTTTTTCTGCCGCACCGACGCCTAGGTAACGAATGACCCATAGCGGACGTCCGCGTAGGTCGGTGGGTGCACGGGCTGCAATAGCAGCAATCTTTCGATATTCTCTTCCGACTTAGTCGGAGGACGATCATGAGAAGAGTGAATATTGGCATTGCTGCGTTGGCAGCGCTGGCAATTTCTACGGCGATAGCTCCAGCACAAAATAAATCTGGCGTCGACAGACTGTACATTCTCAATTGCGGCGAAGGCGTCGCAGGCGACATTTCCCGCTGGTCGGGTGAGGATGTCGGCAAGTCGATGCCGATGGCAGAAAATTGTTACCTTATCCATCACGCACAGGGTTGGCTGCTCTGGGATACAGGTGTCACAGATGCGATTGCCGCAATGCCGAACGGAGAAACTCCGTCTGATCCGCGGGCAATACACTGGTATCGGCCAAAGACGCTCGCCGCTGAACTAGCCACGGTGGGCGTGAAGCCCTCCGACATCAAATATCTCGCCATCTCGCATACCCATCCAGATCACGTCGGCAATGTGGAAATGTTTCCGCAATCCATGCTGCTTGTGCAAAAGGCTGAATACGAATGGCCCAACCCGCTAGGCGTCGGTCGTTTTAAGCCGGAGCATCCGGTGAAGAAGCTTGAAGCTGACTACGATGTCTTCGGTGACGGCAGCGTGACGATTATCTCGACGCCTGGACACACTCCCGGCCACCAATCGCTGCTGGTGAAATTGCCGAAGACCGGCGCAATCGTGCTGTCGGGCGATGCCGTCCACTTTAAGAGTAACTGGGACAATCGTCGCGTGCCTTCGATCAACTATGACAAAGACAAGACATCGACCTCGATGCAACGCATTGCCGACGTGCTGGCCAAGGAGAATGCACAGCTGTGGATCAACCATGACATGGCGCAGCGCGACACCTTGAACATGGCGCCCGGCTACTACGAATAACGCTGAGCGGACCATGAACGTTGGATCAACAGGTGATGCATGCTGAAACGCGAGATCTTCCCAGTCGCCAATATCTACGTGCCGACCGCGCGACGCAAAACGCTCGACTTGAAGCGTGTCGATGCGATCGCGCACAGCATGCTCAAGGAGGGCCAGCAGACGCCGATCTTGGTGCGCGCGGACGGAGCGCGCTTCGTGCTGATCGAGGGCCTGCACCGGCTTGAGGCCGCCAAGGCGCTGGGCGAGGCCACCATCGTCGGCTACCGCGTCGACGCCCGGAAGCATTAGGCGACGTCTATCCACCTCTTCTCCAACAACATCTGCTCCTTGTGCCTAACCAGCCGGCTCAACCAGCACACTTGAAGGGCCGCGCGTGGCGACCGCCAGACATACGGGGCGGCCTCTTTGGCAGATCTGATTGAGGCAGAGAGCACCTTGCCGAGCGTCATCGCAGAAAATGGGGCACTACACGGCAACCGATTACGCTTGCTTCAATGTGTTTAGCGCTTCCAACTTTCCGCCACGCGGCTTCTGACCACTCGCAGGGATACGGGATTATGTAAGTACCGCTCCGATCGCCGCCGCAGCGTCTAGATCACGGAAGCTCGTCAAAGAACAGATAAACGGCGGCAATCTTGCCGTCCCGGGCGATGATGAAATCGGTTCCGGCGTAAAGCCGGCGGCTTGGCAGGGCTGCCCGACACCCAACGAACCCGCCCCCATCGACCATTACCTCAGGCGGAGAGAGCGCCTGATATCGGAAGTCGGGATGCGTAGCCTTGATCACTGCATGGCATGTGCCTTCCGGCCGCCTCGTTCGATTGAGGTTGGGGCTTCATCGCGGGCAATGAGTTGCGCGGCTAATTCGAGACATCGTTTGGCAAGCATCGCCGCGCCTTCGGCGAGCTCCGTGGAGTTGCGCACAACGTCGACATTGCGTTCCATATCTTCGTGTGACCAGCCGCGTGAGTGCGCGATATAGGGAAACTGAGGAAATATGAAACCAAGTTCGGCGAAGAAACCCAACATGTGACCCGCCACCGCCTGAATATTGTCTTGTCCCCCGACGATAATGAAACCAGCAACCTTGTTGCGGATGAGGACCTGATTGCGGATCGTCATCGCGTTCTGCACGCAGTTTAATCGCTCGGCCATCTTGAAATAGAGTGATGAGGCGGCGCCCCAGCGAATAGGCGATGCGATGATTATAGCATCCGCCCAATGTACTAAGGCCTCATAAACTTGGTCCATCTGGTCGCTGGAATCCATTTGGGTGATTGAACAGGGCCAGGTGCAGGCGTGCGCAGCTTTCGAGTAATAGCCCTCGCAAGTACGGAATTTGAGGTCGTTCAATCTAATGCACCGAGTCTCAGCGTCGAGCGCGCGTGCCGCTCGCAACGCGTGATCGAGTAGGTGATCGGAGCCGGAGAAGCGTGGATTGTTGGCGTCCATGGCAGTTGTGGAAATGCCAGCGAGACGCAATGGTCCGGACGCGCGTTCAATCTTGCGCGCGAGTGGATGCGGCGCATGTGGTTTCTTATGCCGCTTTGTCGCAGAGTTGAGATCGATTAACACCCGTCCGTTTTCAACTTTGACTTGGTAGGCCGGAACACAATCATCCTCGAACCCAGGTTCGCCCTTGCCGCTGCATCGATGAAATTTCCAGTTATGCCAGGGGCAGACAATGTACTCGCCATCGAGCCTGCCCTTGCCCAGTGGTCCGCCTGCGTGATTGCACGTGTTTGAGAGGACGCCAAATTTTGCATCTTTGTAAGAAACTGCGAGCTCTCGGTTCATAACAGTGACGCGCTTGAGCGGTGTCGCGGAAAGCTGATCGGCACTGCCTATATCAATCCAGTTCTCCATGAGCGCTATCCTCCAATTTTACGGCCGCGCGATATCTAGTTCGCTATGATACCCCCTCTGGGATTTTTCATTCGGTTCCGGGATTATCGAATTTCGCATACGGCCTGGCGCCGGAGCATGTCGAACACCTCAAGCCCTGGGGAATAGTTCTGCCATTTTGCGCGCTTGCGATAAGCGGGCACGCGATCGGAGCGCTGGGATTAGCCTCCGTTCCAGTCAGAGAGACCGTGACCGTAGTGGCGGTGCCTCACCCAGCCCCAACTTTGCGTCGACTGAATATTTGCCTGCGCCTGTGATGAACAACAGGAGAAAGCCGCCCATGATGCTGACGTTCTTATAAAAGTTGACCATGTTCCCATAGCGACCGGGATCCGGGAGGGTCCAGTAGGGGTGACCAATGAAGGCGCTTGCCAGCGTGTAGAAT
>DATLJR010000429.1:0-1630 GCA_035538755.1 Pseudolabrys sp.
CGGGATTGCAATGTGGCGGCCTGGGCTATTAAGGCCGAGTCGTGCGCCTCCTGGACGGAGCCCGAAGACAAGAGAGCAAATCCAGTGGTGCGCACGGCCATCACATCGGAGTGATCGCCGAAGATCGACAGCGCCTGCGTGGCTACGGAGCGCGCGGCAACATGAAAAACAGTCGAGGTCAGCTCGCCAGCGATTTTGAACATATTGGGGATCATTAGCAACAGACCTTGGGAGGCCGTGAAGGTCGTGGTTAACGCGCCTCCCTGGAGCGCACCATGGACCGTTCCCGCAGCGCCTCCCTCGCTTTGCATTTCCTGAACAATAGGCACATTTCCCCAAATGTTCTTGATCCCTTGGGCGGCCCATTCGTCGGCCAGTTCCGCCATCGTTGAAGAAGGCGTGATGGGAAAGATGGCGCAGACCTCGTTGACCCGGTAGGCGACGTGGGCAACGGCGGTATTTCCATCCATGGTTGCCGTTTGCTTGGTCATTTCAGTCGTTTCCTGAAGGTTCGGGGATCATCTCGATCGCATGGCACGGGCACTGATCGAAACACACAGCGCAACCCGTGCACTTCACGTAATCGTAGCGATACCTTCGGCCCGGCCCGAGTTTCACGATCGCGTCTTCGGGACATGCGGCGTAGCAGTTGTCGCATTCAAAGCAGTTGCCGCAGGACAGGCATCGCTGGGCTTCGTATCGCGCCTCTGATTCTGTCAAGCCAGCAACAACTTCCTCGAAGCCGCTCACGCGCTGGGCTGCCGCCAGTGTTTTCTGTGAACTGGGGTCGGCATCGCTATAGACCGGCAGATGCAGCATGTTAAAGGAAACCAGCGGATGCTTTCTCGGCTGCTCATGTCGCTCGCCACGCAACCAGGCATCGATATGGCGTGCGGCTCGCTTTCCGTGGCCGACCGAAACCGTGACTGAGCGTTCGCCGGGCACCATGTCGCCGCCTGCGAAGATTCCAGCGTAGCCTGTCATCATGTCCGGCCCGACCTTCACGACACCGTCGTCGCCAAACTCAATGCCCGGCGCTTTCCGAAGGAACGTGCTATCGGTTTCTTGACCGAGCGCCAGGATGATCGCATCGGCCTGGAGGGTTTCGAACCGCCCCGTCGGCTGCGGTCGCCCACGGGCATCGAGTTCCATCATTTCGACCGTGAGATCTGAACCGGCAATCTCTTTGATCGTGGTCAGCCACTTGATCTTGACGCCTTCCTCCTCGGCTTCGTCCGCTTCGAAGGCCCGCGCAGGCATATGCGCACGGTCGCGCCTGTAGACAATTAGAGACTCCTCAGCGCCCAGGCGTTTGGCCGTACGCGCTGCGTCCATCGCCGTGTTGCCACCACCATACACAACCACGCGGCGACCAAGGCGCGGCGGCTCGCCTTGCTTCACGTTATGGAGGAGGGAAACGGCATCAAGAACGCGCCCGGCATCCCGCGCCGGTATTTCAATATGTTTGCCAACACCGGCGCCAATCGCGACGAACACCGCGTTGAAGCGACCGTCCGATTTTTCCGCAAGAACATCGTCAACCTTGTGGTTGAGAACGATCTTGACGCCGAGATTCTCGATGCGCCGGATCTCGGTCATGAGCGCTTCGCGAGGCAAACGGTAGGCGGGA
>DATLJR010000430.1:0-2446 GCA_035538755.1 Pseudolabrys sp.
GGTGTGCCGCCTTTTCGTGATGTCCAGCATTGTGGTGCTTGGCGGCTTCCTCATGGTGGTGGGCGGCATGCTTGAGATGTTCTGATGCCTTCGTGTGGTGTTGAGCAGCTTTCTTCGACATGAGATTTTCTCCCGGGCAGTTTCGAAATTTAAGATTGCTCCGTCTACGCGATACCCACCAAGGCGGCCGCTTCGCTTATGTCTTGAGACTATCCGGCACCTTGCCACCGGTCTCGGCAAGCTTTGTCATGACCTGCTTGTGCAGCCAGACATTCATTTCCGCCGAGCCATCGAGCGCGCCGGTGTAGCCGAGTTCCTGCGCCAATTGTTTTCGGGCGCCAAGGCCGCTGTCTAGTTTCAGCAGCTTCATCAGGTCAACGATCGACCTTTTCCAATCATAATCTTCGTCTTGCTCGGCGGCGAGTTTCGCAAGGATGGTTTCGACGTCAGCTTTCGAGATCGGCTTTGCGGTGGCCGCCGAAACGGTGGATGTCCCAGCGGACGGTGCCGAGGTGCCAGCCGCCGGAGTGGATGGAGAGGGCGCCGAGGTGCCTTTCGCCGAGCCCGCGGATGGAGAAGGTGCCGAGGAACCCGCCGCTGCGGTTACGCTCGCGGCGTGCTTGGAGCCAAAAATGGCTGATACGATACTTCCGAAAACGCTCATTTTGTCCTCCTGCTTTTGCTCTTGGTCTTAGACCAGCGCCCAGCTTCCCGCCATTCCGGAAGAAGGTTTCGCCCCAGCGAGGGCATATACAAGTAAGAGAGGCCTCGCTGTCCTTTGGGAGCCGATCGCGCGTGGAATTCTATCTCAGCTTCATCTGACTTAATCGCAGTTTTCGTTGCTGTTTATGGATTTTTGATTTGCGGATTAGTCAGCATCGCTGACGCACATTTCATTTACGCACACTGTCAGTACAGCGTTGCATTTCACGCAATAGTATCAGTGTTGCATTTTGCGCAATCTTCGCAGCAAAATCGCTGACGCTGAGCATCGTCTGCGCGGAGGTGTTGCCATGCGCGTCAGAGCGAGCCAGGCCGTTCAATCCGATTCCAGGACCAGCTTCGCTATCGAGTGTCCGCGATCAATTCCTGTACCGTCTTGGCGACGAACTGCGGTCCGTTGTCGAACCGGATGTAAGCGGGAATGTCCTGCAGGATGCTCGGTCTTGAGCCCGGCAAACTCCTGGCGCCACCGATAATAAGTCACCCTCGCTCACCCCGATTTGGCGGACTGCGTCCGCCATGGCTTGCCCTGCGAGACCAGAACGTCGACCTGCCGCAGCTTCGCAACGATCTCTTCAGGCTTGTATCGCTTCCTTGCCTTTACAGTCCTCCTTGATGTCAAAGACATGTCTCAAGTCGGACCACTTCAATGGGGGCGGATCACGATTAATATATGTGTAAAGGCATCAAGCAATGTAGGCATTTTCAGGCCTCGCCCCACAGCGAGCGGCGGATCAAGTCGCGCCGCCCCATGGCGTCGGCAGATATGACTTATGCTTTCGGTCGCATCGCGCCGCTTATATCGAGAGCAAGCAGGCGAGCACAGCGGAATAATGGCAACCTGCCGCGAGCAAGACAAAACCATGCCAGATCGCGTTGTGAAAGCGCAAGCGCTCCCAAAGATGAAAGAGCGTGCCGAACGAGTAGAGAATACCCCCGCCCGCAAGAAGCCATAGGCTCGGGCCGGGGATGGCAGATGCGAGGGAGTCGTAAGCAACGATACCGCTCCAACCTAGCAGCAGGCATAGAATGATGGACAGGCGATCGAACCGCCCTGGAAGAGCGAGCTTTAGCGTCACGCCAGCGGCGGCGCTCAACCAGACGCCGATGCCGAGACCTGCCGAGGCTAGAGCGTTTTTCATCTGTCCCAGAAATGGCGAGTAGGTTGCGGCGCTCAATAAATAAATCGCGGAGTGGTCGAAGCGGCGCAGAACCCATTTGATGGGCGAGACCGGCCACATGTTGTAGGCAGCTGAGAACGCAAGCATTGTGACGAGGCCGATGACATAGACCAAGATCGGCGCCACGTTGATTCGTTCTATCTTGACTGCCATCACGACGATTGCGACGGCGCCGATAAAGCCCAGACAGACGCCGATTGCATGCACGACACCATCGGCTATGATCTCAATGCGGTCGTAATGCCAAGTGATTTGCCCGGGATATCTGTCGGGCATCGCAACGAACTCGCGGGCAGGGTTCATGAGCTACGGGAGCTCGATAATCTTGTTTTCTCTCTCTACACCATCATACACCGAACCAAAGGTTCGGAAACTGGCGCGCGGTTTCTCTTTACCGTTCCAAATTTTCCAATTGCTCAGTCGGCGCAGGTACCGAATAGCTACCCCAACTTTGATCGGCTGTGAGACTATATGACTTCGGGGCGGTGGGGCCGCGGCGAGCTTGCAGGGTCATGACGCGCGCCCGACTGCCCGTGAGCGTC
>DATLJR010000431.1:0-4447 GCA_035538755.1 Pseudolabrys sp.
CACCGCAGTGGCCCTCCTGGTCTGGACGCTGATGGACAAGATGGCCTATGGCAAGCCATCGGTGCTGGGTGCGGTCAACGGCATGATCGCGGGCCTCGTGGGCATTACGCCAGCGGCCGGTTATGTCGACGGCTGGGGCGCCATCATCATTGGCGTTGCCGCCGGCATCATCCCCTGGCTCGCCATGAACAAGCTGCAAAAGGCCCGCTTCATGATGAAAGTTGACGACACGCTGAGCGTGTTGTCCACCCACGGCGTTGCCGGCCTCACCGGCGGCTTGCTGACCGGAATCTTGGCCAATCCGGCGATGCTCATGTACATCGGCACCGATAAAGAGGCACCGGGCGTCAATGTCACCGGCTGGCTGTACGGCAACGCCGGGCAGCTCCTTCTGCAGGCGGAGGGGGCCGCGTTCATCATTATCTACAACGCGATCGTCACCTACATCATCCTTAAGGTGATCGGCATGATCGTCCCGCTGCGCATGGATGATGCGACGCTGAAGGTAGGCGACGATGCCGTTCACGGCGAAACCGCTTACGCAATCGGAACGGAGGGCGAATAACGCTCGGTCCTTCTTGCTTTCCTCCCAACTGAGGGTCCGCGGTTGACTCCTGTCCCCGCGGACCCAACGGCCTCAAAGGCTGATCCCCGCTGGGGCCGTTCTTTTTTTGTGCCTTAGCGGTCGTATCGAATTGCGAGCCGCTCTATTGAAAATGAAAAAATGGCGGGCACGGTAAAGCCAGAAAAGCTATCAGCGTCCCGATTCGACGCCGGTACGACTGGCTTGCTTGCCAACTTGAATTGCGGCGATGTCGGCAAGAGTTGGTAAACCTGCTTCGTTACCGAGGTGTTGGATCTTGTGGGTGGCGGCAGCGCGAGCAAAATGGAAGTGCTCCTCCCAAGATTTTGCCATTGACGAAATTTGCTTGAAGCTGGCTGACACTAAGTGATTCTTGCCCTCTAGGGTGCTCGGCAATTTTCGCCGCTTGGTCGCTTGGCGTCGGATGTTTAAAAGGCGACGTTGCAAAAATTAGGTGATCGGTTGTGCCGCGTGGTTTGCCTCCATTGTATTTTCAATAAAATCTTTCAGCGAATCGGCATCAAAAGGTTTGCGTAGGATGGGTAAGTCCGGTGGCGCCGCTTGCGCCGCGTCGCTGTAGCCGGTTGTCAAGATCACTGGCAAATCGGAATAGCGCGAGCGGATTTCCCGCGCGAGCCCGACACCATCGGTCGCCCCAGGCATAACAATGTCGCTAAAAACGAGGTCGACCTTCGTGCCTCCCTCCAGCAACTTCAATGCTCCGTCTGCGGAGTCTCGATAAACTGTTTTAAAGCCGAGGTGCTCGAAAAGTGACGATGTCACCTGCGCCACTTCGGCGCTGTCATCAACGACGAGAACCGTAGGACGCTGCACATGTGCTTTGTCCTTCGCCGACACCTCCTTGTTCGCGATTTCCTGTTTTGAACACAAGGGCAAATATACCGTGATTGTCGTCCCTTGTCCGACTGTGCTTTCCACCTTTACCGTTCCGCCGGCCTGATGGGCAAAGCCATAAACCTGCGACAGTCCAAGTCCCGAACCTTTGCCGACCTCTTTCGTCGTGAAAAATGGATCGAAGATTTTAGATAGGAGGTTGGGCGGAATGCCTGTGCCGGAATCGCTGAACGCAATCGCGACGAAAGTCGCTTCACGCTTATCGACGTCGAGCTCTTGCGTGGTCGGTGCGTAGCCGACCGATATCGTAAATGTGCCGCCGTTCGGCATGGCATCGCGAGCATTGACAGCTATATTGACAATCGAAAGTTCCAATTCAGCCTGATCGACTTTAACCGGCAGCACGTCCGTACCAATTTTTTCGTTGTACACGATGTTCCCGCGCAGGGAGCTTTGAATCATCGGCCGCAAATCGCGTATGCATTGTGTCGCATCGAGAACAGTGGGGCTCAAGTGCTGACGACGGGAAAAAGTCAACAATTGACGGGTGAGGCTTTCTCCATGTTTGGCCGCTGTCTGAATGGCTTCGATCGCACTTGGTAATTTCGGGTCGAGCAGGCGTTTAAAAATCTGCGCATTGCCCCCGATAATCATCAATAAATTATTGAAATCGTGTGCTATACCGCCCGTTAGCTTACCGATCGCCTCCATTTTCTGAGCCATGGCAAGTTGTTCGCGCGCCTCAACCAGCTTCTCATGTGCGTCACGCCGTTCGGTCGTGTCCCGGATGATATTTGCAAACCCTATGAGATTTTCATTATTGTTCCGGATCACAGTGACTGAACCGGTAACGAATACGGGCGTTCCATTCTTTCTGATACGCCAACCTTCTACGTCGTGCTTGCCGTGATGGATGGCCATTTCTAGCGCGCGATTTGGTTCGCCCGCTCGGCGCTCGTCTGGTCGATAAAATATGCCGAAATGCTTACCAATAATTTCGTCCGTGCTGTAACCAAGGATTCGCTGCGCCGCGCTGTTCCAGCTCGCGACGCGTCCTGCCGTGTCGAGTACGAAAATGGCATAATCAACGACACCTTCGATCAGAATTTGGAAATGGCGCCTTGCGCTATCGAGCGCCAAGTTCGTCTCAACAACTTTACGATTCAGTTGGTCCTGCACAGATTGCAATCGCGCTTCTGTATTTCGGCGTTCGGCGACTGCCGCGGCTAATACGAGCGGAACCGCCGCTGTGCTCACGACCACTGAAAGCAGTAGTGGCAGGGAGCCATCCAAACCCATTTTCTGGAATGGGCTGATGCCCGCCGAGAAGCCCCATACGGCAAAGCCGCAGTAAATGAGGGCAGCTGTGGCGGCATTGCGTTGGTTGCCGCGCAGACTAGCCCAAATCAACGGCAAAAACACAAGAAAGCCAAGTAAGCTTCGATGCTGCAACAGGCCATCGAGGTCGCCTTTATTCATGCTGCCGCCGATGAGGGGACTATAAGCAGCAATTCCAACGAGACCCGCGAGAGCGAAGATCCCGGCTGCTTCCAAGATGGCCCATTTGGAAAATGGGCGGAACGAAACCATCGCCCAGAGCATAACGACCGGAGCAACGAGCGAGGTCCCGGCTGCGTCCACCAACCACCACGTCAACCAGGTCACGGGAAGCACAGCTTGGCTCACTTGACTCGTGAATATTGAGCCGGCTGCTGCGACTGAAGAACTCAGCAACGCGGTAGCAAAGCAAACGAGTACAAACTTCGCGACATCCGAGGGACTTGCAAGTATCTTACGGCTGTTTGATAGGCGATCGATCAGCATCGCGCCGGCCAAGGCCGCGAGCAAGGTACCGATTGCGATAAACCCCGCCTCCAAAGGAGGACGACCAATCATAACGCTAGCAAAAAAGGGCCCCGCCAGAATCGCGGGCCAAATTCGCTGCCCCCTCAGCATGACGAGCGCCAGCGCAAATCCGGTTGGTGGCCACAACGGAGTTGCAATCGGATTAACTGCCGGTAGCAATTGCGCGCACTTGGCAAGACCAAAATAAACGCCCGCGATTGCCACCAGCTCGACCACGAATCCCGCAATGCGGAGAGTGTGGCGAACAGCCAAATGTTTAGCTTCGCTCGTTTCTGGGTTTCTCAAGCCGCCGCATCACCCCTATAAGGAACGATAGAAAATATACAAGAATTTCGCCGCTGAAGACAGCCACATCATTCCTCAAATCGAGGGTGATTCGAACTTGGAAATGTGAGTGATTTATGTCGGGAGTGCTTCCTACTGGAACGAACTTCAATGATTTCAATGGTCGACAGACTAAAATCTGGGCACTGGGTATGGTTATTTTTCTGCCCGAGTTGCAAATCTAATTTATGCTTCCCTGATCCCGATATAATATTAAACAGAGGGCATTGCTTGGAAGGATACGCGGCAATGGGGGTGGTCTATAACCCCTGGCTTGTCCTGCTCTCGATCGTAATGGCGATTCAAGGCGCCTATGTCGGCTTTAACCTGGCAAGGCAGATCGGTAGCGCGATTGGCGTGAGCAGGCGCGTTTTGCTGGCGGGCGCTGCCTTGTCGCTAGCTGTCGGCATCTGGACCATGCATTTCGTCGGCATGCTGGCAGCGCGCCTGCCCTTTCCAGTCGATTACCTCGTGCTGCCGACGCTTCTGTCATTCCTCGTGTGCGTCATCGTCGTCGGCATCGCTGTCTTTGCAATCAGCGCCGGCTCGGTTACGCCATTGCGTCTGACATTGTCCGCCGCGCTCATGGGGATCGGCATCTTCTCTATGCACTATATCGGCATGTTCGCGCTGCACGAGAGCGCGATCATGATTCACGCGCCGCTGTACGTTATCGCAAGTCTGGTCATTGCCATCGTTACCTCGGAACTGGCGTTGTGGCTCGCTAGCGAGCCGGAGATCCGCCTGCCGCTCGTTTTGTCGGCGGTTGCTTTCGGAATCGCCGTTTCGGGAATGCACTACACCGCCATGGCCGGCATG
>DATLJR010000432.1:0-113171 GCA_035538755.1 Pseudolabrys sp.
AATCATGGGGAACCAACACCGATCCACCTACGATGCCGTGAACGAAAAATGACATCGTTCAGAAATGCTGACCGAGATGTCCGCTTTGGGTCAATGGCGGACATCCCGTCGTTCATTCGATTACTTCGTCGGCACGGGCGATTAGCTGTTGAGGAACAGTTAGCTTCATGGCCCTGGACGTGGCCTAACCAGCGGCGTCAATGTCTGTATGGCCAGCGGACATCACTAGTTGCACCGCATATGTCCGCTTTCGGGCGTAAAGCGGACATAAGGCTCGTGCAGTGTACATGTCTGCTTTTGACCCAAAGCGGACATTGGCTGTCTCACGGCCGACCCTTCCAGTGTGCTAATTTGAGTCGATGAGATGCCCTGTTTTGTGCCCAGAGGGGGCAATGCGGCGGCGCGAGTTCATCATATTTCTTAGTGGAGCGGCGGCTACTTGGCCGCTCATTGGCCACGCGCAACCGGGCGAGCGGATGCGGCGAGTTGGAATTTTAATGCGCTATCCTCCAAGCGATAAGGAGATGCAAAATCGCGTGCAGGCATTTAAAGAAGAGCTTCGAAATCGGGGATGGACGACAGGTGTCAATGTCCAATTCGACGAACGTTGGACTACAGACAACATGGATTTGATACGCGCCGCTGCAACAAATCTCGTGGAGTTGAAACCGGATGTCGTTTTTGCCATTGGCGGTCGAGTAATTCCGATACTCATGCAATTGACCAGTTCAATTCCGATCATCGTGCCCGGTGGTACCAATCCGGTCGAAAGAGGCTGGGTGAAAAGCCTCGCCCGGCCTGGTGGCAACGTCACTGGATTTGCCCAAGCCGAACTCTCGATTATCGGCAATATGCTGCAGACGCTTAAAGAAATTGCGCCAAATATTTCGCATGTTGCGATGATCTACAATCCGGATAACCCGGCTGCAGCTTTCTTCGGGCGGTCATTTGAGGATGCTGCCAGATCGCTGGCCATCGAGCCGGTCATCGCGCACATCCATAGTCTTACCGACATCGAACGAGCTATCGAGACCGTGGCGGCGCGACCCAATGGCGGCGTTTTTTTCGCCTTCGACGTCACGCTCAGTGCGCATTTAGAGCAAATCGTAGCTATCGTTGCCCGGCATCGCCTTCCTTCGATCTATTCTGAGCCTGCGTCTGTGAAAGTTGGTGGCTTGGTCTATTACGGAACGGATCGTGTCGACCTTTACCGTCGCAGCGCGTCCTACGTCGACCGTGTTCTTCGTGGCGAAAAGCCCGGCGATCTGCCGTATCAGCAGCCGACGAAGTATGAACTGGTCGTCAACCTCAAGACCGCGAAGGCGCTTGGCCTTACTGTGTCACCGTCTCTCCTTGCCCGCGCTGACGAAGTTATCGAATAGCGATCCTTTTTGCTGCGCTGCATGAGTCCGCTTTTGGCCCAAAGCAGACATGGGCTATTGCACCGCACACGTCCGCTTTCGGGGGTAAAGCGGACATGACAATTTGTCGGCCAGAAATTAGTCAGGTGGTTAGTGCAGCACTGCGCTGCTTCAGTTATAGATCGAGGCTATTTTGCTTTAACGACAGAATTGCAAATCGACATGCAGGTCGAATTCGTTACCGTCGATGTGTTTACTGATCGGCAGTTCGGCGGCAACCCCCTTGCCGTTGTGACCGACGGGACCGAACTGTCCACGCCGCAAATGCAAGCGATCGCAGCTGAGTTCAACCTGGCCGAGACGACGTTCGTGCTCCCTCCGGAGAGGCCTGAGAATACCGCGAGGGTGCGGATATTCACGCCGCGTGCCGAACTGCCATTTGCCGGTCACCCCAATATCGGCACGGCCTTTGTGCTGGGGCAACGCGGCGAGTGCCACGGTCGGCCGACCCAGGGCAACACTTTGCAATTTGAAGAAATCGCTGGCCTAGTCCGGATCGAACTATGGAGGGATGCTTCGTCAGTCGTCGGTGCTCGTCTCGCCGCACCGCAGCCGTTGGCCGTCATCGAAGATGTCGAGCCCGAAGTCATCGCCGAAGCTTGCACGATCTCGGCTGCAGACATTGAGACAGTGCATCACCGGCCCTGCATCGCGAGTTGCGGCATGCTCTTTGTGTTCGCCGAACTCAAGGACCTTCGAGCATTGGCCGCAGCCCAACCGCGCACCGACGCCTTTGCACGGCACCTGCCGATGGACCGCGTAACCGGTGTACATTTGTATGTGTGGGATAGCTCCGACGGTGCTGATATCCAATCACGGATGTTTGCGCCGCTCTACGGGGTGCCCGAGGATCCCGCCACGGGCAGCGCAAACGTGGCGCTGATCGGTCTACTCGCGCACCTGCACCCCGCGGCGGACTTACGCCTTACAAAGACGATCCGTCAGGGCATCGAAATGGGGCGACCGAGCCGGCTCATGGCGAGTGCCGATAAGAGCGCTGGCAGGGTGACCGCAACCCAGATTGGCGGCATATGCGTGCCAATGACGCGGGGCGTACTCGAACTCCGGTAGCACCGGATTAATTTCTGCTCTTGGCCCAAAGCGGACATCGGCTCTTGCAGCGCACATGTCGACGTAACTCCGCATACGCTGAAACATAGCTGCGTTACGCTGATGTTGCAGAAGGGCGTGTCGACGTGGAACGTGGCTGGCTTGCTCGGCACCAGTGAGGCAGTGATCCGAAAAGTTTACGGCCATCATGCTGTCGGTCATTTGCGCGAGGCGGCTGATGTTTGGTCGAGGCGACCGAAGATGATCTCCGATGGCGGCAAAAGGTAGGGGTTTTCCGGGGCGGTTTCCGGGGCGGTCCAAACAAACAAACTGATAAGTTTTTGATTCCGCTGGTGGGCGCTGTAGGGATTGAACCTACGACCTCTCCCGTGTGAAGGGAACGCTCTCCCGCTGAGCTAAGCGCCCGTCGTCGCGGACGGCGATATAAAGAATGCCTGGCGGGATGTGTCAAGCGAAGGCGATTGCGATCTTGCTAGTTGCGTGTTTTCGGATCGCGCTGGGACAGACGGGAGGCGTGTGTCTGCAATGCGCGGATGCGATCGGCCAGATTGCCGTTGTCGGGCTGCTCCGTGAGTTGGACCTTGGCCGGGCCGACCGCCGGCGCCGCGCTGCTTGATCCAGAGGAGGTTTCACCGGCCAAAAGCTCATCGATCGGTGAGTTCGGTCCCTCAAGAGCCGAAGCGAGCCTAGCAACCTCCGCCGCGACGTCGTTAATACGTTCCCGGAGAAGCGCATTCTCAACGCGCTCAGACGCCCAGGTCTCCTCCGTTTCGCGCTTGATCGAGCCGAGCTCTCGGGCGAAGCGGTCACGCTCCTCTTTGGCGTGCGCGAGCGTTGCCTGCAGCTGGGCGTTCTCAGTTCTGAGATTCTGCGTTGTTGAGCTCGAGCGACCTTCTATCTCGATGATAGCGGTGCGTAGGTCGCTTTCGACCTTGCGTGCGGATTCCAACTCCTGATGAAGGTGCTTGAGCTCGAATTCGCTCTGATTAAGCAGTCGCGACTGTTCGGTCAGGCGGGCCTCGAGATCCCGCGCGCGCTGTCCGAGGATTTCGGCTTCTTTGCTTTGCACCAACAAATGTTGTTCTGCGTCGGCGACGCGGCGGCCCAGGTTCTCTACCTTCCCGCGCTCTTCGCCCAATTCATGCGTTGCGGCCTTCAATTCAAGGCGTTCGGCATCGCGGCGATCTTCCACGGTCTTCAATTCGAAGGCGGCTCCGTCCAGCCGCTCTTTCAGCGCGTCCACCTGCGTCTTGAGTGCAATGATCTCAATCTTTTGGGAATCGGCGAGCGTCGAGCGTTCGGTCAGCTCTCCGGTCAGGTTGGCAAGATCGGCTTCCTTATCGGACAATGCGCGCTGCGCTTCGTGCATCGCACTGGTCTTGACCAAAAATTCTTCTTCGGTCGCGCGCAACTGGTCGCGCAGATTTTTATCTCGCGCTTCGAGCGCAAAAATAGTCGCGGTCTTTTCTCCAAGCTCGACTTTCAGGCGATTGATCGCATCACCCTTCTTGCCGAGTTCGGCAAGCTGGCTTGTACTTTTGGTCTTGAGTTCCTCGACGCTCATTTCGAGTCGACGTGTCGACATGGCGAATTCGGCGCGCAGCTGGTCTTTGTCTGCCTGAATCTCGGCCATCGACAAGGGAGCGGCGGCCTCGAGCCGACGCATTGTCAGACGCACAGCGCGTGCATGAACGAGAGGGACCACAACGAGCCCGACTAGAGCTGCGACAAGAAATCCAATGCCGAAATACATGATCGGCTCAATCATGAAAGGTAGGCCTCCAGTTCATTTGCGCTCGGTGAATCAGGGAATCTGCGCCAGTCAACTCTCGACGGCACCGGAGACTATCCTAGATCCGGCCGGCCGTCGCGGTACAAAAAATTGCAGGCGGCTACGTTGAAAATGTTAGTGAACGCGGTCAGAAAGGATTCCAAGTCGGCCGCGGCGTGAACTTGAGGTAGCCGATATTGGCCCCTAGCCGCAGCCCGACGCCCGAACGGATCGGCACCACGATGATGTTGCCGGAGGCGAGCGCGGTCATACCGAACCCACCGACGAAATAGGCGGACCCGTCAATACCGGCAAATCGTTGATAGATCGCATCGGTGGCCGGCAGGTTGTAAACCAGCATCATCGTACGAGCGCCTTCGGCGCCCGCGTCGAAACCGGCGGAAGGCCCTTCCCAGAATACGCGGCGATCGCCCGCATTCTTCGTGAACAACTTGCCGTCGCCGTATCGCAGCCCCACGACAAAGGCACCGCCGCCCTCCTGCCCAAGCACATAGCCATTCGGCTGGCCCCAGCGGCTGACCGCTTTTTCGACGATCTGCGCGAGGCCGCGCGATACTGTGCCAAAGAACCGATGCCCCTCCCGGACTAGTTCACCTGGCGTGAATGAGCCGCCTTGGGGCGGTGGCGGGTTCTGGGCCACCGCATATTGTCCGCTGGTGAGCACTAGGGAGATTGTCAGGGCGGCTAGGCGCAATGTCGCGCGCATTCGTTTGCTCCATAGGATAGTGAGGTCTAAATTCCGGGTTAACCGGACGCTCACGCCGACCGCGCTAAAGTCGCGACAATAGGCTCGTCCCCGAATCATCTATCGTCGCCAACAACTATGACTGCAGCACGGCAGGAACGGAAGCCGCCCTTATGGCTTCAACTATTGGGGCCAGGGCATGGGTACTTTGGGTTACCAGCAGCTTACGTGTCGGTTGCTGCAGATCGGCTGGCATCGCCCCAGGCAATGAAGGCCGGCACGAGAAAGTGTTCGGCAGCGCGGCCGTACTCCAGGGGCCGGCCCTGCGGGGTTTTTACTGTGCCGCCGGCAGCGACGACGAGCGCGTGGCCAGCGGCCACATCCCATTCGCAGGTTGTTGCGAGGCGTGGATAGACATCGGCCTCGCCTTCCGCGATCTGGCAGAACTTAATTGCGGAGCCGCTGGGGCTTCGCTCGATTGGCCCAAGTGAGGTGAGAAAAGAGTCGGTCGCCGTGTCGAAATGCGATCGGCTCACGGCGGCCACCGGCCGTTCCCGCGGCCAAATTCGGGTGCGGATGGGCTGAGCCTGGTCGGCGCCATCTTTCAGCAACCTGAGACGCTGGGCCTTTTCGCCAACAATGCCGCGCCAAACCTGGCCGCGCCTCGGCGCGGCGATGATGCCCGCTATCGGCACCCTGCGGGTGACGATAGCGAGATTGACGGTGAATTCATCGCGGCCGGCAAGGAACTCACGCGTGCCGTCGAGGGGATCCACGATCAAGAAGCTCCCATCAAGATGATTATGGTGTTGGTCCGCGGATTCCTCGGAGACAACGGGAACGCCGGGCAAAAGGCGGCCGACGCCCTCGGCGATCAGTGCTTCGGCAGCTTCATCGGCGGCTGTGACAGGTGAATGGTCTGCCTTCATCCGCGGCACCAACTCTTCCGGTGAAAGCGCGCTTATTTTTGCGCAAGCGCGCGCCACGATCTCGGTCAGATCATCGAGAATCTCAGCCGCCCTGGCGGGCAGAATTTCCGAAGCCGACGCCAAAATCCCACGTCCTTTTGTTGCCTTGGCTGTGCCGTAGGTGCGGTGTATCAACCTGGCCACGTCGGCGCGACCAGCGATTCGCCGATTGCGGTCAGCCTGCATGCCCAGCGGAGACCAGTCTATGTCCGAATCCATCGAAGCGCTCGATCTTGCGGCCCTACTCTGCTCGCGTGTGTGCCACGACCTCGTCAGCCCGGTCGGCGCGATTGTGAACGGGATCGAGGTCCTGGAGGAGGAGAAGGACGAGGCGACCAAGGAATTCGCGCTCGACCTTATCAAGAAGAGCGCCGCAACTGCGTCCGCCAAATTGCAGTTTTGCCGCATTGCGTTTGGAGCGGCCGGCTCGGCGGGTGCCCAGATTGACCTCGGCGATGCCGAAAAGATCGCGCGCGGC
The DNA here is from genome assembly GCA_035538755.1 of Pseudolabrys sp. Taxonomy (GTDB): domain Bacteria; phylum Pseudomonadota; class Alphaproteobacteria; order Rhizobiales; family Xanthobacteraceae; genus Pseudolabrys. Next base: position 6,416 of record DATLJR010000432.1, read on the forward strand.
TTTCTGGAGGATGACAAGACGAAAATCGCCTGGAATGTGCCGCGTGCGTTATTGGCGAAGAACCTGGTCAAATTACTGCTGAATATGCTTGTCATCGCCGGTCAGGCGATCCCGCGCGGCGGCACGATAACGGTCGATCCGATCGGGGAGGGGGACGGCATCGGCTTCAAGGTCTCGGCAACCGGAGTCAATGCAAAGATTCCGCCGGCGGTGCCTTCCCTGCTGACCGGCGAATTGAGCGGTGACAACCTCGACGCACATCGAATCCAACCGTTCTATGCCGGACTTCTGGCCAAGGAGTGCTCGGTCAAGGCGACGGTGACGGCTGAGGGAGAGACGGTGGTGATCGCCGCGCAATAAGTGCAGCAGCACGCGCCTACCGTTCGATGAATTTATTGAATGACATCCCGCAAGCTCGTAAGAAAAGTGATAGATTAAGTCACCGATCGGGGCTCCCAATGAATTTCAAGTAACAAGTATTGCCGTCAGGGACGAAGCCAAATTCACTAATATTTTCAGGCAACTGCGATTTCCATCGCTATGGGCTGTTGTCAGGAATTTCAAACGCGGCGTTAAGCAGGCACTCGCGATCACGTTCGCCTTTTGGCTGCTGACCAGAAGAACCGTTCGGCCAACACGCCGCAAAAGCTAGGTCGGGCCAAAACGACCTTGGGATGCCACTTTCTTGCTTCTGGTAGAATTTAACCCGATCATGCTTGCGTAGAGGGGGAGTTGGGGGATGCATCGGGGCTTTTTCACGCTATTCGTTGCTGCATCTATAGTTTCCGTTACGAACGCCTCGAGAACAGATGCCCTCGAACTGCCAACACCCGAGCCAGTCGAAAAATATCTCGGCGAGACAGCCACCGGACCGAACTACACGGTCAAGCCGCTCGTGCGCAGTGATGGCGTGATGCGCATCTTCGATGTCGATACGCCTTATGGACAATATGCATTCGATGGCGTGGAGTTCACCAAGCTGCGCATTCACGAGCTGAATGCCATCGCCGCGATTGAGAAGATGTCGCAGTCGGAGGAATTCGGCAAAGCTTTTGGTCGCGCTGCTCTGGGGCCAATCAAATTCGGTGCCGACCTCATCACCAATCCCGCCGGGACCGTCGAGCGCTCGCTGAGCGGCATCGGCAACATGTTCGATCGTGTCGGCGCCGGGCTTTCGAACAACCGCGCGGACAGGGATGGTTTTGTCGACAGCCTGCTCGGCGTCAGCGATACGCAGCGCGAACTCGCGGTGGATCTCGACGTCGACCCCTACACCGATTTTCTACCACTGGCGCAAAAGTTGAAGGAGATGGCCGGCGTCATGGCGGGTGGGGGATTGCCGGTGAAGGCGGGGTTGTCGTTCGTCCCTGGCGGTCTAGGCATCGCCGTATCATCGGTCGCAACTGTCAGCGATGCACGGGACACCTTGCGCAGCAAAACGGCGGCGCAGGTGATTGCCGAGACACGCGCCACTTTGCTCTCTCTCGGTATCTCCGACGAAAACGTGAGCCTGCTGGTGGAAAACCGGAACTACACGCCGGCCGATCTCCTGATCATGGCGCGTGCGCTCAAGAAACTGAATGCGGAGAACACGACGGTATTCGTCGAGCATGCGGCAGGCGCGGGCTCGCGCAACGTGGCATTCTACCATCGTCGACGCGCGCAGATCCTTGCCGCGCGCAGCGACGAGCTGGGGGGTATCATTTCGTTCGTCAACTTTGGCGGACAACCGATCAACGTCGCGCGCGATGGCAATGTCGTCGCCGCCTTTACCGTCGACGACATCGCGTGGACTGACGTACAGCAACGCACGTTCTTTGCGGCGACCTCGGAAATACATCGGATGAGCCCGGGCGCCGTTCCGGTGCTGGCCACGACCGGCGCGGTGACACCGATGGCCGCCGCCGAAATCGGGCAACACGGCTGGAAGATCGTTCACATCAAGCCCTAGCCATAAAAAACCCCGCCGTTTCGGGCGGGGTTCAGGAGGAGGGGTGCCAGAAGGCTCGCGTCACGCAGACGCAACGCGGGGGAAACGCTGACGCTAGGCCGGAATGCGTTCGTCCGCATCGGTCGGTTCGCGCAGAACGTAGCCGCGGCCCCAGACCGTTTCGATGTAGTTCTTGCCGGACGATGCATTTGCGAGCTTCTTGCGCAACTTGCAGATGAAAACGTCGATGATCTTGAGTTCCGGCTCGTCCATGCCTCCATAGAGGTGGTTGAGGAACATCTCCTTCGTGAGCGTCGTCCCTTTGCGAAGGGAGAGAAGCTCCAGCATCTGATATTCCTTACCGGTGAGGTGGACGCGCTGGCCGCCGACTTCGACAGTCTTTGTGTCGAGATTGACCACCAGATCGCCGGTATTGATGACCGATTGAGCGTGGCCCTTCGAGCGGCGAACGATCGCGTGAATGCGCGCGATCAGCTCGTCCTTGTGGAAGGGCTTGGTCATGTAGTCGTCGGCGCCGAAGCCAAGACCTTTGACCTTGTCCTCGATGCCGGCCAGACCGGACAGAATCAGGATCGGAGTCTTGACCTTCGAGACACGCAGCGAGCGCAACACCTCGAAGCCCGACATGTCCGGAAGGTTCAGGTCGAGCAGGATGATGTCGTAGTCGTAGAGTTTGCCGAGATCGACGCCCTCTTCTCCGAGGTCCGTCGTATAGACGTTGAAACTCTCGGACTTGAGCATCAGCTCGATGGATTGTGCGGTCGCGCTGTCGTCTTCAATAAGTAAAACGCGCATTTAAGTCCCCTTCTCGCCGCAGCCGGGCTTCAGGTCAGCGCCGCATAGGCGGCGAGTGTTAAAAAACGCGGTGGGACAAACCGATTCGACACTATCTGGCCATGGTTAACAAAAACTGATTCTCGGATGCAAGCGTGCCGTAGGCAGCAGCCACTCCAATCGGCGTAAGATGTTGCTTACGAGTGGTTTTTTTGGCCACGTTCAGTCTCAAGTCCCAGTTTAAGAGTCTGTTCTAACCGACTCTTATGACTCGCCCCTTCCGTCCTGGCTGGGCGAATCTCAAGCCTTAGTCCCGTGGACGAATGACCCAATGATTAACGACGCGGGTAAATACCGAGTTAATGCAACGCATGAGCCGGTAAGCCTAAGGGCAGGTTTATGGCTTGCGCGTCGCGGGTCACTGAAAGCGGACCGACGAATGCGCTCGCCGCGCTCGATGGATGCGCAGCGGCTGCCAGGCTGTCGTTACCACAGCCGCTGGCGCCATTCGCCCGTCCGAGCGATGGCTGGGTCGTCATCCGCCTGGGTACTTAGCGGGCCATATCCAGCGAGGAAGTGGATGAGCCATCGCGCTTCATAAGTCGCTTCAGGCCTTTCTGTCGCAAAGTAAGGAAGAAGCTACGACTATGGCGGACGCTACGACCGGTCGGAGCGTATCCTGCGCGGTGAAGAAACACAAAACTAACGTTATTGCGGCACAGTCAGCCCCGAATGGTCCAGAGCGCGGTCCGAACCGGGGCGGTGTCGCCAGGTTAGGGCTGCGTTTTCGGAGACTTCGGGGAGTATTTAGTCGATGAAGTCACGTGAAACCCTCATCCGTCTGAAGAAATTTCAAGTTGACGAGAAGCGTCGGAAGGTCGCCCAGATCGAGGCGATGATTGCCGAGTTTGACCGCATCGCCGGCGAGCTCGAGCGCGAGATCAAGGTCGAGCAGGATCGCGCAGGCATCCACGACCCGGCGCATTTCGCTTATCCGACTTACGCCAAGGCCGCGACGACGCGTCGGCAGAATCTCAAGCACTCGACCGACGAGTTGCGCGTCCAGCTCGAAGACGCCAAGAGCGCTTCGGGCGAGGCCTATGAGGAACTCAAGAAGATCGAAATGCTGGACGAGCGGGATCAGGCGCGCGAGAAGGCGGAAGAAAACGCGCGCGAACAAGCCGAGCTCGATCGCATCGCGGCCTTGCGGTTCAACGCCGGCGGCGCGCCGGCTTAAAGCTTAACTCCTCGCGAATTTTCGGCGGCGCCCCAGTGGCGCCGCTTCGTGTTTGGCCGGTATCCGGTTCCACCCTGCCGGGTGGAACCCTACGGAGGTAATCCGTGTTTTGTTAGATACAGTCTAATAAAACGACGCATCCGCTTTAATGACATCTATCTCCAGCTTTGCGATGTACTTTGCTGGGGCGCAACTTGTCCTTGTTTCGCCGATTCCGACACGACCTTTTGACCTCCAACCTCACGTTGAGGGATCGAATTCAGATGATGGCAAAAAAATCGCCGAATCCGACTGACAAATATGTTGGTTCAAGAGTGCGCATGCGCAGACTGATGCTGGGAATGAGCCAGGAGAAGCTTGGCGAAAAGCTGGGGCTGACCTTCCAGCAGGTGCAGAAATACGAAAAAGGGACGAACCGAATCGGCGCAAGTCGGCTTCAGCACATCGCGCAAATTCTCAAAGTGCCGGTATCCTTCTTTTTTGACGGGGCCGTCAGCAAACAAGCCGAAGACGGATCATCAAAAGCTCCAGTCGCCGACTACGTCTCCGATTTCCTGTCGACTTCCGATGGACTGGCGCTGACCAAGGCCTTCACGAACATCAAGGACGCGAGGTTGCGCCGGCGCGTTGTGGATCTGGTCGAAGAGATCGCCGGCGATCCGCGCCGATAACTTTGTTTCGTAGACTCTAGAACGCCGCCGCCAATTCGCGCGCGCCCTGCGATTGCGCGCCGCGCGCCATCTTGGCGTCGATATCGGCAATGAGGTTGGCCACAACGCCGGTGCGGCGCGCGACCGGGTTGCGTTCGTAGCCTTCGCGTTGGAAAAAATTCGCCGTAGGGACACGCGCGCGCAAGGTCTGAGGCATCGTCACCATGTCGAAGCCATTGCCATCGCCGGTGAGATTCATCAGTTCGAGTTCGGCCGCGGTGAGTGGCCGCAAGTAGCCTTTGGCGCGGGCGAAGCGGACAGAATTCGTAAGCTTCTGCACCTGCAGGATGGGACCGAGATCGAGATCAAGCACCGCCGCATGGATGCCGAAGCCTCCCGGCGTCGTCTTGGCGAGACGATCATGCTCGCTCCAGCGGTTCGGGACCGTGCGGCTGTACGCGATCATTCGCTTGAGACCCTCGATCTTGCGCTCCATCGTAACCTTTGCGGGGCCCGATAGTGCTTTTGCCTTTTGGCGGAGCGCCGCGAGATAACGATTGCCGTCTTCGGCAAGCAGCGAGACCGTGTTGGTGCTGAGCAGCTGGTTGTAGCCGACGGCGGGTGAAATCGCGCGAGCGCCCGGCCGATAGGGAACGAGTCCGGCCTGCGAATCGTATGTGCCGTTGCCCCCGGTCTCGAAGGCGTAGATGCCGACGATCTGATCGCGGGTCAGTCCGCCTGCGAGGGCTGCCTTTGCATAGGCTCGCTTGAAGTCCATATCGGTTGCCGGCCGATTCGGGATGAAGCCGAATTGCTCGGCCGCATTCTTGAGGAAGTCGGCAACAACTGGAATCTCAGGTCGCTCTGGCGGAGGAGTGGCTGGTGCATACGGGTCGACTGGTCGAGGCGGGCCTGTGTAAACGGGTGGCTGGCTGAGCACGTAGTCGTCGAGCGTGATTGTCTGTTTGTCGCGGCGTTTTGCGTTGCGTATACGCCGTTTTTCCGAGACCGCGTCCCAATAGGCCGTCGCTTCGGCCTCGTAAGCTCCGCGCGCAGCCTGATATTGCGCCAGCCCGGTCTGGTAATCGCCGATCGCCCCGGGTGGTGCACCTTGGGCGTGCGCGACCGTTTGAGCCAGCAGCACACACGCTGCCAGAAGGCAAATCCAATCCAAGCGGAAGCGACGGTTGTTCATGCCGGGCTGTTTTCGGTCATCTTTGTCGATTCGACCACTTCACAAAATAACGCGCCGCAAATGCGGCGCGTCGGACGAAAGAACGAAAATCGGCGGTAGTTTTAACGGACAGTTGCACCATCGCGGTCGGTATACACAACCGGACCGCCCGCCTTGATGACGGTTGGATTTTGCGCGGTCATGACGTCCGTGCCGAGATTGAGTTCACGCGCCGAGATGCCGATAACGGCGATCAAAAGCGCAGCTGCGAGCCCTACCACCACAATCTTGAGGTGAGTGCTGCGGTCCGCCGTATATAACGACCAGTTCATAACATTCTCCGGGGCTCTGCACCCGCCCCGTCCCGAAATTCGTGTGAACTAACGTAGGTATGAACCTCCGGTTCCCAAGAACCCATCACAGATCATTGAATCGTCGTGAGCTCGGAGAAATTCTTTTGTCTTTACGGTGGCTTACAGCGTGATCGTCGGTTCGGTGGCGGCGATCAGTCGCGCCGGAGAACGGCGGCTAGATGCTCACGTCTTAAGGCGTGCAGCGCGGGTGGACCTCGCCTTGCGAGAGCACCAATGTGCCCGGAATTATTCAACCGCCGCTCTGGATGTACCGCGAGCGCCGGCGCTTCGCCCTCCCGCGCAGCTTCTTCGAAGCGTTCGCGGACCTGCAGCATGTCCTCCACCTCTGCGCGCTCGCCCAAGATAGGTAGGCCGACGCCACAAAGCTCGCCAAGGCAATTGATACACTGTTTGCAATGCTGTCCGGACGCCGACCGGCCAAGCGCGGCGGCGATCGTCGCTGACCTTAGCGCGCGGCCACAATTGCGGCTCGCTAGACGATCAATCCTCGGAGATCGGGAAAATATGACGACCGTCAGGGCCGAGCGGCAATGGTTCAACGAGCATAACAGCCGTGAGATCAAGATCGCCATATAGATGTGGAAACAAAGCGCCACCGCGCGATGGCTCCCACTTTAGGCGATCGCCGAGCTTTGCGCTGTCGATCCGCAGCAGCAGAAGGCCGCTTTGACCGGCAAAGTGTATCTCCGCGGTTTCGACGAGCTGGGCCGCGTTCGAAAAATGAATGAAGCCGTCGCGGCGATCGACTTCGGAGCCGCGAAATACGCCCGCGCGCTCGGCTGCTCTCCACAGCCGGACGGGACAAATTTTATAAATTGTCGTCACTGTACGGCAGATTAAGCGGCCGTTGAGTTCCGGACCACCGAGAGGCGGAGAAATCGGCGAGCCGTCAGCCGCGTATTCTCAGGTGAAGGTTAGCATCCGGTAAAAGTCGAGCGTACCCGGGTGCGAAAGAAGTCGCCAGGGAGCGCGCAAATGAAATCGCCGGTCATATGGCCGGCGTTTCGATTGTGAAGGGTACACCGACGGCTACTGGCGATACTGCTGAATGCGTGTTGTGCGCAAACCGGCAAGACCGTGTTGGTCAATTGAGGCCTGCCAAGACAGAAATTCCTCAACAGTCAGCGTGTAGCGCGCGCATGCTTCTTCGAGTGACAACAGGCCGCCACGCACCGCTGCGACCACCTCCGCCTTTCGGCGAATAACCCAGCGTTTGGTCGTCGTGGGCGGCAAGTCCGCGATGGTCAGCGGACTACCATCTGGCCCGATTACATATTTGACCCTCGGGCGATGAGGTTCGGTCATTGGTACACTCACAAAACAAAACTCGACTAACAGTTACTGCGGAAAAACTACAGGTCCCGGCTTAAAATTTGCCTAAGCAGGACAAAGCATCGGACAATGTTTACCCGGTATCCGATAACCTTTTTGGTCACAGATCAAGCCGTCGCATTAACAGCCGGTAATAAAAATGAACGTAGGCAACCTTTACCGTTCCGCAATCAAGTTGTCGGCCCGCGCGGTTGAGCCATTGCGATGTTCTTATTGCGATTTGCCGAATGCGTCTGCGAAGTGGACTTGATCGCGGACTGAGCGTCGCTTTCCGCCTCATCAGTCCTTTCCTCGGGTTCGACGGGCTTTTTCAGTATCGTCGGTTTCGTCGCGGTTTGTTGATGTTGGGCAGGTCGGTTCCAGCGCAATCAATTGAGGCACAGCGTCTGCCGCTACGATTTGCGCCGCCGCGTCGTTCTGATCTGGCGATGGCGCTATTGGCGCGGGTACTGCCCCGTACAGTCTGGACGGCCGCCGCAAAGGTCGTTTGAACGGTGTCGGCGGACCCTGCGCCTGCCGGGCTTCCGTATCGGCACGACCAGGCCTGTTCGCCTCTTTGGCTATGCTGCCATTTGCTCTGGGCGGAGCCCCGGTCCGCGGACGCAGTTTCCGGCGCGGCGGCTGGTGATGCGCCGTCGTCGAGCAGGCGCGCGGTCCGGTTGCTTGGCAGGACGAGGCGTTGTGGGGCTGTGGGGCGTGAATTGTCGGATCGGACGCATCTGTGGCACCTCCGCTATTTCGATGTTTCCACGTGCAATCGTCAGGCCAGCCCTCGAAAGGTCAAATTTCTGTTTTTATTCAGCGCCTTGGGGATCGCCTGAGCGGCTTCTCTCGATGGTTGCCAGGGAGCGGCGACGGCAAAGCGGCAAAATCTGCCGGACCGCTCACCTCCAATTGGACCTCCGCCATCACCACCTGTACTAAGTAGCATCATGCCCAACAGCCTCGATCTCCATGGCCGGCCTGAAGATACCCGTGTCGTCGTTGCCATGTCTGGCGGTGTCGACTCCTCGGCGACGGCCGCCTTGCTCAAGGCGGAAGGCTACGACGTGCTTGGGGTGACGTTGCAGCTTTACGATCACGGCGCTGCGATCCATCGCAAGGGCGCCTGTTGCGCTGGCCAGGACATTTACGATGCGCGGAGCGTTGCCGAGCGCATCGGCATCCCGCACTACGTGCTCGACTACGAAAGCCGTTTCAAGGAAGCGGTTATTGACCGCTTTGCCGAGAGCTACATTCACGGCGAAACACCGGTTCCGTGCGTCGAATGCAACATGTCGATCAAGTTCCACGACCTGTTGATCACTGCGCGGGAGTTGGGCGCCGAGGTTCTGGCGACTGGGCATTATGTCGCCTCGCGGCCGCTGACAGGCGGCGGACGTGCGCTCTATCGTGCGCGCGAACAGGAGCGCGACCAGAGCTATTTCCTTTTCGGCACCACGCGCAAGCAACTCGACGTCCTGCGCTTTCCACTCGGTGAACGAACCAAGACGGAAACGCGCGAGCTCGCTCGACGCTTCGGTTTGGTTGTTGCCGACAAGCACGACAGCCAGGACATCTGCTTTGTGCCGTCGGGTCACTACGCCGATATGATCGAACGGCTGAAGCCGGGCGCGGCGGAAGCGGGCGAGATCGTGGATCTCGACGGGAAGGTGCTTGGATCACATTCCGGCATCATTCATTTTACGATTGGCCAGCGTCGCGGTCTGGGTGTTGCGACCGGTGCGCCGCTTTATGTGGTGCAGCTTGATGCCGATCGTCGGCGCGTTGTCGTCGGTCCGCGTGAAGCGTTGCGCATGAGTCGGATCGTGTTACGCGACGTCAACTGGATCGGCGATGGCTCTCTCGACGAAGCGCTTGCCGATGATCGTCGCGAGGTGTTTGTGAAGGTCCGTTCGACGCGTCCGCCTCAGGCGGCCTGGCTGCGGCACGGACCCTCGGGTTGCGAGGTCGAACTGGTGGATGGCGAACATGGCGTATCGCCTGGGCAGGCCTGTGTGTTTTATGATGGCGGAGAAGGCCAAGCGCGTGTGCTTGGCGGCGGGTTCATCAAGAGCGCGGCTGCGGCGGTGGACCATCAACGCGACGATGAGCGCATAGCGGCGTCCGTCATGCGCGGTTAAGCGGGCTGCATGAGGGCTGATATCGACAAAACGAGCGTGGAACGTGCCTATGCGCGATGGGCACCCGTCTACGATCTCGTGTTCGGTGCGGTGTTCGATGCCGGGCGACGCGCTTCAATCGAAGCCGCCGAGCAGGCCTGTGGACCGGCGGGCGGGCGCATCCTCGAAGTTGGTGTAGGCACCGGCATTTCGCTTCCGGAATATGCCCGCAGAAACCGGCTGGTTGGTATCGATCTGTCCGAACCCATGCTACGCAAAGCTCACGAACGCGTAGCCGAACACAAGCTGACCAATGTCGAGACGCTGGCTGTGATGGACGCCGAGCGCATGGCGTTACCGGACCGGTGCTTTGATGTGGTCGTGGCACAATTCGTCATCACGGCGGTGCCGAAGCCCGAAGCCACTCTCGACGAATTCGCGCGTGTCATACGGCCGGGCGGCGAGATCGTACTGGTCAATCATATCGGCGCGGAGGCGGGGCCGCGTCGTGCATTCGAAATCTGCTTTGCCCCGATCGCGCGCCGGCTCGGCTGGCGTCCCGAATTCCGCTTCGGTCGGCTGGCCGATTGGGCTCAACGTCACGGTGGCGTGCAATTGGTCGAGAATCGGCCAATGCCTCCACTCGGGCATTTTTCATTGATCCGCTTCCAGCGCGTGGCCGGCACCGCGAACTGAAGGAACTCTCGCTCCCGTCAAGCCGTTATTACTGGGTCCGCGTCACTGAGCGCGGAAGGGAGCGTGCAATGATCCGCGGAATTCGCATGTTTGAAATAGCGACGGCCGCAGTTCTGTTTTCCACGGCGGCAGTCGCTCAGGCTCCGCCGACAACCAAACCACCCGTGGCTCCGAAAGCTGAACAGCTCGACCCGAATGCATGCGCGCAATCGCACACGCCAAGCACAATGGGCAAGGGCGCGGAATCTGTCGACCAGACGCAGGACGCGCAGGGAAATTTGAGCGACAAGCTGGCGCGCTCTGGCGGCGTAATCTGCCCACCGAAAAATGTCGACCCGGAGATCAAGCAACCGACGCCACCAGGCGGCGCAATGCCCGTCATTCCGCCACCTGGGACCCCCGGCGGGGATCAGTCGATACAGCCGAAGTAGCCGCTATCGGGCGGTTCAGTGACACTTGCTTGACAGCGTTTGCCGCGCCTCCCTATATCGCGCTCGTTCCAGCGTTATTTCGGAATGGCGGGGTAGCTCAGCTGGTTAGAGCAGCGGAATCATAATCCGGAGGTCGGGGGTTCGAGTCCCTCCCCCGCTACCAAAGCCGATCTCCGGCGCCGATTGCTCACCACAATTGATCCAGGTTCGCTAACTCGAACGCGGCACGCGAGTGGAGAAATCACCGCGCGTGCCACCATTGCCTATAGCTGAGAGAGCGAGGATACGTCTGAATGTAACATTTGTGACATCGCGATCGGGGCCATTGCTTACGTAACAAGGGAACTGCTGACGAGTTGTTGTTCAGAGAAAGCTTTGGGGTCGCGAAGGCAATAAGCTCAGAGATTGTCTCAGCAAATCCGGTGTTCCGGAGAGCTGTGGCGGTCCCCCGCTACCAAAGTCGATCTCTGGCAATTTGTGACGCTATTACGGCCGTTCGCCATAAAAAACCCTTCACCTCGCGGCTTGCTGGCAATCCTAGGTTGCCCGGGCTCGTGGGCGATGGAACAATCGTATCCTTAAATCGTATCTGTACCTATATCGACTGCCGAAACCCTCTTTATTGTTTGTGGAGCTCCACCATGGTGCGTAGCGCAACGTCGCCGGCGATACACAGTGAGCCGGCGCAGAGGCCGAAGCGTTCCCTGGACGAAGCCCGCGAACATTGGCTGAAGGCGTTTCGTCAGGTGCGCGCTGAAACAGAAAGCCGCGCCTCACGTCTTTCCCCCGAAGACCAGATTGTGCAGTCGATGGCTGATGCGAGTCCTGCAAAATGGCATCGCGCGCACGTCACCTGGTTTTTCGAACAATTCCTGCTGGTGCCGTACGGTCCGAACTACAAGACTTTCGACGAACGATTTCCATTTTTGTTCAACTCTTACTATGTCGCGGCCGGCCCCAGGCATGCCCGACCGCAGCGGGGCCTCATCACTCGTCCGAATGGGGAGGATGTGGCCGGCTATCGCGCGCATGTTGACGCGGCCGTGGAGCGCCTCATTGCTCAGGTGCCGGAAAAGGACGCAGAGCGCGTTTTTTCCATCGTCGAAATCGGGCTCCATCACGAGCAACAGCATCAGGAATTGTTGATTACCGACATCCTGCACGCCTTTGCGCAAAACCCGACTGACCCGGCTTATGATCCGGATTGGCGGGAACCGCGCGCGACACAAGGTCCGCGCGGCTATGTCGAAGTGCCGCCAGGCATTCACGAAATCGGTCACGACTCAGACGGTTTTTGTTTCGATAATGAAACTCCGTCGCATGACGAGTTGATCCCGCATGTGCGGATTGCAAGGCATCTGGTGACCAATGCGGAGTGGCTCGAATTCATCGCGGCCGGCGGCTACACATCTGCATCGCTTTGGCTTTCCGACGGGTGGGCGGCAGTGCAGACCGAAGGATGGCAAGCGCCCGGTCATTGGCGTCACAAAGACGACGGTTGGCATGTAATGACGCTTGCTGGTTTGAAGCCGGTCGACCCTGGTTCGCCGGTTCAACACATCAGCTACTACGAGGCGGATGCGTTTGCTCGGTTTGCCGGCAAGCATCTCCCGAGCGAAGCGGAGTGGGAGGTAGCTGCGCGCGCGAACGTGATCGCGGACGCTTTTGGCATCGCTTGGCAATGGACGCGGAGCGCCTATCTACCGTATCCGGGCTATCGAGCAGCCGAAGGTGCGCTCGGCGAGTACAATGGAAAGTTCATGATCAATCAGATGGTTCTGCGCGGATCCTCGCTGGCGACCCCGGCCGGCCATGAGCGCGTTAGTTACCGTAACTTCTTTTATGCATCGGCACGCTGGCAATTCAGTAGCTTGCGTCTGGCCGAATTCGTGTGAGGGCGTCACCATGGTCGCAGCAGTAGCCCACAAGCGTCTCTCTTCGCAAAGAGTCGACGTTTCCGAGTTTGAAGCCGATGTACTTGAAGGCCTGCGCGCCATTCCCAAGCATGTGCCGGCAAAATACTTTTACGATGCTGCCGGATCGCAGTTGTTCGAACGTATTACCGAGCTTCCCGAATATTATCCGACTCGTTGCGAAATCAGCATTCTGCGTGACCGTGGTGCAGATATTGCAAAACGCATTCCGGCCGGGGCGGCCCTGGTGGAATTCGGCAGCGGATCAAGCAAGAAAGCTCGCATACTGCTCAGTGTCGCTCCGAAACTCGCGGCCTATGTGCCTGTCGATATCTGCGGCGAGATGATCGAGCAGGAAGCGGCGGAGTTGCGGTCCGATTTTCCCCCACTGAAGGTGTTGCCGGTGACCGCCGATATCTGCAAACCGTTTGAATTGCCGGAAGAGGCGAAACAAGCTGCGGTGCGGATCGGCTTTTTTCCTGGGTCGACCATCGGCAACTTCGAGCCACATGAGGCGTCGGGCTTTCTGCGTAATGCGGCAAATATTCTTGGACCCGGCTCGAGCCTTATTGTCGGCGCCGATCTCATCAAGTCCGCAGACGTGCTCAACGCGGCCTACAACGACGCTCAGGGCGTCACCGCGCAGTTTAATCTCAATCTTCTGACCCGGATTAACCGTGAACTTGGTGGCACGTTTCAGCTTTCGACTTTCGAACATCACGCGTTCTACAATCGCGAACGGCATCGCGTTGAAATGCACCTGGCAAGCCTCAAGCGACAGAAAGTCAGGGTCGCTGGAGAGACCATTGAATTTCGCGCCGGCGAAACCCTCCATACCGAGAACAGCTATAAGTACAGTGTCGAGTCACTCGCAGCCCTCGCGCGTGGCGTGGGCTGGCTTCCCTTGGGGGCCTGGACCGACACCCACAAATTCTTCTCAATTCAGGCTTTGAAGCTCATCGCCTGACTTGCTCGAATTCGCCCGCCTGCGCTAAGCCTTGCGGCTGTCCGGCCTTCAATGGCCGGATAGCTTTATTCAAGCAAGGCAGGGCTCATGAAGATCGTCGGTTTTGAATCGAAAAACAGCGTGCGGCTTGGCGTGGTCGACGGCGACAATGTCATCGATCTGCAGGCGGCGGATGCAAATTTGCCTGGCGACCTGGGCGAAGTCTTGCGCCGGAGCAATGGCGATCTCAAACCTCTCGCGGGATTGGCAAAGAATGCCCCGGCCTCCGCGCGCCGACCACTGGCCGGTTTGAAATTTGCATTGCCGGTTGCGCGGCCTGGAAAAATAATTTGTCTCGGATTGAATTATCTCGATCACGTCAAGGAAGGCCCGCAGCGCGACAATATTCCAAAATTTCCCTCAATCTTTTTCCGCGTATTGACCTCGATGGTGCCACACCTGCAGGCGATCGTCAGGCCGCAAGAGTCGACCCAACTCGACTATGAAGCCGAGTTGGTCGCCATTGTCGGGAAGCGGGCGAAACATCTCAGCATGGCGAACGCGGTCGATTGCATCGCAGGCTATTCCTGCGCAAACGAAGGATCGGTGCGTGAATTCCAGCGTCACACGACGCAGTGGGGCATGGGCAAGAATTTCGACCGTACGGGTGGGTTTGGGCCATGGATGGTCACGGCCGACGAAATTCCGTCGGGCGGGAAGGGCCTGAAGATTGCAAGCCGGCTCAACGGCAAGACCATGCAGTCCGACAACACCGACCACATGATGTTCCCGCTTGCCGAGACGCTCGTTTATCTCACCAAAGGCATGACGCTGGAGCCCGGTGATGTCATTTTCACCGGCACGCCGTCCGGTGTTGGTCACGCACGCAAGCCCGAGCCGGTATGGATGAAAGCCGGCGACACATGCGAAATCGAGATCGAGGGAATTGGCGTACTGAGGAATCCGATCGAAGACCAAAGATGACAATAACAATGCATCAAGGCGCCTGGACGAAGGGAGGACGTCGTGAAGCGATTGCATCTCATCGTGGCGACGGCCGTGGGCTTTCTTTCAATCGCGGCGTTGCCCGTGTCCGCGCAGGATTGGCCGTCGAAGCCCGTGCACATTTTGGTGGGCTTTGGTGCTGGTGGCGGGACCGACGTCGCCACCCGAATTCTGGCTGATGGCCTTTCTGAAGCTCTCGGTCAGCAATTTACCGTGGAAAATCGACCGGGCGCCGGCGGCACCATCGCAGGCGGGATAGCCGCTAAGGCACCGAAAGATGGGTACACCATCATCTCGCTCAGTATGGGGCATTCGGTTTCAGCGATTACGGTCAAGCCGGTTCCTTACGATCCTGTCGCCGACTTTGCACCGGTGGGGATCTTCACCAATTCGGCCTTCGTAGTCGTCGTGCCGAAAAATTCTCCCGCAACCGACATCAAGAGTCTTGTCGAATTCGTCAACAAACAGCCGGGCAAACTGAACTACTCGACTGTCGGTCTTGGTTCGACTCAGCATTTTGTTGCGGAGCATTTGCGCCAGCGCGCCTCGATTAATGCACAGGCGGTATCTTATCGCACGACAGGTGAGGTGGTAAGCGCGCTGCTTCGTGGCGATGCCGCGTTCGCGGTCGAGCTCTATCATCCGATCTGCGGGCAGGTGGACTCAGGGGATTTGAGGGTCATCGCAGTAGCGACGCCGCAGCGCTGGCCGGCGATCGCCAACGTACCGACTCTGGCAGAAAGCGGCGTGAGCGGCATCGGGTATCTTGGCTGGTATGGACTGGCATTTCCCGCGGGCACGCCGCAGCCAATCATCGACAAACTTCACAAGGCGATGCAACAGGCGCTGGCCAAGGATGCCGTTAAAAGGCGGCTTGAGGACATAGGCGCCGCCGTAAATCTCTCGTCTCCGGCGGAATTCCAAAGAGTTATAGTGTCAGACATCAAAGGCTTCCAGGAGGTCGCGAGGACCGCTGGCCTGGAGCCGAAGTAGCGCACTCTTTTTTCAACCAACAAAGCGATACAGGAATAAAATGGCCGATCAGTTTAGTGTGCTCGTCATCTGCGGGTCGCTCCGCAAGGGTTCGTACAATGCGGCGCTGACCCGCGCATTGCCCGCGTTAGCGCCGTCAGAAATAAAATTAGTGACCGCGCCGTCGTTCGCGGCGCTACCGCTTTACAACGCCGACATTCAGGAATCCTCGGGTTTTCCCAAGTCGGCGGAGGATCTGGCGGCGGCTATTCGCGCTGCTGACGGCGTTCTGTTCGTCACTCCGGAATACAACTGGTCGATGCCGGGCGGGTTAAAGAACGCCATCGACTGGCTTTCTCGCATGAAGGATCAACCCTTCAAGGAGAAGCCGGTGGCCATTCAGTCGTGCTCGCAAGGCCCGCTCGGCGGCGCACGCATGCAGTATCACTGGCGTATGTCTATGACATTCCTCGCTGCGTTCATCTTCGGCACGCCGGAGATATTCGTCGGCAATGCCGCAGCAAAATTCGACAAGGCCACGCTCGAGCTGACGGATCAGCCGACGAAAGACATCATCAAGACGCAGCTCGCGGCGTTTGCCAAGTTCATCAAGCGACTGAAAGCTGGCGCTTAGCTTGCGGCCTGGGCGCGCTTCGGAAACAGCTGAGGCCGCAATTTGGGTTGGCAGGCCATCATCTTTGGCGCGTATGGCGTTTCCGCGCCCAGTTCTTCCGCCGCGTGCCACGCCCAGCGCGGATCCCACATCGCGCCGCGGGCTAGGCACACCATGTCGGCCTTGCCGGACGCGACAATGTCCTCCGCCTGCCGATAACCGGCGATCAGGCCGACGGTCATCGTCGTAATGCCGCTCTCTTTTTTCACTTTTTCGGCGAAGGGGACCTGGTAGCCGGCCGCGAGTGGAATTTTCTGACGCGGATCAAGCCCGCCGCTTGTCACGTCCATGTAATCCAAGCCGCGTTTCTTGAGCTCTTTGGCGAGAATGACCGTCTCCTCCGGCGTCCAGCCACCATCGACCCAGTCCGTCGCCGAGACGCGCATGCCGAGCGGCTTATGCTCGGGCCATACGGCGCGGACCGCTTCGTACATTTCGATTGCAAAGCGCATTCGATTCTCAAGCGATCCGCCGTATTCATCGATGCGCTGATTGGAGAGCGGCGACAGGAATTGGTGCGCCAGATAGCCGTGCGCACCATGCAGTTCGATCACATCATAACCGATGCGATCGACGCGCTTGGCGGCGTCGGCAAATTCGCGAAGGCAACGCTTGATGTCGTCCTTGGTCATGGCATGCGGGATCGGCCAGCCGGTATCGTATGGAATGGTCGACGGCGCCTCGGGCGTCCAGCCACCTTCTTCCTTTGTCATGATCGGCTTGCCGCCGGCGGCGGGCGGGGTGGTCGGGCCCTTGCGCCCGGCGTGAGCGAGCTGCACGCCAAGCTTTGCGACGCCATATTGGCGACAGAAATCAAACACGCGCTTGAGCGCCTTTTCGTTCTCATCCGACCACATCCCTGCGCATCTCGGCGAGATGCGACCCTGGGGATTGACGTTAGTCATCTCGCACATCACCAGTCCGGCGCAGCCAAGCGACATGTTTCCGAGATGCATCAGATGCCAGTCGTTGGCCGAGCCGTTGTCCGAGTTGTACTGACACATCGGCGACACGACGACCCGGTTCGGCAAGGTCAGACCGCGCATGGTGATCGGAGAGAAAAGTACGCTAGCCATTGTTTGGACTTCCTTTCAGGGCGGAGAACTCAGATGCCGGCGTGATAGGCGTGCATGGCGACGACAAGGCAACAGATCGCCCAGAAGATGCAATATTCGACCCCGCCGATAACCCAGATCCAACATTTGGTGACTTTGTAGGTGGCCGCGGCCGCGACCAGCAAGTGAATAAAAGCGATGAAGCCGACGTATTGTAGATAGATGCCAAAAAACAATCCGATACAGAGGACCGTTTCGATTGTACCCGCGATATACATCCACGTTGCTGGCGGTTTGAAGCCGGCCTTGACAAAAAACTCGAGCGTCGCCGGCACGGTGATCTTTCCGATAATGTGAGGGATGAAAAACACCGCGCAGGTAATGCGCAGGATGTTGAACTCGTTGAACAGATTGAATTTGTCGGCAAGCGACATGCTATCAATCCCCCCTGGTGGTTTGCGTCAGGCAGCCACCTTCAATCAAATTCGCACTTCCCGGCGTAAGAGCCAACCCCGTTATAATTTGCGTCCTTTGAGCCACGCTTCACCCTTTGCGTAAAGCGCATCGAGGTCGGGGCCGTCGAGACCCGGCATATCCTTTTTGACCTTGTAGCCGATCTTTGTCTGCAGATAGGCGAGGTGGCGATAGCCTTCCGGGAATTGCGCCAGCAGAGCTTGATCAAGCTTTAGGTTGGCCGAAGGGTCGAGGGGGTCGAGCCGGTCCTTTTCATAAGCCAGACGACGCAGCACAATTCCCCATTTGCCTTTACGCTTTTCAAGAAAATCGTAGAAGCGGCCAGTGCAAACGACGTCACACATCACGCCTTCCACGGGCGCGCGTTGCGAGATCGTCATCTTGGTCTGCGCGATTGCACGCGCCCCCTTGATGTCAATGCTTATGCCGCCAAGCATGTGCATGAGACGCACGCCGCGATCGTAACCTTCCTGACTCACCCGGATGAATTCCTCGTGGGAACCTTGGAACCACGTTGCCCACATCTGTCCATCCTTGTGCCAGACGGTGCGGAAGCGATCCCACATTCGAGCATCGCGCCAGAGCGCCCAGTTTTCGATCAGCTCACGGATCGCCACGCGGTCTGCTGCAGCGCTTGACATAGACGGCCCCTCCATATGGCCGGGCTTGTACCGGCCACCCACGCATTTATGGTGGTGATCTTGCAAGACATGACTGCTCGCGACAAGCATGAGCACGATGAACGGATATCGGAGTAAATGTCATGCCGAGGCTCGCTGGAAAGACCGCAATCGTCACAGGAGGTGCTAAAGGTATCGGCCGGCACTACTCGCAGGCGCTTGCCGCCGAAGGCGCGCGTGTGATGATCGCCGATATTGCCGATGGCCGTGAGCTTGCCGAGGAAATTGCCGGTCGCTACGGGGCGAACTCCGTTGCAAGCAGCAAGTTCGACGTCAGCGACGAGAAGGCTGTGAAGAATCTTGTCGCGCAGACGATTGATCGCTTTGGTCAAATTGATGTGCTGGTGAACAACGCAGCGCTTTACTCCGGGTTGAAACCACGAAATTTCAACGAATGGGATTCGGAGCTTTGGGATCGCGTCATGGCGATCAATATCCGCGGACCGTATTTGATGGTCCGCCATGTGGCGCCGCATATGATGGCGCGCCGCACCGGCAAGATCATCAACATCGCATCGGGCGCCGCCTATAAAGGCATCCCGCGGATGTTGCCCTATGTCACGTCGAAAGGCGCAATGCTCGCCTTCACACGTTCGCTGTCGCGCGAGCTCGGCGAATACGGCATCGCGGTCAATTCGCTGTCGCCAGGCTACATCCTAAGCGACACGGGTCTCGAAAACGCAACGCATGTCGAAGAGGAGCGCGTGCCGGTGCGCAATAGCCGTGCCTTCAAACGCGACGCCTATCCGGAGGATCTGCTCGGTGCGCTTTTGTTCCTGGCGTCGAGCGATAGCGATTTCGTAACCGGGCAGTCGATCGTTGTGGACGGCGGCTCGGTCAATAATTAGCTCATAGAAGGCATGCCCGGGCCGGGTTTCGACCCGCGGCGAAATCGGCTATAGAAGCCGCAAAATGACATTCCGTTGGAAGGAGCACACCCATGACGCTTGCAATCGACACTCCCGGTTCCAAGCACAACATTACAGGCGCGCGGCAGGCCTATTACGACAAGATCTCCAAGTATCACCTGGCGCCGCTGTGGGAAGTGCTCAAGGGCCTCGTCACGGAGGAGCCCAAGACGCAGATGCTTCCGGCGCTGTGGAAGTTTGGCGAGGTTGAAAAACTGATGCTCGAGGCCGGCGATGTCATCACGGCTGAGGAGGCGGAGCGCCGCGTGCTGGTATTAGAGAATCCAGGCGAGCCCGGGAAATCGCGCATCACCAATTCGCTGTTTGCGGGCATCCAGCTGATCATGCCGGGAGAGATTGCCGACGCGCACCAGCATGTCTCATCTGCCATCCGCTTCGTGCTCAAAGGCAAGGGCGCCTATACGGCGGTCGAAGGCGAGAAGGCGCTGATGGAGCATGGCGACTTCATCATCACCGCCAACTGGGCTCCGCACGATCACGGCAATCCGGGCAAGGAGCCGGTCATGTGGCTCGACGTGCTCGACATGCCAACAGTGAACCATTTCCAGGCGTCGTTCGCTTCGCACTTCGATGAGAAAATGCAGAACGTCAATCACGAGGACGGCGATTCCTTTGCGCGCTACGCCACCGGTGTGCTGCCGGACGGCGCGCCCATCCACCTCAACCGTTCGCCGGTGATCAATTATCCCTACGCCAGGATGCGCCCGATCCTCGAGCGGCTGAAATCGACCGGTGACGTTAACGCCCATCACGGTGCACGCGTACGCTATGCCAACCCAATCAATGGCGGGCCGGTCCTGCCCACCATGGGCGCAAATCTCGCGCTATTACCGAAGGGTTTCAAAGGTCAACCGTACCGCTCGACCGACGGCACCATTTTCGCCGTGGCCGAAGGCCAAGGCACTACGACGATTGACGGCAAACCCTTCGAGTGGGGCGTGAACGACGTATTCGTTGCGCCGCCGTGGAAGCGTTACTCGCACACCGTAACAGGTGGCGACGCGGTGCTCTTCTCAATTTCCGATCGGCCGGCACAGGAAGCTCTCGGGCTCTGGCGCGAAGGCAGTTGAACGCAACTAGTACGGCGTGGCGGGCACGTCGGCTGGCTTGCTTTGCTTGCCGCGGAACCTATCGAACGCAAGCAAGGCAACTGCGCCGATAAGACCTGCCGCATTGATCCAAATTGCGCCGTTGAATGCTTCCGGCGGCAGCACCACCGCGAGCGACACGACAGCATAGAGTAGCCGTCCCAAGCGCCCAAGCGGCGCCAGCGCAAATCCAACGGCAGCCGTGGTGCCGAGCCAGATTCCGAATGTCACGCGCGCGGAATTGAGCACGATTTCGGTCCAGGTTCCGTCCATCAGCAAGCTCGGCGTCAGTACGAAGAGGAACGGCAGGATGAATGTGCTCCAACCGACCACGCAGGCGATCCAGCCAGTTGTCCAGCCATCGGTGCGGGCGATGTTGGCCGCGGCATAAGCAGCGAAGGCGACGGGCGGCGTGATCATCGAAAGAATGCCGTTGTACATGACGAACATGTGGGCTGCCATCGGCGTGACGCCAAGCTTGACCAATGCCGGGGCAAGCAACGTCGCGGTGAGGATGTAGACGCTCACCGTCGGCAGACCGATGCCGAGCACAAAGGCCAATACGGCAATCAGAAGCAAGAGCAGGAACACGTTGCCGCCCGCCAGCGCCAGCAACTGAATCGTCATGCTGAAGGCAAGGCCGGAAATACTCATGATGCCGACCATGATGCCGGCGGCCGCGCCGATCAGAATGATATCGAGCGATACGCGGCCGGTTTCCATGATCGCCTTCAAGATGTCGATCAGACCGAGCCGCCTGCCGCGATAGCCAAAGATCATCGCCAGCACGATCAGTATGCCGGTCGAGACGATGGCCGCTTTCTCCGGCGTGAGAAGGGTCACGTCAGGATACATCAGCGCAAAAACCAGGAAGACGATCGGGACCAGAAAGTGCCAACCGGATTTGAGCACCTCGGACACCCTCGGCGCGTCGGCTATCTGTGCCGCACCGATCTTGTGTTTGGCGGCCTCGAGGTCGACGTGGAAGAACAGGCATGCGTAGTACAGGACCGCCGGAATGGCGGCCGCGACGCAGACCGCGCCATACGGCACTTGCAAAAATTCCGCCATGATGAATGCGGCGGCGCCCATCACCGGCGGCATCAACTGTCCACCCGTTGAACCGACCGACTCGATCGCGGCAGCGCGATAAGGTGTAAATCCGGATCGCACCATGGTCGGGATGGTCACGATGCCGACCGCAAGGACATTGCTCACCGCGCTGCCCGAGATCATGCCGAACAGCGCCGATCCAATGACCGCAATTTTGGCCGCACCACCGCGGAAGCGACCCATGGCTGCCATAGAAATATCGGCGAAAAAGTCCGCGCCACCGGTGCGTGCAAGCACCTGACCGAGAATGGTAAAGGGGATCACCACCATGACGGCGACTTGCAGGATCGACCCGATCGCGCCGTTGATGTCGAGGCCGAGATAGACCGTCATCCGCTCGGGCGAGACATAACGGGTCTGAAAGTCCCCGGGGAGGTGAGGGCTGATGTAAACGTAGACGGCCATGGCGGCGATCATGCCGACAAAGCCCCAACCGTTTGTGCGACGGCTTGCCTCCATGATCAGCGCGATGAGCAAACCGCTGACGATCAAGCCGTTCAACGGGATCATTACCGCTTCATCGGTCAGCGTCGCATAACGCGCGGCGATGTAGCCGCAGAGTACAAGCGAGAGAGCCATGGCGGCCCAGTCGGTCCAGTGGCGCGGTCGCGAGGTGTCGGCGATGTACGCAAGAGCCAATGTCAGGCCGAGGCAGACTGTAAGCAGCTGTTCAGTATAGAAAGAGACATTGAAGACCTGGCGGGGGATGTCGAGCACCCACAGCACCACTGCAGCCACAAGCAGCGACTGCAAGACATTCGTCCAGAGAACGGTGGCTTTCGATGCGGCGGAAGCAAATTCCGCCGCATCCGGAATGATCCGCTCTTCACTCACTGAAGGGCCTTGGCCTGGATATTGTGTTCCTTGAAGTACTTCAACGCGCCGGGATGATAGGGAATGTTGTAGTTCTTATAGAGTCCCGCCGCCGAAAACTCCCGCAGGGCTGGCTGAATTGAGATCAAGTCGGCTTTGTTGTTTTCGAGCGTCTCGATGATTTTATAGACCGTGTCGTCGCTGACCTTCGCGTTCGTGAATACCATGTTGTCCCAGGTGTAGACGTTCATCGGTTTCTCGACACCGACAAAGAATGGATTCGGGGCGGCGGGTGTCAGATAGCCTTCCGGCAGGATTTTCTTTGCCGCGGCCATTCCGCTTTCCGGTATTTCGAGCGCGCGAATGCCGCCGACCGTCGCGTCCACTTCACGCACTTTCGGCGCACCAAATGCAAAGAAGAACATGTCGGCCGCGCCCGACGTGAAATCGTCAGCTCCGCGGATCACATTCGGGATCAACACCGGCGTCACGTCTTTTTCGGTCAGCCCGCCGGTTGCCAGGATCGCTTTGACCATTGGGTCTATGGTCCTCATCGCGGAATAGCCCATGCCCACCTTTTTTCCCTTCAGGTCGGCCATCGTTTTCATATTCGTGTCCTTGCGCACCCAAAACGCGCCTCGTAGGGCGTGCAGCGAGCCGATCAGCCGCAGGTTCGGGTTGGCAGCTTTGGCCACCTCAACCTCAAAAATATTAGCGATCCCGAACTCTGCCTCCCCACGACCCACGAGAGGAATGAGCACGGACTCGCCGGCCGTAGGCTGGATGACGACGTTCAATCCAGCTTTCTCCTTTAGGATTTTTGCAACCGCCGTTCCCGACGTGTGGTTGAGCGTGCCCGGCTGCATCGTCGCAAAGCCGAAGGTCTGAGCTTCGGCGAGGCCTGCGCTCAGCACAATAATCGCAAGACCAGCTGAGAGTGCGCGAAGAGTGCGAGATCCCCGTGCCAGATGCGGCGTCAACATGAGGTAGTCCTCCCTGAACATTCTGTTTATAAGCGTCGGGTTTCCGGATTGCGCACGCCGTGGCTTCGTACGGCTATTCTACCTCCAACTCTACACGGGTCGAACAGCAAGGCGAGCCGCACGTTATAGTTTGCCGTGTTGGGCGGGCCGGTGCCCACGGGATAAAATTTACCCGGCCGGGAATAGACCAGGGTCCAAAGGGAGGATGCAATGCAATTGCAACAGCTAAGCGCCGGACGCGGCGCGCTCACCGCAGTGCGGACGGGCGAGGGCCGGGATCTGGTCTTGTTGCACTCATTGCTCGCCGATCGTTTTGCCTTTGACCCGGTGTTGCCAAAGCTCGCGGCGAAGCATCGCGTCACGCTGTTCAATTTGCCGGGTTTCCACGGATCGCAGGCGGCAATGTTGGCGCTGATGGACGCCTATCTCGCGGTGATCGAAGACGGGTTCGACGAGTTTGGAATAGCCAAGGACGCGGTATTGATCGGCAATGGGTTCGGAGGCACCGTCGCGCTGGCATTTGCGCTCGCCCATCCGGAACGAATATCCAAGCTCGTGATCAGCGATGCCGCGGCCGGATTTCCTCCTGAAGGGCGCGAAGCGTTCGCGGTCATGGCGCAGAAAGTCGCCGAAGGTGGGCTGGGCAGCATTGCGGAGATCGCCGCGAAACGGGTTTTTTCGCCGGGCTATCTCGCCGCCCATCCCGAGAAGATCGTGGAACGCAAGAAAGTCCTGATGGGCATCGATCCAAAGGCATTCCAGGCGGCCTGCAGAATACTGCAGGAAACCGATCTGGTTCCCCTGCTGCACCACATGAAAGTCCCGACGCTGGTCGTGTGCGGTGAGTTTGACCAGGCCACGCCGCCGGCGCTCGCCAAACAAATCGTCGAGAAAATTCCCGACGCCAAGTACGTCGAGCTACCCGGCTGCGGTCACTGTCCGCCGCTCGAACAACCCGATCAGTTCATTGCGGCGATCAAGGACTTTGTCGGGCTGTAGTCAGCCCAAGGCGTTAAGTACGGCCTTGGCAATGGCCGCGGTTCCGTCCTTGCCGCCGTACTCCATAGGTTTGATGCCGCAAGCATAGGCATTGTCGACCGCACGCTCGATGCGTTGCGCGGCGTCGGCTGCCGGTTGGTGGTCATGTTTATCGGCAAGCCAATCAAGCATCATTGCCGCGGAAAGGAGCATGGCGGTCGGATTCGCTTTGCCCTGACCCATAATATCGGGCGCAGTGCCATGGCATGGCTGAAACACCGCATGTTTATCACCGATGTCGGCCGAAGGAGCGATGCCGAGCCCGCCGATCAGTCCGGCCGCCAGATCGGAGAGAATGTCGCCAAAAATATTCTCCATCACCATCACGTCAAAATCCCAAGGCCTTCGCACCATCAGTGCGGCGCACGCGTCCACATACACATGGCTTGTTTTCACGTTAGGGAAATTTTTAGCGCGCTCGTCAAAGATCGAGCGGAAATAAGCGTAAGCCTTGAATGCGTTCGCTTTATCGACGCAGGTCAGCAGGCCCGCCTTGCCGCGCTTCTTGCGGCGCTCTGCGAGCCTGAGCGAGAAATCGAACAAACGCTGTGACGTCTTGCGGGTGATCACCAGCGTCTCACGTGCTTCATCCTGGGTGACAACACCCTTACCCATGGATGCGAACAGGCCTTCCGTCGATTCTCTGATCAATATGAAATCTATGCCGCGCGTCTGCGCATCAACGATCGGGCTGGGCACACCGGGGATGAGACGCGCCGGTCGCACGCCAGCATAAAGATCGAAAATAAATCGTAGTTCGACCTGCGGCATGATCTCGGTATTGTCGGGATAGCGCACGCTCGGCAAACCACAGGCACCAAGCAGGATGGCGTCGGCCTCCTCGCAAAGCTTGATGGTCGAATTCGGCATTGACTTGCCTGTTTCTTGGTAGTGACCCGCCCCCGCAGCGCCCTCGGTAAAACGGAAAGCGAGGCTCGGAGTGGTCGCCTCGATCCGGCGCAAGATTTCGAGCGTTGGCGCCATGACTTCGGGCCCGACGCCGTCTCCAGGCAGCACCGCAACATGAAAAGCAGTATTGGTGGACATTGATTTTCCGGATGGTCTTGTGTGGGTCTCGGCGCTAATGAATACGCTGACACCTCTGCGCGCAAGAGATCATTGAAGATCTTTGAGGGCCACCAATGCCGCGTTTTGCCGCTAACCTCGGCTATCTTTTCACGGAACGGCCGCTGCTTGAAAGAATCGACGCTGCTGCGGCCGCGGGCTTCAAGGCCGTTGAGCTGCAGTTTCCCTACAACGTGCCGGCCGCCGCAGTGAAAGCGGCCATCGAACGAAATCGGCTCACCATTCTCGGACTCAACACGCCACCCGGCCGCGAAGGCGAATTCGGACTCGCGGCCGTGCCAGGGCGGCAGAAGGATTGGCAGTCATTGTTCACCCGTTCGCTCGACTACGCGAGCGCAATCGGCGCGAGCGCGATCCATTGTCTTGCCGGCAAGGTTGCCCCCGAACAACGTCCGGCCGCCGATCGCGTTTTCCTCGAAAATTTGGTGCACGCCGCCGATCTTGCTGCCGCCAAAAAAATTAAGCTGTTGATCGAGCCGATCAACGGTCGGGACAGGCCGAACTATTTTCTCAATCACGTCGAGCATGCTGCTGCCATCATCGAAAACGCCGCGAAGCCCAATATCCGCATGCAGTTCGATTTCTATCATGTGCAGATCGTGGGCGGCGATTTGATCCACCGTCTCGAGAAATACCTCCCCGTGATTGGACACCTGCAATGCGCGGCCGTACCGTCCAGGCACGAGCCGGACGAGGGTGAGATCAACTATGCGGCCATATTCGAGGCCGTGGACCGGCTCGGATACCAAGGCTGGATCGGAGCCGAATACAGGCCGCGTACGCGAACGGAAGACGGCCTGGGTTGGGCACGCAAATACGGCGTGATGCCGTCACGCTAAGTATCCCAACAAACTTCTTGAAAACTAACGCTCTCTTCCTTGCCTGCGGGCGGGGCGTTGCTAGATTGATGGTATGTTCGAAGGTCAGAAAGACGATCCCAATTTAACTTCGCCGATAAATCCGCTGAAGGAGGCCGTGCGCGACGCGCGCATCGAGGCGGCCGAGCGGTCGGGCGTCGTCGTCGATCTGCGTGACGCCGATGTCGCGCGACTCGAACTGCTCAATGATGCTCTCGATCCCTTGTTCAAGGATGTGCCCGGGGACGTGGAACTATTCGACCGCGCGGTGAGCAAGGGCGATGTGCCAAGACTCTGGATCGACGTGGTCGCACATGTCGAGATGGGTCGCGACAAGCGGCAGTATCGTTTCGTGCAGGACACGCGGTACGGTCGCGCCGTGTTGGCGGAATCTTATGAAGTGCCCGCCATGGTCGACGCAATCACCCGGTACGTCGCACGTCGACTGGTCGAGCGTGAGCGTGCCCTTAGCGACGATGAAGGGCGCGGTGTCGCGCAGTTGGTCTTGCGACGAGCGCGCAATCAGCGTCGCTGGCGCGCTATCCGCATTTTCATTTACGGTCTGATTGTTGGCGTGGTCGCACTTTCCGCGCTGGCCATGCTCAGCGGCCCGCACTCCTAGCCAGTCAACATAAAGCGCTTTTGCTGCGAAACCTCGCCGGAGGCCGCGAGACCGCGCGATATGAGTTCGCACTCCCAGGCGCCGGGTTCGCCGCCGATCCGGTAGAGATTGTATGCGGCGGGATCCTTATCGGTGCCCGGTCTGGTTGATGCCGACGGCACACCAACGGCGGGAACCTGCGTGCCATTCGGTCCTTCAAGCCAATTGATCATGTGAAGATGGTCGTGCCCATGGAGCAACAGATCTGCGCCGTGCGCGGCGATCACGCGCTTCAGGACGTGCGCGTCCATGAGCTGCTTGTGCTGCGCGGATTCAGTGACGGGCGGGTGATGAATCAGGACGATGCGAAAGACCTTTTCATTGCTGAGTTGATTAAGCATCGCCGCAAGCTCGGCGAGCTGTTTGGCACCCAACCACCCTGTTGCCAGAAACGGCGCAGTCGGGACGCCGCTCGAAAGCCCGATCAGCACGACATTGCCGCGTCGGCGTACATAAGGGAAGCCGCCGACGTCTTCGTCGCCATTCATGTACGGTCCCCACTGGCGAGCGGCAAAAGCGGCAGCTTCGCCCACGTAAATGTCGTGGTTGCCGGGAATAAGACTGACGTCCTCCGCGGAACCCAGGCCCTCAAGCCAATCGCGACCCTGTCGAAATTCCGCAGCAAGAGCGATATTGGCGATGTCGCCAGTGACCGCGATGTGGTCTGGCTTTTGCGCTTTGAGGTCGGCAACGATCTCCGCGAGCGTTTCAGCGTCGTGAACGAAACGACGCTTTTTTTGCCAGTTGATATAGCCCGTCACACGTTTGCCGATCAGTTCCTTCCAGTGGGGAGTCGGCAGCGGTGCGAGATGCGGGTCGGAAAGATGGGCGAGGGTGAACATTGTGTTGGTCGCGGTCGGGTTTGCCTCGGCCATCCCGCTCACAAGTTCAGCGTTCCTGTCGAGAAGATTCGTACAATGTGCAGCGTGACAATGACAGTTACGAACTGCCGATCAATATGCCGGCGATGAAGACCAAGGCCCCACCGACAACCACCTGAAATGCGGCGCGCAGGAAGGGCGTGTCCATGTAACGCATGCGTATCCAGGAGATCACTCCGAGCTCGATCACAACGACAATTACGGCGAAAATGGTGGCGGTCGTGAAGTGGGGAATGAGGTAGGGCAATGTATGACCGAGGCCGCCCACGGCGGTCATAAGGCCGCAGACCGGGCCGCGTATCCACGGCGACCCGCGGCCGGTCAAAGAGCCGTCATCAGAAAGGCCTTCCGCGAAAGCCATAGAAATCCCGGCGCCGACCGAGGCGGCGATACCGACCAGGAATGTCTGCCAGGTGTTGTGGGTGGCAAAGGCGGCGGCGAAAAGCGGTGCAAGCGTCGACACCGAGCCGTCCATGAGGCCGGCAAGCCCCGGCTGCACATATTGCAGCATGAAGGCGCGTTTGGATGCCGCATCCTCCTTGGCGCGTGCGCTGTCGGTGAGAATTTGCTCGCTGAGTTTGTGCGCAAGGCTTTCATGACCGGCTTCGGCCTCGGCAAGTTCGAGCAGAAGCTGTCGCACGGAAATGTCACGCGCGCCGTCGGCTGCCTTGCGGTAAAAGCGTTGCGCCTCATCTTCCATTTTTTCGGCGAACTTGCGCGCTTCGCCAAGGATCAGAGGGCGTGTCAGCCAGGGCGTCGACTTGTGCGGGATGAAGTCCTTGACGTCGTTGCGGCGGATGAGGGGCAGGTGTTCGCCGAACTTATCTCGATAGAGGTCGTACAGTATCGTGCGATGGTGCACCTCTTCCTCGGCCATCTCGTCGAAGACCTTGGCCGACGCCGGGTACTGCTCGCGAAGGCCTTGCGCGAAATCGCGATAGATGCGGCTGTCTTCTTCTTCATTGGTGATCGCAAGGGCCAGAACTTCCTGTTCGGTCAGATCGGCAAAACGTTTCACGGAAGGTCCCTTCAGGTGCGTAGCAAAGGCTTTTTATATTAGAATTATTCTAAACAGAGAACCCGCTTTTTAAGGCCTGTGAATGGACTTTCGCTAGAAAGACTGGTCCACGAGAGACGACCCATGGGTGTCAACCGCCTGCGCCTCATGTTCGAACCTGCCATCCGGCGGGGCATGCATTTCTATTGGCGGTTCTCGCGCGCGGCGACACTCGGGGTCCGCGCCATGGTGATCGACGGAAGCGGCCGGATTTTTCTGGTCAAGCATTCCTATGTCGACGGCTGGCATCTGCCCGGCGGCGGCGTGGAGACGGGGGAGACGCTTCTCGAATCACTGACGCGCGAGCTGGCCGAGGAGGGCAACATCCGGCTCGGGGCCCAGCCGCAACTCCTCGGCATCTACTTCAACAAGCGCGTATCACGACGCGATCACGTGGCGCTGTTCATCGTTCGCGACTTTCGGCAGGACGAGACCCCGAAGCCGAACTACGAGATCATCGAGCACGGGTTCTTTCCGCACGACGCGCTACCAAAGGATGCAACGCGCGCGACACGCGCCCGGGTAGCCGAAGTTTTCGGCGGGGCAGTAGTCAGCGAATTGTGGTGAAGCTCAGCCGAATCGCGCCCGGTCATGGGGGGCGGCGAAGTCGAGTTGCGGCCCAATAGGAACGATACCGGTTGGGTTCACCTGACGTTGGCTGCCGTAATAATGCCGCTTGATCTGCTCGACGCTGACCGTCTCGGCAACGCCAGGGACCTGATAGAGATCGCGCACGTAGTTTGAAAGGTTCGGAAATTCGTAGATGTGCCGCCAGTTGCATTTGAAGTGAGAGTAGTAGACGGCATCGAAACGTATCAAAGTACAGAACAGCCGCCAGTCAGCTTCGGTGGTCGTATTGCCGACCAGATAGCGGTGTTGCGACAGGACCTGCTCGAGCTCATCGAGCGTGTCGAAGACATTGCGAAATGCCTGTTCGTAGGCCGCCTGCGTCGTGGCAAAGCCGGAACGATAGACTCCGTTGTTGATATTCGGATAGATGATCTCATTGAAACGATCGATTTCAGCCCGCAAGTTTTCCGGATAGTAGTCGGTGCCCACGTTAGTAAAGGCGTTGAAGGCCGAGTTGAGCATGCGGATGATCTCGGGGGATTCGTTGTTGACGATCGTCTTGCGCTTCTTGTCCCAGAGAGCCGGCACACTGACGCGGCCGGAGTAGCGGGGATTCGCGAGCAGATAGATCTCGGACAGCTTGCTCTTGCCGTTCACGTCGTCGCCCGTAGAGCCCTCGGATTTGTTGAAGGTCCATCCCTCACGGCCCACCTGAGGCGACACGACCGAGAGCGAGATCACGTTCTCGAGGGCCTTCAGCTTGCGGAAAATGATCGTGCGGTGCGCCCAAGGGCAGGCAAGCGAAACGTAAAGATGATAGCGGCCAGATTCTGCGGGAAAGCCCGCCTGGCCTGAAGGGCCGGCACTTCCGTCCGGCGTCACCCAATTGCGGAATTGCGCGGCGGGCCGGATAAAATGGCCGTCTTTCGTACGCGAAACGTCATCCTGCCAGACGCCATCGACCAGAAGTCCCATGCACTAACTCCTTAAACCTGAGTGCTTTCATTTAGTCTTTTGCTACGTGAAATGCCACGGGCAATGGACCGAAATCGGTCGAGATGCTAAGCGGCAGCGCGCGTGATACGGACTGTGGAACGCCATGAGCGAGCTGGCGCTGACAATTCTGCCGGAGACCGCCGCCGATGCGCCCGCGATCGAGCGGTTGCATGAGCGCACATTTGGGCCTGGCCGCTTCGCGCGTACGGCATTTCGCATCCGTGAGGGACGAGGGCATGTGTTGAGCCTGTCGTTCACGGCACGCATCGGCACGCTTCTAATCGGTTCGGTAAGGCTGACACCAATCTGTATCGGTGAAACACCGGCATTGCTGCTCGGTCCACTGACGATCGAGCCGCCCTTCCGTTCGCACGGCGTTGGCACCGCGCTCGTGCAGCGCGCGCTCAGCGAAGCAAAATCCAATGCCCACAAACTGGTGGTGCTGGTCGGCGACGAACCGATCTACGCCAAGTCAGGTTTCAAGCGCATCCCGAAGGGGCAAGTGAAAATGCCGGGACCGGTAGATCCCGCGCGGCTGTTGGTGGCAGAACTTGCGGGGGGCGCCTTTGATGGTGTCGCGGGACTGATCCGGCCGGACTGGGAAATAGCGTGACTAGCGTCCTTCTCGTGCCCACGTCGCAGCGAGCGAGCCGATCAGCAGCAGAAGGCCGATAAGTCCGGCAAAGATCGGCAAGACGCCGATGCCGCGCACGACGCTGGCATCGCGCATCTTCAGGCCAATCCAATCATCGCCCTTGAACGTGGTGCTAGTGCGTACCGGAACCACGCGCGGCACGTTCACATGATCACCATCAGCGATCCGCCGTACGTCACCGCCGGTCGCATTGCTCAATGGACTCAGCACCTCGGTCGTGGACGTCACCTCCGCGAATTCCCTCGGGTTCGCCGGGCCGACGTTTGTCAGCGCCGTCAGCTTGCCATCCGTCGCGCGCCAGAGGCCGAGTTCGTTGGTCGTCGTTGTCGCGCGCCACAGTCCGGGCTCGACTTTCTGAAGATCAATCGGTCGGGTTTCGCCGGTCGGAGAGGTGAGCGTCACTTGATTGACGGTGTCGGCCATTGTCTGACGCTGAACGGTGATGTCGTGTCCGTGCACGATCAGCCGCAGAGCCTCCTCCTCCAGATCCGGTTGCTTCATCAGCCAATGGGACAATCGGCGCAAAAGGTCGAGATGCGGTCCGCCGCCTTCGTAGCTGCGCGCCCACAGCCAAATGTGGTCGGACAACAACAGGGCCACACGACCTTCACCCTCGCGCGCGAGGACAAGAAGCGGCTTGCCATCAGGGCCCTCCATCACGTTTGTGCCGGTGCTGCGCTTGATATCCACGAGGCGGAACCAGTGACTCCAGTGTGGCGGATCGGTATCTGAGCCCTCAAGGTTGCGTGTGACCGGGTGCCGCTGGCCGGCCTCGGTGAGCCGAGCCTGGAAGCTGCGTTCGGTGATCTCGCCGGTCGGCTCTGCGGGGAGGATTCCGTCAAGAGGTGTTCGCCAGATGCTGGTCGGGCTTGCGTAATCCGGGCCGGCGGCAATCAGAACCGCGCCGCCATCGCGCACATATTTCGCGATGTTATCGAAGTAGATAAGGGGCAACACGCCTTGCCGCGCATATCGGTCGAAAATGATCAACTGGAATTCCGAGATCTTCTGCTGAAACAGCTCACGGGTTGGGAAAGCGATCAGCGACAACTCGTTGATCGGGGTGCCGTCCTGCTTCTCTGGCGGGCGCAGAATCGTGAAATGCACGAGATCAACCGATGCATCGGACTTGAGCAGATTGCGCCAGGTGCGCTCACCCGCATGCGGTTCGCCAGATACCAGCAACACACGCAATTTGTCGCGCACGCCATCGATCGAAACCACCGCGCGGTTATTCACCTGTGTAAGTTCCCCTTCGAGCGGGGAGGCTTCTATTTCGACAATATTCGGTCCGGCATGCGGAATCGGCACATTGAACTTGATGTCAGTGTGTGTGGTGACGACACGCTTTTCCAGGATCTCTCCATCGCGGCGGACGGTGACTTCGGCGGCCCCGGTCTTGGCGCCCTGATCCTCGACTTGGAAACCGACGGTCTGCGACTGACCGACGATGCCGAAACGTGGTGCCAGCGTCAGCACGACACGGCGATCAATCTCGTCCTTGTGACCGGTGATCAGGGCGTGCAGCGGCGCGGACAATCCCAGCGTGGAAGCATCTGCCGGGACGTCGTGGACGCGACCATCGGTGATCAGGACGGCGCCGGCCACGCGGTCAGGCGGGACATCGGCGAGCGTGGACGACAGTGCCGAGAACAGCTTGGTGCCATCGGTTTCGCCATCAGCAGCCCCGGCCTCGGCGACGCGTACTTCGAGACCCGGAATTCGCTTGAGCCGCTCTACCAGAGTGTCGCGTGCCTGTTCCGTCTGCCGGGTGCGATCGCCGAAATTCTGGCTCGGACTTTTATCCACAATGACGGCGGCAACTGAGGGAATGGGATCGCGATCCTCGCGAGTGAGCGAGGGGTTTGCCAAAGCGAGCACCATCAGGCCGAGCGCTGCGGCGCGTAGCGGGGCTCCGCGGTTGCGCACGATCAGCAGTATCGCCGAGATCAGCAGGGCGACCGCAAAGGCGACCCAGACCAGGTAGGCGGGCACCAAAGGAGCAAATGAGATACCGAGGTTCACCAGGCCGCTCCTATTGCCCGAGCCGCTCGAGCAGCGCCGGAATGTGAACCTGATCAGCCTTGTAGTTGCCGGTCAGCGCGTACATCACGATGTTGACGCCGGCGCGGAAGGCGAATTCGCGTTGGCGCGGCTCACCCGGGACCATTGGCAGCATCGGTTGACCGTCAGGTCGCATCGCCCACGCACCGGCGAGATCGTTCGAAGTGATCAGGATCGAGGAAACACCGTCGCCGGCCCGCGCCGGTCGGTTGGGCTCTTCATCTTCATTCTCCGCCGGCAGCGCCTCAACCCAAAGCTGGCCGGTCGTGAAGCGGCCGGGGAAATCGCGCAGCAGGAAAAACGTCTTGGTCAGTACGTGGTCGTGCGACACCGGCTCAAGCTCAGGGATATCAAGCGAGGACAGAATTGAGCGCAGTGCGACCATGCCGGGGCCGCGCATCTCGCCGCCAGGACCAGCCGGCGCATCGATCGCATCGCGCGTGTCGAAGAGTACGGTGCCGCCCCGCTTCATGTACGCGTCTATCTTTTCAAGCGCGGCCTGCGAAGGCTTCGGGGCGTTCGGGGAGATCGGCCAATAGATTATTGGAAAAAACGCAAGCTCGTCGCGCGCAAGATCAAGACCGACAGGATCGGAAGCCTCCAGCGCCGTGCGTTGCGCCAGAAAAAGAGTAAGTCCCTGCAACCCGGCTTTGCTCACTTCGTCGACGGCCGGATCTCCGGTGATGACGTACGCAAGATGCGTCTGCAGGGTCGCCTTCATGGCGAAGTCCTGTTGCTGCGCTGTAAGCGGCGGGGCCTGTGGTGCAGTCTGCGCGCGCACCCCCTGGTGAAGGGACAGGGATCCGAACAGACCGATCGCCAGCAACGCGGCCGCGGCACGTCGGCGTGGTCGCAAGGCACTCAGCCCACCAGACAACATCACGACCACCAGCGCATCGAGAACGAGCAGCGCGAGCGCGGCGAGAAAGATTGGCCCACGCAGATCAAGAGGTTCGCCGTGCCGGTAGACATCAGTGCGTGCATTCAGCGACGACGTGTCGAGCGGAACCGGCCGGTCCGCGGGTATGAGTGTGTTGACGGCGACAAGACCTTCTGGCGGACCGTAGAAGCCCGGCGGATGATCGATACTGCCGCGTCCGGTGAAGTTGCTCGGAATGGGACGGGCAGTCGCGGGTGGAGTGGTGAAGGCACCGAAACCGTCAAGTATTCGTGTCGGTGGAACGACCTGGGCGGCCCGGCCACCCGCATTCTCTGTTGTGGCGTTATCGCCTTCGGCGGTCGCAGTCGCGCCTGCGAGCGACACGAGGCGTCGAAGCATGTCCACGAAGGAGCCCGACAGAGGCAGGTCAGACCAGCGGCTGTCGGCCGTCACATGGAAAAGTACAATCAACCCCTTGCCGCGGCGCTCCGCGGTCACCAGGGGTGTGCCATCAGCCAGCGTAGCCCAGGTGCGGTCGTTGAGTTGGGAATCCGGTTCAGCCAACACCTGGCGGGTAACAGTGACGTCGGTTGGGACCGCCATTCCGTTGAATGGGCTATCGCGCGAGAAGCCGGCAAGTTGCTGTGGCTTGTCCCAGCTCAAGCTGCCGCCCAGGATGCGGCCGCCGCGCCGCAGTTTTACCGGAACCAGATTGTCATCGCCCCGCGCAAGGTGGGGCCCGGCAAATCGTATCAGAACCCCGCCATTGTCGATCCACTTGTTCAGACGATCCAGCGCATCGGTGGCATTGCCGACATCCGCGAGGATCAGCATCGGTAAATGACGGTCCAAAAAGCGCATCACTGCTTCCGTTGGCGCCACACCTTCGGCAAGACTGACGTCGGCGAATGGATTGAGCGCGCGGGCGAGGTAATAAGTTGCGCCGATCAGCGGCTGCGAGCGATCCGCAGTGGAGCCGGACACGATACCGACTGTTCGACGGCGCCAACGCTTGTCGAGCAGTTGCACGGCGCCCGCCGAGCGCTCACCGGCGATTTCCAGTCGTGCCACGTCGTTGCGAATTTCGACAGGCAAATCGATCACTGCGTCGGTCTCCCGCTCGCCGGACTTGAAACTGAAAGGTGCTTCGCCCAGCGGCAAACCCTTGAGGTCGATCGCACTCACCGCGCCGACATCACTTGCAGTCGCCTGGGCACGCAGTACCTTCACCGTCAGCGCGCCTGCTGCGTTATCGGCAGCCGCAAGGGCATGAGATACCGGCAAACCTCCTTCGACGACGGTCAGAGGGCGGCTACCAATGATGCGCTTCAGGCCCTCGACGAAATTGGCACCCTTGCCGAGATCAACTCCATCGGAGAGCCAGATCACTTCGACACTGGGGGCGGTTGCGAGGAAGCGCTCGATGGCCGGCAGCGCGTCCGTGCGATCGACGGCATACGGCTTGGGCTTGAACTGTTTGATCTGAACGCGTGCGGCGCCGGCGATTTGCAGGGAGACGTCGCGGTCGGCCTCAGACAAAGGCAGCAGTGCAACGCCGCGATTGTCGGCCTCGGCTCGCGCGATCATCTCATCGGCCGTGCGTAGCCGGGCATCCCAGGTCGATGCCGCAGGCCAGCCGTCATCGAAGAGGATCAGCAGCGGTGCGGCCCGGTCCATCGCTGCGAGCGGCGGATTCCACATAGGCCCGGCGGCGGCGATGATTACCAGTGCTGCCAGTGTCAGTCGCAGAAGCGTGAGCCACCAGGGTGTACGAGCCGGGGTTTCTTCCTTGGGGGCGATTTCAAACAATAGGCGCGTTGGAGGAAAGTCAATGCGCCGTGGGCGCGGCGGTATGAGCCGCAGCAGCCACCAGAGGATCGGCAGGCTGAGCAGGCCGAGGAGAACCAGTGGTTGAGCAAAGCCGAGGGGCAAGGAGCCAATCATGCGGCGCTCGCGGGACTGGCCGGTGCATGCCGGCTGCCAAGGACGGCCGCTTGCGTGTTGTCACCCATGCGAGAGTGCAGCACGAGCAGGAGTTCACTCGCCGGCCTGTCGGTGCGATGAATGGCGAAGCTCCAGCCACGCAAATCGGTCTCGGTGCGGATGCCGGCACGGTGGCGCGCGACGATGTTTTGATAGTCGTTGCGCCACGTTTCGGCGCGTCCAGCGGTGACGCTGCCGGCGCCTTCCGGCTCGATGAATTCCACGCGACCGGAATATGGAAAGCTTTCCTCCGCCGGGTCCACAATCTGCACCACGTGACCATGCGCGCCGGTGGCGGAGAACTGCGCGATTGTGGCGCGCACGTCGGCAATCGGTGACCACAGGTCAGACAACATCACGACCTCGGACAGTGGCGAAGGCGCGAACGAAGGCGGCAGACTGGCCCGCTCGGTCGGGTCATGCAGAATGGATTCGGCCATCTTCTCGATAACATTGCGGCTTGCAGTCGGGCGCATGAGTCCAGGGACGCCCACGCGTTCTCCGCCCTGCACGAGCACTTCGGCCAACGCAAATGCGACAACCAGCGCGCGCTCAAGCTTGCTGTCGGTCGACAAGGCGGATGCAAACGTCATTGACGGTGACCGGTCCGGCCAGATCCACACCGTGTGCGAGGCTTCCCACTCGCGCTCACGAACGTAGAGATGATCGTCGCGCGCGGAGCGTCGCCAGTCGACCTGCTGCGCGGGTTCGCCGGAGACGAAGCGGCGATACTGCCAAAAATTTTCGCCCGGACCCGCGCGGCGGCGGCCATGCAGGCCGTGAATCACACTCGACGCAACACGGCGCGCCTCAAGAATAAGTCGCGGCATGGCGTCGGCCAGCTTGCGGGCGCCGACCGTCGCCTGTCGTACCGTAGTGGTCTCGTTCTTCGGCGGTGACTGCGCCATTACAATTATCCGATGCGAGCTTTCAGCCGCCGGATCACGTTGGGGATGGTTTCGCCTTCCGCGCGTGCCGCAAAGGTCAAGGCCATGCGATGCTTGAGCACGGGTTCGGCGAGATCGAGCACATCGTCAACCGACGGCGCAAAGCGACCGTCAAGAAGTGCGCGCGCGCGCACCGCCAGCATCAGCGCCTGACTGGCGCGCGGGCCGGGTCCCCAGGAAATCAGCTTGCCGATCTCGCCGGCTTCGGGCCCGGGTCGCGCCGAGCGCACGAGGGACAGAATTGCCTTAACCACCGACTCGCCGACCGGCAGGCGGCGAACGAGCCGTTGCGCCGACAACAAGTCTTCGGCAGTCATCGCAGGCTTGGCGCGAGATTCTTCTGCACCGGTAGTGTCGAACAGAATTTTGCGCTCCGCCTCCTGATCGGGATAATCGACATCGACCTCCATGAGAAAACGGTCGAGTTGTGCTTCGGGCAATGGGTAGGTGCCTTCCTGCTCAAGTGGATTCTGCGTTGCCAGCACGTGAAATGGCTTGGGCAGGTCGTGCCGCGCCCCGGCGACGGTTACGTGTTGCTCTTGCATGGCCTGCAGCAGCGCGGATTGCGTTCGCGGCGACGCGCGGTTGATCTCGTCGGCCATCAGCAATTGCGCGAACACGGGGCCGGCGATGAAGCGGAAGCTGCGTTTGCCGCCGGGACTTTCTTCCAGCACCTCGGTGCCGAGAATGTCGGATGGCATCAGGTCGGGCGTGAACTGAATCCGGCGTGCGTCAAGTCCGAGCGCGGTGCCCATGGTGTCGACGAGCTTGGTTTTCGCAAGACCAGGCACGCCGACCAAAAGCGCGTGGCCACCCGAGAGCACGGTGACGAGCGCTTGTTCGACAACGCGCTCCTGCCCGAAGATGACCGAGCCGATCGCAGCCTTTGCGGCGCGCACGTGCGCGGCCGTCGACTCGGCTGCCCGAACAATCATGTCTTCCAGCTTTTCCAGACTTTCACCGCCGGCTTTCGCCATGTCATTTCCTTTCACTGCGCACCTGAAACCTCACCCGCGAGCCATGCAACAAACGCACCACAGGCGAACTTGCTGCGTCATTTCGGGCGAATCTGCCTCAATCTATGGCCAAGCTTACGCTATCTTCCATAGCCGAACCGGTTGAATCACGAAGATGCGAACAGGCCGATAGCGGCCCAATTATCGAAGGAAAACAATGGCGAAGGCAGGGCAGGGCGGCTTGGAAGGGATCGCGGCAGGTCTGCCCCGCGAAAACAAGGGGCCGCCGCCGGTGGAACGATGGAATCCGCCTTTTTGCGGCGATATCGACATGCGGATCGCCGCCGACGGCACATGGTTCTACCAGAAGACGCCGATCGGGCGCCTGGCTCTTGTGAAGTTGTTCGCTTCGGTGCTCAAGCGGGAAGGCGACAAATATTTCCTGGTCACGCCGGTCGAGAAGGTGGGGATCGTCGTCGATGATACGCCGTTTCTTGCGGTGGAAATGAGCGCGTCGGAGGGCGAGGCCGGTCGCGTTCTTCGATTTCGCACCAATGTCGATGATTGGATCGCGGCCGGGCCAGATCATGCACTGCGCTTTGAGACGCAGCCGGAAACCGGTGGACTGAAACCGTATTTACATGTGCGTCGCGACTTGTGGGCTAAGGTCACCCGCGCACTGTTCTACGATCTCGTCGCGCTCGGCGAGGAGCGCGACGTCCAAGGAACGACAATGTTCGGTGTCTTCTCGCGAGGCGAGTTCTTCGCCATGGCGGAAGCAAGCGCGCTGCGAGAGTTTGCCTGACGTATGATTCCGAAGAGTCGACACTATGAATAATTGCAGACGGATTTCATTCTAATGCGGGAAGCAGTCACTGATCTTGCGGCGTCGGAATTCTTTGCACGCGTGCGTCAACGTCTGACGCTCGATGTGCCGGCCGGCCTTACAGATGCGAGTGTGACGCCTGCGCGGGGCGATCACGATGCCGATCCGGTGATGCGCAAGATCGCCGAGGTGCGGCCGATCCGTCCTGCCGCCGTACTGGTGCCGATCATCGACCATCCCGAACCAACCGTACTTCTGACCCAGCGGGCGCAACATTTGCCCGACCATGCGGGACAAGTTTCCTTCCCGGGCGGGAAGATTGAAAAAGGCGATGTCAATCCGTGCGCTTCGGCTCTCCGCGAGACGATGGAGGAAACCGGCATCGATCGCACGCATATCGAACCGATGGGTTATCTCGACCTCTATATGACGACGCTCGGCTATCGGATCGTCCCAGTTATCGCGAGGGTGAAGCCCGGCTTTCATTTGCGGCTCAACAAAGCCGAAGTGGATGCAACTTTCGAGGTGCCGCTCGCTTTCCTGATGGATCAGACTAACGTGCAGCGCCATTCGCGCGAATGGCAGGGCATGACGCGGCACTACTACGCGATCACGTTCGGCGAGCGCTACATCTGGGGTGTGACGGCTGGTATCCTCCGCAACCTCTACGACCGGATCTATCGATGATTCGCCCGATCTTTACCGAGATCGCCCTCTTCCTGACGCCGTTCGTGCTCTATGCGGTGTTTTTGTGGGCGACCAAGGCCGGCGTACTGGATCTTAACTCCTGGCCGTTGGTGCGGGTCGCGACGCTGGCCATCGCCGCGCTGGCTTTGGTGGTTGGCAGCTTCATCTACTTTGCCCATTTTTCCGGCGCGCCGCCGGGGTCCACTTACGTGCCGGCGCATATTGAAAACGGCAAATTCGTGCCGGGGACCACGAAGTAATGTCGTCGCAGGAAGGCCGCACCGGTCGCAGGCTGAGCGACGCCCCTTGGCTGGCATCGGGAGCGCTTCCGCGCCTGCTCGGCGTGCTGGATTGCGACGGTGAGGAGGCCCGCACGGTCGGGGGCGCGGTCCGCAACGCATTGCTGGGCATGTCGATCGCGGAAGTCGACGTGGCCACGACCGCCGTGCCGGAAGAGGTCATCAAACGGGTGACGGCCGCCGGGTTCAAGCATGTGCCGACCGGCATCGAGCACGGCACAGTCACCGTCATCATCGACAAGCACCCCTTCGAAGTCACTACCTTGCGCAAGGATGTTGAAACCTATGGCCGCCATGCCAAGGTCGAGTTTGGCCGCGACTGGAAAGCCGACGCCGAGCGGCGCGATTTCACCATCAACGCGCTGTCGGCTGGGCGAGACGGCACGGTCTTCGATTATACTGGCGGCCTCGATGATCTCGCGCATCGCCGCGTGCGCTTTATCGGCGATCCCGGCAGGCGCATTGCCGAGGATTATCTGCGCATTCTGCGCTTTTTCCGCTTCCACGCGGCCTATGGCACAAGCGAACACCCCGATCCCGCCGGCCTTGTTGCCTGTATTCAAGGTCGCGACGGCCTCGACCAACTCTCGCGCGAGCGGGTGCGAATGGAGATGATGAAGCTTGTCGTTGCCCCGCACGCGGTGCCCACGCTTATTTCAATGACCGACGCGGGATTGCTGCTGCGTGTGCTTGGCGGCGTGAGTTATCTGGGGAGTTTCGAGAACATGGCCAAGGTCGAGGCGGCAATCGGTGCCGAGCCGAATGCCGCGCGTCGGCTCGGCGCGCTTGCGGTCGCCGTTCCGGAAGATGCCGACCGGCTGTGGCTAAGACTGAGGCTTGCCAACAGCGAGCATGAACGTCTTGCATCCATGGGAGAGAGTTGGGGGCGCATTTCGCCGCTGTTTGGGGAGAGGGCAGCGAAGGCGTTGTTGTATCGGCTGCGACCGCAGCAATTCACCGATCGCGTATTGCTTGGCTGGGCACGCTCACAAGCGACCGCGCACGATGCCGAGTGGCATGCGCTCGCAACGCTGCCGCAACGTTGGACCGCGCCGGTATTTCCCCTCAAGGCGGCTGATTTCATGAGGCGAGGAGTTGTGCAAGGCCCGGCGCTCGGCGCGGCAATTGCCGCGGCGGAGCAAGCCTGGATCGCCGCAGGATTTCCAAGCGATCAAGCCGCTCTCGATGCCATCGCGGACGAAATCATCCGGATGCCAGCGTCGCCGCCGCAATCATGAATCTCTTTGCCGGCTTCCACGACATCTCGTTCTGGCAACTGATTCCAGTGGCGGCGGTCGCGCTGTTCGCGTCAATCGTCGGCGGCGTGTCCGGCTATGGGACTGGCGCGCTGATGCCGTTGGTGCTCGTTCCGCTCGTGGGCGCCGAGCCGGTTGTGCCGATCATAGCCATTTCGGCCATGTTCACGAATTCGAGCCGCGTCTTCGCATTCCTTAAATATGTCGACTGGCGGCGCACCACGATCGTGCTCGTAATGGCGATCCCGACCTGCGTCCTCGGCGCATGGGGATATACCCGGCTGTCGAGTGCGGGCGCGGCGCTGGTCATTGGCAGCATGCTGATGCTGAGCGTGCCGCTGCGGCGGCTTTTGAAATATCACGGCGTCAAGATCGGCGATCTTGGACTGGGGCTCGGCTCGTTCGCCTATGGCATCGTGGTTGGCGGGACCGCCGGCTCAGGCGTGATTCTGCTGTCGCTTTTGATGGCGGCCGGAGTTGAAGGTGCGGGCGTTATCGCCACCGACGCGGCTATCTCGATAGTCGTCGGCATCGTGAAAATCTCTGTATTCGGAATTGCCGGCGTGATCACCGCGCAGGTGATTGCCTTTGCGCTATTGACCGGATTGGTGGCTCTGCCCGGCGCCTTTCTCGCCAAGACGTTTGTCGAACGCATGCCCGTGCATATTCACACGGCGATCCTCGACGCGGTCGTTCTTTTGGGCGGGATATTTCTGGTCTGGGGTGCGCTGCACTGACCGGCTGATGTCAGCTCAATCGCAGCGGTACGTTCCACCCGCCGAATTTACGGATCAGTTTGGGCACGCTCCCGGCGGCTGAAGTTCTTTCGACTTTTGCGCCGCTCACGCGAATTTTACGGCCACTTCACCATGGGCGGCATGGAAGAGAGGATGGACTCCACGTTACCGCCGGTCTTGAGGCCGAATATGGTACCGCGGTCATAGAGCAGATTAAATTCGACGTAACGGCCGCGGCGGATCAGCTGTTCTTCGCGGTCCTCCTCGGTCCATGGCAACGTGAAGTTCTTTCGCACCAGCCCCGGATAGACACGCAGGAACGCGCGACCAACGTCCTGTGTGAACGCAAAAGTCTCATCCCAATCCGTTTCGAGATAGTCATAAAATATGCCGCCGACGCCGCGCGGTTCGCTTCGGTGTTTGAGAAAGAAATAGTCGTCGCACCACTTTCGGTATTTGTCATAAGGCGCGATTTCGGCGTGCAGGTCGCAGGCTGTTTTCATCGCCGCATGAAAAGCGATGCTGTCGGCATCCGTCTGCAACCGCCGCCTGTCGAGCACCGGCGTGAGGTCGGCACCGCCACCGAACCAGGATTTGCTCGTAACGACGAAGCGCGTGTTCATGTGAACAGCAGGCACGTTCGGATTGTGCAGGTGCGCGATCAGCGAGATGCCGGATGCCCAGAAGCGAGGATCTTTTTCGGCGCCAGGAATATCGTTGCGGAACTCAGGCGCGAATTCGCCGTGCACCGTTGAGCAATGCACGCCGACCTTTTCGAAAACGCGCCCGTGCATGATGGCCATCACGCCGCCGCCGCCGGGTGCGCCGGTATGGTCGGTACGCTGCCAAGGAGTTCGCCTGAAGCGACCCGGTGTTCGGTCCGCAAAGGGCGCACTTTCCGGCAGCGAATCCTCCACGGCCTCGAACGCGGCACAGATATCGTCGCGCAAGGCCTCGAACCATGCGCGCGCGCGCGTCTGTCGGGCTTCCAGTTGTCCTGCGTCCATTGATGGCTCCGACGTAACTATATCTGCGGAAAAGCTATCGCGGCTATCACCGCGGTAAGCCGCCTGTCTGCCGCAGTGCTTCGCTCGCTACCATGGCGACCGCGATCGCGACATTGACCGAACGCATGCCCGGGCGCATGGGGACGCGCAGGCGCGTGTCGGCCGCCCTGTGCACCGCTGCGGGAACGCCGGCGCTTTCACGGCCGAACAGCAGCACCTGTTCGGTAGTGAAGACGTGATCAACGTATGACTGCTCGGCCGCCGTCGTTAGCAGCACAAGCGAAAGCCGCTCGCGGGTGCGCCACTCCTCGAAGGCCGAAAACGACGTGTGCCGGCTGAGGG
Organism: Pseudolabrys sp.; assembly: GCA_035538755.1. Lineage (GTDB taxonomy): Bacteria > Pseudomonadota > Alphaproteobacteria > Rhizobiales > Xanthobacteraceae > Pseudolabrys. The sequence goes on from DATLJR010000432.1 coordinate 49,566, forward strand.
TGACCTGGTCCAGATAGTCCATACCGGCCCGGCGGAATGCCCGATCGGTCACGGGAAATCCGGCGGGCTCGATGATGTGGGCTTCGATGCCCAGGCAGGCGCAAAGCCGCAGAATCGTGCCGGTATTCTGGGGAATGTCCGGCTCGTAGAGGGCGATCCGCATGGCAGGCGTGGGGGACTCCTCGGTCGCGACAAGCCGCTGGAGGAACGATTATGCGACTTATCCTCGCAGCCGCGGACTTCCAATCGGGGGCCGACCAGAGACCGACCTGCCGCCCGAACGTGCACACAATGTAACATTTAAAGCGCGGACCGGCGCAAAACCGGTGTCTACTTTAGGCAATGGGGCCTTTGCGGGCTTGCGCTTGCACGGCAAGGGTGCCAATAGAACGCCACCGACGCGCTGTCCTGCCTTTTAGGGCTGCCGCAACCGGGCCGCCCCGCCGCCCAAGGACTTCGGTCTGGGCTCCAGCCGAGGGCGGATGAATAAGCCACCGGAGGAGAGGGACCTCAGACGTGACGACCGTGTCTTCGGCGGAGCACACACGCCGCGACTTTCTCTACATAGCAACTGGGGCCGTCGGAGCCGTCGGCGCCGCCGCCGCTCTGGTCCCGCTGATCGCGCAGATGAATCCGGATGCCTCGACTATCGCGGCCGGCGCCCCGATCGAGGTTGATTTAGCGCCCGTTGCCGATGGGCAGATCATCAAGGTGTTCTGGCGGTCAAAACCGATCTTCGTCTTCCACCGCACCAAGAAAGAGATCGAAGAGGCGCAGAAGGTCAACGTCGCCACGCTTCCTGATCCCGAGCCCGATTCAGCCCGTGTCAAGGCGGGTCACGATCAATGGCTGGTCGTGATCGGCATTTGCACGCACCTCGGCTGCATTCCGCTTCCTCATCAGGGTGCGTATGACGGCTGGTTCTGTCCATGCCACGGCTCCCAGTACGACACCTCGGGTCGTATTCGCCAAGGTCCGGCGCCGAAAAATCTCGCGCTCCCGCCCTACACGTTTGTTTCCGACACGAAAATCCAAATCGGCTGAGCGAAGCGTCGCATTCAAGGTTCAATCATGAGCGGACACTCGACCTACCAACCGCAGAGCAAGGTTCTGCAATGGCTTGAGAAACGGTTGCCGATCGGTGCCCTGGTACATTCTTCCTTCGTGGTCTACCCGGTGCCGCGCAATCTGAACTATCTGTGGACGTTCGGCGGCATCCTCGCATTCATGCTCGGCGTGCAGATTGTCACCGGCATCGTGCTGGCGATGCATTATACTCCCCAAGTTGATCTCGCCTTCCGATCTATCGAAGGCATTATGCGTGACGTCAATTTTGGTTGGCTGTTGCGCTACCTGCACGCCAACGGCGCGTCGATGTTCTTCTTCGCCGTTTACGTCCATATGTTCCGCGGCATTTATTATGGCTCCTACAAGGAGCCGCGCGAGGTGCTCTGGATTCTCGGCGTGATCATCTACCTGGTGATGATGGCCACAGGCTTCATGGGCTATGTACTCGTCTGGGGCCAAATGAGCTTCTGGGCCGCGACCGTGATCACCAATCTGTTTTCGGCTATTCCCGGCGTTGGCGACACAATCGTTACGTGGCTTTGGGGTGGCTACGCGGTCGGAAATCCGACGCTCAACCGGTTTTACTCGCTGCACTACCTGTTGCCCTTTGTGATTGCGGGCGTGGTCGTGCTCCACATCTGGGCATTGCATGTGGTCGGCCAGAACAATCCCACAGGAGTCGAGCCCAAGTCGGAAAAAGACACCGTTGCTTTCACTCCCTACGCAACGGTGAAAGACGGGTTCTTCATGGCGGTGTTTGTCATCCTCTTCGCGTGGTTTGTGTTCTACATCCCGAATTTCCTCGTCCACGCGGACAACTACATCCCGGCCAATCCTGCGGTGACACCGACGCACATCGTGCCTGAATGGTATTACCTGCCGTTCTACGCGATCCTACGCGCAATTCCGGACAAGCTGATGGGCGTCATCGCGCTCGGCGCCTCCATTTTCATTCTGGCTTTTCTGCCCTGGCTCGACACTTCGAGGGTGCGTTCGGCCCGCTATCGGCCTTTGTTCAGACAGTTCTTCTGGCTATTCGTGATTGTGTGCATCGGGCTCGGCTGGCTGGGCTCCAAGCCGCCTGAGGGGATCTACGTGATCCTCGCGCGGGTCTTCACCATTTACTACTTCGCGTTTTTCCTGGTCATCCTGCCGCTCCTCGGCATCTTCGAGAAGACCAAGCCGCTGCCGAATTCAATTTCGGAATCGGTTCTGGGCGCGAAAGCGTGAGCGGGAGGATATGACTATGAAGATGCATCGCACCATCGTCGCTCTCGCGCTTGCTGGTTGCTTTGCCGCAGTCGCGCCGGCGATCGCCCAGGAGCACGACACGCCGAACCCGCCAATACAGAAGTGGTCATTCTCCGGCCCGTTCGGCCGGTACGACCAAGGACAACTCCAACGCGGCTTCAAGATTTATAAGGAAGTCTGCCAGGTCTGCCACTCGATACAGATGCTGGCTTTCCGCAACCTGGCCGATCCAGGTGGGCCGGGCTTCTCGGAAGCGCAGGCTGCGGCGGTGGCCTCTGAGTACAAGATCAAGGATCTCGACGATAAGGGCGAACCGACTGAGCGCCCGGGTCGTCTCGCGGATACGTTCCCGCCGCCGTTCCCGAACGAACTCGCGGCCAAGGCGGTACACGGCGTTGCGCCGCCCGACATGTCGACCCTGGCAAAGGCCCGCACGTTTGAGCGTGGTTTCCCCTGGTGGGTGTTCGATATGATCACCCAATATCAGGAACAGGGGCCGGATTACATCGCAGCGCTGCTGAACGGGTATGAGGAGCCGCCGAAAGACTTCCAGCTGCCGCAAAACGGGCACTACAACAAGTATTTCCCGGGCCACAATATCGCGATGCCGCCGGCACTGCAGGCGGGCCAGGTAACCTACGACGATGGTGCACCGCAGACGCTTGAGCAATATTCGAAAGATATCGCCGCATTCCTGATGTGGACAGCGGAGCCGCACCTGGTGGCACGCAAGCGCATGGGCATGCAGGTCATGATTTTTCTGATCGTGCTCGCCGGACTGATGTATTTCACCAAGAAGAAGGTGTGGCACGACCTTGAGAAGCCGGCTGAAATCGCGCGCCGGCAAGACCCGAAGAAGACAACGGTCTGACGGCTTTAAATTGTTGTCGCCTGGGCCCGCTCGGCGCCCTTCGTTTTTTTACTGGCTCGTATAGGCTCAAGGTACTTTTCTTTCACACTCGCGAGCGTGCATGGCCAAATCTGTTCTTGGCATTATCGGCGGTTCGGGGATTTATGATTTACCGGGCCTTGGCAATGTACGAGAGCAACGGATAGCAAGCCCGTGGGGAGATCCATCGGGTCCCTTGCGCATCGGGGAAATCGCAGGGATGCCCGTCGTATTTCTCTCGCGCCACGATCAGGGTCATCGAGTTTCGCCGTCCGACATCAACTATCGCGCCAATATTGACGTCATGAAGCGCGCGGGCGTCACTGATCTGGTGTCCTTGTCTGCGTGTGGTTCATTCAAGGAAGAGCTGCCACCGGGGTCTTTTGTTCTGGTCGACCAATTTGTCGATCGTACCTACAGGCGCGAGAGCTCCTTCTTCGGCAAGGGATTGGTGGCACACGTTTCAATGGCTCATCCGGTGGCGCCATTGTTGGGCGCGCACCTACGTGCGGCGGCTACGGCCGTAGGTATTACACCGCATTGGGGCGGCACCTATGTCTGCATCGAGGGTCCGCAGTTCTCAACTTATGCAGAGAGCATCACCTACAAACAACTCGGCTATTCCGTGATCGGAATGACCAATATGCCCGAGGCCAAACTCGCGCGGGAGGCCGAGATTTGTTACGCCACCGTCGCCATGGTGACGGATTTCGATTGCTGGCATCCGGATCACGATGCGGTGACGGTTCAGGACATCATCAAGGTTTTGTTGGCTAACGCGGACAAAGCCAAGGAGCTTGTTGCACGGCTGGCCCGTGATTTTCCGCGCGAACATGAGCCGTGTCCGGTCGGTTCCGATCGTGCGCTCGACACCGCACTGATCACGGCGCCGCAGGCGCGCGACCCTCAGCTGATCAAAAGGCTCGATGCCGTTGCGGGCAGGGTGCTCGGACGTTAGCCTCCCGGCCATGAACATTCGCGCCGGCGCGGTCACGCGCGAGAAGCCGCCTTTTCGCGCGGAACACGTCGGGAGCCTGTTGCGGCCAAAAGGTCTTCTGCAGAAGCGTGAGCGCTTCTCGCGCGGGGAGATTTCACGAGCTGAATTAACGACGGCGGAAGACGCCGCAATCTCGGATGCGCTCGCATTGCAGAAGCGACTTGGGCTCCGGTTCGTCACCGACGGTGAATTTCGTCGCCGCTCGTATCACAGTTTTTTCTATCAACAGCTCGGCGAGCTGAGCATCGATACGGTCGCAGGTGTCGATGCCAAAGGTGGGGCGGCCGGTGCGGGGCGAGGGCAGCAGCCTATCGCGCTTGTCAAAAGCCGGGTGAAGTGGACGCATCCAATCAACGTCGCCGATTTCAATTTTCTCAAAAGCAGAACGAGGCTGCTTCCCAAGATCACGATCCCAGGACCGTGTGCGCTGCACTTCCGAGGCGGTGATGCCGCCGTACTCGCGCATGCCTATCATGACATCGCTCAATTCTGGGATGATACCGTCGAAGCCTTCGAAAGCGAGTTGGTCGCGCTGGCCCAGGCGGGTTGTCGTTATGTTCAGATCGACGAAACTGCATTCGCGAAATTTGGTGATCCGGACGTCCAGGCGGCTCTGGCGGCACGAGGCGATGATTGGAGCAAGTTGATCGATACGTACATTGCAATTACCAATCGCGTCCTGCGCAAAGCACCCAAAGATCTACACATTGGAATGCACCTCTGTCGGGGTAACCGCGGCGGCCATTGGCACGCCGAGGGCAGCTACGAGGAAGTCGCCGAACGGCTGTTTAACGCACTGGAAATTCCGTTCTATTTTCTCGAATTCGATACCCCACGCGCGGGTACTTTCACCCCGCTGCGATTTGTTCCCAACCACAAATCGATCGTGCTTGGATTGATTTCGTCCAAGACGCCAACTCTGGAAGACAAGACTGTCCTGCGCAAACGCGTTGAGGAAGCGAACCGTCACGTGGCACTCGATCGTTTGGCGGTGAGCCCGCAATGCGGCTTTGCCAGCGTGGACACCGGCAATCCAGTGACGCCTGAGGTGCAGGAAGCTAAGCTTCGCCTTGTTGTTGAACTGGCTGACGATATCTGGGGCGAGGCCTAGCCGATTTTGATGAGGAGGAGCATGCGACGCGGCGTCTTGTACCTTGCAATCGGACTTGCTGTGGCGAATCTCGCGGCTACGGTCGATGCGCAGGAGTATCCCAATCGTCCGGTGCATGTGCTTGCGGCCGCGGCACCGGGAGGCAATCCAGATGTTTTGGCGCGCCTGTTGTCTCAGCGCCTTGCAGATGTTCTTGGCCAACCATTCGTCGTCGAAAACGTCCCGGGCGCCGGAGGCATATTGGCGGCAAAACGCATCGCCGAAGCATCACCGGATGGCTACCTCCTGATGCTGAATGATTCCGGGGCCCTGGCGATCAATATCAACATGAGTCCCGACGCGAACTACCAGCTGAAGGATTTCGCACCGATTACCGCGCTGGCGACGGTGCCGACCGCGCTGGTGATCATCCCATCGGTGCCCGCCAGCAATGTGAACGAATTCATCGCGCTGGCAAAATCAAAGCCGGGCATGATGAGTTTCGGTTCTGCGGGCGCCGGATCGATCCATCATTTGACGATGGAAATTTTCGCCGAGCGGACTGGGATCAACCTGCTGCACGTTCCTTACCGCGGCGGCACTGCGCTGGTGAACGGCTTGTTGACCGGCGAGATCCAGGCTGGATGGTCAGGTCTGCCAAACGTGATTTCGCATATCAAGGCGGGAACGCTGCGAGGCTTATGCGTGAGCGTTCTCAAACGTGCCGTATCCTTGCCCGATGTACCGACTTGCGACGAGGTCGGCATCAAGGGTTTTGATATCGCCGATATGTTGGGCTTGCAGGCGCCTGCCGGTATGTCACCAAAGGCGGTGGAGCGATTGCAGGCAGCCATCGCAAAGATCATGCGCGAACCGGCGATGGCCGAACGCATGGAAACTCTCGGCATGGATTTGCAGGAAAACGGCACGGCGAATTACGCGCGCTTCATGCACGACGATCTCGAACTCTATGCCAAAGTGATCGATCGTCTCGGTCTCAGCCGCAAGGCTAGCAAATGAACTTTCACATGTTGCTCAAGTTATTGAGGGCCCCATGCAAATCGTCGACGTGAACCGGCAGTCCAACGAAGAATGGCGAGCGGGTGTCAGGACGCGCATGAAGGCCTCCGCAGCGAACAGTGCCACTCAACTCTGCCTTTTCGAGCAATGGTGCGACCCGGGACACGGTGCGCCAAACCATCTGCATGCGGTCGAGGAAATTCTATGCGTCCGAGAAGGACAGGCTGACGTGTGGATCGATGATCAACATGTCACGCTGACCAACGGCCAGTTGGTCATCGTTCCGGCCGGTCGCAAACATGGTTTTTCAAATATCGGCAAAACGGTCTTGCATATCGAGTCGACACTCGCGGCTCCGGTGTTCGAGGCGGCGTATGACGACAAGCGAGAGACGCCGCGTCGTTGGCTGCCGAGTTGAAGGAGCAAAGATTGATCATGACCTCTCCTTCACTCAAAGACGATCTGCGCGCGGCGATCCGAAACATCCCGGACTACCCGAAGCCCGGCATCATGTTTCGCGACATTACGACGCTGTTGGGCGATGCGCGCGCTTTTCGGCGCGCGGTCGATGAACTGGTGCAGCCTTGGGCCGGCATGAAGATCGACAAGGTCGCCGGAATCGAAGCGCGCGGCTTTATTCTGGGTGGAGCCGTGGCGCATCAGGTTTCGGCAGGCTTCATCCCGATCCGCAAGAAGGGCAAGCTTCCCTACAAACGGGTCACCATCGGCTATTCGCTGGAGTACGGAATCGACGAGATGGAAATGCACGAAGATGCGGTGAAGAAGGGCGAACGCGTGATCCTGGTGGACGATCTGATTGCCACCGGTGGCACGGCGGAGGGCGCGGTCAAATTGCTGCGTCAATTGGGAGCCGATGTGCTTGCCGCCTGTTTCGTCATCGACCTGCCGGAGCTCGGTGGCGCAGATAAATTGCGCAAGATGGACGTGCCGGTACGCACCTTGATTTCATTCGAGGGACATTAGCCACGGTGCGGCCCCCAGGGTCCGTCCGGCTGGCCTCCTAAGCTGGCTGGTGGCTCGCCAGGCCGGATCGGATCGCCGGCCTGTTCGGGTTGGTCACGAGGTCCCCATGGACCGTCTTCCACCGGCGCTGAAAGCTGCCCAGGCTCTGCCGGAACATCCAGCGCGATCGGGCCTGGATCGTGGCCGCCCGCATATTTGACCAGGGCCTCGACGCGGGAATCCACGGAAGGGTGAGTAGCGAACAGATCGGCAAATCCCTGACGCGGATTGTCGATGCACATTTCCATGACCGCGGAATTGGCGCTGACAAGTTCTCCGCGCCCCTCGATCTTGCGCAGCGCCGAGATCATGGCGTCGGGATTTTTTGTGAGCTCGACAGAGCCTGCGTCAGCCAGATATTCCCGCTGACGCGAGAGGGCGAAGCGAATGACGATCGACAATATCCAGGCGACAACAATCAGCGCTATCGCAATGACAAGGGCCAGGCCGGCGCCGCCTTTGCGGTCGCTGTCGCCGCCGCGGCGGCGAAATCCGCCGTAAAACGCGCTCTGAAAAAACAGGCGGAAAACCATCTCGCCGAAGAACGAGATCGCGCCGGCGATCACCACGGCGATCACCAGCATACGCACATCGCCATTGCGGATGTGGGTCAGCTCGTGACCGAGAACGGCTTCGAGCTCTGCGTCATTGAGCGCATTCATCAAGCCGCGCGTCACCGTGATTGAATACTGCTTTTCGTTGAGGCCGGTGGCGAAAGCGTTCAGCGCGTCATCGTCGGCGACCTTCAACTTCGGCATCGTGATGCCGCGCGAAATACAGAGATTCTCCAGAAGATTGTAGAGCTTTGGCTCCTCGGTGCGCGTGACTTCATGGCCGCCTGTCACCGCATCGATCATCGACTGATGAAACTTATAGGCGATCAGGATCCAGACGATGGTGCCAATCGTCGCGAAGGGAAATGACTTGGTGAGATCGTACAGGGCGGCCCGCACGAGATAGTCGATCGGAGCATCGGTGGTCAGCGCTTCCGCGAGTAATGCACCGGCGAACACCAGCAGGTAAACGAGAAAGAACAAGCCGATGAGGAGCGCGATCGATCGGCGCCTGTTCGACTGGATGTGCGAATAGAGCCCGTACGCGGCCATGATGTCCGATCAGCTCTTACGTCATCGTACAACGCGCCGAAAAGCGCAGGCTTGGAATCCTTTACAATCCGGAGCCGTCCTTTGCGGCCTCCGGAGCGATGGACGTCAGAACTTCACACTTGGTGCCTGTTCGACCTGCGCCCGACCTTCGCCAAGATCGAAGAAGGTCCGCGGCTGGAAGCCGAAGGTTCCCGCAAACAGCGAAGCGGGAAACTGCTGGATTCCCGTGTTGTATTCCTGAACCGCGTTGTTGAAGAACCGACGAGACGCCGCAAGCTTGTTTTCGATGTCAGACAGTTCGGCCTGCAATTGCTGGAAGTTCTGATTGGCCTTGAGATCCGGGTAGGATTCCGAGAGCGCGAACAGCTGGCGCAGCGCTCCGGTCAGTACGTTCTCGGCAGCGACCTTCTGCTCGACTCCAGGAGCAGCCATTGCCGCATTTCGCGCCTGAACCACGGCCTCCAAGGTTCCACGCTCATGCGTGGCGTAGCCTTTAACGGTCTCGACCAGATTGGGAATGAGATCGTGGCGCTGTTTGAGTTGAACGTCGATGTCGGCAAAGGCTTGGTTGGTCCTCTGACGCATTGCGACGAGGCTGTTGTAAATGCTGATCGCCCATATGACGAGGACGACAATGATCCCAAGGACAACCCAACCGGTGGTGGACATGAAAAGCTCCAAATTCGGGAAGCGGGGGTAGGTCGGACAAAATTTAGTCTAACCCCGCGCGAGCCCGATCGCTAACGGCACCGGGAGGTCGCTTTGTTTGAGGACAGGATAAAAAAGACCCCGAGCCTGAACCCGGGGTCTCTTAGCCGGACGGCTATTCGGGGGGTAAGGGGGGAGCCGCCCAGCTAAAATACACCGAGCTAACTCCGTCCCCTGGCAATTGGTTCCGGGCAGACGTGAGGCGACAGCTTTCCAAGTATTTCCAAGAGGTTGGATGGGATCACAAGAGGGGCGTCTGTTCCCCCGGCAAGGCGCGACGATCTTGCGCTAGCTCGCCTCGCGGAAACGAACCGCGGCTTCCAGGTCCACTGACACCAGCTGCGACACGCCACGCTCGGCCATCGTGACACCGTACAGACGATTCATGCGCGCCATCGAAATCGGATTGTGCGTGATGATAACGAAACGCGTGTCGGTGGACTTTGTCATCTCGTCGAGCAGATCGCAGAAGCGCTCGACGTTGTGGTCGTCGAGAGGTGCGTCCACTTCGTCCAGCACACAAATCGGCGCGGGATTTGTGAGGAACACAGCAAAAATAAGGGCAAGTGCGGTCAACGCCTGTTCCCCGCCTGAAAGCAACGACAGCGTCGCGGGCTTTTTGCCCGGCGGTTTGGCCAGAATTTCCAAACCGGCCTCCAACGGATCTTCGCTTTCGATCAATTGCAACTCGGCCGTTCCGCCACCAAACAATTGCGTAAAGAGATGCTGAAAGTGCTTGTTCACCTGCTCGAACGAGGTGAGCAGGCGCTCGCGTGCTTCGCGGTTAAGGCTCTGGATGCCGAGCCGCAATTTCTTGATCGCCTCAACCAGGTCGTCGCGTTCCGTGGTGAGGGAGGAGTGTTGGGCCTCAACTTCTCGCAATTCCTCGTCTGCGCGGAGGTTGACCGCACCAAGCCGTTCACGTTCGCGCCGCAGGCGCTCAAGCTTCTCTTCGACTTCCGCCAGATCCGGCAAGGGATCGGTCGGACCGATTTCGGCCAGCTCTGCAACGGCAGCCGGTTCAACTTCCAGCATGTCACGGATTTCGCGTCCGATATCGCTGAGCCGACGTTTGGCGCCCTCGAAGCGCTCCTCGGTGCGCGCAAGTTCTTCACGCGCGACGCTGGCGGCTTCGAGCGCCGCCCGCGCATCGCGATCAGCCGCGGCCAGTGCCATTTCGGCGGCCTGCAGCCGGTCGGCGCATCCACGCCGCGAGCCTTCAGCAGTCTGGACCTCGGCGGTGAGTGCACGCCGTTTCTTGGCGAAAATCTGCGGTGCGTTCTCCAACTCAGTGCGGTCGCGCTTCGCTTCGGCAATTCGCTGTTCGAGCGTGGCGATCTGATCTCGCGCACCATGTTGACGTTCGATCCAGCCTGTCCCGTCGGCCGCCAAGGCCGCGAGCCGGCGATCGGCAAGTTCGGCTTCACGGACAATCGCTTGCAACTCGGCCTGAACCTCCGCGAGCTTGGTGCGTTTCACGGCGATTTCATCGCGCACCTGCGCGAGCTTTGTTTCGAGGTGCGCGGCCGGGGCAAGACCGACCAGAGAGCTTTCAGCTTCTGCTTTGGCCGTTGCTGCTTCATCTCGGCTCGTACTTAGGCGTGCACGCGCTTCGACCAGTGCCGATAGCCGTGCAGTCTGTCGATTGAGGTCGCGCTCGCGTGCTCGCTTTTCAGTTTGTGCGCTACTGGCGGCTTCGAAACTCGCTTGTGCGGTTTCAAGCGTTCGACGATTAACATCAACTTCGCTGCGCGCGCTTTCGAGTTCTTTGTCGATCTCTGTAAAGCGGCTGCGCTGCGCTAACCTGCGGGCGGCGCCCGTTGGAGCATGCGCGGCCGCAACGAAACCATCCCAGCGCCAGAGGTCGCCATCGCGGGACACCAACCGCTGGCCGGTCTTGAGGGAACCGGCAATTCGGACGGCTGTATCGCGCTCGACGACTCCGATTTGCGAAAGCCGGCGCGCCAGTTGGGCGGGTGCCTTGACGTATAGGGCGAGCGTTTCCACGCCGTCGGGCAGGGCAGGATCGCCGGCCTCGTGCGTGATCTCGCTCCAATGCATTGGCGCTGACGGGTCAACCGGTGCGTCCAGATCATCGCCGAGGGCGGCGCCAAGCGCTTTCTCGTAGCCTTTTTCGACGGAGATATGGTCGATGACCGGCGGCCAAAGGCTGCGGGTCTCGAGCGATAGCATCTTTGACAAGGTCTTCGCCTCAGTCTCGAGCCGCTGCACCCGTTTTTCCGATTCCGCCAATGTTGCACGCGCCGTTTCCATCTCAGCGCGCGCGACATTGTGCGCTGCCTCGGCTGCAACCGCTGCAGCTTCCGCTTCGGTGAGGGCGGCCTGAGCACCTTCCATGGCCACGGCAAGCGGACCGACGTCGCCGGTGTGAAGTGTTACCAATTCGCGCTCGATGGCCTCGATTTCAGAAGAAATTCTTGAGAGCCGCTCGCTCTGTTCCCGGGCAGCGTTTTCAAAGCGGTTACGTTGGGCGGCGAGATCAGCAAGCTCGGTCGTGAGATCGGTAAAGATCTTTTCAGTTGTGCCAAGCGCAGTGGCAGCTTCCGCCACTTTGGCATCCACTCCGCTTCTGCGGGCGGCGCTTTCGCGAGCATCGGTTCGAATGGTTTCCTCTTCGGAGGAAACGCGCGCGATTGCTTGTTCGGCATCAGCGGCAAGGCGTTGTTCGCGCTCCGTATCGGCGGCGAATTGAGCGAGCCTTAGGTCAAGTTCAACGATGCGGTCTTTTGCCCGCGTTTCTTCGCGATCAAGATCCTGCAGAGCGAGGTTCAGGCGGTGTAGCGCGGCGCCCGCACGCGCCTCGGCTTCGCGCAATTCCGGAAGGGATGCCGCCGCGAGCGCCTGACGTTTTGAGGCTTCAACTTCGGCACCGACCCGGTCTGCGACTGTTCGCACGCAGAGATCTTTTGCACGCTCGGCTTCGGAGACCTCGGTGTTCGCAGAGGTCCACCGCAAATGATAGAGGGTCGCTTCCGCCTTGCGCACCTGGGACGATACGGTCCGGTATCGGATAGCCTGACGTGCCTGCTTTTTTAGACCATCGATCTGGGCGGCTAACTGACCAATGACGTCTTCGACCCTCAGAAGATTGGTTTCAGCCGCTTTCAACCGCAGTTCGGCCTCGTGGCGGCGCGCGTGCAAACCGGCAATACCTGCGGCTTCTTCCAGCACACGGCGGCGCTGTTCAGGCTTTGCCTGAATGATCTCACCGATCCGGCCCTGATGGACGAGCGCGGGCGAACGCGCGCCGGTCGAGGCGTCCGCAAAAAGGATTTGCACATCGCGTGCGCGGACATCCCGGCCGTTGATGCGATAGTTCGAGCCGGAGTCGCGTTCGATCCGACGGGCAATTTCCAGTGAGTCCTGATCGTTGAAGGCGGCCGGCGCCGAGCGCGTCGAATTGTCGATGGCGATCGCGACCTCGGCATTGTTTCGGGCGGGCCGACTGTTGGAGCCGGAAAAGATCACATCGTCCATTGATGCCGCGCGCATGGACTTGTGCGAAGATTCGCCCATGACCCAACGCAGCGCCTCAACCAGGTTCGATTTTCCGCAGCCGTTTGGACCGACCACGCCAGTCAAGCCTGGTTCAATCAGGAAATCCGTCGGTTCGACGAATGACTTGAAGCCGAGCAGCCGCAACCGTGTAAGTTTCATACGTTAAGGTCTCGTGGGTCTTTATTGGCGGCGCGCAACGTTCCGGATCTCATCTTTTGGGGTCACGGACAGAGCAGCACGGCACACGTTCGCTTCGAACGAATCACTAGGTCGTTCCGTGGCTTGGCCCGAATCTAAAGGGGGCACACCCGCAGAATGAATCGGCGCGCTCGCAAGGGCAACTACCCCGCGGAACCTGGGGGCGGTTTTCCATACCTTTCAGGGAGGGCTGACGCGAAAACGCCTATCGCGTGTGGACGCTCAGCGCCAAAAAACCCTTGTCAGCTCTTGAGATAGGGGTCGATTAGCTTTGCCATTTCGTCAGTCGACAGGGCGCCCGGGTACTGCGTTCCATTGATGAAAAAAGTGGGCGTCGATTGCACTTTGAATTTGTCGACGGCGCGTTTGCGGATGCTTTCGATGCCGTCAAGCACTTGCTGATTCGCCAGGCAAGCATTGAAACTTTGTTCCGTCAGGCCAGCCTGTTTGGCAATGGCGAGCAACGGAGGTATCGGCTTTTCGACCGCCCATTGCCTTTGCTGGCGAAAAAGCGTGTCGATCAGGGCAAAATATTTTGCGTTGTCATCCTTGCCGGCACAGCGCGCCAGCATGAATGCGGCGGCGGCGAGATTGTCGAGCGGAAACTCGCGGAAGATCCACCTGACTTTGCCGGTGTCGATATAGCGCTTCTTGATTTCAGGAAACGTGGTTTCCTGAAAGTGTGCGCAATGAGGGCAAGTCATCGACGCGTACTCAATAATCGTCACGGGCGCCTTCTCGTCGCCCATCGCCATTTCCGGCAAGGCTTCCGGCTGCATCAGTTCGCCGGTCGGCACGGAGTCGGCCCAGGCCTCGACCGTCAGAGGCGATAACGAGGAAACACCGAACACTGCTGTGGCGAGCGCCACGGCAGACGTGGTCAGGCAAAATTCGCGTCGGGTGATCTGCAACGGAGGCTCCTGGGGCTGAAATGCCGGTCTAGACCGTCACTGGCTAGCTGGACAGCACAATTGTGGCAATGCCGAGCCAGCCTGCCAAGGCGGGCAGTGGCCTCAATTTTGCTTGATCGCCGCGCCCAGCCGGGCAAGCGCCTGACGGAGATTTTCGTCATTAATATCCGGCAAGGTTTCGGCGACCTGCGCCGCCACTTCAGGATCGGGCATTTGCGGCGTGGTTTTTTCCCGACGCCTGAGGGGCGCCTGGCGCAAGGCGATGCGACCGATCGCCTGCCAGCCGAAAAAGCGGTTGACCCGTTCAAGGATGACGGCTGCGAGATGCTGGATTTCGAGTGCCGCGGGGCCTTCAACCCGCAGCACCAGGGTGGCGGGTTCCGGGGTTTCGCCGCCGACCGGGCGTGGCCAGTTGATCTTGAGCGGTTCGCTATGGGCGGCGATCTCGAGGCCGACGATGTCGGGCCAGCGTGAAATGATCTCGGTCGATGCAAAGCCCTGCGCCTTGAGCACGTCTCCCAATGTAGCGCTCAGCAACTCCGAAAGTGGTCGGGGAAAACCGCGCGGGGACTTGCTCATGGGTCCGTGCCTTGTGCCATCGTTGGCATCATGACCGTAGCAGTCCGCTGGGCTTCGCGGAAGAAAGCCCCAACGCCGGATTCCGACACCTTGCTTGCCTGGTATGACAGGCACGCACGAATCCTGCCATGGCGAGCGCGGCGCGGCGAATGCCCGGATCCATATCGCGTATGGCTGTCCGAAATCATGCTCCAGCAGACGACGGTGAAGGCGGTTGGTCCGTACTACGTCCGTTTCTTGTCACGTTGGCCGACAATTGCCGCGCTTGCTGCGGCGAGCCTCGATGATGTCCTTCGTGCCTGGGCCGGGCTCGGCTACTACGCGCGCGCTCGCAATCTGCATGCCTGCGCGAATGCCGTGGTCAAGCACCATGGCGGACAGTTTCCGCGTGATGTCGAAGCCTTGCGCGGCCTGCCGGGGATCGGCGACTACACAGCGGCGGCGGTTGCGGCAATCGCTTTCGATCTTCCGGCGGTGCCGGTCGATGGAAATGTCGAGCGTGTCGTGTCGCGGCTTTTCTCTGTTGAGGAAGAATTGCCGGCTGCGAAGCCGGCGATCAGAGAATTTGCAGCATCCCTACTGCCAAGACATCGGGCGGGCGACTTCGCTCAAGCCCTCATGGATCTCGGGGCCACCATCTGTTCGCCGAAGCGTCCCGCGTGCGAGCTGTGCCCTTGGCAAGGTGACTGCGCTGCCCACGCACGCGGCGATCAGGAAACGTTTCCACGCAAGCTGCCAAAAGCGGAAGGCAAATTGCGCCGGGGATCAGCATTCGTAGCGCTGCGCGCCGACGGTCGCGTGTTGCTGCGTCGACGTCCCGAAAAGGGCTTGCTCGCCTCGATGATGGAAGTACCGGGGAGCGAGTGGACGCACGATTTCGACAAAGCCAGTGCTGACCGTTCGGCGCCACGACTGGGTGCGGGAGTGCGATGGCGCCCGTTGCCGGGCATGGTGCGCCACGTGTTCACTCATTTCCCTCTCGAGCTGACCGTCTTCGTCGCCAACGTGCGACGTGCGACCGCCGCGCCAAAGGGTGCACGATGGGTGAAGGTCGCCGATTTAGCCGATGGGGCGTTGCCGAACCTCATGCGAAAAGTTCTCGCGCACGCCCTCGACCGGCGTTAGATCGCCGGAATTCCGGAAGCCAAAATCACGCGGCCGGTGGCTGTTCCCAAAAGCATCAAACATCGCTACGAAACGAGTGCAAATTCACTATGGGGAAAAAGCATGACTGTCGAACGTCACGATATTGGACCGCGCATGAGCAAGGCCGTAGTCCACGGCAATACCGTTTATCTAGCCGGCATTGTCGCCGACGCCCCGAAGGGCAAAAGCACCAGCGACCAGACCAAAGATATTCTCAGGCAGATCGACGGTTTTCTCGCAAAGGCCGGCACAGACAAGAGCAAGCTTCTTTCCGCAAACATCTGGGTCACGGATATGGCGAATTTCGCCGAAATGAATGCCGTTTGGGACGGTTGGGTCGCGCCCGGCAACACGCCGGCACGCGCAACGGTCGAAGCCAAGCTCGCTTCGCCTGACTACAAGGTTGAGATCATGGTGGTGGCGGCGAAATAACGATGGCCGGACCACCCGGAATTCTTGCGATCTTTAATGACTGCCGCGCGGGACGTGAGGCGGATTTCGAAGCGTGGTTTCAGGGCGAGCATTTGCTCGAACGCCTCGCCGTTCCCGGTTTTCTGTATGGGCGACGGCACCAGGCAATTTCCGGGAGCTCCGCCTATTTCAATTTCTACCAGGTTGAGTCGCCGGCCGTCCTGACGTCGAAGCCCTATCTCGAACGGCTCGACAATCCGACACCGATGACGCGCAAGGTGATGTCGGAAGTCTTCGTCAACGCGAGCCGAACCGTGTGTCGACGAACGCTGCGGCGCGGTGGTTTCCGTGGCGTATTTGTCGTCACCGGCCGCTTCGTCAAAGACCCGCCCGACGCAGCCACGTTGGCCCGGCTCGCTGAAGATTTGGTGCAGGACACTGCCATTGCGGCTTGCGAAATCTGGGACGCGGTCGATCCGGCGGGTCAGGGGGTTTCGCTGGAAGAAAAGCTGCGCGGCGGTGACGAGAAGATCAAGGCTTGCCTGATGGTCGACACGCTTCGCCAGGCCGATGCGGAGAAAATCGGGGCGGACCTGTCGCGCCAATTTCCCCAGGCGGACGTTGGAGTATTTCGCGTGCTTTGCCAGCTCAGTCGTGCCAAGGGGACGGACTGATGGAATTGTTCCAGCCGATTGCGGAAAAGATAGCGGCGCATCTGATCAAGCGTGGCGAGACAATCGCCATAGCCGAGTCCTCGACCGGCGGTCTCGTTGCAGCATCTTTGCTCGCGATACCTGGCGCGTCGGCCTATTTCGTCGGGGGCGGGGTCGTCTACACCAAGGTGTCGCGCATGGCGCTGCTCAATATCGGCGACGCCGACATGGCGGAGCTGCGGCCTGCGACCGAGAACTACTCGCTTCTGATCGCGCGACGGGTTCGCGAGCGGCATGGCGCCACGTGGGGTTTCGGTGAAACTGGCGCAAGCGGACCGACCGGCAATCGATATGGCGATCCGGCCGGTCACACGTGCATGGCGGTGGCCGGATCGATAGAGCGAGCGACGACCCTCCGTACCGGCAGCAACGACAGGCGGGCCAACATGGATACCTTCACCAAGCGCGCCTTGGCGTTTCTCTACGAAACGATATCTGGCTGATCCACTCGACTGGGCGCCGCTGCGGGCGATAACATCCTCCGAGTTCCAACCGGGGGGACGATCATGCTGTCACGCCGCGCGTTTCTCACCTCGACTGCTTCACTCGCCGTTACTGCCGGGATCACCGGCACGCATGCCGCAATGGGGCCGAATGACAAATTCGACCTGCTTATCAAGGGCGGCGATGTGCTCGATCCCAGTCAGTCGCTGCGCGGCCGCCGCGACATCGGCATTCGCTATGGCGTGATTGAGGCGGTCGAGCCCGATATTGCCGAGGCCCGTGCCCTGCGCGTGATCAATGCGTCCGGCAGGCTGGTGACGCCGGGGTTGGTCGATCTGCACAGCCATGTTTACCCCTATGGGTCAGCCATCGGCCTTCCTGCCGACGAGTCTGTCGTGAACCAGTGCGCCACCACCTGTGTTTCGGCGGGTGACGCCGGTGCGAACAATTTCGCCGCCTTCCGACGCTTCATTGTGGCCCAGACCCGCACGCGGCTTTACGCCTTCGTGCATATCGCCAATATCGGGCTGACGCCGTTTCCCATCGCGGAGCTCTACAACATCGATTTCGCGCAAGTGGATGCCTGCGCCAAGACGATCGGCGAAAACGCCGATATTGCGCTCGGTGCCAAAGTCCGCATGTCCGAGAATATCATTGCCAAACATGGGACCGAGCCGCTCAAGCGTGCGATCCTCGCGTGCGAGCGATCCGGAACGCCGGCGAAGATCATGTGCCATATCGGCGGCGTCGAGACCGGCGAACTCATGTCGCAGATTCTCGATTTGCTGCGGCCAGGCGACATCCTGACCCATGCCTATTCGGGCGCCCCCAACATTGCCGGCGCTTTCACCAATATCGTGCAGGATGGAAAATTATTGCCGGCGGCGCTCGCCGCGAAACAGCGCGGCGTGATCTTTGATGTCGGGCATGGCGGCGGCAGTTTCGACTACACTGTCGCCGAAGTCGCGATCCCGGGCGGCTGCGGGCCCGATACGATCTCGTCAGATCTGCACGCTGTTTCCGGCAACACGCCGGGCATGCCCTATCTGCCGTGGGTGATGTCGAAGTTCATGGGAATGGGCTTCACGCTCGAGCAGGTTGTCGCGATGGCAACAATCAATCCCGCGAAGATCATCAATCGTGGGCCAAAGCTAGGCACTCTGCAGGCCGGCGCGCCCGGCGATGTCGCGATCATGGAATTGGTGGAAGGACCGGTGTCCTTTGTCGATACCCGCAACAACAAACGTGAGGGGAAGGCCTATCTCAAGCCGGTGCAGACGGTCGCGGCAGGCGTCGCTTTCGGCCGGCCCTACGCGCTGCCGTTTTCCGTCAGATGAGCTAGGCCATCTCCGAGCGTACTTTGGCCCGCAGCTCGTCGATGGGTGTGAGCCCCTTCGGCGTTTCGAGGTGCCAGAAGGTCCAGCCGTTGCAGGCGTCGAGTCCTTGCGCGATCGCGCCGATCCGATGGATCGAACCGACGGTGCCATCGAGAGACACGGCGCCGTCGGCGCGCACGAGCGCCTTGTGACGTTTTTTTGAGTCGACCAGCTGCGCACCCGGCGTCACGAGCCCGCGCTCGATCAAAGCTGCGAAGGGGACGCGCGGCGCTTCGCGCGCGGTGACGAACGGCGCTAGCGTCGGCGCTTCAAGAGGCTTGGTCGCGGCGATGCGCCTTTCGGCTGCCTTTGCGTATTTCGCATCCTGCTCGCACCCGACAAAGCGGCGGCCGAGCCGCTTGGCGACGGCTCCCGTGGTGCCCGTTCCAGAGAATGGATCGAGCACCAGGTCGTCGGGGCGTGTGCTCGAAACAAGCACCCGCGCAAGCAAGGCTTCAGGCTTCTGGGTCGGATGAAGTTTTTTGCCGTTACTGCCCTTCAGACGCTCCTCGCCTGTACACAACGGCAAGGTCCAGTCCGAGCGGACCTGAATATCCTCGTTGCCGGCCTTGAGCACTTCGTAATTGAAAGTGTACCCGCGCGCGTTCGCGTCGCGTGACGCCCATATCAAAGTTTCATGCGCGTTGGTGAATCTGCGCCCGCGGAAATTCGGCATCGGATTCGATTTGCGCCAGATCACGTCGTTGAGAATCCAAA
Source organism: Pseudolabrys sp. (assembly GCA_035538755.1). Lineage (GTDB taxonomy): Bacteria > Pseudomonadota > Alphaproteobacteria > Rhizobiales > Xanthobacteraceae > Pseudolabrys. The sequence goes on from DATLJR010000432.1 coordinate 68,732, forward strand.
ATTCGAGATCCTGCATGATCGTGCCGACGCGGAAAATATTGTGATACGAGCCGATGACCCAGATGGTCGCCGCCGGCTTCATCACGCGACGGCAGGCTGCAAGCCAGCGCCTCGTGAAATCGTCGTACGCGGAGAAGCTGCCAAATTTATCCCAGGCGTCATCGACGGCATCAACGTGCGAGTCGTCCGGTCGCTTCAGATCATTTGCGAGCTGCAGATTGTAGGGCGGGTCTGCGAAGACGAGATCGACCGAGGCCGCCGGCAGGCTTTGCATTCCGGCGATGCAATCGCCGACGAGAATGCGATGCGGCTGCGGACTCTCTGAAACTTCACGGGGCGCCCTCGAGGGCGCCCCGCGACGCGACACAACCATGACCCAGGACTCTGACTCAGGCGACGCGGTCGGCGACGCGGGACCCACAACCGACAGGCCCGCATCTTGCGCGCGCAAAGTAAAAAAGCGGTTTATGATGGCGCCTCGCAAAGCCGGCAAAGCTGCCTATTTAATACTGGCTTAAAAGTAGTTGGTGGCGCCGTTCGCGATCAGAGTTGGACGAGCGCGCGCAGTTCAGCGATTATTGCGACAAATGTCTGGAGGAGCCCGTCATGCGTTGGGATGATTTTCGCCGCAGCGACAATATCGAAGACGCACGCGGTGAGGGAGGCGGCTTTGGCGGCGGTGGTATGGGTATACCGGTTGGCGGTGGCGGACTTGGGATAGGAACCGTCATCATCCTCGGCTTGCTCGGCTGGGCGCTTGGCATCGATCCAAGCGTTCTGATCGGCGGCGCCGAGATCGTGAACGGCGGTCTCCACAAAGAGCAACCGTACGAACCGCAATCGCCGCAGGCGACGAGCAAGCCATCAGACCAGATGGGCGATTTCGTCGCCGCCGTGCTTGGCAATACCGAGGACACTTGGCGGGAAATTTTCAAGGCCAACGGTCAAACATACACAGTGCCGCGGTTGCGCCTGTATTCAGGTGTTGTGCAAGGCGGCTGCGGCATGGCGCAGGCGGCGATGGGACCGTTTTATTGTCCGAATGATCGTCGCATCTATCTCGATACCTCGTTTTTCCGCGACATCCAGGCTCGCTTCCGTGGCTGCAGCGGCAAGGCTTGCGACTTCGCCGAAGCCTATGTGATCGCACACGAGGTCGGTCACCATGTGCAAAACCTGCTCGGCATTTTGCCGCAGGTGCAGGATGCGCAGCGCTCGGCAGGCAGCAAGGTCGAGGCCAACCGGATCCAGGTGCGGGTCGAATTGCAGGCCGATTGTCTCGCCGGAGTTTGGGCGAACAATTCAAACCAGCGCTGGAATTCGATCGAGCCGGGCGATGTCGAGGCGGCGATGCAGACCGCAGCGGCGATCGGCGATGATCGTCTTCAGCAGCAGTCGCGCGGTTACGTCGTCCCGGATGCTTTTACCCACGGCTCGTCTGCGCAACGGCAACGCTGGTTCATGACTGGGCTGAAAGAGGGAAAGGTATCGGCGTGCAATACCTTCTCCGGCCAGGTTTAGCGGAACCGCGATGGCGGGCATCGATGAAAGCCGACAATTTGTGCCGCTGAAGATGGCGGTGCTGACGATTTCAGATACGCGCGAGGCAGCCGACGACAAATCTGGAACGACGCTGGTCGAGCGCATTCGCGCGGCCGGTCATGCCGTTGCCGCTCGCGCGATCGTCAGGGACGAGGTCAAAGCAATCCGCGAACAGGTCAAGGCCTGGATTGCCGACGACCTTATCGACGTCGTCATCACTACGGGAGGCACCGGCTTCACTGGACGGGATGTGACGCCCGAGGCGGTCGAGCCGCTGTTTGAAAAGCGCATGGACGGCTTTGCCACCATGTTCCTGCTGGTAAGCGAAAGGAAGATCGGCACCTCGGCGATTCAGACGCGTGCGACGGCCGGCGTCGCCAATGCGACTTATGTATTCTGCCTTCCGGGCTCACCGGGTGCCTGCAAGGACGCCTGGGACGAAATATTGGTGCATCAACTCGACTACCGCTATCGGCCCTGCAATTTTGTGGAAATTCTGCCGCGGCTCGACGAACACCTGCGCAGGCCGAAGGCTAAAGGCGCAACCGCCTGATCGTTGTAGGCTATAAGTCAAGGTCCCAGAATTCGGCGACGACGTCTTTGCCCCAACTATGTCGCGGCTCGCTGGAGGTGAGCGTGAAGCCAGCCTTTTCATAAACATGGCGCGCAGCGCTCAGCACGCTGTGCGTCCAGAGTGTGATCTTTGTATATCCAACGGAGCGCGCAAAGCGCACGCATTCGTCGACGAGCTGCGCGCCCAGACCCAGTCCGCGTCCCTTCGGATCGACCAAAAGCAACCTGACGCGTGCGACGCCGGGCTGATCATCCTTCACCAACAAGACACAGCCGACGTTTTCGCCGTCCAACTCGGCGATCCAGCATCGCTCGCACTTTGCGTCGAAGTTGTTGACGAAATCGGCGACGATCTGCGCGCAGAGGCCTTCGAACGGCTCGCCCCAACCGTGTTCCCGCAAGTAGAGCTCGGCGTGGCGTGAAATGACCCAGCCGAAGTCGCCAGCGCGCGGTTCGCGCAACGTATAGCGCGGCTTTGTGTCGGATTTCACCGCCTGTCCATTGGCGAGCAGAGTTTCGATCGATGTCATGGCTGCGACGATCTGTGCTTGTTGCGAAGGTTTGAGCCTATCGAGCATGGCGCCGGCAGCGCGCTGCGAGCGTTCCTCCATCGGCGCAAACAGCTTGCTGCCGCGTGCCGTGAGCGCGAGGTGGCTCTGCCGCCCATCCTTCTTCGACGTTTTGCGGCTGATCAGGCCGCGCTTCTCGAAATTACGCAGAAGGCGGCTGAGATATCCGGCATCGAGGTCAAGGGCGCGCGCGATGTCGCTCGCAGTGAGCTCGTCGGCACGCGCGAGCTCATAGAGCACGCGCATTTCGCCAAGCGAATAGGGGCTATCAAGATATGTCTTGCGCAGGACGCCAATCTGCCGCGTGTAGAAACGATTGAACTGGCGTACGGCCGCAATGCTAGTCAGGCTTGCCATGGTCTGGAAGCGTCGACAAATTAATTGACAAAGTCAAGTATATTTACCGAACGGTTGTAACCGCTGCCGGCAGCAATGTTAGTCGGCGCCGGCCGAGTTTACGCAGTAGATCCGCCTCTGCATTCTCGCCATCTCCGTGCCCGCCAATCGCCTCATAAAGCCGACGAGGAATGAGCAGACCCTGCTCAGGCTTTGGCGCGCCAAGGGCCACAACAAACAGTGCAATAATTTCCGCCAGCCTTGGACGCGCGCAGTCAGTGATGTCGATGGCACGGAAAACCGCAGCCTTTGACTTGTCATCGACCGCACTCGATGTGCTGATGAAATGATCGGTGGCCTCAATCCAGCCTGACTGCGGCGTTGCGCCCGCCCGGAGAAACAGCAGCCAAGGACTTCGCGTTGTTGCGGCAGCCGCTTTTAGGCGCACGCCAAGAGGCTTGCCTGAGGCCAGGAAGCGGCAACCGGCGATATCGGCCACCTCGGCTGTCGCGTCGCGCGAGTTTGCGTCAGCAACTACAACGTCTGCGAGCAGCCCGGCTGCCGCCCCAGGCACAAGCGCAGCCAGTGTGGGCACCAAAGACCGTTCCGAATCGTGGGTCGAAATGATCGCGGTCAACATGGAACTGTAGCCCTCGGTACCGGTTGCCACCATATCAGGTGGGCGCGGACGTCTACCCTACGAGATCAAGGTACAGATGCCCAAATTACGGGCACGCACAATGTTCTTGTTATGTTCACATTCAATGATTAGGTTACAGCCATGGCTCGATCAAAGGCAGCCCAAAGACGCTCGCCGGTGAAGGAGCTGCCCTCCGCACCGGCGGGCGCCTATGAAGACGTCAGTGAACTCCTTGGCGTCGTCGTCGACCATGAGCGTCGGCGGGGACGAGGTGCACAGAGCAATGCGTCGGGGCGCTACGAGCAGCACGCCCGCGTGGCCTTCGACGACGGCTGGAGGACGCTCGACGAGCTTCCACCCTTTAAGACGACGGTCACGGTCGACGCAACGCGAAAGATTATTACCCGCAATGAATCGCCAGACGTTGGCTTCGACCGGTCGATCAATCCGTATCGAGGATGCGAGCATGGCTGCATCTACTGCTTCGCGCGTCCGACGCACGCATACCTCGGCTTGTCGCCCGGTCTCGATTTCGAATCCAAGCTGCTGGTTAAGCCCGAGGCCGCAGCGCTGTTGGAAAAGGAATTGTCGGCACCGGGCTACGAGCCGAAGGTCGTCGCGATTGGTACCAATACCGATCCATATCAGCCGATTGAGCGTCGCTACAAAGTCATGCGCAGGATCCTGGAAGTTCTGGACCGAGCGGGCCACCCGGTCGGCATCGTTACAAAATCGGCCCTGGTGTTGCGCGATCTCGACATCCTGGCCCGTATGGCTGAAAGGAAACTGGCAAAGGTGGCGCTGTCGGTGACCACACTGGATCCGACACTGGCCCGCAAGATGGAACCGCGAGCGGCGACGCCCATGCGCCGGCTCGAGACGCTGCGGCGTCTGACCCAGGCAGGCGTGCCAACAACGGTTATGGTGGCACCGGTCATTCCCGCACTCAACGATATGGAAATCGAACGCATTCTTGAGGCAGCTAAAACGGCCGGTGTGAAGGAAGCCGGCTACGTTTTATTGCGGCTGCCTATTGAAGTACGGGACCTTTTTCGCGAATGGCTGATCGCGAATTATCCAGATCGATACCGCCACGTCTTCAAACTGGTTCGCGACATGCGCGGCGGCAAGGACTACGACGCCGCTTGGGGAACCCGCATGAAAGGCACCGGTCCCTATGCGTGGATGATCGGCCGCCGTTTCGAGATGGCCTGTGAAAAATTGGGGTTGAATGTAACGCGAAGTGCACTGACGACGGAGCATTTTCGAAAACCGGGGCCTGCCACTCAGCAATTGAGCCTGCTCTAGGCTCAGCGCGAACTCCAGTCATCCACACCTGAGCGAGGCTTTGCATTGACTTGGCCCCACTTCCGCGCCCTCATCGCGGCGATGGCCAAGAAATTGAAGCCGAGCGATCGACTGCCGCTCAATGAGCCGGTTTTGCGCCCGACATTTCGGCGCGAGCGCCGTGCGCTCACTAAGGGAATTTATCCGGTTGCGGGGTGTGACGAGGCGGGAAGGGGGCCTCTCGCAGGACCGGTGGTGGCAGCGGCGGTCGTGCTGGATCCCGAACGTATTCCCCGTGGCCTTAACGATTCCAAGAAACTTGATGCCGAGGCGCGCGAGAAACTGTATGCCAAAATCTGTGCGACCGCCCAGGTGGCGGTGGCGTTTGGCGCTGTCGATCGCATTGACCGCGACAACATATTGCGCGCATCCCTTTGGGCACTTGCCCGTGCGGTCAAGGCGCTGCCGGTGCGGCCAAAGCTGGTCTTTGTCGACGGCAACCAGAAGATTGATTGCGGGTGCGATTGCGAGGCGGTCGTATCTGGCGATGCGCTGGTCGTGTCGGTTGCCGCAGCCTCGATCGTTGCGAAAGTGACGCGCGACCGACTTATGACACAGTTGGGCCGGGCCTGCCCCGGTTATGGCTTCGAACGGCACATGGGATACAGCGTACCGGAGCATTTTGCTGCGCTGGCTCGCCTTGGGCCGACCATTCACCACCGCAAATCATTTGCGCCGATAGCAGCCAAATTGGCGGCTTTGGGCGGCGCCCCTGATGAAACCATCGCCGAGTTGTTGCCTCTTTAGCGCAGCTTCTCTATTCCTGCTCGGTTACCGTAATTTTCACCCTCGCGCGGGCCAATGCATTACGTATCTCTGCTTGTTGAATTTCTGCGAGGGCGCCCGGCGGTGGTGTTCTGGACTGCTGCGCTGACACAGGCCGCACTCTGGACCCTGATACCCGCGATCTTTTATGGCGCTCCTCCTGGCGAAGTGCCGCTGCTGCTCGCAATTGGCCGCGAATTTGTGCTCGGCAGCTATCTCGGACCACCACTGGCCTTTTGGCTGGGGGAGGTGGCTTTCAGGATTGCGGGCAGCTTCGGTCTGTACGCATTGGCGCAGGCTTGCATCGTTCTGACCTACTGGGCGGTATTCGCCCTCGGGCGCGGTATCGTCGGTACCCGCCACGCGATCCTTGCCGTACTGCTGATGGTTGGCATTGCGGCTTACGCAGTGCCCAGCCCGAATTTCGGACCGGCGGTCCTAGCGGCACCATTATGGGCACTGGGTCTGCTGTTCTACTGGCGCGCGGTCGGCGAGAGGAGGCGTGGCTATTGGTTTCTGCTTGCTCTCGATCTTGGATTGTTATTGCTAGCCAGCTATGTCGGCTTGATCCTGCTTGTACTCATGATCGTCTTTACGGCTGCATCCGCTCGCGGGAGAAGCGCTGCGCAGCGGCCCGAGCCTTGGATCGCCGTGCTGCTCCTGTGCATCGTCGTTTTTCCGCACGTCATCTGGTTCAGGAGCGGTCGTTCGCTGATATTGGAGGGAATTGAGGAAAGCTTCTCGGCAACTGGACGACTATCACCGGCGCTTTGGTTGATGTTCGCGCTGCTTCTCACGCATCTGGGGCTCGCATTGTTGGTGGCGTTGACAAGTGGGTGGCCACGCCATCCTCGAGAACGCGCCCCGGAGATCGATCGCAACCCTGTCGAGCCCTTCGCTCGCACCTTTGTGTTTGTCTTCGCGTTGGCGCCTGCGCTTATGGCGGTCATGGTCGCTTTTGCAAGCGGCCGACTTGGGCAGCTCGGCGGTATCGCGCCGCTTGTCGTGCTTTCGGGGCTTGCGGTCATAGTCGCTGCTGGCGACAAAATTCTTCTTTACCGAGAACGATTGGTTTCTTCAGCTTGGCTTGGTCTGCTGGTGGCGCCGCCGGTGCTGGTTGTGCTTTCGATTGCGATTTTTCCTTGGGCGTTGGGTTCCGATCTCAAGATTGCTCAACCGGCGAACGCCGAGGGTCGCTTCTACGCGGACATCTTTCAGCGCCGCACCGGCAAGCCGCTAGCTTATTTGAGCGGCGATCCGCGAATTGCACCCCTCGTCGCGCTCGCCGCGCCGAGTCGACCTCACCTCTATTTTGCTTGGGCGCCAGAGCGGAGCCCGTGGGTAACTTTGACCGACATGCGCGCGCAGGGCGGCATTTTGGTTTGGCCGGCTGCCGACAACAGTGGCACTGCTCCCGAGACGCTGAAGGTTCAATTTCCGGAAATGGTACCCGAGGTACCACGCTCATTCCCACGCGCGGTGCAGGGAATGTTGCCGCTGATCCGCATCGGATGGTCGATGCAGCGGCCACAATAGCTAGTGATAGCTTTCACCCTCTCGCACCTTCCCGCGGAACAGCCAATAGATAAAAGCGACGTAGCCGAGGATGATTGGCAGCAACAGAAGCGTGCCAAGCAACATAAAAATCTGGCTCGCCGGCGCTGCCGCTGTATCCCAAACCGTGAGAGACGGCGGGACCAAGTAGGGGAAGTTGGAAATTACGAGTCCAAGAAAGCCAAGAAGGAAAAGCGCCATGGTGGCCAGGAATGGCGGCGCTTCGCGCCCGTTTTCGATCCATTGCCATGCAAGATAGGCGGTGAGCGCCGTAACCAGAGGCACCGGCCAAAGAAAATAGAAATTGGGCAAAGTGAACCACCGGTCTGCGATGCGTGGCTGGCTGAGTGGCGTCCATAAGCTCACCGCGGCCATGCAGACGAGCACTGCCAGCAGCAGGAATTTTGCTTGGGCGCGGGCGCGGTGCGCCACCGGCCCTTCCGTTTTCATCGCAAGCCACGTAGCACCCAGCAGTGCGTAACCGGCGATCAGGGACAGTCCGCAGAGGAAGGCAAAAGGTGTTGCCCAGTCGAACGAACCTCCGCTGAAGGCGCCATCGCGCACGGCAACTCCCTGGATCAGGCCGCCAAGGATCACACCCTGAGAGAAGCTCGCGAGAGTCGAGCCTACATTGAAGGCAAGATTCCAACCGGTCTTGCTGTACGAAACGTGGCGAAATTCAAATGCGACACCACGAAAAACCAACGACAGAAGCATCACGATCACCGGCAGGTAGAACGCCGGCATGATGATCGAGTACGCCTTTGGAAAGGCGACGAACAGACCAGCGCCGCCCAGTACGAGCCAGGTCTCGTTGCCATCCCAGTATGGCGCAATAGTGCGGGTCATCTGATCGCGCTCGCTCTCGGTGTGCGCGGTTGGAAAAAGTATGCCGATGCCCAAATCGAAGCCGTCGAGAAGTACGTACATGAATACGGCGGTACCGATCAGGGCAGCCCAGATCAGAGGGAGGTACCATTCCATGACAACATGCCTTTCAACGCTGCATTGCCTCGCGCCCGGCGTCCTGTGCTGCGGAAATCGGGCTCGGTGAAAATGGGATCGGCTCGGCCGCAGGTTTGTGCGGACCCCGCGCAATCAGTCGGTTGATGTAATAGATGCCAAACCAGAACACGACGCCGTAGGCCAGAACGAATAGCGCGAACGTGCCCGCGATAGTCGCACCAGGCACAGGGGATGTGGCGTCGGCGGTGCGCAAAATGCCTTGCACGATCCAGGGCTGGCGCCCGCTCTCGGTCACGATCCAGCCTGCTATCACCGCGACGAAGCCCATCCACCAGCAGTGCGACATCATGAGCAAATACCAGCGCGTCTCGAACAGTGTTCCGCGCCACCACAAGAAGGCTCCGAAAAGCGCAGATGCAATCATGAAGAATCCGATTGCGAGCATGGTGCGGAAAGCGAAAAACACAGTCTTGACCGGAGGCCGGTCGGACGCAGGTACACTGTTGAGGCCCGGAAATAGTCCGTTCATGCGATGGGTCAGGACCAGTGACGCCGCTTTCGGGATCGACAACTCGAAACGGTTTACTCCAGCCACTTCGTCCGGCCAGGCGAAAATGTGGAAGTCACCGGGCTTGCTTCCGTCCCAATGCGCTTCCATGGCCGCAATTTTGATTGGCTGATGTTGCAACGTGTTAAGTCCGTGTTGATCGCCAATGAAAAGCTGCAACGGAGCCAGGATTGCGGTTAGTCCGATTGCCATCCTAAGCATCGTCCGCCCCTCGTCGATGTGGCGGCCGGCGACGAGATAGCGCGCGCCCACAGCCAGCACCACAAAACCAGTCGTCAGATATGCGGCGTTGAGCATGTGTGCGAACCGATACGGAAAACTCGGATTGAATACAATTGCGAGCCAGTCGGCCGGGTGCACGACGCCGCCGCTCATCTGGTGGCCGGTTGGCGTTTGCATCCAGCTATTGGCCGACAAAATCCAGAATGCCGATATGGCGGTGCCAACAGCGACAATCGCGGCTGATAGCACGTAGAGCCAGGGCGGCACACGATTGAAGCCGAACAGCAGCACCCCAAGGAACGTCGCTTCCAGAAAGAATGCACTTAAAACTTCATAGCCGATCAAAGGCCCGACGACGTTGCCAACGACGAGTGAGAAGCGACTCCAATTGGTGCCGAACTGGTATGAGAGCACGATCCCGGACACAACGCCCATCGCAAAAGAGACCGCGAAGATCCGCGTCCAGAATTGCATGAGGTGCTGATACCGGTCGTTGCCAGTACGCAGCCATAGCGCGCCAAGGGTCGCCAGATACGCTGACAACCCGATCGTGAAGCTTGGAAAGATGATGTGAAAAACGATGGTGAAGGCGAATTGTAAACGGGCCAGCAGGACAGGATCAAAATCCATGACGAGCTCCGACCAAACGTCCTCAAACAATTATAGTCGCCGGCGATAAAGCGGGGAAACCAAATGTGTTCCATGCGTGCGATAAATCGAAGCGGCAAATTGCGATTACGTAGTATCCACAGCACTCACATCAGTTCTGACGGGGGATTCCAGCCGAGTTAGGCTCAGAACCCGAACTCGGTGACGGAATGATATGGTCAGGCAGCCAAAGCGCCCACAGGTAAGCCGGAAAGCTGCTGTCCCAGTTTCCGCCTCAGCCTTGCTGGCGGGCACGGTGCCTGCCTGTGCCTCGGCGGCAGCCTTGCTCTATGTTGCCCGCGTAATGACGCGCAGTCTGGCGGAGATAGATTGGGAGGACGTGACCGAATATGCTCCGGCCGTCGTGACCGCAATCACAATGCCGCTGACCTATTCAATCGCTACCGGCATCGGCCTGGGCTTTATCACTTACGCGCTCGTCAAGATAGTTTCCGGCAAGGTGCGAGAAGCCTCCGCGGCCGTGATTGTCCTTGCGATTCTGTTTGCAGCCAAGTTCGCGGTTGCGGGGTGATCGTGACCTCGACCTGGCAGTTATGGGCGGTTCTGTCGGCGGTTTTCGCCGCCCTGACGGCGATATTTGCCAAGGTCGGCGTCGAAAACGTGAATGCCGACTTTGCCACCTTCATTCGTACTGTTGTGATTTTGGTGACGCTCGCCTTCATTCTCTTGGCGACCGGACAATTTCAGTCGCTTGGTGCAATCTCTTCACGCAGTTATTTGTTTTTGCTGCTATCCGGGCTGGCAACAGGTGCTTCCTGGATTTGCTATTTCCGCGCTCTGAAGATAGGTGAAGCCGCGAAGGTAGCACCCATCGATAAGCTCTCCGTGGTGCTGGTGGCACTGTTCGGTGCTGTATTTTTAGGAGAGCGCTTGACGACGCCGAACTGGCTCGGAGTGGCGTTGATCGCTGCGGGCGCAATTTTGGTCGCTTATCGGTGATCGAGCGCCTTCTTGATCGCCAGGAAGTCGCGCCACGCAAATCGTTTTTGCAGAGGGCTACGGAGCAGGAAGGCCGGATGGAACGTCGGCATGGCGCGGATTTCGCGCTTACCAGTTTCAAAGGCGAACCATCGTCCCCGTGTTTTGGTGATACCCTCTTTGATACCGAGAAGCGTCTGTGCGGACGGACCGCCGAGGCAAACCAGGATGTCAGGGTCGGCAAGCTCGATCTGCCGCAAGATGAAGGGAAGGCAGATCTGCGATTCCTGCGGGGTAGGCGTGCGGTTTCCCGGTGGACGCCAGGGTACGATGTTGGCGATGTACACAGACGTCCGATCGAATCCGATCGCCGCCAGCATGCGGTCAAGCAATTTGCCGGATCGGCCGACGAAAGGCAGACCTTCAATGTCTTCGTCGCGACCCGGCGCCTCCCCTACGAGCATCAATCGTGCTTCGGGATTGCCGTCGGCGAATACAAGTTGGCTCGCTGTAGGTTTCAGCGCGCAGCCTTCAAAGTTATCGAGAATGGTACGCAACTCGTCGAGTGTCTTTGCGTTTTTTGCCGCCGAACGTGCCTGCATGACAGCCACATCCGGGGCAGGCGGCGCAGCAAGCGTGGGCCGGCTCACAGTGTCGAAATCGGCAGGCGGGGCCGTCGGTCGCGTCGCACGCGCGGCAGGTGCCTCCGGCTCAGTCGAAGCAAAACGATCGACGGGACTTTCTCCTAGGAGTGCATCGACGCCCGTCTCGGCATAGAAATCGAGAAGGTCACGTCCAGGAGTGTCGCGAGAGGGGATCACTTATTCATCCTAGCATAGGCTAAGCCCGATTGCCGCCCTCTGTGCAAAAGTGGACAATTGGCCAAGGAGACATTCATGGCCGAACTACCAGCCCGCGAGGCAATGGATTTCGATGTGGTCGTTGTCGGCGCCGGTCCCGCCGGGCTTGCGGCCGCGATCCGCCTCAAGCAGATCAATCCGGATGTTTCCGTGGTTGTGGTGGAGAAAGGTTCCGAGGTCGGCGCGCATATCCTCTCAGGCGCCGTGATTGACCCCGTTGGGCTTGATCGCTTGTTGCCCTACTGGCGTTCAGAAGACACGCCCATCAAGACCGCAGTCGCGGACGATCGCTTTTATTATCTTTCAAAAACCGCGTCGATCCGGCTGCCAAATTTCATGATGCCGCCGTTGATGAACAATCACGGCAACTACATCGTCTCTCTCGGCAACGTATGCCGTTGGCTCGCGACCAAAGCGGAAGCTCTCGGCGTTGAAATCTATCCCGGGTTCGCCGCGACGGAACTTCTCTTTGACGCGAATGACGCGGTCGCGGGCATTGCGACCGGCGATATGGGCGTGGGCAAAAACGGGGAGCCGAAAGACAATTTCACCCGAGGCATGGAATTGCGCGCGAAGTACACGCTGTTCGCCGAAGGCGCGCGTGGCAATCTCGCCAAGCAATTGATCCCGAAATTTGGCCTTGCGAAAGACCGCTTGCCGCAGAAATTCGCGCTGGGTTTGAAAGAGCTTTGGCAGGTTGGATCGGAAAAGCACCGCAAGGGGCTCGTACAGCATACCTTCGGGTGGCCGCTCGATAATTCGACCGGCGGCGGTTCATTTCTCTATCACCTGGACGACAATCTGATTTCAGTCGGATTCGTTCTGTATCTCAACTATTCAAATCCGTACCTGTCGCCGTTCGAGGAATTCCAACGCTTCAAGACACACCCGCTTGTGCGCGATACCTTTGATGGCGGCAAAAGACTCGCCTATGGCGCCCGCGCTCTCACCGAGGGCGGATACCAATCGGTGCCGAAACTTTCATTTCCCGGCGGCGCGTTGCTTGGTTGCGATGCGGGTTTCATGAACGTCCCGCGCATCAAGGGAAGTCACAACGCCATTCTTTCCGGAATAGCGGTCGCCGAATCCGCCGCTGCAGCGCTGTCGTCCGGACGTAGCCATGATGAATTGTCGGACTATGATGCGGGCTGGCGCAACTCGGCCATTGGCAAAGACCTATGGAAGGTGCGCAACGCGAAGCCGTTGTGGTCGAAATTCGGAACGCTTCTGGGCATCACGCTCGGTGGGTTCGATATGTGGACAAATACGCTTGGCTTCTCATTGTTCGGCACGCTTCGGCACGACAAGCCTGACTACGCCTCGCTAAAACCAGCGGCTGAATGCGCGCCAATCCCGTATCCGAAACCCGATGGTAAAATTACCTTCGACCGACTTTCGTCGGTCTTCCTTTCCAATACCAATCACGAAGAAGACCAGCCGGTTCACCTCAAGGTCGGTGACCTCAGCCTGCAGAAGAAATCCGAGCACGATGTTTTTGCAGGGCCCTCGGCCCGATACTGTCCGGCGGGAGTCTACGAATGGGTGGAAGAGGCGGGCTCCGAAAAATACGTGATCAATGCGCAAAATTGTGTTCACTGCAAAACGTGTGACATCAAGGACCCGAACCAAAACATAAATTGGGTTCCACCCGAGGGCGGTGGGGGGCCCAACTATCCGAATATGTGAACTTCGGGCCGATCCGGCCACGATACTGCCACACCGCTCCCCTCAATGTGGCCGATGTCGCGCCGCGTGGGACGTTCTTGCGGGGGCCGCGCAAAAAGGCCATTCTCGGCGTAACACTCGGTGGTTCGCGTGCGAATCCGCCGCAACCGCTTCATTGGAGCACTGCCCGTGACCCTTTCGAGTTTCGGCCGCTGCGTTGCCGGCAGCGCGCTGGCCGCCTTTCTGGCGGCAGCAACTACCCCTCTTGCCGCGCAACAGACGAGTGCCCTGCAATCCAGCGCAATCAGCGCCTCGGGAAGCTACCTGGCCGCACGCCATGCCGGTCAGCAGCGCGACGCCGCTGCTGCCGCCGCCTATTACCGGGCGGCACTCAAGCGCGATCCGAACAATGGCGAATTGCTTGACCGCGTCTTCCTCGCATTTCTGGTCGACGGAGATGTCGATGAGGCCGTGAAATTTGCCGAACGCGTGGCGCAGGCCGACAAGAATGATCGGGTCGCCCGCCTGGTACTCGGAGTGAATTCGCTCAAACGCAAGCAATATCTGCCTGCGCGGCGCGACCTCGCTCAATCGATCCGTGGACCGATTACCGATCTGACGGCGACGTTGCTTTCCGCATGGGGCAGCCTTGGCGCCAATGACAGCAAGGGCGCAATCGCGGCGATCGACCATCTCGCCGGGCCGGAATGGTATGCGATTTTCAAAGATCTCCATGCCGGCCTGATTTACGACGTGGCCGGCAATCAAAAGGAGGCCGGCAAGCGTCTTGAGCGCGCCTACAAGTTAGACTCCACGGCCCTGCGCGTCGTGCAGGCTTACGGCAGTTGGGTTTCGCGCAACCGCTCGCCCAAAGAGGCCATGACGGTTTTCGAGACCTTCGACAAAACGCTGCCACGCCATCCGCTCGTGGTCGAGGCGATGGACAAACTCCAGGCAGGCGAGAAATTGCCGCCACTCGTTGCCAACGTTCAGGCGGGTGCCGCTGAGGCACTTTATGGCCTCGGCGCCTCTCTTGGCCGGCGAGGCGGAGAGGACCTGGGCCTGGTCTATCTGCAGCTCTCGCTCTTCCTCAGCCCCAATCATCCACTTGCCCTTTTGTCGCTCGCCGATCTCTATGAATCTCTCAAGAAGCCGGAGCTTGCGATCAAGATCTACGATCGCGTTCCTCCGAGTTCTCCCTTGCACCGCAACGCCGCTATCCAAATGGCGGCCAATCTCGACAGCCTTGACCGGGCCGACGAGGCGCAAAAGCATCTAGAAGGGTTGATCAAGCAGAATCCGGATGATCTCGAAGCGATCATGGCGCTTGGCAATGTTTTGCGTGGGCACAAGAAGTTTGCCGAATGTGCCAACGTTTATTCGAAGGGTGTATCTGCGATACAAAATCCCGAAAAGGCGAACTGGGTCGTCTATTATTTCCGCGGTATTTGCTACGAGCGCTCGAAGCAATGGGCAAAGGCTGAAGCGGATCTTCTGAAGGCGTTGGAGTTATTCCCGGACCAGCCACACGTCCTCAACTACCTTGGTTATTCGTGGATCGACCAGGGCATCAAACTGGACGAAGGCATGGAGATGATCAAGAAGGCCGTCCAGCAGCGTCCTGACGATGGCTACATCGTCGACTCTCTCGGCTGGGCCTACTACCGACTTGGCAATTACGAGGAAGCGACCAAACAGCTAGAGCGCGCGATCGAGCTCAAGCCTGAAGATCCAACGATCAACGATCATCTTGGCGATGCGTATTGGCGAGTAGGCCGCGTGCTGGAGGCCAGATTTCAATGGGCCCATGCGCGTGATCTAAAACCGGATGCGGAGGAGCTTCCCAAAATCGAGGAGAAGCTCAAGGAAGGTCTTCCCGACGAAACTTCGTCACAGGCCAAGGCAGGCAAGAAGAGCGGTGACGGCGGCTGAACGCTGTTGCTTAAGCGATAGGTTTTCGTGTGAGCGCGACGCTGCTCGAAAAGGCTCCTGCAAAAATCAATCTGACGCTGCGGGTTTTCGGTCGCCGCTCCGACGGCTACCACGAGATCGAGAGCTTGGTTGCGTTCGCTGATTTTGGCGACGTATTGACGTTGCGCACTGACGCCGCAGAAGGACTGGAAATAACGGGCCCCTTCGGGAGGAAGAGCGGGCCCATTGGCGAAAATCTGGTTCTCAAGGCAGTTGCCGCGGGACGCGAGCGTGTTGCTGGCCTGAAGGCCGGCAATTTTCTGCTCGAGAAGAACATTCCAGTCGCGGCTGGTCTCGGTGGCGGTTCCGCCGACGCGGCGGCAGCCCTACGACTTGTTTCTCGCGTCAATGCTATTGCCTTGGATGATCCGAGACTTATGTCGGCGGCCCGCGCAACAGGCGCCGACGTTCCTGTCTGTCTTCATCCGCAGGCGCGGATCATGCGCGGTATCGGCGAGCGGTTATCCGCGCCGATCGACTTGCCGGTATTGTCGGCGCTGCTGGTCAATCCACTTGTGCCATTGGCTACACGAGACGTCTTCGGCAAATTTGCTGGCGGCCGAGGTGATGACAATCACGCCGACGTTGTGCCGAAAGAATTCAACCACCTGATCGACTTTCTGGAGCGGCACGATAACGATCTCGCGGATGCAGCCCGTGCTTGCGCCCCTGTCATCGGTGAGATTTTAGAAACCATGCGCGCCTTACCAGGTGCCAGACTTGTCCGTATGTCGGGGTCGGGACCGACATGTTTCGCGCTGTTCGCTGCGCAAAGCGAAGGGACAGCGGCAGCGCAGAAACTCCGGGCCGAACGTCGAGACTGGTGGGTCCAGTCCGCCATGATCGGCTAGCGCCAAGCGCGCCTCAATGGGCGCGGCCAATGCAAAATGCGACCGCCTCTTCCAGCGCCGACTTGATCTCAGCCGGTGGCACCAACGCCAGCGCATCAGTGGCAATCGCACCATAGTGACGCGCGCGGCCAACGGTGTCCTCAATCGAATGGTGTTTGGCCATCAACGTGATGGCCTGATCGAGGTCGCCGTCGCGGAAATCGCCTTCGCCCAGCGTCCGGTTCCAGAACGCGCGCTCACTTTCGGTGCCGCGTCGGAAGGACAAAACCACCGGCAGAGTAATTTTCCCTTCCCGGAAATCGTCTCCGACGTTCTTGCCGAGTTTCGCTGATTTGCCGCCATAGTCGAGCGCGTCGTCGATCAGCTGAAAGGCAATTCCGAGATTCATTCCGAACGATCGGCAGGCCGCCAGTTCTGCCTTCTCTTTTGCCGCGAGAGCGGGCCCCACTTCGCACGCAGCGGCAAACAACTCCGCGGTCTTGGCCCGGATGACTGAAAGGTACTCGTCCTCGTTGGTGGCCGTATTTTTGGCGGTGCCAAGTTGCATGACTTCACCTTCCGCGATCACCGCGGCCGCCGACGACAAGATATCGAGTGCATGCAGATTTGCGACCTCGACCATCATCTTGAACGCCTGGCCAAGAAGAAAATCACCGACTAGCACGCTCGCCTCGTTGCCCCAGAGCATGCGCGCGGCGGCTTTGCCGCGGCGCAGATCACTTTCGTCGACCACATCGTCGTGCAGAAGAGTAGCCGTGTGCATGAATTCAACCGCCGCGGCGAGTTTGATGTGACCGTCGCCCGAATAGCCGCTGAGTCTCGCCATCGCCAGCGTGAGCATCGGTCGAAGCCGCTTGCCGCCAGATGAAATCAGATGGTTGGCGACCTCCGGGATCATCGCGACGTCAGACCCGGTACGAGCTAAAATCGTCGAATTGACGCGCTCCATATCTGGAGCCACCAATTCGGCCAACCGATTGAGCGAGGCTGGGTTTGGACTTTCAAACGGAAGAACGACGGCCATTTCATCTCCAGCACTTAGAAACCGCTAGCATAGGAATGCTATGCTACAGCGGCAAGTCCATTAGATTGTCGCATCAAGTCAATTTGACGCGGTGGTTGTTGGTGGGCTGAATGGCCAGGCTGACAACTAGCCCAACGTAGACTCAAATCCATGCGTGAGCTCATCCGTACCAATGACGCTGTCCTGGTTTCGGCAGTCGTGGCTTTGCTTGAGAGCGCCGGGTTTCGGCCACTGGTTCTTGATCAGAACATGAGTGTTTTGGAGGGGTCGCTGGGCGTCCTGCCGCGTCGCGTTTTGGTGGCAGAAGAATACGAGTTGCGGGCGCGGCGGCTGTTGGAAGAAGCCGGCCTGGGCCATGAGCTGCGCCCTGATGGAAACTGAGATCGAAACCACTGAAGATGCTGTCCTCGGGGGCAGGCTATGTTTGCGACAACCTGTGCGCGGCCATCGCGTCGGTCACGATGCCATTCTGCTGGCTGCGGCAACGGGAGCTCGCGGCGGCGAGCATGCAGTCGACCTGGGGGCCGGTGTTGGTGCGGCGGGTCTCGCGCTCGCGGCACGCGTGACCGACTTGAAAGTCACGCTTGTCGAGGTCGACCCGGTCCTTTGCTCGCTCGCGACCTACAATGCGCGGTTAAATCACCTCGACCGTCTAGTCAAAGCACTCGTGCTCGACGTGGAAAACGCGAACGCGTTCGAACGCAGTGGCATGTCTTCGGACTGCGCCGATCGTGTCTTGATGAACCCACCGTTTCACGACGCGCACCGGCAAAATGTTTCGCCCGATCCGCGTCGTCGTCTTGCCCATGTTGGCCAGCCCGGACTCCTCGGGCGCTGGGTAAACACAGCCGCACGGCTTTTGAAAGCGCACGGTGTCCTGACGCTCATCTGGCGCGCGGATGGGTTGGACGAGGTCCTCGGCGCGCTCAAAATCTCATTTGGAGATACAGCCGTCCTGCCGGTGCTGCCGCGCGCCGAGGCGCCCGCCATCCGCGTACTGGTGCGAGCCGTGAAGGGAGCGGGCGGCACGCGCACGGACTTTCCGGCCCTCGCGCTCAATGACGAGAACGGTCAGCCAACGCCGGCGGCAGAGGCCGTGCTGCGCAACGGGAAAACTCT
The DNA here is from genome assembly GCA_035538755.1 of Pseudolabrys sp. Lineage (GTDB taxonomy): Bacteria > Pseudomonadota > Alphaproteobacteria > Rhizobiales > Xanthobacteraceae > Pseudolabrys. The sequence goes on from DATLJR010000432.1 coordinate 86,891, forward strand.
CACGATTGCCGATGCCTGAGCGAAGGTTTGCCTAAACCTTGCGCCGTCTGGGCATAAATTCTCGCCATTGGCGATCTGCGAACTGGCGTCGCACTCGGTCCAAGTTCGTGTCGTTCAGGCGCGAAAGGCCAATAACGCTGCCGATCAACATGAACAGGAGTGTGATCTTGGGATCCATCGATCCGCCTCTTCCAAAGTGCCGGCGCCTGGTAACTTGCAAAAAGCATTCCAAAGTTAAAAAACAGGCAACGACGGACCATTTCGGAGCAAATCGCCCAAATTTTAGGGATGTGCGAGGGTCCGGTTCCCGGTCCGCCTTTGACTCACGGGGCGGTGCCTGCCTATCTGAGTGCAATGGCCAGTGAAAACGCCCCCCACCCCACTTTCGGCAAGCGCCTGATCGATTTTTCCGCGCGGCTTGTTCCGCGGCGCTTCCGCAGCGACATACCCGTCGTGCCGGTGGTGCGCCTTGCGGGGGTTATCGGCGTCGTGACGCCTTTGCGTCCGGGTTTGTTGCTGTCAACGATTGCAAAGTCGCTGCAGCGCGCCTTTACCACTCCTCACGCGCAGGCGGTGGCTTTGATCATCAATTCGCCAGGCGGCTCGCCGTCCCAATCACACCTCATTTTTCGACGCATCCGGCAACTTGCCGACGAAAAAAAGTTACCGGTGTTGGCCTTTGTCGAGGATGTCGGCGCGTCCGGAGGTTACATGTTGGCCTGCGCCGCTGACGAAATCGTATGCAACGAGTTCTCGATTGTCGGCTCGATTGGCGTTGTTGGCGCGTCGTTCGGATTTACCGAGCTCATGAATAAAGTCGGAATCGAACGGCGGCTTTACACGTCAGGCGATCGAAAGGCGATGCTCGATCCGTTTCTGCCCGAGAAGCCTGAGGACGTGAAGCGCATCAAAGCTATTCAAAACGAGATTCACGGGAACTTTATTGCGCTTGTAAAGAATCGCCGTGGGCCGAAGTTGAAGGGCTCCGACAAGAATCTGTTCTCAGGCGAGTTTTGGATCGCACAGAAGGCGATCGAGCTTGGGTTGGCGGACAGTATCGGCGATTTGCGTTCGACCCTGCGTCAACGCTTTGGCGAGAAAGTCCACACGCCGCTCATCTCCGCTGAGCGCTCCCTATTCGGGCGTAGATTACCGGGTGTTAATCTGGTGGATGCGTTTGTTCAGAAACCCGGTCTTGCTGATGATCTTATTTCGGCGCTTGAGATTCGCGCTTTTTGGTCGCGGTACGGGCTCTAGTTAGGCCTAGTGCGCATTTTTGGCGTGGGTTTCCGGCCGCAAACGTAGGCGACGCTGTGCCGCTGGCTGGCCACTTGCACCAATCCACATTCGCCCCGAAAATGCCGCCTTCGCAACTGACCCTTTGTCGGTTGATATTCGATCGGAGCTGCTCATGCCGACGTTCTTACTCTCACCGCTCGTGAAATGGTCGCTCGCCGCTTTGGGCGGCGCCATGGTCGTGCACTGGGCGATCAAGGAAGCGCGCCGGATCAATGAAGAACTCGAGCAGGCGAGGCGCGTGAAAGCCAAAATAGCGGACGCTGAGAATCGTCCAACGCTTCGCCGTGATCCGGCGACGGGCGAGTACCGCCTTTAAGAATAGCGATAGGGTTGCCTGATCAGGCCGATTTAACGGTCGGCAATGCCTTTATGTCCGCCGATCATGGCGCCGAAGAACAGCAGGATCAGCACCCAACCAATCAGCTGAAAAGAGAGCATTGGTATCCCCAACCCGCGACACGCTTTTCTTCTTGATCAGTCGTGTGGGATATCAGCGGCGGTTCAACAGCGCGTAAATGGACCGCGACTTGACCCACTATGGGGCCACCTCTAGGGTCGAATCTATTCCTGTGCTTAAGAATCAGTATCCATCCGATGGCTGAAGCCAGACTTCTCGCCAGCGACGGCGCACATCAAGGCACCCTGGACCCGACGCGGTCATTCCAGGGGCTGATCCTTGCCCTGCAGCAGTATTGGGCGAATTGGGGCTGCGTCATCCTGCAACCCTACGACATGGAGGTGGGAGCCGGAACGTTCCACCCTGCGACTACCTTGCGGGCACTTGGCCCGAAGCCCTGGAACGCTGCCTATGTGCAGCCCTCGCGGCGCCCGAAGGATGGCCGTTACGGCGAGAATCCGAACCGGCTGCAGCACTACTACCAGTTTCAGGTGATCCTGAAGCCGTCGCCTCCCGACATTCAGGATTTGTATCTCAATTCACTGAAGACGATCGGCATCGATCCGAAAATTCACGACATTCGTTTTGTAGAGGACGATTGGGAAAGTCCCACACTGGGTGCATGGGGCCTTGGCTGGGAATGCTGGTGCGACGGTATGGAGGTTTCGCAGTTCACTTACTTCCAGCAGGTCGCGGGATTTGAGTGCTCGCCCGTCGCAGGCGAACTCACCTACGGCCTTGAGCGGCTCGCAATGTATGTTCAGGGCGTCGACAACGTATATGCGCTCAATTTCAACGGACGCACCGACGACAAAAAGGTTACGTACGGTGATGTCTTTCTGCAGGCCGAACAGGAATATTCACGGCACAATTTTGAATTTGCTGACACCGCAATGCTGTTCGAGCAGTTCAAGATGGCAGAGGCCGCTTGCAGGAAATACCTGGCAGCAGGTTGGGCCGACGGCAAAAAGCAGCGTCATCTGATGGCGCTTCCTGCATACGACCAGTGCATCAAGGCAAGCCACGTATTCAATCTCCTCGATGCGCGTGGCGTGATTTCAGTGACCGAACGACAGAGTTACATCTTGCGCGTTCGCGAATTGGCAAAAGCGTGCGGTGAGGCCTGGCTGGCGACCGAAGGCGGCGGCGCTTAGCAGGCCTGCGTTGCGTTCCGTAACGGCGGCTAAAAGCGGTAATTTAGGAGCGTGACCGAATCACTTGGCGCGGGGGGCGCCCAAGGACCATGCTCCTCTGGTCATTTTGCTCGTCGCCGCGGCGGCCAGGCTGTACGCGATAATAGTCTTCAAGCAGCCTGGTTCGAACGCGACAGACGGCCAATGAGGCGTGGAGCGGGATCGACGTCCAGCTCAAGCGACCCTCCGCACTCGTCCCTAATCTGGTCGAAACGGTCAAAGGCTATGCGGGGCATGAGCGCTCGGTGATGGAAGATGTGCAGCGGTCAGCCGAGGTGGAGCAGCGGCGGTTGGTCCGGCGACAACTTTAGCAACGCGGTGTCGTCTTCGGTTGCGAGCATGGGCGAGGCCTTTGCGAGCGCAGAGCCGGCTTCGTCGGGTTCCTCGGGCTTTTCCGGCGGCGGCGGTGGCGGCGGCGGTTGGAAAAAGCCGGGCGTATGGTGACAGTCGCGTGCTCCCTTGCTAGGCATGCGCGCGACGCAATATCTTAAGTTTCCGCCCGATGCCCGATCTCCTGCTCGAATTGCTGTCCGAGGAAATCCCCGCGCGCATGCAGGTACGCGCGGCCGCGGACCTGCAAAAGATGGTGACCGACAGGCTGGTGGCGGCCGGTCTCGTCTACGAGGGCGCCAAGGCTTTTGTCACGCCGCGCCGGCTCGCCTTGTGGGTGCATGGCGTGCCGGCCCGCCAGCCTGACATCAAGGACGAAAAGAAGGGGCCGCGCGTCGGTGCGCCCGAGAACGCCATTGCGGGGTTTCTCAAGGCTGCGGGTCTTCAATCGATCGAGCAGGCAAAGGTTCAGCCGGACAAGAAAGGCGATTTCTACGTCGCAGTGATCGACAAGCCGGGACAGCCGACGCTCGACGTGATCGCCGAAATGATCTCCGAGGTGGTACGCAGCTTTCCGTGGCCAAAGTCCATGCGCTGGGGCACGGGCCGGCTCAGCTGGGTGCGTCCGCTCCATTCAATCGTCGCAACTTTTGGCCCGGAAACCGAGGAGCCCGCTGTCGTTTCATTCGATATAGATGGCATTCAAGGTGGCGACGAAACGCGTGGTCATCGCTTCATGGCGCCGGGTCCGATCAAGGTGCGCCACTTCGAGGACTACGTTGCGAAGCTCGAAAAGGCCAAAGTGGTTCTCGATCCGGCGCGGCGTGCCGACATGATTCTCGCCGACGCCAAGAACCTCGCTTTCGCGCAAGGCTACGAGCTAGTGGAAGACGAGGGGTTACTGGCTGAGGTTGCCGGCCTCGTCGAATGGCCCGTTACGTTGATGGGGACATTTGACAAAAGCTTCCTGTCGATCCCTGACGAAGTTGTCCGCGCCACTATCCGCAACAACCAGAAATGCTTTGTGTTGCGCGATTCGCAGACGGCCAAGCTTGCGAACAAATTTATTCTAGTCGCCAACGAAGAAGCGGCCGATGGCGGCAAGGCGATTGTCGCTGGCAACGAGCGCGTGATCCGCGCGCGGCTCTCAGATGCGAAGTTCTTCTACGACACCGACCTGAAGATACGGCTCGAAGACCGGCTGCCGAAGTTCGAACATATCGTGTTCCACGAGAAGCTCGGCACCCAGGCGGCGCGCATTGCGCGCATCACGGCGCTCGCCGGCCAGCTTGCGCCGATTGTGGGCGCCGATGTCGCCAAGGCGGAGCGAGCTGCCCAACTGTGCAAGGCCGATCTTTTGACTGACGTCGTCGGCGAGTTCCCAGAGTTGCAGGGACTGATGGGCCGTTACTATGCCGAAGCGCAAGACGAAGACGAGGATGTCGCGCACGCCTGCGAGGACCACTATAAGCCCAAGGGGCCTGATGACCTTGTTCCCGCCGAGCCCGTTTCAATCGCGGTCGCGCTCGCAGACAAGATCGATACGCTGACGGGATTCTGGGCGATCGACGAGAAGCCGACGGGATCGAAGGACCCTTACGCGTTGCGGCGCGCGGCATTGGGCGTGATCAGGTTGGTGATTGATAACAAGCTCCGCCTGCCCCTCAAGGGCGTCTTTCAAAAGGCCGTCAAAAATTTTTTGGCCGGAGATGACTTGCTTTCATTCTTTGCCGATCGCCTGAAGGTGCAGCTACGCGAGCAGGGCGCGCGGCACGATCTGGTTGACGCGGTGTTTTCGCTCTCTGGCCAAGACGATCTTTTGATGATCGTGCATCGCGTCGAGGCGCTGGGGAAATTCCTCGACAGCGATGACGGCAAGAATCTTCTCGCCGGCTATAAGCGCGCGACCAACATCATTCGGATAGAGGAGAAAAAAGACAAGCGCGAATACACAGGCACGCCCGATTCGAAGAAGTACCAACTGCCCGAAGAAAAGGCGTTGGCCGGGGCCATCGACGTCGCGAAGAAGGAAGCCTCGGCGGCTGTCGCCAAAGAAGATTTCGCGGCAGCGATGCGCGCAATGGTCAAACTGCGGCCACGCGTGGACGCGTTTTTCGACAAAGTTACCGTCAATGTCGACGATAAAGCCCTGCGCGAGAATCGCTTGAAGCTGCTCAACGAGATTCGTGAAGCGACCCGATCTGTAGCGGATTTCTCAAAGATCGAGGGATAGCTGCGGTCCGCGCGCCCATAGAACTTCGCACCGCTTTTGCGATGTCATAAAGTGGAACTGTCCAGCTTTATCGCCGTTTTCAATCGCATTGCCACCCAAAAAAGGGGAGTGGATCATGACCGTCAGCATTGCGCATTTGCAGCCGATCGTTGCACTCATTGCCGGTATTCTGATTCTCATCATCCCGCGTCTTCTCAACATCATCGTCGCGGTCTATCTCATACTGATCGGTCTGCTCGGTCTTGGCCTTTTCCGCTGATCGGAATCGGGACTTGCGCAGGCCCAACGGCGGTGCTTTTAAATGCCGTCGTCCCACCAATGTTGCTTGACATATGGCTAAAAGAAATCGTGCGCGTACCGGCGTGAAGCGTAAAAAACGAGCGGTGCGGAAGTCTTCCCGGCTCAAGGCCCGGTCCAACGCGACCGCCCCGCAATCCAGAGGCAAATGGGTCTACGGCTTTGGCAATGGCCGCGCCGAAGGTACAGCCTCCATGCGCGATCTGCTTGGCGGCAAGGGCGCGGGACTGGCCGAGATGGCCAATCTGAAGCTGCCCGTTCCGCCCGGTTTCACCATTACGACCGACGTCTGCACGTACTACTACAACCACAACAAGCAGTACCCGAAGGATCTGCATAGTCAGGTCGAAAGGGCCCTGGCGCAGGTCGGGCGCATCACCGGCAAGAAGTTCGGAGATGTGGCGAATCCATTGCTCGTCTCGGTGCGTTCGGGCGCCCGCGCCTCTATGCCGGGGATGATGGATACAGTCCTCAATCTTGGTCTCAACGACGAAACCGTTGAAACGCTCGCGAAGAAATCCGGCGATCGGCGCTTCGCCTATGACAGCTACCGGCGCTTCATCACCATGTATTCCGATGTGGTGCTCGGCGTGGGCCACGAGCATTTCGAGGAATTGCTCGATCGGCACAAGGAGCAGCAGGGCTATACGCTTGACACGGACTTGTCTGCCGACGATTGGGCCGATCTCGTCGTTCGTTACAAGAAGCGCGTGAAGGATAAACTCGGCCACGACTTTCCTCAGGATCCCCATGAGCAACTCTGGGGCGCAATTGGAGCAGTGTTCGGCTCGTGGATGAACCAGCGCGCCATTACGTATCGCAAGCTGCACAATATTCCGGAAAGTTGGGGCACTGCGGTCAACGTGCAGGCCATGGTGTTCGGCAACATGGGTGACACCTCGGCGACCGGCGTTGCGTTTACCCGTAACCCCTCGACCGGTGAGAAAAAACTCTACGGCGAATTCCTGATCAATGCGCAAGGCGAAGATGTCGTCGCCGGCATACGTACGCCGCAGGAGATCAGTGAGGCCGCCCGGAAGGAAGCCGGCTCTGACAAGCCTTCGATGGAATATGCGTTGCCAAAGGCCTACGCCGAGCTCAAGCGTATCTACAACGTGCTCGAGCGGCACTATCGCGACATGCAGGACCTGGAATTTACGGTTGAGCAGGGCAAGCTATGGATGCTGCAGACGCGATCGGGCAAGCGCACGGCCAAGGCCGCGCTTCGCATTGCGGTCGAGTTGGCCAACGAGGGGTTGATATCGAAAAACGATGCGGTCCTGCGCGTTGATCCGCTCAGCCTCGACCAATTGCTGCATCCGACAATCGATCCACGCGCGCACCGGCGCGTCATCGCCACGGGCCTGCCGGCTTCGCCGGGTGCGGCCAGCGGAGAAATTGTTTTCTCCCCTGATGAAGCAGCGCAGTTGAAATCGGATGGCAAAAAAGTCGTTCTCGTCCGCGTGGAAACCTCTCCGGAGGACATTCATGGGATGCATGCGGCCGAAGGAATTCTGACGACACGCGGTGGCATGACGTCACATGCGGCAGTCGTGGCGCGCGGAATGGGGAAGCCGTGCGTTTCCGGTGCCGGTTCGCTGCGCATTGACTATGCAGCGGGAACAATGGTTGCCGGCGGTCAAAACTTCAAAAAGGGCGATTACATCACTGTCGATGGCTCAACCGGACAGGTGCTGGCCGGCAAAGTCGATATGGTCGAACCGCAATTGTCCGGCGAATTTGCAACCCTGATCGGCTGGGCCGACAAGGTGCGCCATCTTGGCGTGCGTGCAAATGCCGATACACCGACGGACGCAAAGGCCGCCGTCCGTTTCGGCGCCGAGGGCATCGGGCTCTGTCGCACTGAGCACATGTTTTTTGAATCCGACCGTATTCAGGCGGTGCGTGAGATGATACTCGCTGACGACGAGAAGTCGCGCCGTACAGCAATCGCCAAGCTGCTTCCAATGCAGCGCGCCGATTTCGTCGAATTGTTCGAGATTATGGCTGGCCGACCGGTGACCATCCGGTTATTGGACCCGCCGTTGCACGAATTTCTTCCCCATGGCGAAGAAGAGATCGCCGAAGTTGCCGCCGCCATGGGCGAGGACCCGAAGAAGCTCGCTGCCCGTGCGAGCGAGCTCTCTGAGTTTAATCCGATGCTTGGCTTCCGCGGTTGCCGCATCGCGATCGTCTATCCGGAAATCGCCGAAATGCAGGCGCGCGCCATCTTCGAGGCGGCGGTCGAGGCGGCCAAGCGCACTGGTAAACCCGTGGTGCCTGAGGTCATGGTGCCGTTGATTGCGACGAAGACTGAGTTCGATCTGGTCAAGGCGCGCATCGATGCGATGGCGCATGCGGTTGCAAAAGAAAAGAATGCCAAGGTCAATTACCAGGTCGGCACGATGATCGAGCTGCCTCGCGCCTCGCTGATGGCCGATGAAATTGCGCAGAGCGCCGAATTCTTCTCATTCGGCACGAACGATCTCACACAAACGACGTTTGGGATTTCGCGCGATGACGCGGCAAGTTTTCTAGGTATCTACACCGCGCGCGGAATACTTCCTATCGACCCGTTCGTGTCCATTGACCAGCGCGGCGTCGGCGAACTGGTCAAAATTGGCGTAGAGCGCGGCCGCGAGGTGAGGCCCAAACTGAAGGTGGGAATCTGCGGGGAACACGGAGGCGATCCCTCTTCAGTCGCCTTCTGTCACGAAACCAAACTGGACTACGTGTCTTGTTCGCCGTTCCGCGTGCCGATCGCGCGACTGGCCGCAGCGCAGGCCGCATTGGGTAAAACGGCGGCCAGTCAGGCCTAGAGTGCGATCAGACCGCGATTTTAGCGAGGAGAATACCGCCGGCAATATTGTGCTGGAGCAATTGCGATATAGTTAATTTTTGTTTCCCTTTCGCAACGGCCAAAACCGCGAATTTCGACGATGCCCGCAGTCGCACGGGCTGCGGCTCTGGGATCCAAGGCGGCCGCGCCGTCCAGGGAAGTTAACGCCTTCGCAAGGTTAATCGGACCATAAAAATCAGTCGTATTGCCATCAGTCGGTGGCGAGGCGGTGGCGGGACGTTGTGGCGTGGCGTTGAGTGGACAGCACGTGGTGTCGCCTGGGCGTCGACGGCTGAAGGGAGCCGTGTCGATAGCCATTGTAGCGGCCGCACTGACGCTCATCCCCGGCAGGATCGCGTTTCAGGATCTCGGCGCGCTGATCGCCAGGCAACCGGCCGTCACCAAACGTTGGCAACAGCATCTCATCGCGTCTCCCTTCGGCACGATCCATGCCGCAATGTTCAGCCTGCCGAGACCTGTGGGGACCGCGATTCCGCACCCTCCCATCTATGCGCTTGCGAACTTCGACCCACTGGACATCACTGGATCGATCGGGCGGCAGCCACTTGGCGACGGGACCGCGCCGTTGCAGTTTCCCAAGACGAACCGAAAATCCAAAAGCGACTCGCTGATCGTGCGCGATCGCGAACCGGTCCCGCCGCTTCCGGCCATCTCCGCGATTGAGCAGACGTCGCAGGCCGAAGGAGAGACGACGCAAAAGGAAGCCGATGGCCGCTTTGAGCCTTATGCGAAATATGAATTTTTGGCACCGGCTGACCGCAGTTCAACGCCCGATGTCGAATTGCCGTATGTGGACATGCCGCCCGCCAATCTGACTCCTGTTGCGCCGTCCGGTGCGAGAAAGAATTCAACGCAGCTCTATTTCGGAATCGATTCGATGGCGGGCAGTCGAAAAGGGATTGCTCCTTGGGCACCGGGCGAAGCGCCAGTCGTTCTCGCTTCGCGCGGCGATCCAGACATCAAACAGTCGGCATTGACGTCCGTGTCGCCAGAAAACGAAAGCAAAGCCGGGGAGAGCATTGCCAGCAAGGGTGAGGTGACCGGCGCCGATCAACGTCCTTACACGCCCGCCGAGCGGCTGGCGCTGACCGGGGTCGCCCGCGCGAAGGCTGAAAAGTGTCTCGCCAACGCCGTCTATTTTGAATCGCGCGGCGAGTCAGTGCGCGGGCAGATCGCGGTGGCGCAAGTCGTAATGAACCGCGTCTTTTCGCCGTTTTATCCGAACGATGTCTGCGGGGTCGTCTACCAGAACGCGCACCGGCACAATGCGTGTCAATTCACTTTCGCCTGTGACGGTATTCCCGACATCGTTACCGAACCGGAAGCGTGGGAGCGCGCCAAGCGCATCTCGCGCGATATGCTCGACGGCAAGCTGTGGATGCCGGAGGTATCGAAGTCCACGCACTACCACGCGTACTGGGTGCGGCCCGACTGGGTCAACGAGATGAAGAAGATTTACAAACTCGGTGTGCATACCTTCTATCGTCCCCGCGCATGGGGTGAGGGCGACGACGAACCCACGTGGGGCGACGCGGCGACGACCGAAAAAGAGACCGCGGCCGAGGAAGCAAAAGGCCCAGTAAGCCATAGCGCTGAATGGCTTAAGTCCGAAGAGGGGCAGGCCTCGACTCGGCAGAAAAACGCACGCAAATAGCTCCCGACGTACAAGTATGCGTGGCGCAAATGCGCCGGATCACGAATATTCGTTTGTGGCACAATGTGTTGCTCCTATAGGGTCCCGCGCCTGCTTGCGCCGGAGTTTTTCTGAATGTCGACGCCCGCGACAGTTGAAAACGCGAAATCGATCGATTGGCGGACGCCTACTGTCGTCGTCGCTTGCGGCTGCCTGATCGCGATGATCAGTTTCGGGCCGCGTTCGTCGCTTGGCTTTTTCCTGACGCCGCTGTCGCAAACCAATCATTGGGGCCGCGACGTCTTTGCGTTTGCCGTCGCCATCCAGAATCTTCTGTGGGGTATTGGTCAACCCTTCGCCGGCGGGATCGCCGACCGGTTCGGGACAAATCGCGTGCTCTGCGTCGGCGCTGCTTTGTATGCGCTCGGTCTCGCGATCATGGCGCGTTCGACCACGCCCGAGGAGCTCAGCCTGTCGGCGGGCGTGCTTATCGGCCTCGGTTTGTCCGGTTGTTCATTCAATATCGTGCTTGGCGCCTTCGGCAAGCTGCTGCCGGAAAAATGGCGCTCCCTTGCGTTCGGCGCGGGCACGGCTGCCGGCTCGTTCGGGCAATTCCTCTATTCGCCGATCGCGGTCGCGCTGATGGATAAGTTCGGTTGGCAGCAGGCGCTGTTGATTTTCGCCGGGGTCACGCTGTTGATACTTCCGCTGTCACTCGCGCTTGCGACCCCCGTCGCGCCCGCGGGACAATCTTCGGTAGCGAAACCGACACAGTCAGCTCGTCAAGCTTTCGCTGAAGCGTTTGGTCACCGTAGTTATGTCCTGCTTGTCCTTGGCTTCTTTACCTGTGGCTTTCAACTCGCTTTCATCACCGTGCATCTGCCCGCCTATCTGATTGACCGCGGTCTCTCGGTGGAAATAGGCGGCTGGACGCTCGCCGTGATCGGCATGTTCAACATTATTGGCTCGTTAAGTTCAGGCTGGCTCAGCATGCGGATGCCGAAGCGTTACCTGCTCTCGAGCATCTATTTCATCCGCGCGGCGGCGATTGTTGCCTTCATTTCGCTCCCGGCAAGCCCGACGTCGACCCTAGTCTTTGGAGCCGTCACGGGACTTATGTGGCTTTCAACCGTTCCGCCTACCTCTGCGCTGGTTGCTGTCATGTTCGGCACGCGCTGGCTGGCAATGCTTTTTGGCTTTGCCTTTTTCAGCCATCAGGTCGGAGGTTTTCTCGGCGTGCTGATCGGGGGCATCGCATTCGAGCGGACTGGTTCGTATGATCTTGTGTGGTGGCTATCGGTGCTGTTCGGCGCGCTGTCGGCAGTGATTAACCTGCCGATCGTGGAAAAGCCGGTCGCGCGACCCGCAATGGCTCCAGCCTGACGTACCATTTCAGTCAGCAAATCATGATGTCTGGGGCTTGCCCCGCGCGCGCACGCCTTTAGAACTATACGTTCGACCCACGATACGGAGCTGTGTGGCGTGGCTGCGTTTAAAGCGATTGTGATCGAGAAGGCCGACGGCGGTACTAAAGCCGCGCTCACCAATTTCGACGAAGCGAACTTAATGGACGGCGACGTGACCGTCCGCGTCGAATATTCCACGGTGAACTATAAGGACGGTCTCGCGATAACGGGCAAAGCACCGGTCGTACGGCGGTTCCCAATGATCGCCGGGGTCGATCTCGCTGGAACTGTGGAATCCTCAAACCATGCAGCCTGGAAGACGGGCGACAAGGTCATCCTCAATGGCTGGGGCTGCGGCGAGACGCATTTGGGCGCCTATGCCGAGAAGGCGCGCGTCAAAGGCGACTGGCTCGTTCCGCTGCCTAAAACGATGACTACTCGCGACGCGATGGCAATCGGCACTGCCGGATACACCGCGATGTTGGCTGTGATGGCGCTCGAACGGCACGGGCTTCGTCCTCCGAAAGGGGAAATAGCGGTGAGTGGGGCCGCCGGGGGCGTCGGTTCAGTCGGCGTCGGGATTCTCGCCGACCGCGGATACACCGTGCACGCGATCACCGGGCGCCACCACGAGGCCGACTATCTGAAATCGCTCGGCGCTGCTGAAATCGTCGACCGCAAGGAGCTCACCGGACCAGTTCGCCCGCTCGGCAAGGAGCGCTGGGCCGGCGCGATCGACTCCGTCGGTTCGACCGTGCTTGCCAACCTGCTGTCGATGACCCGTTACGGCGGGGCGGTAGCTGCGTGTGGCCTGGCCGCCGGTATGGACCTGCCGACCTCGGTCGCCCCTTTCATTTTGCGCGGGGTATGTCTTTACGGCATCGAATCGGTGATGTGCCCCATCGAACTTCGCCGAGAAGCCTGGAAAAGCCTGGAAACCGATCTGAACCGCCAGAAACTAACCGCAATGACCAGGGAAATAGGTCTTTCCGATGTTTTGGAGGTCGCCCCGCAGATCCTCGAGGCCAAGGTGAGGGGTAGAATCGTGGTCAAAATAGCGTAAGTATGTTCAGGGTTTATCGACGAAACCCGTGCATAATCTGTTAGGCCTAAAAATCGGCACGAATGTGCTGGTAGTGTTTGTTGCGTCAGTCGGAGTGAGGGGATGTTGCGTAGCTTTGCATTGACCGTCGGCCTTTTGGCCGCGTTGCCGGCGATGGCCGGCGAGATGGGTGCCGACGAGACGCGTCGGTTCGTCATCGGCAAGATGTTCAGCTACACCTGTTTTGAAGGCACGCGCGGGCAGGGCCGCGTCAATCCCGACGGCTCGGTCACCGGCACCGTCCAATTCCAGGGCTCAGGCCCTGTGCGCTACGCGTACCTGCCGGCCAACACGTTGCAGGTACGCGGCGAGTCCGTTTGCGCGACGTTACGCGGGATGCTGTTTCAGCCATGCTTCAATCTCGAACGCACCGGTGACAACACCTTCCGCGGAGCGATTTCGGGGTTCGGCTTCGCCTATTGCGAATTCACGCGGCATGGACGGACAACGGTCGCCCACAGCGTGTACCGCAGCCCGAATTCGCAGAACGGTCAGCCGCTCGGCCTGCGCCCTTCGATCGCCGCCGACAATAATTGATTTTCATCCCTTCGCCGGGAAGATCATGCACGTCGTGGTGGCGTGCGCATAAAGCGTTCCCGCGCGATCCTTGAGATCGCCTTCTGAGGTCGCGACCGTGCGCCCGCGATGCACGACGCGACCTTCCGCGCGCACGGGCCCGGTGTCCTTCGTCAGCGGACGCACCAGGTTGAACTTCAGCTCGAGCGTGGTCCACCCATCGCCTTTTTCGATCGTGGAAAAAATCGCGCAGCCAAGCGCTGAATCAAGCAGTGTTGCCGCGAACCCGCCGTGCACGGTTCCGATCGGATTGTAGTGGTGAAATTCCGGTAGACCTTCAAACACGGCGCGGCCTTGCTCGACCTCGGTCAGATGGAAACCCATCAACTCACTAATCGGCGGGTTTGGTACCGTTCCATCGATGATCGCCTTAAGAAATCCAAGGCCATCGTAGGATTTGAGCACCTCGGGCGTTACCACGCCGTAGCTCTTTACGCGCTTATCCATATCGCTCCCTCGGCATTGCGCCGATGATATCGCGTAATCGCGCGGAGGGAACAGCATGCGCTGGTAGAGCCAGCCGATGCATACCAGCACTGCGCCACGATCGGTTTCATCAACCGATATCGAGACGGAAGGGATGACCTTCGGTGGCCGGGTCGCCGACACCGATCGCATCGATTGCCCGGATCATACGACCATCCCGTTTGAGAAGTCGATCCGCAATCGAAACGATCCGCGCATTCGGCTGCGCGGTTCGCGACGCACGACGGATATCCCACGCGATCTGCATTTCATCACGTTTGGGATTGAGCGCGCAGGCGGCCACATAGGCACCCGCCGTCGAGCGGCTGATACCGGCAAAGCAGTGCACCACCATCGGCGCCTGGCGGTCCCATGCCGTGACGAAATCGACGAGCCGTTGCACGTGCTCGTGAGCCGGCGCCGTATAACCGTCCATCGGTGTCGTGATGTCGTCGACCGCGAGCACAAGATGATTTTCCGGAGCGATGTGCGTTGGCCGTTGCACACGCTCGATCAACCGCAGGAGGGTCACGACGTGGCGCGCTCCGGTCTCGTCGACGGTGGTATGCAGGCGTGACAGTGAGCAGACGTGAATCATGTTTGTAACAGTGCCGATTCGTACAGCATATCTATGACGTCGAGGCCGGGATGGAAAGCCTCAGTCGCGCAGAAGTTTTTCAAAACGCTCGCGAAAACGCGCCTGAGCCGTCCCTGCAGACCATGGACTGAGATAGTCGCGTTCGAGTGTCGCCGAGAACTTCGGCGGAGGCCCAAAGAACTTCCGCGCCTCGTCGTCGGCGAAGCCTGCGAGCCGGGTCGCTTCCAGATAGGCCGCGCTGCGGTCGGCGGCCTTGATCAGGTTTTGCAGGGCTTCGGGCAGTTTTGCGGGAAGACCGAAGCGCAGATGAATTGCAGCAAGCAGTCGTTTCTCCACGGCCTTGTAGCTGTCGCCGATCACCGCTTTGAACGGTGAGATCATGTCGCCGATGACATATTCAGGCGCGTCGTGCAGCAAAACCGCGAGGCGCCCGTAGCGGTCGAGCCGCGGAGCCTTGGCACGCGCCAGCGCCTCCACCAGCAAGGCGTGCTGCGCGACGGAAAAGATGTGGGCTCCCTGGGTCTGCCCATTCCAGCGCGCAACGCGTGCCAGTCCGTGCGCGATATCCTCCAATTCGAGGTCGAGCGGGGAAGGATCAAGCAGATCGAGGCGCCGCCCCGAAAGCATGCGTTGCCACGCCCGGGGTGCGGATTTCGCACGTCGTGAAGGCTTTGGCGTCATCGCTTTCGCTTGAATTTCGCAAGGGGCGCGTGACGATAACAGGTGACGAGATGGTCGTTGACCATGCCGACAGCCTGCATGAACGCATAGACGATCGTCGGCCCGACAAATTTGAAACCGCGTCCGATGAGTTCTTTCGACATCTTTTGTGACAAGGGCGTTTCCGCGGGCACCTGCTTGGTCGAACGGAAATGATTGACCTTCGGCCTGCCGTCGAGGTGGTCCCAGAGGAAATTTGAAAATCCCGCACCTTTCTCCATGATTTCAAGCCACGCGCGCGCCGACGACACGGCGCCTTCAATTTTGGCGCGGTTGCGGACGATGCCTGCGTCCTTCATCAGGGATTCGATTTTGCGCCTCTGGTAACGGGCGATTTTTTCCGGCTCAAAGTCGTCAAACGCGCGCCGAAAATTTTCGCGCTTGCGCAGGATCGTGATCCACGAAAGCCCGGCCTGGAAGCCATCGAGCACAAGTTTCTCATAAAGTGCGCGATCGTCAAATTCCGGCACACCCCATTCGTCATCATGATAGGCGACATAAAGAGGATCCTGTTTCGGCCAGGGACACCGTTCGATGCCGTCAGGGTGGAGAACCGACTTACTCACGTCGCCACCTTCGCCTCGCCCGGCCAGTCGAAATTCGCCCAGTCTGGCTTCACAGCGCGAATGGTGATGCCTCCGGCTTCCAGCGCCGTGCCGCTGGCAACCGCGTCCTCGACACGATCGAGACGCAACAGTGCAAGGCCCCGACCCTTGGCCGTTGAGCCGAGAAGCCCGACCTGTTTTCCATTTGCTGTGATCGGCAGGCCGGAGCTTGGGGCGAATTCATCGTAGGCGATCGGTACGACACGACTACGCGCGCTGGCGCGGTGCTCGACGCGCGAGACGACTTCCTGTCCGACGTAACAGCCCTTGTCGAAGTCGACGCCATTGAGCTGGTCCATGTCGGCTTCGTGCGGGAAGGTGTCGGAATAGATGAAATCGAGACCGCCGCGCGGCACGCCGAGCGCGATGCGATGGGTTTCGTAAGCTTCCGCGTCCACGAGCGCGGCGCCGAGATCAGCCGCTGCCTCGGATGCGAGGTGCGGCGGGAGCATAATGCGCCAACCCAACTCGGGGAGGCGCGTATCGGGGTAACTCAAACCATATTCGCTGTCACCGGTGCCATCCCAGACCGCCATCACACCGAGAACTTCCGACAGATCCTCGCAGGTGACTTTGGCACGCAGTTTGTAGAAGTTTAGCTTCTCGACTAGCGTGCTTGCCAACGCCCGCGGGCAGTCGAGGAAAAAGCCGCCGCCGTCTTTGGCCGGTGCCTCCGCAATCATGAAATCGACGATGATTTTCCCCTGCGGCGTGAGCAGCGCGGCAAAACGCGGGCTGATCGGCGTAACTTTGACCATGTCGGCGGTCACGAGCCCATTGAGAAAGCGCCGGGCGTCATCGCCGAACACTTTGACCACGCCGCGATCCGAAAGAAGAGCTGCCTGCATGCCAATTCTCTGGGGTCTGTTTTGTATAGTCTCTTGCCAGAACTCGCGGCGGAACGTAAGCGCTGTCAGGCAGGTCTCAAGCCCCGTTTAGATGCTTTTCAGCATGGCCGATACGTACGATTTGATCCTCAAGGGCGGCATCGTGGTCAACCACGACGGCGAGGGGCCGCGCGATCTGGGCATTCGCGCGGGACGGTTCGTGGCCATTGATGATCTGGCGCGCGCCTCGGCGGGCGAGGTGATCGATTGCAAGGGGCTGCATTTGCTACCAGGCGTGATCGACACCCAGGTGCATTTCCGCGAGCCGGGTCTCACCCATAAGGAAGACCTTGAGAGCGGGTCTCGCTCGGCTGTGATGGGCGGGGTCACCGGTGTGTTCGAAATGCCGAACACCGATCCCTTGACCGTGAGCGCGGAGGCCCTCGCCGAGAAGGTCAAGCGCGGTCACCATCGCATGCATTGCGATTTCGCCTTTTTCGTCGGCGCGACGGTCGACAATACGAAGCACTTGCCCGAGCTGGAACGTCTTCCTGGGTGCGCGGGCATCAAGGTGTTCATGGGCTCATCGACCGGCTCGCTGCTGGTGGCGGATGACGCGGGGCTGCGCGCGGTCCTGCAGAAGATCCGTCGACGGGCCTCCTTTCACGCCGAAGACGAACCGCGCCTGAACGAACGCAAGAATTTGCGCGTCGAAGGCGATCCACGCTCGCACCCGGTGTGGCGCGATGAGATCGCGGCTCTCAAGGCGACCCAGCGGCTTGTCACGATCGCGCACGAGACGGGCGCGCGCGTGCACGTCTTGCACATTTCAACGGCGCAGGAGATGGAGTATCTCGGCGGACACAAAGACGTGGCCTCCGTCGAGACGACACCGCATCACCTGACACTCGAAGCACCGGGCTGCTATGAACGCCTCGGCACGCGCGCGCAAATGAATCCTCCGGTGCGCGATGGCGCGAACCGCAATGGCATCTGGACCGGCCTGACCAATGGCGTCGTCGACGTGCTCGGCTCGGACCATGCTCCTCACACCCGAGAAGAAAAGGCCAAGAGCTATCCCGCAAGCCCGTCGGGAATGACCGGCGTGCAGACGCTCGTTCCGATCATGTTGGATCACGTCAATGCCGGCCGTCTGACGCTGCTGCGATTTGTCGATCTGACGAGTGCCGGGCCGGCACGTCTGTTCGGAATTGCACGCAAGGGCCGGATTGCTGTCGGCTACGATGCGGATGTCACGGCGGTCGATCTCAAGCGCCGCGAAACGATAACCGACAAATGGGTGGCTTCGCGCGCCGGCTGGACGCCCTATGACGGCGTTAAGGTGACCGGCTGGCCAGTCGGCACGATCATTCGCGGACGCAAGGTGATGTGGGACGGCGGTCTCGCCACGCCTGCCCAGGGTGAAAGAGTGCGGTTTCTGGAAACCCTTTCGAGTTGAAGCTCGGGACTACTGCCGCTGCTCGACAGAGAACTCGCCGTTGCGGATCCGATTGCCCAGCCCGTCAGTGAATTTGGCAGCTGCCTCTTCACCATATGTGGTAACGAACTCGGCAAGCGCCGCGAACAGACATGCTTGCGCCAGGCAATCGCCGTCAATGCCATCGTGGCGCGCTTCGGCCCATGCTTCCTGGAGATAGCCGAGCGCCACGCGCTTCTGGTCGCGGTCGGAAATTGGCTCGTGCGCGTAGCTTGAACTGTCGGCCGTTGTCATATTTTGTCCTTGTCCCCGGTCCGGTGAAAACGGGCGCCACCACAACCCAAGGGCGACGTTAGCACGGCATCCCTGGTGCCATAGCGCTCAATAAAGAAAGGGTTAACCCGACCCCAATCCAGTCATGGCCAGTATAAATCTCGCGACGCCGAATGCTTCTTTAAATGGCGAACCGCAATAGCATCAGGAAATTACCGATGCCGTGGACTGCCGACGACGCCGAACGCCATACCAAGAAAGCCGATAGCGCTAAACGTCAACGCATGTGGGCCGAAATCGCCAATTCGGTGCTGACTGAAACCGGAGACGAAGGACGTGCCATCCGCGAGGCCACCGCAGCGGTCGGAAGAGATCACGCAAAGTCTGCGGGACCTTCATAAAAATCAATAGCGCGCATAGGACGGATTCACCATCGGCAATCATAGCCAAAATGGTTTGCTCACGGCCGCTAGTTGGCGTATCGCGCGGTAATGTCGCGGGCGATCTTGGCGCCCTCATCGAGATAACGGCGAATTGCGAGGTCGGCCGCAGGCGTGCAATTGCGATAGGTCTGCTGGAATCCGCGGTAGCCGCGGTTGAAGCTCGCCACGATTTTCCGCCGCCGCTCTCCGCCTGGGGCCTCCGCGTCGAGCAGGGCTTGCATCTCATTGCGCCATTTCTGGCCCTCATTGGCCCCGCAGATCGCACGCAGATAATGGAGCGCGCCCATGATCTCACCGAGGCGTTGCAGATCGTTGTCAAAAGGCGCCGGCGTATCGCTCTGCGCGTGCGCGGGCAGGCCGAGACAAAGCAATACGGAACCGATGGTGAGAAGTCTTTTCACACGATAGCTCAAGATCCCCGGGGCGATGGTATGCGCCGGCTTGACGGCAATCGCAAGGCGGATCATCGCGTGACCAGCAGCGTCGCCGCGGCGGTCACAATTTCGGCCAAGCCGTCGGTGGTGCGGTAGGTCCCAAGCTCAGGGGGATCGAGCCACCGCGAATCGTCGAGTTCGTCGCTGAGAACGGGCTCTCCTCCCAGCCAGCGCGCTGCAAAACACAGAATGACGAAGTGTCGCTCGACTTTACCGTAATTGTCGCGGACGATCACTTCTCGGTGGCCGGCAAGTGCGATGGGCTCGATCGAGAGCGAGGTCTCTTCACGCACTTCGCGGATGACTGCGTCGATCAGCGTTTCGCCGGCTTCAACTGCACCGCCAGGCAGCGTGTAGAAATTGAGCGCTGGTTTGCGCGCGCGGCGCACCACCAGCACTTTCCCGTTTCGAAAAATGGCAGCGCTGACTGCCAGGACTGGACCTTGTGGGTAGGTTCGCTCGTCGGCCACGCGGGTCTATCGTTTCATCAACCTGTCGACGACATCCTGCGGCGAAGGGCATTCTCTTTGTCGGGTTCACCGTCGATGATCGCACCAGCGCGCGCGATCAACGGCTTCAGCCAGCCAATGGCATTGCCTGCAAGTGCCGCAAACTGTATCGGGCCGCCTGTCGACATCGTCCATGCAGCCCGAGTTGCCTCTAGCACGATCGTCATTGTTACGGCCAGCGTATCGAGAGTATTTCGGACGTTTCGATCGGCCTGGTCGTAATCGCGGGTTCTTGCAGGCGAAAGTGCTCCCGGTAGCTCATCGGCTACCAGGCCAGGAAATCGTCACGGAAACCAGTCGGTTGCGATGACTTTCTTTTCAAAATTCCGCTCTTAAATTGCGCTTATGAATGGCGAGGTTCGGCAATGTGTGGCCGTTATGCGGTGACTTCCGCTCCGGAGGCGATCCGGGCGCTGTTCGGCTATCCCGAACAGCCCAATTTTCCTCCGCGGTACAATGTCGCCCCGACACAGCCGATTGCTATTGTCCGTCTTATGGACGGCAAACGGCAATTCGCGCTGGTGCGTTGGGGGCTGCTGCCATCCTGGGTAAAGGACCCTAAGGATTTCACTTTGGTCATCAATGCGCGTGGAGAGTCGGTCATGGACAAACCGGCTTTCAGCGCGGCGATGAAGCGGCGGCGCTGCCTCGTACCGGCCGACGGGTTTTATGAGTGGAAGGCGATTGGAGGCGCCAAACAACCGCATTACGTACGCGCGAAGTCGGACACACCACTGGCATTTGCCGGGCTGTGGGAGACGTGGACCGGCCCCAATGGCGAAGAAATGGAAACGGCGGCAATCGTAACGACGCGGGCCAATCGCACGCTTGCCGACATCCATGAACGCATGCCGGTCGTCGTGCCGCCGGACGCGTTCAATCTGTGGCTCGATTGCGCCAACGTCGACGACAAGACCGCTGCCTGTTTGATTGCGCCCGCGCCTGACGATCTGCTGGAAGCCTACGAGGTATCCACCGCCGTCAACCGGACGGCTAACGATGATCCGAAACTGATCGAACGGAATTTCGAGCGCGCTGAGGTGGCTCGACCGGCTGCCAGGGTACGCCAGCAGGCCAACCGAGCTAAAAAGGACGGTGGGCAGGGGGTACTATTTTAAACGCTGGCCCGGAACCTTTCCGAAGCACACGCATCTAACGCGTCAGAACGGAGAACACTGTCCATGGCGGTGACCCGGTTGCAGCAGGCCAAGGCCGAAAGCCTCAGCGACTAGGAGCTCGTGGTTCGTGCGCGCCAGCGCGACGAAGCTGCGGTTCGCACCATAACCACGCGGTACAACCGCCGCCTGTTCCGCATTGCGCGCAGTATTTTGCGCAACGACGCGGAACTGAGGGGGCGCATCGTCGTGGCGCCTTGAGGCGCGGCTAGAGCACCTTGCCCGGATTAAGGATCCCGTTCGGGTCGAGCATGCGCTTGAGGCCACGCATCAGCTCGAGAGCCACTGGATCCTTCACTTTCGGCAGCGAGTCCCGTTTGAGCTTGCCGATGCCATGCTCCGCTGAGATTGAGCCGCTGTACTTGAGCACGATCTTGTTGACGACGTCGTTCACCTCGCCCCATCGGGCGAGAAACTGCGCCGTGTCCGCTCCGATCGGCTGACTGACGTTGAAATGCACATTGCCATCGCCGAGATGGCCAAAGGGTACCGGCCGGCACCCGGGGATAATCGTCTTGGCGGCCGCGCTCGCTTCTTCGAGAAATTGGGGAACGGCAGCGACCGGGACCGACACGTCAGCCTTGATCGATCCGCCTTCAGGCTTCTGAACTTCCGGCAGAACGTGCCGCATATGCCAGAACGCCTTTGCTTGATCGAGGCTTGACGCGATCGTCGCATCTTCGACAAGACCTTGCGCGCTTCCGTCCGCGAGCAGTTGTTCGACACTCTCGCGCAGCCCGTCGCCATGCTGGGAGGACACTTCCATCAGGACGTACCAGGGGTGTCGCTTCGCGAGCGGATCACGCACGCCGTGGGCGTGCTTGATGGCGAATTCCACCACATCGCGGATAATCAACTCGAAGCTCGTTACCGTGCCGCCGACACGCGCCTGCGCGAGATTGAGCAGCTTCACGGCGGCGGCTGGTGAGGGCACTGCGATGAATGCCGTTTCGACGGCACGTGGACGCGGGAACAGCTTGACGACGGCGGCAGTAATGATCCCAAGCGTCCCTTCGGCGCCGACGAAAATATGGCGCAGATCGTAGCCGGTATTGTTCTTCTTGAGTTTCGAGAGGAGGTTCATCATGCGGCCGTCGGCCAGCACAACCTCCAGCCCCAGAACGAGATCGCGCGCGATTCCATAGGCCACGGCGCCCGTGCCGCCCGCATTGGTGGAAAGATTTCCGCCAATTGTACAACTGCCTTCGGCACCCAACGAAAGCGGAAACAGGCGGTCGACCGCTGCTGCCGCCTCCTGTGCTTTCGCCAGCACGACGCCGGCTTCGCAGGTCACTGCGTTCGAAGCAGGATCGACTTCGCGAATCCTGTCGAGCCGCGTCAGCGACAGGATCAACTCGCCATCGAATGGAATCTGCCCGCCAACAAGTCCGGTGTTGCCGCCTTGCGGCACTAGGGGTGTCTTGGTCTCGTTGGCCAGTTTGAGGATTGCCTGGACCTCGCCGACTGAACCCGGCCGCAGCAGCATCGACGAGCGCCCATGGTAGAGACCTCGGCCCTCGACCAGAAACGGTTCAAGGGCAGCAGGATCGGTGATCGCGTATTTGTCGCCGACGATGGCAGCAAAGCGCGGCAGAAGATCGGGCGAGGGCGCGCGGCGCAGCTGTTCGTTCATGTTCGGTACCGTTTCGGCGCCGCGGCCCGCTTGAGACGATCGTTGATCGCCTCGCCCAGACCGTCATGCGGCACTTTCATTACCGCGATGCGATTTGCTCCGGAAGCGTCAAGCGCGCGCAGATGTGAGAAAAGGTTGGCCGCGGCTTCGATCAGGTCGCCGCGTGGCGAAAGGTTCAACGTCGTGCCGGAAAAGCACGGCGCAGGACCGAAGGCGAGGAGCGTCTCGCCGGGCTGCGCGCCATCGGCGTCAAGGCGGAGGGCGGCCTTCGGCGCGTAGTGGGAGGTCAGCATCCCGGGTGCTACCGGCGCATCGTCGACGGAAGTAGCCGTCGCCAAGGCGGTTCCCAGCACGCGTTCGATCGCCTCGCGCGCGATGCCACCCGGCCGGAGCAAGGTGGGCTCGTCGGCGCAGGACACGATTGTCGATTCCACGCCTACCTCGCAAGGGCCGGCGTCGATGACGAGGTCGATGCGCCCGCGTAGATCGGCGAGCGCATGCGCGGCGCTCGTTGGCGAAACATGTCCGGAGCGGTTGGCCGAGGGCGCGACGATCGGACCATCGAATGCTTCGAGGAGGGCTTGGGCGACCGGATGTGCCGGCACGCGTACTGCGACCGTATCGAGACCGGCGAGGGCGAGATCGGCGACGACGCAATCCGGCTGTTTCGCAAGGACAAGCGTAAGGGGGCCCGGCCAGAACGCCGACACGAGCTTCTCGGCAGCGGGCATAAACACGCCCACACGCCGCGCGGCGTCGGCATTCGCAACGTGCGCGATCAAAGGATTGAACGAGGGGCGCCCCTTGGCCGCATAGAGCCGCGCCACGGTTTCGCCATTCCCGGCATCGGCCCCGAGCCCGTAAACGGTTTCAGTCGGAAAGGCGACGAGACCACCCGCCGTAAGGCAGCGCGCGGCCACCTCGATCGCGTCACGATCGGCCTTCAAAACGCGTGTTCCGGGCTGCGCCGTCATTGCCTTTCTCAAGCTTGCGTTTAGGGGCGCCGGGGCTATAAGACCGGCCTCCAGTCGGAGTGTAGCGCAGTCTGGTAGCGCACCACGTTCGGGACGTGGGGGTCGCAGGTTCAAATCCTGCCACTCCGACCAGCTCCACACTTCGAGCGTTGATTTATCACAACTAATGGTAAATCTATAGAACTCGGGGGCGGCCGAGTACACAAGCGCGTACACAGACGCGTGGTGCGGATGGCCGGCCTCACCCAGGACAGCAAGGGAAATTACCGGGCTCGCAGGCGTCTCCCTAATGACGTTAGGGAGGAATACGGACGCCTGTACGGCCAACGTCACGAGGCCAAGTTCTACGCGCCTGCAACTACAAAGCCCGACCTCGCTAAGCAGCTATTTAGTGGTTGGTCTGCCGAGGTCGATGGAAGAATTATCGCCATCCATGCGCAGCGCAAGGGCGAGGGCCTCTCGCTTATTCCGCAACAAGCGCGCGCTTTCGCTGGCGAATGGTACGACTGGTTTGTTGCGCGTCACCCTTTCCGTCAAATCGAGGCCTGGGAGGATTTGAAGGACGAAGTTCAGCGCTCTCTACGCGAAAGTGTGTCCGAGAAAGTATGGGAGGAGAATGATCCCGACGACCTGTGGCGAGAGGATGAAGAAGTTAGAAAGGCGGTACGCCCAGTTCTCGTAGACCTTGCAGAGACCGCTCAATTTTTGGCCATGAAGCGAATGGCGCTCGACAATGAAACGCGCGACCGCTTCCTCGATTTTCTTTACGAAGACCTTGCTGAGGCTTTCAATCGTTTGATCCGACTTGCTCGGGGCGACTACGGCGCTGACGCGTATCGCGAGCGGTTTCCAAAATTCATCGCGCCGGACAATGGTGAAACCCCGTGGCAGCTATTTGAGAGATGGGTAGGTGAGCGTAAGCCTGCGGACGGCAGTGTTGAAAATTGGCGTTACTATCTGCTCAAAATGACTGAGCATTTCAAGGACCGCAGTGCGGCATCGATTACACCAGACGAAGCTCAGCAATGGACCGACAGTCTTAGAACACAAACACGGTTAGGCCGAACGGTAAAGAAGACATGGCTCAACGCCAGCAAGACTGTATTTGGCTGGGCAGCCAGAAGAAAGCTAATCCCCAATAATCCCTTCGCCACGGTGACCATAGCGGTTGAGAAGCGTATTAGATTGCGCGAAACAGCAGCATTCCGGCCCGATGAATGGCGACAAATTCTTAGAGCGTCTCTCGGAATTTCTGCCACTGATACTCCCGACAACGCAGCGCGACGATGGGTCCCGTGGCTCTGTGCTTTGGTTGATTAAGTGGGGCTGGGCTGGTCAAGCGGATGGGCTGATCTAATAGCAGCAGCAGAACTCTACCAACAGTCTGCTCTGTCACAGTGTGCAGTCTTGGCAGATGCGATGCGTGAATTTAGTGACGATATTATTGGTGCAAAGACAGTTGTCACTCTTGGATTTCTTGCGCTTCAATTTGAAGGAGATGAAGCTATGATTAAGTTCGTGCCCTCACGTAAACAGACGCGCACGACGAACGGAACAAATTTCTGGATTGATCGATGAAGGACAGGTCCGACGACGCGTTGTACAATTGAAAAGCGGCGTTTGAAACTTTGCGCCTTCCGCCGATGGGGTCTCAATTCCGGTATCACTTTTGCGCGGACTAACAATACGTTTGTGTTTGATTTTCCAAGACAACCAACTCAAAAGCATCATGGAGACATTTCGACGAGCAACACCTTCGCTTGCTTCAGGTCGGCAGTTTCAAAACCTTCAGTGAACCGGCCATAGATCGGAGCAAGAAGAACGCGAGCTTTCTCCCGCATGTCCTGATCGAGCCAAAGTCGAGCCATGCTCATCGCCGCCCGCAATTCCCAGGACTTCGCCTGCTGGACACGCGCAACGTTGAGCGCGCGCTCGAAATATGTTTCCGCTTGCGACGAACCCAGCTGCGGCAACTTGAGCGCGATTTCGCCGGCTACACGATGGATTTCCGCCTCGAACCAACGTTCCTTTGTTGTTTCCACCGCGGTCATCGCTTCGCCAATGCAGCGCCAAGCTTGGTCAAATTGGCGGAGTTCGGCATAGGCCTTGGACAAATGTGACAAGAAGATGGTCAAATACACTCTTGATCCGGTTGACCGATACATGGTGATCCCGGAGGTGATCATCTGGATTGCCTCCGCAGCCTTGCCGGACTGCGCTAATACGCAACCACTTTGCATCGTTCCCAACGCCTTCCATAGTGCTGCGCCCTTCTCGTCAGCCAACCGGACAACTTCACTGGATTGCGCATTTGCCGCCGCATATTTTTCGCAGAGGACATTGGTCAACGATGTATGGAACTGCGCATACATCAAAGTCCCAGCGTGGCCACTGCCACGTGCATCCTCGAGCGCGTGATCAACGTCCGCGAGTGCAGCCTCGGGATATCCGAGCATCCACCGGGCCAACGCTCGATAGACAAGAGTTGAAACGCCGACGTCTTGGCCAAAACGCGTCGCCAGCGCCCGATGCGTGGCAGGATCGTAAAGTGCGAACGCCTGATCGTAATGCTCCCGGCCTTTAGCGATGTCCCCAGTTATCGTCAGCGAATTACCCATCAGGCGGTGCCCGATCATGACTGGAACGGTCTGCCCTTGCTTCTCTGCGAGCGCCATAAATTGCGACGCAAGATCGCGCGACACGTCTCCGTTGAACGCCACATAGTTTGCTGCCCAGACGCCATAGAGGACCGAGAAAAGCAGCAGTGGATCTTCGGGAGGTTCTCCGAGCGCTTCTGCTCGCTCGATGAATTGACGCGCCCGTTCAACGGCCGCCTTGGGCTCAGGCGCCGCATAGCCTTT
>DATLJR010000433.1:0-2511 GCA_035538755.1 Pseudolabrys sp.
GATTAAGGCGCAGATCGAGGAGACCACCTCCGACTACGATCGCGAGAAACTGCAGGAGCGGCTCGCCAAGCTCGCCGGGGGCGTGGCGGTGATCCGCGTCGGAGGTGCGAGCGAGGTCGAGGTCAAAGAGCGCAAGGATCGGGTCGATGACGCGATGCATGCGACCCGCGCCGCGGTCGAGGAAGGCATCTTGCCGGGCGGTGGCGTCGCGCTCCTACGCGCCACCGAGGCGCTCAAACGGGTCAAGACTACCAACGAAGACCAGAGGCACGGCATCGAGATCGTCAAAAAGGCGATAACCTGGCCGGCGCGTCAGATCGCCATCAATTCCGGCGAGGATGGCTCCATCGTGGTTGGCAAGATCCTTGAGAATGACACCTATGCTTACGGCTTCGACGCCCAGACCGGCGAGTTCGGCAATCTCGTGACCAAGGGAATCATCGATCCGACCAAGGTGGTTCGCATTGCGCTACAAGATGGGGCCTCAATCGCGGGCCTTTTGATCACCACCGAGGCGATGGTCGCCGAGAAACTTAAAAAGGAGACGCCGATGCCAGCCATGCCGCCTGGTGGTGGCATGGACTATTAATTATCGATCCTTCGACAAGACGATTAGGCCCGGACATTTGCTCCGGGCCTTTTTGCATTCGTTCCACTAGACAACGCGGCAACTTTTTGGAGACTCCCTAGGAGTTTCATAACGCTGACCGCTGCACTTACAATGTTCAAAGAACAGCGCGCGAACGTCGACGTGGAGATCGCAATGCCTAAGTTAACATTTGAGGCGGCTCAACCGCCCAAGCCCAAACCACCGCCACCACGACCGCCACGGCCACCAGGGCCGTGAGCCCTCCGTCACAAACGGAGCATCGCAGCACCTCCGCTCAACGTCCGCTTTGTCCCAAAAGCGTAAGACACTGCTAGCCATCACATTTCGAGTAGCGCCGGCATGCCCAATGTATTGCCGCGCTCGAATGTTGTGGCTTCAAATTTCAGGCCTAATTCGCGCGCGCGACGCCAAGACATATTCAGTTCGGTGCGTGACGGGCGACGCGCGATCTCGGCGTATTTGTCGCGATACTTGGTGCTCGCCGAATCGCAGAAATTGTCGGGATGGAACTGCGCCATCACGTTCACTGGCGCTTCAGGCACGTGCTCGGCGATCCAATCCAGCACCGGATATGTGCAGCACTCGACATGGTTGGGCATCACCAAGTGGCGGATCGAAAAATCCTCGCCCCATTCGGCGATGAGGTCGAGGTTCCTGGTCACTGTGTCCCAGTACCAGGGCGTCTTCGCTAGCGCCATTGCGCATCGGCCGGGCCCGAATTTGAAATCGGGCAGCCAAACGTCGGTAAGGACGCGCAGGATTCTCATACTTTCGAGCGTTATAAAGAAGTTGCTGTTCCACAGCATCGGCGCATTGAATTTGCCCTCGTAGATGGCGTTGCCGGGGACCTGGTCGAACCAAAATAAACGGTCAGCTTTGGTTCTAAGCGCCCGCCTAAGCTCCGCCTGCGTCGGCGTGAAATCGCGGCCCAACACCGCGATTGCATCGACAATGGCATGCAGGTGGATAACGACCTCGCCGCCTACCCAATTGATGTTGTGGCAACCTTCGCGGCGCAGCGTCCACGCCATCGCCGCCAGTGTGCGCGGGTCTGTTTCCTCGCCATTTTCCTTGTCGGTCGAGATGTCGCCGTTCTGACAAAACGCGCACCGCATGTTGCAGGAGGTGAAGAAGATCGTGCCCGAGCCTTGCGTGCCGCGGAAGAACAGCTCCTCGCCGGTGTGATGGAAATACGAGCTGACCCGCGAAGCTGAGGCGAGTTTGCAGGCACCGAACTTGGTACCTGCCAGGCGGTCGACGCGGCAATTCCAAGGACAGAAATTGCAATGCGCAAGCATGCGATAGGCAAGCTCGCGGCATACTTCCAGCAGGCTCGGCCCATCCGCCGTTGCCGGAAATGAGGCGCCCGCCCGGATCGCCTGCCAGCGTCGCACGAATATCGGTGTCAGGCGGTCAAGCTCGGCCCAGAGTGCCTCCTCGCTAGATGCTACAGGGTCGATATTTGTGGCAAGGGTCGCGGCAATCCGGAATTTGGCCGGCCGTCGGTTTTCCGCTACGTCCAGGTACCACAACAAACTATCGCGGATCGCCGGATCGTCCCAGACTTTCAAATGCGCCAAATCGCTCATGAAGCGGCTCCCTGCCGCTAAGCGCTCTGCTCTTAATTAGGCTTGTAACGCGTGCTGGGCAAACCCCCCAGCAGTCCCTCCCGACGCGCTAGACTCTCCAAAAGTCTTTGAAACGCGTTGGCGACAGTTCCGTATATCGCACCGTATGCTGAATATTTTTGTGGCCGAGATAGGCTTGCACTGCGCGCGTGTCGTGCCCCTTGTTCGCCACGGCATAGCCGCACGCATGGCGCAGCATGTGCGGATGCAAGCCGAATTTGAACTTGGCCTCCTGGCCCAATCGGGCCACCATCTTCGCGAAGCCCGCCTTAG
>DATLJR010000434.1:0-36050 GCA_035538755.1 Pseudolabrys sp.
ATGGGGGCGCCTGTTGAGGAAATAAAGCGCGCCTCCGACGCTTTCGGCCTGGATTTCAACTTCATGAAAGCCGTCGCTAAAAACGAGTCCGGCTTCAATCCGAAGCAACGTACTGGATCGTATATTGGGCTATTCCAGCTCAGTAAGTCTGAGTTCAGACAATACGGTTCAGGAAGCATCATCGATGCGCGCGACAATGCCGTCGCCGGTGCTTACAAGTTTGCCACGGAGGCGCTGCTCTTTGAGTTCGGGACGGGCAAAAAACCGACGTTCAGTGATCTGTATTTGATCCATCAACAAGGCTGGCAAGGTGCTGCACAGCACGTCAGCCATCCGAAACGCATCGCCTGGAAATCGATGTGTGCCACCGATGAAGGTAAGGAAAAAGGCGAACGATGGTGCAAACGGGCGATCTGGGGCAACACCCTTCCCGCCATCAAACACGTTTGGAAATCGGTAGATAAGCTGACCTCCAACGCATTTGTGGGCATGTGGCAGCAACGCGTTGACGACTTGTACGCGCGCTATGCTGTTGCGGCCACGAAGAACTGAGACGCGCGCCAGGCGGCTGATGTTTGCTGTTCAATCTTGCCGTCGACAGTAAACCGAAGGGTTCCGATGTCGTCGCGTTCGGGTCGATGACATCGCACCCAACGCGCAATTAAGACATTTTGATCTAGGTCAACGACAGTACGGTCATCTTACCGCTTTCAAACAATGCTCGGGAAGAGCCGCGCGGCCCTTTGAACGGCAGTCGATGTCCGCTTTGGTCAAAAGCAGATATTTCCGCAAGTACGCGGCTGCGGCAATCGACCACACGGTCGTGATGACGAGCACGGACCAGATAACGGGCCTGCGCCAACCGGACGCTTGCGATGAGCGCGGCGCGCGGCTTGCTTGACGACGGCGTGTTGCCGAAGATGACATCGACGCTCCCTGCCGGTTCGGCCATCACAAGCGGCCAGCAAGCCCGACGTTCATTCGGATTATCCGATTCGGCATCGCTCGACTGCACGGCGATGTGGATAACACGACAGATTTTTGCATGTTGCTTGTGGCCTTAACGAACACGGCTGTTGCGGGGCGAACGCCCGCGATTGCGCGTGCAGCACTCTGCCGTTACGCGGTCTCGTCTTACGCCCAGGGGGGCATTGTCGAGAGATTCGCGGTCAGATCAGAGAGCTTGATCCGGCCGTCGGGATTGCCGTCCTCGTCCACGTCCACGCTCGCCCATTCACTGGATTGCGCAAGGACTCTGACGTTCGCGTTTTTCGGCACGCGGCTGTCGGATTTGCAGCCGCCTGCACTGCTTTCCTGAACGACCGGCGTTGCCCGGATCGCGAAGCGACGTTGGTCGAAAATCCTCTGGTTTCGGTCCTTATCGACTTCTCCCGCTCCCCAGGCGCCGATGCTCGACATTCTCGGGTTCTGCAGGTTCGAGTCGACGTCGAGCCCTTCCGCGCATCGGCCCTGCGGCCCGAACCAGCGACGATCGACTTGATTCTGAAACAGATGCCATTGCCCGCCGTTGTAAAACTCGACCGTTTGTTCGTGCGACCGCGATGCGGAAATCCAATTGTACTCAACGAGCTTTTCCTCGCGCAGGAGGCGGTTGACCAGCCCGTTCCCGTACACGCCGATCGCATAGCGCGTGCCGACCGTCTGATTCATGAAACGGAAGTACTCGAGGATGGCGTCCACCATGCTGCTGTTGGGCGCCGTATCGCCGTTGCGGTTGCGAACGACCTGCCCGGCGCCGTCGCATTTGCATTTGGTCACATTGAAGTCGACGCCGAAATAGATTGCGGATCCCTCGGGCTGTCCGACCAGCTTCGCCTGCTCCAATGCGGCCTTTGCATCGGCCGCGAGTTCCGCCTTCGCCGAACCGGTATCTTCCAGTCCCTTCATGAATTTCTCGGGAAGATTATTGCGGTACTGGTAGAGGGACAGGATCGATAGACCATTTCTGATCAGAACGGTCGGCTCGCGCACGCCGTCGATCATGTTTCCGTCGGACGCCATGATCTTTTCGCGCAAACCCGGCTGGGGCTTTCGCGCGTAAAACCGCACGACAACTTTCACATTCTGAGTTGCCAGCTTCGACGCATACTTTGCGGCATTATGCGGTGTATCGATAACGGCAACACTGCCCGCATCGTTCGGTTGTCCGAAAGCGAGATTTCCCGGCACCAAGGTGCTGGTCAGCAGCCCTTTGGTGAATGTCCTTCGCGAAACGAGCGACATTGCCCCCTGAGCAGTTGTTGCCCCGACGCTCAGCCTTGCTGAGCCTTTATCTCGTTGAACTTGGCCAACGCACGGTCAAATATATCATTGAAGAGCCACATCGAATCGAGAATTTCGCGCATCGTGGCCGACGTCTTTGCGCGGTCAGTTTTACCGAAGGCGAACATGCTGTTATTGCGCAAGTATCCCATGATTCGCGGTTCGGAAATCCGGTAATTAACCAAGTTACCGGAATTGAGCGCGGTCTTGGCCGGACTTGGAATGATCTGGATCAGTTCGAAGAATCTCATTTGGTCGATCGGGTTCGGCAAAGCTTTCATGATCGCCGGTATGCGCGGGAACAGATCCGCGTGCGCGTTCATCAGGCCGTTCCGCACGGCGGTCCAGTGATTGTATCGCGGATCTGAATTGCCAACGCGCGCCTGCTCCTTGTCGTCGCGAGCGTTCAACTTCGGATCAAGGGCGGCGATGGATTTCTTGATCGCTTCCCATTTCTTCTTGCCGATCTTGTCCTCGGATACGCCCGTCTGAAAACTTCCCTTGTAGGCGTTCGAGCGCGCATTACCGATGTTCTGATGGCCATCCGTCTCCGCGTAGAATACGGCGAGACTGATCCGGCCCGCGACCTCGGCATGCGCCGGATCGAGGCCCTTGATCCGCGCAATCGCCGTTCCGAGATCGACAACGTCTTTGAACGGCGTATCGGATTTCTGCGCATTTGCAGGGGGTGCCTGCATGATGCCCTGAAGACTCTTGTACTCGTCGATCAGTGGCTCATTGGCCGCATCGAAATATGCCGGTGGAATTTTGTATTTGTTCGGCCTTCCGATTTTGGACGGGATCACGTCGGTCAGATCCTTGTACGCACCCATCATGCTGACGCGCGCAAGATAAAGCGCCTGCCCCGGTACGTCGGGCAGCTTTTGTTTCGCATTGATCTGTGCGCGTCGCTCAGCGAGGACCGCTTTGAAGTCCTGCACGGTCTTGTCGTAGGCATCGAGCGCTTCCGACTGTGATTTCGTGAGCGTTGCGGGCTGGGCGGATGCCAAGGAGACGAAGCTCAGGTTGCCGACATTGAGCGGAAGCGCGGCCAGACAGCCGAGCCCACAAAGTCCAATTGCCGCCAGAAAACGGGAACGATTCGCAATCCGCACTAGCCCTCCTGCCGGTGCAAGAGAATCGAAACACGAATCTTAATGGGCGGCATGCTTAGATCAAGCGACCGCAACATGTAAGCGGACTTATCAGCGCACATACGAAGCTTCCATTCGGGCCGCAGCGGCACATTCGCCGCTTTCGGCTCCGGATAACTTCTCAGGTCTTTGGCATTTCTGTGACCGAACTCATGCAGTCGACGCAATCAATCCGGCGTGAGCAAGGAAATCCCAAGCTTGGCCCGCCGGCGCAGCCAGGCGGTCGCGCGATATTTCGGATCGTGCGTGATCGCGTGCATGCCATCGAGAACGGTCAGCACGCGCGCTCCGCCGAGCGCGTCACCGAAGGCCAGCGGTCCTTTCGGATAATTCAGCCCTAGTTCGACCGCAGTATCGATGTCGGCCGGCGCAGCGATACGCAGCTCAGCGATCCGGGTTCCGATATTGGCGATCATGGACAGCATGCGCTGGACGACAAAGCCCGGACTGTCATTGATCACGGTGACCGGCGTTTTCTCACCCGACAGCGCGGCAACTGCAGCGCCAAGCGTTTCCGCGCCGGTCAGCGGCGTTTTCATCACCGTACGCCGTCCCTGGAAAGCGCCGAACATATCGACGGCAACCGTGCGCGCCGGGTCGAGACCGAGGCGAACGCAGGCGCTGGAAGCATCCTCGCCCAGCGGCGTGACAAAGCACGGCCCAATCGATGGCGGCTTGCCGCCGCGCGTGGTCTTGACGCCGGTACCGTTCAGCCAATTCGCCAGCTCGCGACCGCCCTCTTCGTCGGCGACCCAGGCCGATGTCGGTATCGCTTGCGGTGACACCGCAACCGTCGGCGGGCCGGAAGCATCCGGCTTGTCATATCGATAAAAGCCTTGCCCGGACTTGCGGCCGAGGAGCCCGCCGGCAACCCGGACCGCCATGTTCGCCGAAGGCTGATACAGTGGGTCATCGAAATACTGTTCGAAGATGCTCACCATGACGGCGTGCGCGACATCCCCCCCGACGAGGTCGAGCAGCTCGAACGGACCCATCCGGAATCCGGCCGCTTCCTTCATCAGCAGGTCGACTTCGCGCGGGCTTGCAATGCCCTGCGACACGATACGCAGGGCCTCCGGCCCATAGGCACGGCCCGCATGGTTGACAATGAAACCGGGCGTATCGGCAGCGACCACCGGATGCTTGTTGATGCGCTTGACGAAGCCAACGAGCGCCGCAACCAGTGCCGGATCGCCGCGCAAGCCGCCGATCACCTCGACGAGACGCATCAAGGGCGGCGGATTGAAGAAATGCAGGCCGCCGACGCGTTCTGGCCGCTCGCAACCGGCCGCGACCTCGGTGACCGACAACGAAGATGTGTTGGTAGCGAGCACGCAATTCGCTGGCACGCGCTTTTCCATTTCGCGGAACAGCGCGCGTTTGGTAGCAAGGTCTTCGACGATGGCTTCGATGACGATGCCGGCGTTTTTCGCTTCGTCGAGGGAATTAATCGGCTTCAGATGATCAAGCACGCCCTTCTTGGCGGCGGGCGTCATGCGTTGCTTGACCACGAGGCCTTCGAGACCTTTATCAACCGCCGCGATCGCTTCTTTTACCGCTCCGTCACGGGAATCGAACAGCAGCGTGGTGACGCCGGCTTGCGCGCAGACCTGCGCAATGCCGCGGCCCATCGTGCCGGCGCCAAAGATGCCTACGATCAGATCAGGTTTTGCAAGATCCACCGCCACGCGTCACTGCCCTTCGAATTTCGGCTTTCGCTTTGCCATGAAGGCGCGCATTCCTTCTTTCTGATCGCGCGTGGCAAACTGCAGCTGGAAGGCCTTGCGTTCGAGCATCAGCGCGGTATCGAGCGGCGCATTCACGCCGGCATTGACGATCTCCTTGATCTGCAAGATCGAAATCGGCGGCATGGCGGCGATTTCGCGCGCAATCTCGATGGCGCGTGGGAGGGCCTGGCCGGTCGGCGCAACCTCGCCAACGACACCCATATTCAGGGCTTCGGCCGCGTCGAACATTCGTCCGGTCATGATCAGCAGCATCGCGCGCTGCCGACCGACGAGCCGCGCCAGCTTTTGCGTGCCGCCACCCCCCGGCAGGATGCCGACTTTCACTTCGGGCAAGCCGAGCTTTGCACCCTCGCCCGCGATAATAATGTCCGCGCACAGAGCGAGTTCGAGGCCGCCCCCGAGAGCGAACCCTTCCACTGCGGCGATCACCGGCTTGGGGCAGTCCATGATCGCGCGCCAGTATTTCTGCACATTACGCGACATGACCTCGACTGGGCCCGCTTCGGCCATTTCGCCAATGTCGGCGCCGGCGGCAAAGGCAACGTCCGATCCCGTCACGATGACGCAACGCACCTTGCTGTCGGCACCGGAGCGGGTGATCTCGTCGGCCAGCCGCACGCGCACATCGAGATTCAGCGCATTGCGCACCTGCGGACGATTGATCTTCAAGACGACGATGTCATCTGTCGGATGCTCAACGAGCAGGGATTCCGGAGCGGTCATGACAATTAATCCACGTGATTTGCAGTCACACGATTGGGGCGAGAGTCCTGGAAGCGGACGCCGGTTATTTTGGCGCCCGGGTTTACGACAGCAAGTGCGTCGACGACACCTGCCCCGACTTCATTGCGCGTCCCGGGAACGCGATGCGCGGACCGGACGAGATTGCCGCGCACTTGCGCCGGAGTGAGCTTCGGTTTCGTCGCCAGCAGCAGCGCCGCAACCCCGCTGACATGGGCTGCTTCCCCGAGGTTACCTGATATTTGCCGCCCGGTGCAGCGGCGAGAATTTCCACCCCGGGCGGGGCCTCTGCAACCTGCGGCCCGCGTTTGGTAGCGGTCACGCACCATGCCCGAAAGGTTCATGGGAGAAGCCTGGGGAAGCTTACGAAAATTTTCTAATGTGGCCGCGTGACCACTGCATCGATCAGATTGCGGCACTCGACAAGGTCGTGCAGCGCGGCGTGCAGTTTGTGTAAATCCTCACGCGCGAGGCCGTTTCCGCCAACAGCGGGCGCTGGTTGCGGGGCCTCTGTTATCGCCGGTTCGGACGAGGTGACGCTGTGCATTGCACGATCGGCCGGATCAACGCGCGGAACCGGCGCGCTCGTCATTTGCGGCTCGACGCGAGCCGCCGCGTCGTCATGCTGGTCACCGACATCACGTCCAATGAGCGAGGAGATGCGACCGCGCAACCCGCGGTCGTCATCCGGCTCAACGTCGTCGGCCGCGACGACCTCTTCGGCCATTTCTTCATCTTCTATTCTGCCGTGCGGCGGCTGCGGCGCGCCGTCCTGCCAAACCACCTGGACAAATTTCTGGCCCTGTTCACGCAAGATGCGCTGCACGCCGCGAATGGTGTAGCCCTCGCCGTAGAGCAGATGCCGAATACCACGCAGTAAGTCGATGTCGTCGGGGCGATAATAGCGCCGACCGCCTCCGCGCTTCATCGGTTTGATTTCGTGAAAGCGGCTTTCCCAAAAGCGCAGTACGTGCTGCGGCAAATCGAGATCGTCAGCCACTTCACTGATGGTGCGAAATGCGTCCGGCGCCTTGTTGTCCAAAGCAAGCCACTCCTGAGTTTGATCCTAACGCGGATACGCAACCGAGGACGACGGCCTAGCCTGGCTCGGCGGCGGCGCCATTGTTGATGCGTTGCTTGAGAATCGCCGACGGCTTGAACACCATAACGCGCCGCGGCGAAATTGGCACTTCCTTGCCGGTTTTGGGATTGCGGCCAATGCGCTGACCTTTTTTGCGCACGACGAAAGAACCGAACGAGGAAAGCTTCACTGTTTCCCCGCGCTCGAGACAGTCGGTGATCTCCTTGAGCACCAACTCCACCAATGCTGCGGATTCTGTGCGTGAGAGGCCCACTTTTTGGTAGACCGCCTCGCACAGGTCGGCCCGCGTCACTGTCTTTCCGGTCATCGCCTGCCCTGCCCCCGGCGAGGTATCCCGCTGAATTATCGACGATATTAGCTTCGCCCAAAGGGGTCAACAAGGCCCGTTAAAGATTGTGATCAATTAGTCCCCATAACCACAGCGTCAATAAAAGCGGTTCCGATCTCTGGGATCACCAACGCAAGAGCGCCGAACCCCAGGTGAACCCCCCGCCCATTGCTTCCAAAAGGATCAAATTGCCCCGTTTGATGCGGCGGTCGGCCACTGCATCGGCCAAAGCCAGCGGAATGGAGGCGGCGGACGTATTCCCGTGGCGGTCCACGGTGACGACCACCTTTTCGGGGGCAATGCCAAGCTTATGGGCAGAGCCATCAATGATGCGCTTGTTGGCCTGATGCGGCACGAACCAGTCGATATCTGCGGCCGAGTATCCTGTGGCCTTGAAGGCATCCTCGATCACGTCAGTGATCATGGCCACCGCATGCTTGAAGACCTCCCGCCCCTCCATGCGCAGGTGACCGACGGTCTGGGTCGAGGAAGGACCCCCGTCCACGTAAAGCTTCGCTCGGTGGCGTCCGTCGGAGCGCAGATGGGTGGTCAGTACCCCCCGATCGTCCCTTTTTCCGGCTTGCTGCTGCGCCTCAAGGACCAGGGCACCCGCGCCGTCGCCGAACAGGACGCAGGTCGTGCGGTCATTCCAGTCGAGGATCCGCGAAAAGGTTTCCGACCCGATGACCAGCGCGCGCTTGTAGCTTCCACTCCGTAGCAGGGAGTCGACTACCTGCAGCGCATAGACGAACCCCGAGCAAACCGCCTGCAGGTCGAACGCCGCACCATGTGTAATGCCAAGCCCAGCTTGTACCGACACGGCAGTTGCCGGGAACGTCTGATCCGGTGTTGAGGTCGCAAGAACGATCAGATCGATAGAGCTTGCTTCGCAGTGCGCATTCGCCAGCGCCGCGCGCGCTGCGTGAAGTGCGAGATCCGATGTGAATTCGCCTGGCGCGGCAACATGGCGTTCGCGAATGCCGGTCCGCTGCACGATCCATTCGTCGGTGGTTGCGACCGAACGTGCCAGTTCGTCGTTGCTGATGATGCGCGCGGGCAGATAGCTCCCGCACCCTAGAATGACCGAACGCAATGTCGTCACGAACCTGCTCCGCTCGCAAGTCGTGCGGTGGTGCCCGCCTTCAGGTCGCGCGCCATCGACTCTCCGATCTTGGCGAGCAATTCATAGCGCACCATGTCGTAGCCCATGTCGATTGCCGCGGCCGTGCCTTCGGCGTCGGACCCGCCATGACTTTTGATGACGACGCCGTTGAGGCCGAGGAAGACTCCCCCATTCGATTTTCTTGGATCCATTTTCTCCCGCAAGGTCCGAAAAGCCTGCCGCGCAAACAAATAGCCGAGCCGCGCGGCCCAGGTCCGGTTCATCGCCGCGCGCAGATACGAGGCAAGCTGATGCGCCGTCCCTTCGGCAGTCTTCAGCGCGATATTTCCAGCGAAGCCTTCGGTGACGACAACGTCGACGACACCTTTCCCGATGTCATCGCCTTCGACAAATCCATGATAGTCGAAATGCGGAAACTGACCTTCGCGCAGAATGCGACCCGCCTCACGCACCTGCTCCAGTCCTTTGACTTCCTCGACGCCGATATTAAGAAGCCCGACCGTCGGACGATCGATGTCGAACAGGACGCGCGCCATCGCTCCGCCCATCGCGGCGAGATTGACCAGATGCATTTCGTCCGCGCCGATGGAAGCGCCGACATCCAGCACGACGGATTCGCCCTTCAGCGTCGGCCATAACGCAGCAATTGCCGGGCGCTCGATCCCTTCCTTCATTTTCAGATTGAAGCGCGCCATTGCCATCAGCGCGCCGGTATTCCCGGCCGAGACGGCCACATCGGCTTCGCCTTTTTTCACCGCGTCGATCGCCAGCCACATCGAAGACTTCCAGCGACCATAACGGAGCGCCTGGCTCGGTTTATCGTCCATGCGGATGGCGACTTCGGTGTGCACGACTTTCGATTTTGCCTTAAGGCGCGGCAATTTCTCGAGCACGGGGTCAATCGCCGCGCGATTGCCGAAAAGCAGGTACTCGACGTCCGGGTGGCGTGTCAGTGAAATGTCGGCACCCGGCAATATGACGGCCGCGCCATGGTCGCCGCCCATGGCGTCAAGCGCGATGCGAACCTTATCCGGCATGGATCGCTCTCGGCGTTAACGGGGGTGGAAGCGGCACGGTCCTGAAAAGTGGGCGAATGGCCGCGACCATAGCTGCTCGGCAGCCGCAAACAAGACGGTTCTCCGTTGATCCCATGCCCCGCGCCCGCTGGCTGCCGGCTAACTCCCACCGAGGCGCTTTTTTAGCGCTTCCAGGGCTGCGAAGGGTTTTGCGCTGGCATCGTCGGCCTTGACCGGCGCGAATTCGGCGCCCGGCTTGCGCGGATAGGGATCGATGCCGAGCAGCAGGAACTCGGTCGCGATCGCACCCAAATCTAACTTACCGTCCAAAAGAGGCTCAGGTGGCTCGTCGTCGCTTGCGTGCGCCGCAACGGTCTCCGACTTTGCCGCTGGCACGGCCGCTTGCGGCGCGAACCGCAGATCGACTAATTCGTCGATATCGTTTTCGACGGGTTCCAGAGTGACGACGCAGGTCTGACCGACGCGCGCGCTGACGTTGCCGGTAACGCGGACACCGGCGCCGCGCCGCGCAAGATCAAAAACGGCGGATAGACGCGACAATTCACGCAAACCTGCAAGCATGGCGAGCTCCGCGCGGACAGTATCGTGTGCATCGATCTCGACGTGTAGACCGGTCTCCGAAATATCTTCCACCGCGACCGGCACGCTCCACGGACTTCGATTTTTTTCCATAGAAATCAGTCTTCTGACGACCGGTCTTTGTCTTCAACGCGAACAGCAATTTCAGGGTTTCGGCAGGTTCAGCTTGCCCGCCAGAAGGTCGCCGACCCACTGGGCCCTAACATCACGTACCGCTTCCCGGACATAGGCCGCAAGATGGCCAGGGGCTTCCGGGGTCGGCGGCGAGCCGGCATAGACGTTCCGGGTCAAAGCTTCGACCAGGGCCGCCTCACCGTCCACCGAAAGTGCCGATCTATAGGCCTGCGCCCGACCGTAAAAGGCTTGGCCGATGCGCTGCATCTCCTTTGGCACCGACAGGTCGCCGATACCCATCTCTCGCAAATTGTAGTCCATGTCCTGGCAGAAATGGTCAAATAAGGCCTGTCCGGCCTCCCGGGACTCGGGTTCCTCGGCCAGACGGTCGATGATCAGGGCAAGATGCAACACAAGCAGGTCGAAGCGACCGTCTACAGTGTCTGCGACACCTTAATCGCGGTAAAAACGAGACAATCGCGACTGCGCCACGATCGTGCCATACAGGGTGGAAATGGTGTCTTGCCGCGACCTGCGGCGAAACATGGGGAACATCATCGGGTCATTCGGGGCTGAAGGCGGTTTGCCGCGGTTACGTCAACGCCCCACTCGATGCAAGACCGAGTTGGATATGTCGCGTATGGGTTCGAAGACTGTGCACTATCGTAGCCTCACCCTGTCGCTGGTGCTCGCCGGCGGTTTGGCGCTCGCCGCCTGTACAGGATCGGAAACCCTTCAGCGCGGCTACGTCCTGCCTGAGGGCGCACTGGAGCAGGTTCCTGTCGGGGCAACCCAGGAACAGGTCCTGATCGTGCTTGGCACGCCGTCAACCGTCGCAACGGTCAACGGTGAGGCTTTCTATTATATCTCGCAGAAGGCCACGCGCTCAGTCGCGTTCATGCCGCACGAAGTCGTAGACCAGCGCGTCATCGCGGTCTATTTCGACAAAGAGCGGCGCGTGACCCGGCTCGCCAATTACGGAATCAAGGATGGCAAGGTCTTCGACTTCTATTCGCAGACCACGCCGACCGGCGGCCAGGAATTGAGCTACCTGCGCAACATCTTCAAGAACGTCGGCTTCCATCTCTAGGCACACGCGCCATGAAAAAAAGCCCGCAGAAATGCGGGCCCTTTTTCATTTTGTTCGCGCGACTAGTGAGCGAGAACCGCAAGCAACAAGAGCGCCACGATGTTCGTGATCTTGATCATCGGGTTCACAGCAGGTCCCGCCGTGTCCTTGTAAGGATCGCCGACAGTGTCACCCGTGACCGCGGCTTTGTGCGCGTCCGAGCCTTTGCCGCCATAGTGTCCGTCCTCGATGTATTTCTTGGCGTTGTCCCAGGCACCACCGCCGGACGTCATCGAGATGGCGACGAACAGACCGGTGACGATGACGCCGAGCAACATTGCGCCGACGGCCGAGAATGCCGCCGATTTACCGGCCGCTCCACCACCCGCGATGAAGTAGATCGCGAAGTAGCAGACGATCGGCGAGAGTACCGGTAGCAGCGACGGGACGATCATCTCCTTGATCGCGGCCTTGGTGAGCATGTCCACGGCGCGGCCGTAATCAGGCTTGTCCTTGCCCTTCATGATGCCGGGCTTGGCGCGGAATTGCCGGCGCACTTCCTCGACGATCGCGCCGGCGGCACGGCCAACGGCGGTCATGCCCATCGCGCCGAACAGATAAGGCAGCAATCCGCCGAACAAGAGACCGACCACCACGTACGGGCTGTTCAGAGAGAAATCGAGCTGAATGCCCTGAAAGTACGGATGCTGTCCGGAAGTCTTGATGAAGAATTGCAGGTCCTGGTTATAGGCTGAGAACAACACCAGCGCGCCGAGACCGGCTGAACCAATGGCATAGCCTTTGGTGATGGCCTTAGTGGTGTTGCCGACCGCATCGAGCGCGTCGGTCGACTTGCGTACGGCCTTCGGCAGACCCGCCATTTCGGCGATACCACCGGCATTGTCCGTGACCGGGCCGAAGGCATCGAGCGCGACCACCATGCCGGCGAGCGCCAGCATTGATGTGACCGCGATGGCGATGCCGAAAAGCCCCGCTTGCGCATAGGCGACCAGAATTCCAGCAATGATCACCAGTGCCGGGAGCGCCGTTGCTTCCAGCGACACGGCGAGGCCCTGAATGATGTTGGTGCCGTGGCCGGTAACGGATGCGGCGGCAATCGACTTCACCGGACGGAAATTGGTGCCGGTGTAGTACTCCGTGATCCAGATAATCAGCCCGGTAACGACCAGCCCGACGATCGCGCAGATATAGAGCGCCTTGCCGGTGAAGGCGACGCCGCCGATCAGCCCCATCCCGATGAGATGATCGGTCACGAACCAGATTGCGATCAGCGAGAGCACCGCGGAGGCAATAAACCCCTTGTAGAGCGCCCCCATAATCGACTCTTTCTTGCCCAGTCGCACAAAGAACGTGCCGATGATCGAGGTGATGATGCAGGCGCCCCCGATGGCGAGCGGATAGATCATCATGGTCATCAGCTGCGGCGAGTTGGCGAAGAAGATCGAGGCCAGCACCATCGTGGCGACGATGGTAACCGCATAGGTTTCGAACAGGTCGGCGGCCATGCCGGCGCAATCGCCGACATTGTCGCCCACGTTGTCGGCGATCGTGGCCGGATTGCGCGGATCGTCTTCCGGAATGCCAGCCTCCACCTTGCCGACCAGGTCGCCGCCGACGTCGGCACCCTTGGTGAAGATGCCGCCGCCGAGACGGGCGAAGATCGAGATCAGCGATGCGCCGAAGCCGAGTGCAACGATGGCATCGATTACCGTGCGATCATTGGGCGCCTTGTGCATTGTGCCGGTGAGGAAGCCGAAATAGAGCGTCACCCCGAGCAGTGCGAGACCCGCGACCAGCATGCCGGTGATCGCGCCCGATCTGAACGCGAGCTCGAGCCCGCCGGCGAGCGACTTTGTCGCAGCCTGCGCGACGCGCACGTTGGCGCGCACCGAAACGTTCATGCCGATGAAGCCGGTCGCACCCGACAGGATCGCGCCGACCGCAAAGCCGATTGCGACCAACCAGCCGAGCGTGAAACCGATGATCACGAAAACCACCACGCCGACGATCGCTATGGTGGTGTATTGCCGTTTGAGATAGGCCTGCGCGCCCTCGCGCACGGCCGCGGAAATTTCCTGCATCCGCTTGCTGCCGGAATCCGCGCTCAGCACCGATTGGATCGCCCAGATGCCATAGAGGATCGCGAGCACCCCGCAGCCGACGATCAACCACAAGATATTCATGGTGGCCATTTTTTCCCCGATTAGATTGTGCTGGCGGGACGAACGCTCCCGCCGGCGCCAGGAGCGTCGAGGATGGCCGCTTTAAGGGCGCTTCACCCCGACCGGAAAGCGCGCGGATATAGCCAAAAAGATACCAGTTGCGCAACGCGGAAAATGGGGTCCGGGTTGGTATTCTTTGCCGCCGTTTGGCGCGGCCTATTTTTCCTTGGCTATGGCCGCTTCGAACTTCGTCTTCTCCTCGGCAAGCCAGCGGCGATAGCCCTCGGGATCGGCCCAGCCCTGCACGCCGTCTTTATCGGCGCGCGACAATTTCTCCGCAAAGCCCGGGATCTGCGTATAGGCGGGAAGCCAGATATCGGGTTTCATTGGTTCCAGCATGCGGAATGTTCGCCGGTAGTCATCGGCAATTCCCGGATACGAGGGACGAACAGCCAGCCGATACAAGGGATTGACGCTCGTACAGCATGGAAAAACCACGTTGTAGGAACGGCCGCCATCCTCGATGGTGGTGACCCGGGTCGTTGCGCCGCGCGTATGGCCGGCCCCGAGCAGAGCCGTCATTTTGATACGCCACAATGCGAAACATTCAGGGTTCCCGACACGCAGCACTACGCGTGGACGTCGGAGCCGACCGTGATCCAGATTCACGGCCGAGGCCCGTTCGTCATCAATTACGTCAATCCGGCGGATGATCCGCGCAACAAGACCTCGGAGAAGAAGTAGGCTGCCGAAACGACCGCCATTGCGCTCCTCTCCACTGTCATGCCCGCACTTGTTGCGGGCATCCTTCGTCTGGGGACTGATCGCCTCGCTCGCTCGGCGCGCACAAGCGCAATCCTGAGATCACGCCGCCTGCGCGCTGAGCTCCTTGTCCTTCGCTTCGGCGCGTTGCGCCGCCGGACGCGCCGCGATGCGCACAATGTAATCGGTGAATTCCTTCCGCTCGGGAATCATCTTGAAGATCGTGCTCCATCGGATATTCGAGCCGATCAGCACATCGGCCACGGTGAACTGATCGCCCATCAGCCAGGGGCCCTTCTCGATCGCTTTCGCGAGCACGTTCATCGTGGTGTCGAAATCCCCATAACCGAGCATCGCGCGTCGTGCTGCTTCCTTGCGCGGGGCGACGCGATCGATCACCGCAGGTTCGAGGCAGCCCGGACCGAAGAACAGCCACTTCAGATAGACGCCACGCTTCGGCGTTCCGACCGGCACGTTGAGTTTCATTTCGGGAAATTCATCCGCGAGATAAGTGCAGATTGCCGCGAGCTCGGTGATCACCGTGTCGCGGTGCTTGAGCGCAGGAACCTTGCCCATCGGATTGATGGCGAGATAATCCGGCTTCATGTTGTCGCCCGCG
This sequence comes from Pseudolabrys sp., assembly GCA_035538755.1. Lineage (GTDB taxonomy): Bacteria > Pseudomonadota > Alphaproteobacteria > Rhizobiales > Xanthobacteraceae > Pseudolabrys. The sequence goes on from DATLJR010000434.1 coordinate 14,843, forward strand.
CTCAGCCGCAACAGCTTGATATCGTAAGGCTGGCCGACTTCCTCCAGCATCCAGAGCGCGACCGACGAACGCGAAGGCGAAGCGTGATAGAGCGTGAGATCGGACATGAGGCACCTTGCAATATTGGCGGCGGGGACCAACGTTATTAAATCACGAATGTGCTGAGACCATGACATGACCAATTCTGTCCGCGACAATACTGAGCGTCATCGCTTTGAACTCGAAGCCGATGGCCATGTTGCCTTCGCCAATTACAAGCGCGCCGACGGGGTACTGACGATGCTCCACACCGAGGTTCCCAAGGAGCTCGAGGGGCGCGGCATCGGCTCGGCGCTGATCCGCGGCGTGCTTGATACGGCCCGCCGCAAAGGACTCAAGGTCAACCCGGTGTGCCCCTTCGCGAGGGCATATATCGACAAGCATCCGGAATACGCCGACCTGCGTAAGTGACATCCACTCCACGGCCGCGCGCTTCACGCCGACGTACATCTCCAGCATGGATCGCGTTCCGCGGCGTGCTCGGGCGGATCTTCGTCAGCCCCGCGCATCATCAGGTGCATCACTCGGCCAATCCGAAGCACTTCAACAAGAACTTCGGTTCCTGCCTTGCGCTGTGGGACTGGACGTTCGGCACGCTCTATAGGCCGGAGAAGACGCGCGAGCCCCTCACCTTCGGCTTCCCCGGACAGCCGGATGCGCACACGTGAAGGGGGAACTGGTCGATCCGTTCATCAATGCGGCGGGCCACATCTGGCCGAAGCGTCCGGAAGGCGCGTCCGTTCTGCCGGTTGCGGAGTGCGAGCAGGCCTAGTTAAGTGGGCCGATGCGTCGGCGCACTGTCACCGTCAACGACAAGATGCAGAAGGGCTACCGCTACGCCTTGAGCGCGGCAACCGGACGCAATTTCGATCCAGAATTCCAACCGCAGCTCACGCCGGCGCAGATGCTGCGGCTTGGTGTTTTCGGCGGCAAATACATGACCGACTGCCGCCGAGAGTTTCCGAAAAGCTGGTTTGCGCACGCGAAGCTCTCACCGCGCGGCGCCGATCCCGCCTGCAATTTCTTCGGCGTCGACGCGAGCCAGCCGCTTTCGGAATGGGAGCGCAAAGGGTGGATTCATCACGACGACCCGCGCGGCTGGTTTCAGTGGTACTGCCGCTATTACATTGGCCGGCGCATCCCGGAGGAAGACCGGCGGCAGATCGGGCGGTGGAAAGCGATCCAGCGGCACGCGCGCCAGGTGCAGAAACATTGCGAACCCGGCGATTTGCTCTGCCGGCGGCGACAGCGGCAGGCGCTGCTGCATTGGGCTTACGACAGCCGCAAGATCTGACAGGCCTATTCGGCTGCCACCGCACGGGCGCGCGTGGTGCGGCCTCTAAAGCGCGACATGACGGCATCGACCGCGGTGACCGCGAGGCCCGCCGCCAGCACCTGCCAGCCCGGCCTGATGCCGGCGTCGAAGTCGAAAATCGTACCGAGAACGCGCATCGGCGAAACGTGAAATGCAATCGCAATGCCGATCGCTTCGCCGAGGAAAGTCGTAACCGATACGGCGATTGCAAGACCAAACAGGCTGAGTGTGGACAATTCGCCGCTGCCCTGCCACCAGGCCAGCACACGATAGGCGATCAACCAAAGAAAAAGACCGGCGGCGAAAGTCGGGACCGTCACATCGGCTTTGGTCTGTTGGAAGTAATGAATGAGCGCGAGCAACGCGATCGCATAGATCGCCTGATGCAGGCGCCGCCAGCGCATACCGCCGAGCCTGCGCACCATGCCGTCGGTCGAGGTCGCCGCGAGCGCTGCAAGCCCGATCCACGCCACCGCGCCGACGATCAGATAGACACGATGCGTGATCTCGTGAATGAATTTTCCGACACTGTAACTCTGGTCGGCGAAAAAAAGCGCGAGATGCGCGGCGATAAAACAGAACGTGCCGACGCCGAGCATTCTGCGCACGTCGATAAGATTGGCGTAGCGGAAGATGCGGCGGAACGGCGTCACCGCAAGCGTCAAGCCAAGAAAAACGAGCGCCCAGAATCCCGCGCGGTGAATCAATTCGGTGAGCGGGCGCGCGCCGTGCGCGATGTCAGTCGCCTCAAAGACGGACTTGGCGAGCGGAAGCAGCAGAAGCAAGAGCGTCGCTACGCGCAACGCAGATATGCGGCCGCGCCGGTCGCGCCACAATTGCCAGGCCGGCGTTACCGGTGTCGCCATAAAGCCTCACTTCCGATCAATCAGTGCCGCGAACTTGCCGCATCGCACAATTTACCTAATGGATATGTACTTCCGTGCTAGCATTTTCAGGTTGGCTTGATTCGTCGCAATCGATCAAAAACTTGCGTACCTACGCGTCGCCGCCTTGGAACAAGTATCAGCGGCCAATATGTACGGGAGATGGAGGAGCAGTCCAAGGACGCCACAGTAACGCAGCGCCGGGGGATTTACATGGAGGCCACCGATGTCGCGAACTCTGGTCCGCTCACTGCTTGTACCTGCGCTTCTCTTTGCTTCGACGGCGTTTGCGCATGATAGCTGGGTCAATCGCGGCGCCTTCAAGAATGGCGCCGGCGAATGGTGCTGCGGCGACTACGATTGCAAGAGCTATACCCGCATTTCATCGACGGCGAGCGGCTGGATGATCGACGGCGAACTCGTTCCCTACGATGAAGCCATGCCGGTCGCACCACCCGATGGTCAGGTCACGATATGCCGGCGGCCCGACGGATCGCGGCGCTGCGTATTCGGTCTGAAGCCGGGACTGTAGGAGACTTGTGCTTCCACACGACGGCGCGCCGGCTTCCGGCGCCGGGGTGGTTTTATTCAGATGCGCGGCAGTGGACGGCCGCCGGATTGCTTCGACGGCACCTTCACCCAGGCCTCCCCGTCAAGCACCACCTCGTCGCCGACGGAACATTTGCACGTCAAACGAGCGCGGAATTTTTCCGGCAGCAGTTCCGCAACGGCGACGCTAACATCGACGGTGTCGCCAATTTTAACGGGCGCGCGGAAATTCAAGGTCTGCGAAATATAGACAGCGCCTGGTCCTGGCAATCGCGTGCCGAGAACCGCGGAAATGAGGCTCGCCGTGTAAAGACCATGCGCGATGCGCGTGCCGAACGGTGTTTTCGCGGCAAAGTGCTCGGACAAGTGGATCGGGTTGCGGTCGCCGGTCACTTCGGCAAAGCCGACCACATCAGACGCGTCGATGACCTTGCTCAGCGCCTCGGTCATACCGACAGACAAGTCTTCGTAATATAGCATCCGTAAATCTAACATCATCAGTACCTTATCTGATTTCCTCCTACCCATCTTCCCAAAAATGCTCGTTGGGAAGATTATGGGAAGAACGCTAGTCCGGTTCAAATGGCTAAAGACCCCGAGGTTATTATTGATCACGATTTAGTCGCTGGCTCAGCCTGGGCATTGTGGGCAGTCGTAAACTCGCATTGCCTGGCCGTACATTTCTGAGTTTCACAAGATTGCGGATCCTAATATCGCTTTGCGCCTTCACGACTCTATCCGCCGTCAACTGAGTCAGGGGTTAGCTGAACCCGTTTTGATTGCCTCCGAGGCGCTAAAGGATATCGATAAACTGAACGGCCAAGTTGATAATAAAGAAGCGCCACCAACTCGCTCCGCTGGTCGGAACGGCCGGCTTCGGCATTCATTCTCTGGTTCCCCAAGCCGATTGTGTTAGTTGTACACGGCGAAGGGCTGCCAACGATGCCTCGCTGGCGGCCCTTCTTCTTTTCACCTATATGTGCCGCATGGTTTTGCGTGACGCTCGCGGCAGGCCGTTAAACGAACCCGCCGCTTTCATCCACCCCTGTCAGCCGACCACCGCCAAGGAACCACCATCCGGTCCTGGGTGGGCGCACGAACTGAAGCATGACGGCTATCGGTTACAGATCCATGTCCGTGACAGTCGTGTGCGTCTCTACACGATAAACGGAAATGATTGGACCAAACGCTATCCCCGCATCGTGGAGGAAGCGGCTCGGCTGCGTGCGCCGTTGATTATTGACGCCGAGGTTGTCCATTTGTCGGCCGATGGCATTTCTGATTTCGACGCTTTGCATAACCGCACAGCCGATGAGAAAGCCGTGGCCTTGGCTTTCGATCTTCTTTTGTCGGGTGATGATCTTCGTCGTCAACCTCTGATTGAGCGCAAGACCGCGCTAAAATGGGTGCTGCGCAAAGCGCGAGAGGGCATCCAGTATGTCGAGCACGCTGAGGGCCACGGCGACAAACTTTTTGCCGCCGTTTGCAATCTCGGGCTTGAGGGCATCGTGTCGAAGCGGCTTACGTCCGTTTATAAATCGGGTCCGTCGAGGACTTGGATCAAGGTCAAGAATCCGGACGCGCCGGCAGCAACTCGCGCTGTAGACGGGACGTTTAGATAACTTTTTTGACTGATCGGCTGGTTTGTGAAAGCCTTCCTTCGCATAGAAACTTAGGGAGGAGATCAATGACAAAGATCCTTGCTCTAGGAGTTGCGATTGGCGCCGGTTTTTTCTGCGTTGCTGCCGCCCATTCCATGCCTCTCGCGCCGCTGGAACAAGCGCAGACTAGCCTGACAATTCCCGTCGCTGGTGGTTGCGGACCTGGATTTCACCGCGGCCCATACGGTGGCTGCCGTCGCAACGGCTACTACGGAGGCGTGTACTACGGTGGCGCTGCAGTGGCGCCAGGCGTGGCAGTAGTCCCAGGTGTGGCGGTAACAGCACCACTGGTGGTAGCCCCGCGCGTGGTGCCCGCCTGCCGTCGCTGCAACGCGTACCGATGCTGGAACGTTTGCTAGACGAGCGTTGAGGCAAGTGGCGGTCGGATGTTAGTAGCACCCGGCCGCTGCGCAATCTGACTCCTGTTCGGGGAAAAAATCGATGTGGGCATTATGCCCCAACCGCTTGCTGCGCAGAGACTGTGCACTTTTGCGACTAATGAAGGTCACGACGCTCTTTTTTAGCGGAAGCAGCCAAACGGTCGGCAAAAGTGGCGCGGGGTGTTTCCGGTTCAGTTTGCTTGTTAGGAACGGCCCGCACCGAAATTGGTTTCGCTTTCTCTGGCAGCGTGATTGTCATCAGATGATTGGCCCAAGCCTGTAGAGCTGCCTTTTTCTCCTCGGCATAACTGTGCCGGTCATAGGTGCGGATCAGTTTAGCTGGAAGATGGTTTAGAACGGCTTCGGCAACATGTGGCACCACGCCAAGTTTGCCCAGGCCGGTGCGAACGGTCCGTCGAATATCGTGCACGGTCCAGTCTTGGGTGAATTTCAGTTTTTCATCGAAGCCGACTTTGGCTCTCGACCAGTTTGAAAAACCGCCGTCTCTATTGGTGCCGAAAACGTAGTCGCGCTCAGCGCGGTGCGGAATATCGTTGAGCACCGCGATGGCGCTAGCCGTCAGAGGAATGACGTGCTCGTTGTGGTTCTTTGTGCGTATCTCGGGAATGGTAATCGTCCTGGCTTCCAGGTCGATTTCCGACCACCTCAGTCCGCCGATTTCATCGCGCCGGCAACCGGTCAGCAGCAGTAGTTTGAGGATGTGGCCGTAGTCACCTTGGGGAACAGCCAGCCACATCGCAGCCGCTTCCGCATCAGATAGGGAGCGTTCCCGCGGGGCGTTTTCTTCCTGCTTGTTGGTGCCGACCACTGGATTGCTGTCGCACAGCCCCCCGCCTATAGCCCATTTGAAAAAGGCAGAAAGGTCGGCGCGGCAGCGATTGGCGACTACGGGGCCCCTCTTGGCGAGTTTCCGCAGTTCGGTAGCAACATCGGCCCGCGTAACGCTGTTAACGTAGTGGCCGTGTAACGGAGTCCAGAAGTTTTCCAAGTGACGTTTGATGCCCTGGTAGGTGCGAGGACGTTTCTTGGCGCGTATGGCTTCCAGATAGTCTGCAATGACAGCTTTAATTGTTTCCGGCTTTGGTTTCTGTGCCTCGATTTTGGCGTTGTCGCGTGCGGTGGCAGGATCAATCCCGAGACCCAAGCGAGCTTTGCTGATTTCGGCGCGTTTAGCCTCTGCCATCGCGCGGGCAACGTCGCATTTGATCTCGGAGCATTTGCCGAGCGTGAGTTTGCTGGTCTGTCCGCGCAGTTGGTACTGCAAAATATAAACCGCAGAGTCGCCACGCTTGCGAACGCCGAAGCCACGCGTCTCGTCGTCAAACCATGTCGCGTCGTTTTTGCCTTTCGGCAATTGCAATCGCGCGACTGAAGTTTCTGTCAGATGGATGCGTTGTTTTTCGCCCATCGCCCTCGCCCCTTGGGAAGACTTGGGGAAAATTCAAACGATCTTCCCGTGTCTTCCCGTATCCTGTCGTGACACCATTCGACAGAGAGGCATAAGGTGATTTGCCTTGAGTTGCAACGCTTTGGCTGCCAGTGTCTTCCCGCGTCCACAGGATTACGCTGTCATGCCGACCGAGAGGTCTTCGAAATAGAGCGTCTGCAGTGGCAACATGTTTCAACCCTGCGAGGTATGGGTCCGGCAATCCGAGACAATCTTCATCATCGCACGCTAGGCCGGTTTGCGACAAAGCCGCCACAGCGAACCGATCAGCAGGACATTGACAAGCGCAAAGATCGTCAATACGCCGATCGTCGGCTGCGCGCCCTTGGCGTCAAGCAGAAGCGCGCCGAGCGACCAGCCGGTCTCCTTGACTCGGTTCGGCAAAAAGCGGCAGGAAAATAGAACGATGTTCCCCAAGCCAGAATTTGCGCGATGCCCAGTGCCGTGATGACGACGCGGCGATCAAGCGGGCGCGCACCCGCACACCAAATGCGTGACCCCTCAGTTCGCGGGATCCATGCCTTTGGCTTTGAACACGCTTACCGCAGCCGGGCCGGAAAACATCTCGATCAGGGCCTGCGCGGCCTTCTTGTTCCGAGCCGCAGCACTTAGGCCGGCCGCATAAGTCGTGGTGTTCTGGATTTCCTTCGGCAACGGTCCAACGAGGACCGCACCTTTGACGGGCACGATTTCGCTGATCTGGTGCACACCGAGCTCAGCCTCGCCACTCACGATGAGATCCGCGACATAGCCGCCTTCCTTGAGCTTGGCCTTCGGCCGCACCTGATCGGCGACGCCGAGCCGCTCGAGCAGCTTGTCGACGTAGATTCCACTCGAGCCGCCGCTCGCCGGATCGATGTAGGCGACCGATTTGGCGGCAAGCAGCGCATTCTTAAAGGCCTCGACCGTACCGATGTCGGGCTTCGCCGCGCCTTCCTTGACCACAACACCGATCGAGACGGTTGCCAGATTGACCCGGCTGTTAGGGACGATTTTGCCGGAAGCAGCCAGGGCATCGACGATCGCTGGCGTGATGATCGCCACATCGAAGGCTTCGCCGGATTCAATGCGTTTCTGCAGGCCACCCGCAGTGTCGTTGTCGACGATGACCTTGTTGTCCGTCTGCTTCTCGAAATCAGGCACCAGCGCGAGCACGACCTGCTTGAACGCACCGGCGGTCAGAACCTTGACCTCAGCCGCGGAACCTGACGTTGCGGGGGACAGGTACAACGCGGCCGCAAGGCAGACTCGAGCCAAGATATGCGTTTTCATGGGCGGTACTCTGTTAGATTTGCAAGTTACTGGACCCAAGCTCGACGCGAAAGGTGCATTTCAAGAGAATTTTTCGAACGGAAGGCCGCTATTTTGATCAAATCCCATCAAAGTTTGATTATTTTCTTGCCGACGCCCCTTTTAGTCATGCATTTTACGCTTAGCTGCAGCGCAACATTATCGGTTTTCATTGCTCGGAACATCCCTATTTTCTTGTCAATCGACGACCGGCCTAGGGCCGGAAATTACGGAAAGAAGGATACCATGTTTTCCGCACTCATTCGCTTCATCCAGGAGTGGAAGCGCTATAACCGCAGTCTGAACGAATTGTCGCGCCTGGGCGACCGTGAGCTTGCCGATATTGGGATCAGCCGCTCGGATATCCCTCGTGTTGCGTGGACTGCCTCCCAGCGCGGCTAATCCCAACCGGTGGCTGTAGGCATGAGAACGCCCGCGAAGCATCGCGGGCGTTTCGCTTTTACAGGCTAACTCTGCGAAGGGCCACAGCGGCGCAGCTTGGCACATTGCGGCTTCTCGTTCGCCAGCCTAGTTATTGTCGAATGAAACAAGGGCCACCGCAAACTGTGCATGTCGTCGGCGGCGGTCTTGCCGGGTCCGAAGCTGCTTGGCAGCTAGCACAGGCCGGCGTGCCGGTTGTGCTGCATGAAATGCGGCCGCTACGCGGGACGCCAGCACACAAGACTGACGCTTACGCTGAACTCGTCTGCTCGAATTCATTTCGTTCAGATGACTGCGTGCACAATGCGGTCGGTCTCCTGCATGAAGAAATGCGTCGGTTAGGGTCGCTCATCATGCGCGCGGCAGACGAAAATCAGGTGCCCGCGGGTGGCGCCCTCGCCGTCGATCGCGACGGCTTTTCCGCGGCGGTGACGGCGGCGCTTGAATCGCATCCATTGGTGACGCTTGAGCGTGGCGAAGTCATACCGCGCGAGGAGTGGGACAGCGTGATCGTGGCGACAGGCCCTCTCACATCGCCCGACCTTGCCTCCACGATTGGCAGATTGACCGGCCAGCAGCAGCTTGCGTTCTTCGACGCTATCGCTCCGATTGTCCATCGCGACAGCATCGACCTTGGTCAGGCCTGGTTTCAGTCTCGATACGACAAGTCTGGCCCTGGCGGCTCGGGCGCCGACTACATCAACTGTCCGCTGTCGCGTGAGCAATATCATGCATTTGTTGCGGCGCTGCTGTCCGGAGACAAAACGAGTTTCCATGAATGGGAGACGAACACACCTTACTTTGACGGCTGCCTCCCCATCGAAATCATGGCGGAACGTGGCCTTGAGACTTTGCGTCATGGCCCGATGAAACCATTCGGGCTCACCAATCCGCATCAGCCTGAAACCAAACCCTACGCGGTGGTGCAACTGCGGCAGGACAATAAACTCGGCACGTTGTTCAATATGGTTGGCTTCCAAACCAAGCTGAAACATGCCGAACAAGTGCGCATCTTGCGCACCATTCCGGGATTGGAAAGCGCCGAGTTCGCGCGGCTTGGTGGCCTCCACCGCAATACGTTTCTCAACTCGCCGACACTGCTCGATCAGGTGTTAAGGCTCAAGGCGAATACCCGTTGGCGGTTCGCCGGCCAGATCACCGGCTGCGAGGGTTACGTCGAGTCAGCCGCTGTGGGCCTGCTGGCCGGGCGTTTTGCGGCTGCGGAAGGGCGCGGTGAACCCGTCTCCTTGCCGCCGCAGACGACGGCGCACGGCGCACTGCTCGCCCATATAACCGGTGGCCATATCGAGACGATTGATGCGGGCCCTTCGTCGTTCCAGCCGATGAACGTCAATTTTGGTCTGTTTCCGCCATTGAAAGAGGCTCCAGCGTTTGATCGTCACAGCAAATTGGGGCGCTCAGCCGCCAAAGCGCTCGCTCGCAAAAGTGCGCTGACCCGCCGCGCCCTCGCCGATCTCGGGACCTGGATTGCATTCATCCTCCCCGCAGCCGCGGCCGAATGAACTCTATGCTCCGATCCTCTCGAACGATTTAGCGGCCCGCCAAATGCGCCATTGCCGCCGCCAAGGGGATACGACGGGTGGGCGGAATGGATCGTAATCGCGCTTTTCCATATCGATGAGCCATTGCCGCAATGGGGCCAGCGGCAAAAAGACTGGCTTTGCGCTCTCAGGAATTTTGGCCGAGACGACGTGTGCAAGATTGCGCCGAGCGCGTAAGCGAAATTCAGCAAGTGCCGCCCGCAATTCCGGTGTCACGCGCATCGCGAATATGTCTTCCGACGCGGCTCCGTAGTGTCGTAGAACTTCTAACGGTACGTAGAGTTGCCGTCGCGCAGCGTGCCGTGGAAATTGGGAGAGCAGATTTGCAATCGTTAGTGCAGATCCTGACTCTTTAACTACCATGGACTCTATTTTTCCGCCGAGAAGACGAACCCCCAACTCGAAGATTGCTCCGGCGGTATTTACTGCATAAGTCTGGAGTGCTTCCAGGCTTTCCATCGGTTCATTGTGAACGTCGAAACGGTGTGTCTCGATCAGATCGACAAGAGGTTCGCGCACAAAATCGAACCGGTTCAGTATTTCTGTCATTGCCGCCGCAATTGGATTTGCCGCGGCTTCGCCAGCGCGTTCTCCTAAAATCACCTCGCGCCACCATTGCAGCCGGATTTCGCTAGGCATCAACTCACGCGCCAGATCGCGTACGCGCGCAATTTCAGCATCGAAGGCATAGAGCGCAAACAAGCCCTCGCGCTTTTCGGCCGGAGCGAACAGAGTCGCAAGATAGCGGTCGCGATCGGTTTCACGCAGGCGATCGGCGCAATATGCGAAAGAGTCTTTCATTTCGCCAACCATGAACCGGATCAGGTCACCGCAATGAGACCCGCTCCGACACGCCGGTTCTCAGCCAGGAGAATGTTGTAGGTCCGCACCGCTGCGCCGGTCGCCATCGCATCAACGGAAAGCGACAGTTCGCGAAATCTCTGCCGCAGATCCTCAGGCATTGACCACGGGTTTCGGCCCGCACCGATGAGAAAGAAATCGAGGCGCTCCGCACGATCGAAGGCGGCCTGCAGGACTCGCTCGTTCAGCTCAGAAACGTCCATGACTGGCCAGGCCCAAATGCCATCGGGAAAACAAAGCAGCGACCCCCGATGGGACATCCCGGCAAACCGAAAGCCACTTTCACCGTAAGCGTCGATTGGCGCGGGGCGCGGCAGATGTGGGGCATCGGCGTGGCCGCCGATTGCCATCTATTTCTTCCGCTCAGGGGCCGTGAGTGCATCACGGCCAGTGCCGACCCCGAGGTAAATCAGAATCGGGGAAGCAATAAAGACCGACGTATAGGTACCCACTAGCACGACGCCGAACATCATGGTCGCCGTGAAGCTATGGATCGCCTGCCCGCCGAACAACAGGAGGGCGAGCAGCGCGAGCGAAACCGTGACGTGCGTGATCACCGAACGCGACAGCGTCTGGTTGACCGAGGCGTTAAGCAGTTCGGGCATTGGCAGCTTCCGGTACCGTCGCAGCATTTCGCGAATGCGGTCATAGATGACGACGGTATCGTTCAGCGAATAACCCAGAATGGTGAGCAGCGCGGCAATGCTCGTCAGATCAAAGTCGATCTGGGTGATAGACATAAACCCGATGGTCAACACGATATCGTGGACGTTGGCGATCATGGCGCCGAGCGCAAACTGCCACTCGAACCGGAACCATAGGTAAATCAGGATCGCCAAGATGGCCAGCATCAGGCCGACGACGCCGTAGGACAGGAGTTCACTTGATACGCGGGGTCCGACCACTTCCACCCGGCGATACTCAACTTCGTCTCCCAGTGCAGCGCGTACCTTGCTGACAGCTTGCTGTTGCGCCAGCTCGCCACCGGGTTGCTCGGCGATACGGATGAGCACATCATTCGGCGCGCCAAACTGCTGCAGTTGCACTTCGCCCAATCCAAGCGAGCCGAGTGTAGCGCGCATTCTCGCGAGATCGGCGGCGCCGGCCTTCGATTGCACCTCCATCAGGGTTCCACCTTTGAAGTCGATGCCGAAATTTAGGCCGTGGAAAAAATAAAGTGAGATCGCGATAATTGACAGTATCGCCGACAACGGAAAGCTGATGCGCCGAAAGCGCATAAAATCGAATTTGGTGTCATCAGGAACAATGCGAAGCAAACGCACGGCCCGGGTTCCTCAAATAGGTACGCGTTGCGGGCGCCGCCAACGTACCCAATAAGCGACGATCAACCGTGTCAGGGTGAAGGCGGTAAACACGGTTGTGATGATGCCGATACCGAGCGTAACCGCAAAGCCACGAACCGGCCCGGTGCCGATGTAGAACAATACCGCTGCCGCGATGAACGTAGTGATGTTCGAATCCAGAATTGTCGCAAGCGCACGGCTGAACCCCGCATCAATCGCGTTGATCGGAGTACGGCCGCCACGCACTTCTTCACGGATGCGTTCGTAGATCAGCACGTTGGAATCGACGGCGATGCCGACGGTAAGCACGATACCGGCTATGCCAGGCAGCGTGAGTGTCGCGTTGAGGAGCGACAATATACCGAAAATCATCGCGACGTTGATCGCCACGGCGATGTTCGCGAACAACCCGAACAGGCCGTAAGTCACCAACATAAAGGCGATAACCATCGCCGCCCCGACGTAGGACGATAGCTTACCCTTGGCGATCGAGTCCTGGCCCAGCCCCGGTCCGACTGTACGCTCTTCAATAATGGTGAGCGGCGCGGGCAAAGCGCCGGCACGCAGAAGGATCGCAAGATCGTTGGCGCTTTCGACCGTAAAGCTTCCGGAAATCTGCCCCGAACCGCCGAGAATGGGTTCACGAATGACCGGCGCAGAGATCACCTGATTGTCGAGAATGATGGCAAACGGCTTGCCGACGTTCTCCTGAGTAACCTGGGCAAATTTGCGCGCGCCAGATGTATTGAAGCGAAACGAAACGATCGGCTCATTGGTCCGCTGGTCGAAGCCGGGCTGCGCATCGGTGAGATCGCTCCCCGATACGAGAATGCGCTTTTCGACCAGATAAGGGGTTCTTGGCGTCGTCGTGCCGTAAAGGATCTCGGAATCCGGCGGCACGCGGCCCTGCAAAGCCTGTTCGGCCGGTATGGAAACGTCGACCATACGAAAATCGAGCTTGGCGGTTTTGCCCAGCAATTCCTTCAGCCGCGTCGGATCCTGCAGGCCCGGCACCTGCACAAGAATTCGATCAACGCCCTGACGCTGAATCAGCGGCTCAACGGTACCGAGTTCATTGACACGGCGTTCAATAATCTGAATCGACTGTTCGACCGACTGGCGGACCCGCTCAAGGATCGCTGGATCGGTCAGAGTCAGCCTCACCAAACTTCCCGCCTCCGTCGTCACATCGAGGGTCCGCTGACCAGTGCTGCTGCCAAGAATTCCACCGAGCGGCTGGGACAGCTCACGTAGCTTATCGACCGCCTGATCGAAATTGCTGCCTTCGCGAATATGGACTTCGACGCTGTTGCCTCGCACGACCAGGCCGGTATAGCCGACACGGGCATCGCGTAACACGCGACGGACATCGTCGCGCACCGCCTCCAGCTTTTCCTTGCGAACAGCGTTGGTGTCGACTTCCAACAGGATGTGCGAGCCACCCTGCAGGTCGAGACCCAACACGACGTGCCGCTGCGCCCATTTCGGCCAGCTTTGCACCATCTTCTCAGGCAAGAAATTTGGAATGGCGAACAGGCAGATAACGAACGCTGTAAGTATGATCGCTGTCGCCTTCCACCGCGTGAAATAAAGCATGACTTCCCGACTTGCGGCTAAGGGCTAAGGCGGTCGGCGTTAGCCGGCTGCTGCCTCTTCTTTGACAGGCTCGCCTTTGGCACGGACGTCGGCAACCATTTGCCGCATCTGGCGAATGCGCACGTCGTCCGCAATCTCAATCTCGATTTGGTCGTCATCGATCACCTTGGTGACCTTTCCGACAAGGCCGCCATTTGTGATGACGGTGTCGCCCCGCCGTACGTTCTTGACCATTTCCTGGTGCTGTTTCACGCGCTTCTGCTGCGGTCGCAGAATCAGAAAATACATGATGATGAAAATCAACACGAAGGGCAGCAACGACATCAGCATTCCGCCGTCGCCGCCTGCACCACCGCCGAACAAAGACCCTTGCGCAAACGCAGGCGTTATAAACATTTAGGCGTGTTCCTTGGATGGCGCCTGGGCGGCGCTTGAATTCGCGCGGACTATAGCCGTCGGGCGCCCAATTGCAACGCCGGGCTAGTCTCAAAAACCTCCCGTTTTCAGCCCTTTCTTACTGAGGCCGCTTGCGGGGGCAACGCTCGCCCGCTAAGAGCAGCGCGATTTCCGGGAGTACCAATGGCCAAATCGAAATCCAGATCGCCGCGGCGCTCTACGCCCAAGCCCAAGGCCACCGCCGGTCCTTCGGGCCAGGCCGATGTATTTGAGCGCATTGCCGGCGCCCTCGAGCGCTTGGCGCCGCAACGCAAGGCGCTTCCCGATCTCAGCGCCGCAGACGCGTTCGTGTGGCACCCGGACGGTCGCCTTGCAGCGGTCCCGCGTGTCAACCGCGTCGAGATGTCGCTGCTCAAGGGAATCGACTGGGTCCGCGATGTTCTCGTCGAAAATACCGAGCGTTTCGCCAAAGGTTTGCCAGCAAATAACGCGCTCTTGTGGGGGGCGCGCGGCATGGGTAAGTCCTCTCTCGTGAAGGCCGCGCATGCCGGGGTGAATGCGGCTTTCGCCCGCAACGCGAAAAGTGGACCCCTCAAACTCATCGAAATTCATCGCGAAGACATCGACAGCCTGCCCGCATTGATGGCCCTCACACGCGGCTCTTCGCACCGCTTTATCCTGTTCTGCGACGATCTATCGTTCGATGCGGAAGACACCACTTACAAATCGCTCAAGGCGGTGCTGGAAGGCGGCATTGAAGGTCGTCCGGACAACGTGATCTTTTACGCAACCTCGAACCGCCGCCATCTCATGTCACGCGATATGATGGAGAACGAGCGCTCCACGGCGATCAATCCGGGTGAGACAGTCGAGGAGAGAGTGTCGCTATCCGACCGGTTCGGATTGTGGCTTGGCTTTCACCGATGCAGCCAGGACGAATATCTGGCGATGGTTGATGGCTACGTTGCACACTTCAAAATTCCTGCACACGGAGACTCCTTGCACCGCGAAGCGCTGGAGTGGTCCACCACGCGCGGCTCGCGATCTGGCCGTGTGGCCTGGCAGTTCGTGCAAGATCTTGCAGGGCGCCTCGGCGTCGCGCTGAAAAACTAGACGCCGCCGAGATATTGGGTCGGATCGACGGGTGTCGAGCCTTTTCTGATCTCGAAATGCAACTGCGGTGAAGTCACGTTGCCGGTCTGGCCAGCGTGCGCAATCACTTGGCCACGTTTGATTGAATCGCCGCGCTTGACCATCAATTCGCTCGCGTGAGCGTAAGCCGATACGAAGCCATTCGAGTGGCGGATCAAAACGAGGTTGCCGTAACCCTTGAGTTCGTTGCCAGCGTAAGCGACGACACCGTCGTCGGCAGCCTTGATCGGAGTGCCCTCCGGAACTGCCAAATTGATCCCGTCGTTCTGCGTCCCATTTGGCTTGCTGCCAAATCCGGCGATGACCCGACCGCGGACCGGCCAACGGAACGCGGTCATCGCTTCAGCAGTCTTGACCGGTGTTTCGGTCGCCCGCGGCTCTTCTTTGGCGACGCTCGCAGTCTGGACCGGCCCCACACTTGCGACTTTCACCGGTGCAGCGACCTTCTCCACCGGCAGCGCGCGTGGTTGTACATTTTGCGGCGCAGGCGTGACACTTGCGACCGCGGCGGAATGGCCGCCAGGAATGGTAAGCCGATCGCCGACCCTGAGTTGTGAGGACGTCTGCAGATGGTTGGCTCGCGCCAGCGCGGCCACTGTAATCCCGTTGCGGCGCGCGACATTCATCAGCGTGTCGCCGGATCTGACGATGTGAACGTTCCCGCCCGTCGACCTGGGAACCGAAGCCGTTTGCGTCGTGCTTGTGATGTGGCGCGGAATGACGAGGCGCTGCCCCGGCCTGATCTGGCTGGCGTCGCGAATGCCGTTTGTCTGCAGAATTGCTGACGCAGGTACGCCGTGCCGACGCGCTATGCTCTCGACCGTTTCGCCGTAGCCTACAGTCACAGCAGAACCGCCGTTCCAGGTCCAGTGACTGGACGCTGGTGGCACGCTTGATCCGGTAACATCGGAATACCTGTTGTACGACCTATACGCCGCGGGATTTTGTGCACCGTAACTTGGTGCAGCCGCGACCGTAGCTGGCGGGCTGAGAGGTTGCGTCTCAACGCGGGCGTAGGACGCAGGCGCGGGAAGCGAACTCACGCTCTGGGGCGGCGACGGACGGTCGCTGGCGTACGAATTGTCCTGGAAGCGTGCGGAATCCGCGCAACCGGCCACGGTGATGCCTACCAGGCCGAGAACGACAATGCGCGGCCAGGCCTGTGGGCAACAATCCACTTTGGGGGGCGACATGTGGTTACTCACTCGTACGCATGAAACGTAGAGTTTGAAATAAACCAGCCGCGAGTAAACAACGCTTTAATAATTAACGCGCGGATTACGCGGCATTTGCGGCCAAACGGCTTGCCGAAAAGTCACAGTTCCTGCGCTTGGCCCGGTAACATCGGCACGAAACGCACGGGGATCAAGTTCTCGCGGCGGGTTCCCGTTTGCAACTTGGTAAGCTTGATCAGATGTTGTGAGCCGTCCTGCGCTCCGAGCGGCAAGACCATGACCCCACCATTGTCGGCGAGCTGATCGAGAAGCGTCTCGGGAAGCCTTTCTGCCGCGGCGGTAACGATGATCCGATCGTAGGGTGCCCCGCCCGGTACGCCCACGAAGCCATCGCCGGTCACGACGTCGACATTGTCGTAACCGAGGGACTCCAAGCGTTCACGCGCCCGATCGGCCAGAGTACGGTAGCGCTCGATACTAACCACTTCGCGTGCCAGTCGCGAAAGTACCGCTGCCTGATAACCGGATCCCGTTCCGATCTCGAGCACGCGATGGTGCGGCTGTACGCCAAGTTGTTCAGTCATATACGCCACAACGTAGGGCTGGCTGATCGTCTGCCCGCATTCAATTGGCAACGCCTGATCGGCATAGGCACTTCGCATAAAATTCGGATCGACAAAGCGCTCACGCGGCACCTCGTCCATCGCCCGGAGCACCGCCTTGTCGGCAATACCCCGGCGACGCAAGGTCAGCAGGAATTCCATACGATCATTGTCCTGCTGGTAGCTGGGCGGTCTAGACACGTTTAGGCCTCTTTGCCGGTGTTATTAGCATGTTAGCTGGACTTTGAGCTAAGCTGGAACTCTGAGGCGCATACTGAGTTGAAGGGCGGGAGACACCAATGACAGGCACCTCGGCAACGGCGCCACGCGTTCTCGTGGTCGAGGACGAGTATTTGATCCGCATGTTGCTCGAAGACATGTTGGACGAGCTTGGCTATGGCGTCGCTGCCGCCGTTGGCACGATCTCGGAAGCGCGTAAGCTAGCTGCCGATGGCGAGTTCAGTGCTGCCATTCTGGACGTCAATCTCGACGGACAGGAGATATACCCCGTTGCGGACATTCTCGCCCAACGTGGCCTTCCGTTCGTATTCGTCACCGGGTACGGCGAGCGCAGCCTGCCCGAGGCCTATCGCGGACGCCCTGCCCTGCAGAAGCCATTTCAAGCCGAACAGCTCAAGCGCACGCTCGCGGGCTTGTTCGCCTAGTCAAACACCTCCGCGAGCTTCGTCATAAATGGTTCGTCCGTAAGATCCAGTCGCAGTGGCGTCACGGCAATGCGGTTTTCCGTCAGTGCCGCGAGATCGCTTCCCGGCGCCGCCCCAGGATTTCCGCCGCGCTCAAATGCAATCCAGTAGTAAGGGTTGCCACGCCCATCGTGGCGCGCATCGATGCGCAGGAGCTCCTGGTCGCGTTTGCCCTGAACTGTAACGGCCACGCCCGCAACTTGATCGGGCTGACAGTCGGGAAAGTTGACGTTGATAAGGACGTCACGCGGCATTCCGGCGTTGAGCACACGCTTGATCAGATCCGGTGCGTATTTGACCGCCGTGTCCCAATACGGATGGTGCTTTGTGGTGAACGCGTATGCCTGCGACAGCGCAAAAGACGGAATGCCGAGTACAGTGCCCTCGATTGCGCCTGCGACAGTGCCGGAATAAGTAACGTCCTCCGCACAATTGCGGCCACGGTTTACCCCCGAAAGAACGAGCTCGGGCTTTTTCTTCATCAGGTGGCGTACGCCCATAATGACGCAATCGGTTGGCGTGCCTTTGACAGCGAAATGTCGCTCACCGACTTCCCGCACTCGCAGCGGATCGTTGAGTGAGAGAGAATGCGAGACGCCCGACTGATCAATTTCCGGCGCTACAATCCAAATCTCGTCGGAAAGAGCGCGCGCAATTTCCAGACAGGCAGCGAGTCCCGGCGAGTGAATGCCGTCGTCATTGGTGATGAGAATGCGCATTACGCCCGCTCAATCTTCGTTATTCCGCCCATGTAAGGGGCGAGCGCCGAAGGCACCGCGATTGTGCCATTCTCCTGTTGATAGGTCTCCATCACGGCAATCAGCGCGCGGCCTACTGCAACACCGGAGCCGTTCAGCGTATGCACGTGTCGTACACCATCCTTGGCGCGATAACGTGCATTCATCCGGCGAGCCTGAAATTCGCCGCAGTTCGAGCAGGACGAAATTTCGCGATACGCGTTTTGCCCGGGTAGCCAGACTTCGATGTCGTATGTTTTTTGTGCCGCAAAACCCATATCGCCGGTGCAAAGCGTAACGACACGGTAGTGCAGATCGAGCTTCTTGAGCACCTCCTCGGCGCAACTGAGCATACGCTCATGCTCCTCTTTTGATTTCTCCGGTGTCGTCACCGAGACCAGCTCGACCTTTGTAAATTGATGCTGGCGCATCATGCCCCGCGTATCTTTACCTGCCGCCCCCGCTTCGGCGCGGAAGCATGGCGTGCAAGCGGTCAACCGCATTGGCAATTGCGCCTCCTCGACGATCGACTCTCTCACCAGATTCGTCAGCGGCACTTCGGCAGTTGGAATAAGCCAGTAGTCATTGGTCGTTCGAAATTGGTCCTCGGCAAATTTTGGCAACTGCGCGGTGCCAAACATCACTTCATGGCGCACGAGGATTGGAGGATTGACCTCAGTGTAACTGTGTTCCTTTCCCGTATGCAGATCGAGCATGAATTGCCCGAGTGCGCGTTCAAGCCGCGCCAAGCCTTTCTGCAGGACGACAAATCTCGCGCCGGACAGTTTGGCCGCACGCTCGAAATCCATCTGGCCAAGCGCTTCGCCCAGATCAAAATGCTGTT
Organism: Pseudolabrys sp.; assembly: GCA_035538755.1. Lineage (GTDB taxonomy): Bacteria > Pseudomonadota > Alphaproteobacteria > Rhizobiales > Xanthobacteraceae > Pseudolabrys. The sequence continues at coordinate 33,803 of DATLJR010000434.1, forward strand.
TGGGCTTGAATGAATAGTCGCGTTTATTGCCGAATACGTGGTGCTCGACATTTCCGCTCGCATCAGCGCCATCGGGCACATCTTCAAGCGGCGCGTTCGGAATCTGCGCTAGCGCCCGTTCAAGTTCTGCCGCGAGCGATTTTTGCTTTTCTTCCATGGCCGGAAGCACATTCTTTAATTCGGCCACTTCAGCCATCAGTTTGTTGGACTTGGCCTCGTCCTTCGCCTTCTTGGTGTCGCCGATTTCTTTCGAAGCGGCATTGCGCCGCGCCTGAGCTTGCTCAAATTGCGTGATAGCCACGCGCCGTTTCTCGTCAAGCGTCAGGAGCTTTTTCGACAACGGCTCGAGCCCGCGCCGTTTCAGCCCACGGTCAAAGACGTCGGGATGCTCGCGAATCCATTTGATATCGTACATGGCGGGTTTCTATACCGTCCTGGCCGGTCGTCTTCACTTGAAATTAAGCCAAAGACGTGGATGCCCGGCATAAAGCCGAGCATGCCGGAGTTCAATAGCGAACCGTACTATTCGGCCGGCTTTGCCGTGGCCGACGCTGCGTCAGAAGCCACTTTGGCCGCTTCTTCAGCCTGCGCCTTTTTCTCGACCATATGCACCGACCAGATCGAACCCTCGTAAAGGATCAGCAACGGGATCGCGAGCGACATCTGACTGATAACGTCGGGCGGCGTCAGCACAGCAGCCAGGACGAATGCGCCAACGATAAAATAGCGCCGCTTGGCCTTGAGCTGCTCGGCCGTGATGATGCCGATGCGGCCAAGCAACGTGAGGATGACTGGCAATTGAAACGCCACGCCGAAGGCGAGGACGAGAGCCATCATCAACGAAAGATATTCGCCCACCTTTGGCATCAATGCGATCGAAGCATCGGTGGCTGTACCAAGCTGCTGCATTCCGAGCGAAAATCGCACGATCATTGGCAGGACGATGAAATAGACGACCGTTGCGCCGAGGGCGAAAAAGATCGGTGTCGCGATCAGATAAGGTAGGAATGCCTGGCGTTCGTTTCGATAAAGACCGGGCGCGACAAACATGTAAATTTGCGCCGCGACGATCGGAAATGAAAGAAATGCAGCACCGAACATCGCGAGCTTGAGCTGGGTAACAAAATATTCGAGCAGCGCCGTGTAGATGAATTTAGAATTTTCCGGGCCAGCCACCCAAACAAACGGCCAGACCAGAATGTTGTAGATATTTTTGGCGAACACAAAGCAGATTGCGAACATCACGCCAAACGCGACCAGCGCCTTGATCAGTCGCGACCGCAGCTCGATCAGATGATCCATCAAGGGCGCTTTGGTGGCCTCGATGTCCTCATGGGTCATGCTGCGCCCCCGGCTTGCTTGGGAGACGGCGCCTCAGGGGCTGCAAAATCTTTTTCGCTGACCGGGGATGGCGCTTCCGGCAGCGCCACGCTGACGTCGACCTGTTGTTGCGGCTCCGGCAAGGCGGCCGGCGCTGGCGGCTTGTCGGTAGGAGCCTCGCCGATCTCGGGCATCTCGAATGCGCGCTCGATCTCCTTCTGGGTATTTGCGAGCGGATCGAACTTGGTCAAATCGCTGACGGAGCTCTTGAGATCCTCGGCCTGCTTTTTTAGTTCGGCCATCTCGGCCTCGCGCATTGCTTCCTGAAACTGACCCTGGAAGTCGGCCGCCATGCGGCGGATTTTGGCCATGTATTGTCCGAGAGTGCGCAACACAGTCGGCAGCTCTTTCGGGCCGATCGCGATCAGCGCGACGATGCCGATGACGACGAGCTCGCCCCAACCAATGTCGAACATGGGTTAATCAACTCCAAGGCGCTGGGATTACCCGCGCCGCGACGATCGCCTGGCCGACGCAGCGATCAGGAACGCGCGCCCTCGGCGCGCCGTTCGGCTTCGGTCTTGGTCGCGCCACCGCTTGCTTCAATCGTCTTGACTGGCTCGCTCTTGGTGTCCGCCGTCTTCTCGTCTTCGGACATGCCCTTCTTGAAGGCTTTGATGCCTTGAGCAAAGTCACCCATCAACGACGAAATCTTTCCGCGACCTCCGAACAGGACCATCACGACCAGCAGGACGATGATCCAATGCCATATACTTAGGGAACCCATCTGCAAATCCTCCGGAGCGACGGGCTTTTTTCTGCTCGTCCGCCATGATTTGAAGAGAAACTAGGCCTCGCAGGCGGCAAAAACAAGGACTTCGCACCCGGGCAAAGAGCCGCGCAATGCCTTGAAATAGCGGAATTTACC
>DATLJR010000435.1:0-1512 GCA_035538755.1 Pseudolabrys sp.
CCTCGCCGGCGAATATCGCGATGCCCAATTCCCGGCAGGCATCTAGATCGACCGCATGACCGTCCAGCATCGAAAGGCAGCCTGACACGTGGAAGCCTCCGATCGCCACCGCGATCCCGGCATCGCGGAACGGCCGCGCGATGTCGAGGGCGCGGGGATATTGGTTCGACTGCACGCCGACCAGGGCAACCAGGCCAAAATCGCCATTGCGGCGATACCGGGCGATGAGCGCCGGCACATTGACGCGAGTGTTGGTCTCGTCGATGGCATCGATGTCGATTTCGATCTCGGACCCCAGCACCTGACGCGCGACGCAATCGGACGCAATGCCGTAAACGGCGGCAAGGGAATTGGAAGGAATCATCGCGCGCCACCAGCGGATGACGTAGCCATCGTCGTCGTAATGCGACGGCTTGATTAGCAAGAGCTGGAACTTGCGCATGTGCCCCCCACTTGGCTTGCGTTACAAACCCGTGCGAGCCGTCGCAAATCGATCACTTGTGGCCTTAACGGATTCACAGGATCACCCCTGAGCTAGCCTTTTTAGCATATCATCGGACAACGAGGCATCTGTGCATTGCGGCAAAATACTCTTGCTTATGTCGGTTCAGGGTCAAACTCGACTGGCCGAGGCGACACGTCCATCCATGTCCGCTGTCCCCCAGAAGCAACCGTAAAATTCATTGCGTCGGTGCCTGCAGCGTTGTGCCATTTCCGGAAAGTCGGCAAACCTCACTCGATTATCTAGTCGCCAAGCACAAATTGCGTGCGGCCGGTGGCTTTCGCCCTTTTCGGGCTTTTGAATGAGACACCGGCTTGTTAGATTCAGCCTGCACCGGGGTTCAATGGATACGGCCTCGCCGAGCGTTCCTGCCAGGAGGCGACCATGGCGGACACCAAATGGACCATCAAGGGGCGCGAGTTCGTCAACTGCAACTGTTCCTACGGTTGCCCCTGCCAATTCAATGGATTGCCGACGCACGGACATTGCCAGGCGGTCGGCGGGTTCGAGATCGAGCAAGGTCATCACGGATCGACCAAGCTCGACGGTCTGAAGTTCGTAGGAATTTTCCGCTGGCCGGGTGCGATTCACGAGGGCAAAGGTGAAGCGGCGGTGGTGATCGACGAGCGTGCAACCGAGCCGCAGCGCGCGGCGCTGTTGCGTATCCTCACTGGCCAGGATACTGAGCCCGGGGCGACGGTCTTCAATGTATTCGCTTCCACGTTCGAAAAGCTGCACGATCCGATATTCGCCCCTATAGACTTCCAAGTCGACGTTGCGGGGCGAAAGGCTCGCCTAGTGGTTCCGGGCATAACCGAAGGGCGCGGCGAACCGATACTCAATCCCGTGACCGGCGTGCAACACCGCGTGCGCATCGACATGGTAAGCGGCTTCGAGTACACGCTTGTCGAAATCGGACGCGGCTGGACCAAGACGTCGCGTCCAATCCGGTTGGAGCTCGCCGACCCCTACGGTCAATTCGCCGAGATTCATCTCTGCCAAAGCGGCAT
>DATLJR010000436.1:0-2914 GCA_035538755.1 Pseudolabrys sp.
GAGGTCGTCGAGCGAATAGGCCTCGTCGAGAAGTAGCGCCATAGCCTCATGCAACGCCGTGCCGCGATCGGCGTAGGCGGACACCTTGCGCAGATGCGCAGGCACTTTCTCAATGAGGCCAACAGACGCCGGACAGCGCAAAATGCGCGCCGCGACGCTGCCGCCGAACGGCGAATGAATCGGTTCGCGTTGGAGTTCGACAGTCACGCCGTTACCTCCGCAAATTCAGTTGTCGTGATCGGCGCGACCGATCTTCCTTGCGCCGTGGCCGCTGCGAGCGGCGTGATTACGATGGTGAGCGCCGGCACGGCTGCGTATTTCTTCGTAACGATAAGATCGACAACCAGACTGTCGTCGCCGATTACGATGTTGTTGATGCAGTCGAGGCCTACTTTCACAAAGTTGTCGGCGTCGGGCCGGGTTGTCGGACGGATATCGCCGCGCAGTGCCGCGTCTTGGCGCTTGCCAGACCATGATGTTGGCACTGGCAGATCGATGGTGATTTCAGCACGGACGGGCGTGGTGATCGGCGGTTTGCCGTTCATCGCCAGCTGGGCGGCGAGGCGACCGTGGGCTTCATATTTGCGCGTCGCTGCCGGCGTATAGGCGAAGCCCTTGCGCGTCACGCGCGGGCGACCCTTCGCGACCGGCTCGCCGCCGATGACGATGGTGACCGCGTCGGTCATGGTCCTGCTGCCGAGCACGAGCATGGTCACAGCTCTCTCACTTGGGAAAGATTCAGGCTTTCACGCGGGAAACCACGCGCGGCCATTTGCGCCACATAGTCTTCGCGGCGCTTGTCGAACTCCTGCATGTCGCAAGGGAAAACGTCGCGGCTATCGAACAGGACTTTGCCGTTGTGTTCGATCAGGACGTAGTGATTGTTGTCGTAGCAGATACGCGGCTGCTCGGACCAAGGAGCATAAGCCGTGCCGTGCAAAAGCCTAATCGGAGACTCGTACGTGCGCTTTCGCGGTTTGATGTAGTAGATGAACAATTCTTTTGCTTCACGCATATCAAGATCATCGTGCGAGGGCTGATACAGCCCACGGATTTCAAATTTCCGCACGTGCCTGACCCATGGGCCGTCAGTCGCGTAGAACTCAGTGATGGTGGCGCAGCCGCCGCTGACGGCCTCGGGATCAATGCCAAGGATCTTCCTCATGGTGACTCCTCCGAGACGACGCGCGCACAGAAACCGAGCCCCGAACGCATCAATGCGGTGCATGCGACCTCGCCCATGCCGATCAGGACCACGCCGTGACCGGGAGCGGTGCCGATAGATCCATCCGGGCGGACAAACTTGGTCTTACCCTTCGGGAACAGCAGGAGCTCGGCGCGCGGGAAGACGTACTGATGAAACCATCCGCTGCTGGTGTAGGCGCGGACGATGGCGATGCCGTTAGCGTGGTCGAGAAACTTGACTAACCAGGGGATGTGGCCGTGCCTTCCACCGAACGGTGGATTAACGAACACCAGCCCGTGCCAAGGCTGGCGCAGTCCATCGTCCGCGATGGTGTAGATCTTCTTCGCAGGCACCCAGTGTCCTGGACCAGGCGAACAGGGATCGAGAGCAAATTCGAGTTCGAGCGCGTCGAAGTAATCCGGCGGTGTGAACCAGTCTGAAGTTTCACCGATGGAAGGCTCATGCATCTTCACGGCGGCGCGCATCGGGTCACCTTCTGCTCTTCACCAGTTGACGGATAAAATCGATGGCAGCCTGTGCTTTCAGAACCGCGGCAAAAAATTCGCGCGGATCACCATCAAGCAGTTCGAAAAAATCTTGGATGTAGTCCGCGTGCGAGCTGGAAATGGGAACGCCGATCGAAAATTCAGCACAGAGAAATGCTGCACCCAGTTCCGCAATAAGTTCTTCCTTGGCTTTGGACTCTTCACCAAAGCGGGCACCGAGTTGCCGGTCGAGCCGGGACGGATGCCCAGTCCAGTGAATCAGTTCATGAAATAACGTGGCGTAGTAGTCCGCCTGCCCGCAGAAGAATTTGAATGCAGGCATCCGAATGACGTCACATTTCGCGCTGTAACTGCCGGCGCGTCCGGCATTGCGCTCGGCGTCGCGCTCGTAAATCTCGGCCCTTGTAGCAGCGATGAATTCGTCGACCAAAGCATTGCGCCGGTCCAGGTTCGGATAATCGTCTACAAATCTCACGCGCCGATCCGATTTCGGAAGGTCACCGACAAATCGCATGTTCGGCGGATACGGCGCGTACAGCCGCTCAATCTTTGTGCGTATGTCCTTCGACTCGTAATGCATGACACACACCGTCAACATCAGTCGGTTGTTTCAACATCGAGGAGCGAAAGTCCCTCGCACGCCTCGCAAGGACCGAGACCGCGATCGACGCAATCGCGACAGTAATTGCCCTTTGCAATCGGTTTGCCGCAGGCGACGCAGAGCAATAATTGTGGGAGCGACTTTTCTGGCTCAGTCATTGCTCTCTTCTCCTTGCGAAGCTTGCGTTCGATTTCGTATTTTCAGTGTCGCGCATGGTGTTCTCCGTGAGGCTCACGACAAAGCCATCTCAATTCCGGCGGCCCTCGATGGCTGTGAGAAAAAACCAACCAAACGAAATTTTGCTTGCCACCACCGGGCTCTTCGCCAGCGAGGATGACGTGTCCCGGCGGCATGCTTGGCCGAGGTCAGCGTCTTCTTCGGGATCGAGATTGAGTTCGCCTGCGGCCCACTTGGTGGCATATTCAGCCGTCAATCGGTCGCGTCGATCTTCACGAATATCTGGATCACAAATGAGTTCGACGGCGTGTTCGAGATTGCTCATAATGCTGCTCCATCAGAAAAAGCTGGCACCGCGGCATTCGCGCGCACGGCGCCAATAGCTATTCAGTCGGTCGTCTGGCGAAACGCACGCGGGTGCACACCGTCGGCTGGCGGGGGAGA
>DATLJR010000437.1:0-1540 GCA_035538755.1 Pseudolabrys sp.
CCCGACGCCATCCTGATGGTGTCCGATGCGCTGACCATGCTCAACCGCAGGCGCGTCGTGGAATTTGCCAACACCAACCGGCTGCCGACGATCTTCGAGACTGACGCACCGGTGCGCGAGGGCGGCCTGATGTCGTATGGCCCCAAGGAGAGCGCGATCGGCGAAAGAACCGCCGATTTCGTGGCCCGCGTCTTACGCGGCGCGCGGCCCGCGAACATGCCGCTCGAATTGCCCACGCACTTCGAGTTCGTCGTCAATCTCAAGACGGCGCAGGTGCTCGGCATCAGCCTTCCGCCGACGCTGCTCGCCCGCGCCGACGAGGTGATCGAATGAAGAGGCGCGAGTTCATCACGGCGGCGCGGGAGTCGCATGGCCGCTCGCGGCGCGCGCGCAGCAGGCGGCCGTATGCGGCAGGTCGGCCTGCTGGTGGGGCGTCGACGCAAGCATTCCAAAACATTGAAAGGAATTGGTATGGGTGGCCCTGAAGACATTACCTTCTTTTCTGCTGTCGATCGCACGAAGGATCCAGACTTCTTCAGGCGATTTCTAGACGAGGGAAACAAGCTACCGGGTATCATTGCCAGCAAGCCTATCATTCTCGCAGGACTGCAACTGACCGGCGGGGAAAAGGCTCTCGATGTCGGGTGTGGATTGGGGGACGATACATTTGAGATCGCCAGATTAGTGGGGCGCCAAGGACGGGCGATCGGCGTCGACGTCAGCGAAGGCATGATACTCGAAGCACGCCGTCGTGCCGCCGCGCACGATTTGGCCGCAGAATTCGAGGTTGGCGATGCCCAGGCGCTCCGCTTCAAGGATGCAACCTTCGATGCTTGTCGGACGGAACGAATGCTCATGCATGTTCCAGATGCCGAGCGTGCTTTCGCCGAAATGGTCCGCGTGATTCGTCGGGGAGGCCGGCTATCGGTGTTTGATTTCGACTGGGAAAGCCAGATCGTCGATAGTCCGTACACCCAGACGACCCGCCTGATAACGCGCTCTTTCTGCGACAGTTTCAAAAACGGTTGGATCGGCCGTCGGCTCCCACGCCTGTTCAAGCAGCATGCAATGACGGATGTTGCATCACCCCTCAGACCATAATCATAAGCTACCCATTCTTGGAGCTTCTCCTGGGTGGCCATCTTAGCCGCGTGCAAGCGGCGGGTGTGTTATCATTACAGGATGTCGAACGATGGTGGACTCATCTGCGTGAGGCGCACGAAGCTGGAACCTTCTTTTATGGCATTACCGCCTTGATCGTTGCCGGCACGAAAAGCTGAGAGTAATTCGAGTGCAGTCGACCAAATTCGATCTCGTCGCCAATATGACCACCGCTAAGGCACTTGGCATGAAAATTCCAGAAGCATTCCTGCTGCGCGCCGACGAGGTGATCGAATGGCGCGGCGCGATTTCATCACGCTGCTCGGCATGTGATAGAGTCGCGCAGGGCAATAGTTGCGCAGGACCTTGCGGCCATGGCCACGCGGGACAACGAATCGAGCCTTGAACTCAGTCGTCGCAGGCTGCTTGCCGCCGCCGG
>DATLJR010000438.1:0-3497 GCA_035538755.1 Pseudolabrys sp.
CCACGAAGGCTTCCCCGGCCGGACCGTCGGGGATGGCGATTTCGATGCGGACTGCGCTCTCGCGGGACTCGCGACGGCGGGAGAGGACGACGGCATATCGGATATCGCCAACCCGGCACAGCCACAATCCGTTGTGCAGGCATTTCACCGACGCGTCCTCGCCGATGTCGATATCGTGGTATTGCGGGGGCGCGAGCGCTGGCGCCAGCCGGCCTTGCTTCAGCAGCCACGCGAATTCCATTTCATCACGAAATTCCTCGTGAACGCCGAAGAAGCCGATGGGGGATGCGAACATTTTTTCCAGGGCGACCTGAACATCTGGACGCATGTGCTCCGGAAACTGCCTCACCCGCGTTACCAGCCGGCTCGGCGGCATGCCGTCAAAATGCCAGTCGAGAACCTCGCAGGCGTATTCGAACTCCTCATCCTCCGGTTGCTCGGATGCATCTGCGACCTCGCTGGTGATAATCAAGCGATGTGCGGAATCACGGATACGCTTTTGCGCCTCGGCGAGCAGCGCAGTCGCAACCCCGGGCGGATAGGGGCCGCAAGCGACTTTACCCCGTCCGATCAACCTGGTAAGCGCGATCGCATCGCGTTCCGGCTTGCCGAAAACGTTGCGCAAGAGGTCGGCGACAAACTCCATGGGCGTGTCGCCGTCGTTTTGAAAGACAAGCTGGAGCGGCGCGGCATCGGCGGCAATGTCGTCCATATAAACTCCTCAGTTCACAACCTTGGCGGGAAAGAACAAAAGAAGAACATCACGAAACCAGGGCTGCGTCAAGCGCAGCATCGATCAGCGGGTGCTGCCCGCCCCTCCCGGGCCGCGTCTTCGTGATTGCCGCCAACAGGCCATTCGGACGATCGCCGGAACAGAACTCTTCTCGCGCCGTTGAGCGCTCGCGACAGGCTGCCGTCCGGTTCCGTTGCTCGCGGGGGGCGGCACCGCAGAGATCAAATGAAGGATCCAGGCCATGCGCATCGACAGTTTCAAGGACATGTATCTCGCCGAATTGCAGGAACTGCTTAGCGTCGAAGTCCAACTCGCCGACATGCTGCTGCGCATGGCAGGTGCCGCCGCGCATCCGTCGCTGAAACGGGCTCTGATTCATCACCGCGCCGAAACCGAGACGCAGGCGCTGCGCGTGATAACCATTCTGAAGAAGCATGGCGCCGATGAAATCGCGCATATCGACCAGGCCATGCAGGCGCTGATCGCCGAGACCATGAAGATGATGTTGATGCTGAAAGGCGATGAGCTCCGCGACGCGGGCCTGCTCGCTTCCGCCCAGAAGATCGAGCATTACGAGATTGCAGCCTATGGCACGGCTGCGGCGCTCGCCGGACAACTCAACCTGCGCGACGAGCAGAAAATGCTGCATATGAGCCTTGAGGAAGAACGTGAGTTCGACGCCGTTCTGACCCGGCTTGCCAAGGGCGAGGTCAACCGCAACGCGCTCGCCGCGTGAGCCTGCGGCGTTGCGCTCAAGGCCGGGCGCAGGCCCTCATGTTTATTTCTGCACCTTCGCCCGCATGATCCGCGCGCATCGGCGGCGCGCGCCCTGAGAATGTGTAGGTTTGCCCCTGCTTCCACCTAGCGCTTTTCGCTGCGCGCGCCGTCGTCGTCCCGTGTCGTCTCAGGCAATTCCGGCGGACGAAGTGCTGGGCTGTTGGCCCAGCGCTCGATGTCTTCGATCACCTTGCGATGGCTCGGCCTTCGCGGCGGCTGGACCATCGGCTCCTCCGAAAGCTTCTGGGGCAATCTAATTTTATCCATCATGCGCGCCTCTCCGTACCTTGAAGAGTGAGCTCCATCGATCCGATAGTCAAGCTTAACTTATTGATTTCATTTGCTTATCTTTACAATTTGGCTCATTTGTCGCAACCATTGGAACCACCGCTCGTTTGGCAAGTTGAGTAAGTTACTCAAGGTTCAAGCAGGGCTCGAATCAACATGGCCGAAATGCGTGGTGAACGTCTGCAAGTCATGCTTTCGCCGGAGGAACTGGTCGCGCTTGATGACTTCCGTTTCCGGCACAGGATGCCGACGCGCGCGGCCGCCGTGCGCGAGCTATTGAAGCTCGGGCTTGCCGCCACCGGAATCGACGCCGGCGTCGGCGTAAAGTCCAGCCATTATGGCGTCTTCAGTCGCGGTCCCGGCAGTTTCAAGAATTCGGAACCCGAAGACACAAACTGAACCGTGCGGCCCTCCGCCGCACCATTTCAAACTTGCAGTTCCGCGCCCGCCGCGGCCGGTTTGATGCAGCTCAATCGTGAAACAGGCTTGCCTCGTTAGGCTTCCTTCAAGGAGCCCAACATGACGCCTGCCACTGCGAACCGTGCCCTCACCCTCGTGGAAACCGCGCCCGATTCAAAGACGACCGTGGTCGACAAGGTGCCCGTTGCGCCGATCGAAACTCCCACGTCCTACGATGTCCTCGATCACACCGTGCATGCGGAGATCGCCCGTTTCACCGGGGGATTGTCGCCCGCCGCCATCGCGCTGGCCTTTGCCGACTGGGCGATTCATCTCGCTGCCTCTCCGGGCAAGCAGCTCGCGCTCACAGGCGAAATCCTGGAAGACATCTCGCGATTTACCGATATCTCCGTTCACTGGGCGACGAAATTCCAGCCGTGGTCCCTGATCAAGCCACTGCCGCAAGACCGCCGCTTCGCAGATCCGGATTGGGAATTGCCTGAGTTCAATCTGCTTGCGCAGGCGTTTCTGCTCCAGGAGAAATGGTGGCATACGGCGACGACCGATGTGCACGGCGTGGCGCGGTCGAATGCGGCGGTCACCGACTTCACCTTGCGGCAAGTTCTGGACACCGTAGCGCCGTCCAATTTCGTGGGCACCAATCCGGAAGTGCTGCGCCAGATCATGGAATCCGGTGGCGGTAATTTTGTTTCCGGCTGGCATCACTGGGTCGAGGACGTTCAGGCCATGCTTGCCGGAACGAAGCCCGCGATGGATTTTGTCGTCGGCAAGGATGTCGCGACGACGAAGGGCAAGGTCGTCTACAGCAACGAGCTGATCGAGCTCATCCAGTATGCGCCAACGACGGAACGCGTCCGGCCCGAGCCGGTTTTGATCGTGCCCGCCTGGATCATGAAATACTACATTCTCGATCTGTCGCCCCACAACTCGCTGGTCAAGTTCCTGGTCGCGAACGGCTTCACCGTCTTCATGATCTCATGGCGGAATCCCGCGGCCGATTGTCGCGATATCAGCCTGGAAGATTACCGAAAGCTCGGCGTCGATGCGGCGATCGCTGCGATCAACGAGATCGTGCCGAACAAGCCTATCCACGCAGCGGGTTATTGTCTCGGCGGCACCCTGCTTGCCATCGCGGCGGCGCGGCTTGCCAAGGAGCGGCCGGATTGCCTGCGTTCGGTTACGCTTTTGGCCGCGCAGACCGATTTTACCGAAGCGGGCGAACTCACGCTGTTCATCAACGAAAGCCAGGTCGCCTTCCTCGAGGACATGATGTGGGAGC
>DATLJR010000439.1:0-2359 GCA_035538755.1 Pseudolabrys sp.
CGAGACAGCGCGGTGATCCGCACGCGGCGGCGGCGCATCCGGCTTGACATAAAAGCAGTAGCGCATGCTTTCCATGTCGGGATACCAGGCGAAATCGCCCTCATTGGCCTCAACCTCGATCTTCCATGCGCGCTGCAGAACCTTGAGGTCGGTTGTCGCGACGCGGAAACCGTTGCGCACGAAGCGTTCAGACCATTGCCATAAGGTCGAGAACGTCTGTATACCCTCGAAAAGCTCATACGCCTCGATTACTTCTTTGGTCATGTCGGTGGTTATCGAACCGAAAAACACGCCAACGCGGCAAACCCGGAACAATTCCGAGATCGCCGTGTCGAGATCCGCTTCCGGCAAGTAGCATAGGCACGTCTCGTAAACAAAATCGAAGAACCCGTCGTCGAACGGCAGCTTGCGCACGTCCCCATAGATGTTTCGTGCGCGCCACGCCTCGGGCGTGCGTGCGTAGATATAAGGCGAATATTCGATACCCCAGGCGTCCACCTTCTTGCGGGCAAAGCGTTGCAGCGTGAGCCCGTTGGCACTGCCGCAGTCCAAAAGTCTGTAGGGCGGCGAACGGTGGAAGATCGTGCGGATCAGATCGATGGTGTAGGTTTCGTCAAAATGTTCTTCGAATGATTCCTCGTATGGACGCTCCCCATCGTAATAGTCGAAATAGTCGCTGCCCAGCGGCCCAGCTTCCGCGGTTGGCGCGGCGAGTGCAGGGGTCGCCTCTTCGGCCGTTTCATTATAAACGCGCTGAAGCCACTCGCTAAGGATCGCCTCCGAGACGTATTCGGCGGAATCGAAAACACCATTAATGGTGCAATCGAACAGATAGTCGCCGACGAGATGTAAGCCCGGGTCACTCTCCGGTGCTGGCATGTGGCGATCGCGTAATTCCTGGACGTCCCATCCGCCGGGCAACCCACTGATCGCGTTGATCCAACGATGCACGCGGCCTTCCTTGAAAAGTCCGCGCCCTTCGGCAAGCGGTTGCGGCAGGGAATCAAGCGCACACGCGATGAGTTCGCGATCGCCCAAATTGCACAGCGTGGCGGCGGTGTTGCCGGCGAGTAGCCAGCCGAGCACACCGTAAGGTTCGCAGGCATGGCGCAGGCCTTCGTCGTAGACACAGCAGCCGCCAAAAGCATCCGACAAGAAATAGGATCCCCCGACCTTGCCGCGCCAGAACGGCCGCTCAAAGACGACTGTCACGCGCAGGTAATGCGCCGGATGATCGTAGCGGGCGAGATGCTTCTGCACAGCGAGGCGCAGGGGCAAATCTTCGAACTCGATTTGGCTGAGGCAATTATGTGGTAGAGCGAGAACGACCCGGTCGAAGTCGCACGCCACAGTGCGGTCGTGGTTCCGCAGGCGCAGGCGATAGCGCCCGTTCGGCGCTCGCCCGATCGCGACAAGGCGGCTTTCGCGCACGATCTCTGTTTGCTTGAGGCCACCGATCATCCCCTCGACCACTTTCTCAATGCCACCCTCGATCGAATAGAGCCGTATGTAACATGGGTCATCCATCAGTACATTCTTCAACCCATTGAGGGCGCTGGTCAGATGCGGCTCGGTCGCCGTATCGCTGCGCACAGCGGCCTCGACATAGCGCCGCGCGTTCTCGTCTGGAATTTTGTCGAGCACTTCGCGAAACGTCCGATGCGCCCATGGGTGCTGGCGGTCGACCGCGACATGGCCCTCATAATAATCCGAGTTCGAATAGAGCGCTGCGCAGGTCTTGTGAAACTCGCTCAGCGCGCGAAAGGCCGGCAGGCCGAAGCGTCGGCGGAAATCGTGTTCACTACGCAGGATCTCGTCCCCGAGCACGACTGCATGTCCATGCATGGGGACTGCTTTGAGACCGAGATCCTGCACGAGCATCTTCAGGGGATCGAGGCCAATGTCGGAGTAGTCGTAAAGCTCCGCGACCCCAGCCTCGTGAATCGCAGGAATGGTGTCGAAACGCTGGGTCAGAACCTTCCCGCCGAGGCGCGGCGTTGCCTCAAAAAGTGTGACGTCGAAAAGCCCGGCCGGAAACCGTTCGAGCAGATGGGTCATCATCAGCCCACCCGGACCGCCTCCGACGATTGCCAGCTTAACCACGCCCACCCAAGAACCGAATGCTACGTCCTGAAAAAATGAAATGCCAAGCCCTTATAACACAAGATAGTGGGGAGGCTCGACGAAAACGTCAAGCTAACATGTGGCGCACAGTCTACAGGCTGAGCGTCCTTATCAGCACGTAGCATCCTGGCCGTTCCGCAGAAGTTTGGTCGGCTGCTCCACCGGCAGGTCAGCAGGCTGGCGCCCTTCAGAATGCAATCGACATAGAAAGCCGCTTGGCGGAACTGATATTTTA
>DATLJR010000440.1:0-1561 GCA_035538755.1 Pseudolabrys sp.
ACGACAACTCCGTCTCGCGTGCGGGCGACTTTCACCTTGGCATGCTCGGCGAGTGCCAGATTGCCGATGGTGGTGTCGTGAACGAAAGCAAGGTGCGTCAGATCGAGCAAATTATCGACGACAAGCTGCCAGTTCGCGTCGACATGGAGATAGTCGCCTCGGGCTCCCCAATTTGGATCGTCAAGCCAATGGAAATCCGTAATCGCAACGGGATCGGCGAGCGCCGGGTCGCCCATCCAAATCCAAATCCAGTGATAGCGTTCGACCACCGGATAGCATCTTACTTTTGCTTCTTGAGGAATTTGCTCCTGCCCTGGGATGTAAACGCAATGGCCGTCGCGCGCAAAGCGCAATCCGTGATAGAGGCATTGCAGCGTATCGCCGACAAGCTTGCCCATCGACAGCGGCAGATGGCGATGCGGGCAGCGGTCCTCGAAAGCCACCGGAGTTCCGTCTTCGGCCCGAAACAGAACGATCGGGTCGCCCAAGATCATGCGACCCAGTGGTTTGCGGCTGATCTCCGTATCGGTCGCTGCGACGTACCAATAATTTCGCAGGAACATGGGCGCGTCCTCCACGCGGCGCGTCGTGCGCTTGCCATTTTTTGGTTTTCTTTTTGGTTTTCTTTGCCGAGATTATAATCCTATTTAAGATGGTCACGCCAGCATCGTCGGATTCTTTGGTCGAAAGCGAGAGCGCAGGGAAAATGATATCGGTACCAAACCGACATGCGGCCAACTCCACGCTGATCGGCTTCTTTAACGGTTACGGCCCCGTGGCAACGGTCCCGGGAAGCATTTGTGTCGTTGGGCTAATCGTTTTGCCTTTTTTTCCGCAAACCAAAGGACAACCGCTTCCCGCATGAGCAAAGCAACAGCCGTGCTGCAGCCCGGTGTCCCGGTGACGCTGGCACCGGCCGGGAACATCAGTTTCGAGATCGAAACCGGCCAGCGCTTTCGGCTCACCCAGCCGGAGGGCGAGCAGGTAGCGGACCTGATTTCCTTCAATCGCGACGATGTTCGCGAATTGCTGTCGATGCATTCGAGCCGAGCTGTCAATCTGAGTTGGAGATTGACGGCGCCACAGACGCTCTACACGAACCTCACGCGGGCGATGTGGCAGATCGAGGAGGATCTGACCGGCGAGAACTATTGCGGCGGCGGATATTGCAGCGAGCACTTGAACATCGCCCGCTACGGTGCCAAAGGGGTCGGCGCGCCGAACTGCCAGTCAAATCTTGAAGCCGCCATCCGCGGTTATGGAATGGATCGCTGGAATTTCAATATTGATGCCTGCTTTAATGTCTTCATGACTGTCACCTATGACACCAACGGCGTATGGGAAATCAGGCCGCCAAAGGGCAAGCCGGGCGACTACATGATATTGCGTGCGTTAATGCCCCAAATCGTCGCCATATCAAACTGTCCGATCCTTTTTAACCCCTGCAACAACTTCCGACTGAAACCGCTAATGCTTGAGATCTTGGCTTAGATTCCCAGAGACCTGACGGGCCGACATCTGCTTTGAGGGATAAAGCGAACCTGAGTGCTTGTCCTTGGAA
>DATLJR010000441.1:0-5293 GCA_035538755.1 Pseudolabrys sp.
CATAAGCGGGAACAATTTGCTAACGGACGGATGCATGGTACGGCCCATTACGACGCAGTCGCCGGAATCCGTCGAAGGCCGCGTATTTATAGGCGTAACTGTAGGTCGGGGTGTTCATCGACACCTCGTCGAACACGCTAAGGGTCCCGCCGAAGTGAATGACCATCTGCCCGATGCCGACTAACTCTGAGGCAACATCACCGATGCAATGCACACCGATCAATTTTTGGTTGTCCTTCCTGAAAATCAGTTTTAGGAGACCGCCGTGGCCGGCGATGGCGCCACGCGGAATGAGATCGAACTCGGAACGGCCCACCTCGTAATCGATACCTTGTGCCTGGCATTGTTCCTCCGTCAGCCCTGCACCGGCGACTTCCGGCATGCCGTAAACGGCCGAAACCGGCGTGGGATCAACCGTGCCTTCAAACGGTATACCCAATGCGTGGCACGCAGCGGCGCGACCCTGTTCCATCGCGATGGATGCGAGGGTAGGACCGAGCACGTCCCCGGCTGCGAAGACGCTGGCGGCCGATGTGCGGAAATGCTCATCGACGAGGATTCGGCCACGGGAGTCGGTCTTTACGCCCGCGGCATCCAAGTCCAGTCCTTCCGTGTTGGCGGCGCGTCCCGCGGCGAACAGAATCGTGTCCGGTTGGAATTTCGCGCCGGTTGATAACGAGACTTCGAGATTGCCAGCCGCCGTCCGAGCGATTGTATCGGCGGCGGCGCCAAGCACGACCGTCACCCCCCACCTGCGGAACAGATCGTCCATTCGGCGAGACATCTCCCCGTCCATCATGGGCATCAGGCGATCCGCCATGTGCGCGAGCGTCACGCGCGCGCCAAGCGCGTGGCAAATGGTTGCATACTCGACCCCAACCGGCCCACCGCCCACGATAAGGATGTCCTTCGGTATGTACTGAAGGGCTAGGATGGTGTCCGAGTCGCAAATGCCGGGGTCGTCGAACGGAATGCTTTTCGGACGCGTCGGACGCGAACCAGAGGCTATCAGAATCGCCTTCGCAAGCAGCGTGAGTTCCCGTCCGTCGGGCATCATGACCAGAACGGTTCGACCGGGGCCGAGGCGGGCATTGCCCTGGAGGTAATCGACATTGTGTTTCGCGATATTATCGGCGGTCACCCTCCGCAACAGCTCGGAAACGCCTCGAGTCCGCTTCCTAATTGTTGGCAAAACGATGTCCGGCGCCACGGCCAAGTGGAGACCGTAGATATCGCGGTCGCGGAACCCGGTTAGGTAGAGGGCCGCTTCACGGAGCGTTTTCGTCGGTGCGCCGCCGGTGGTCGTCACCGTCCCGCCGGGCTGGTTCTTCTCGATGACGATCGAGCGATGCCCGTAGAAGGCGGCCAGTTCCGCCGCACCCTCCCCCGCTGGTCCCGCCCCTATGGCGACAAGGTCATAAGCTTCTGTCATGACAGTTCCCCTCGATATGTTTATTCAATGAAATCGGCCTTCTGGCGTCACGGCATGCGAATCAAGGTTTCCACGGGCGCGAGGATAAGTCGTGCTGGAAGTGGCGTCGGTTGGACTAGCTCAGCTAAGCTACGCGGCCTCGCTAATATTTTTATATTCTTAACAATCATCCAAAAAATATTCTGATGACGGTTTAGACCACGAGTCCCTCTCACGTCCTGTTCAGGACGTTTTGCTGAAACCGATATTATCGTCGATCACCGCGTTCGGTCCGATAGGGACTCGTCCTGGGTTGGTCAAATCGAGTTTGCGGAAAACGATCTTGTCACGCCAGACCTTACGAAGGAAATCCTCGAACACTTGGATCGTCAACTGTTCACCCGGACAGCGGCGGTAGCTGAAACCAAACGGCGCAAAGCCAGCATAGTCGCAGACCGGCTTCGGCTGACCATCCACCACACCGAACACCGTGCCGAAACCGCTATTGGTTACCCCGACCTTTCGGCCGTCTTTGACTTCAAGAGAGGTGATATCGAATGGGCAACGGGCAAGGCCTATCTGCTTACATTTCTCCTCGTCAATCTCGGCACTGGTCGGCACACTGCGATAGCGCTCAGGATCGAATCGTTCTGGATCTTTCCAATGTGTTGGGCTGAAACTGGTGCTGGTGTGCGGCGTGCTGATATAACTATTTCGTTCAAACGGCAGGCCAAAGCGTTTGTGAGGTGATTCACCATAGGCTGATGTCCGGGCATCCTGGATAGCCGAGATGCTACCACCATTGGGCGAGATGGTGCGGAACAGTTCCATCACGAACATTTCCAGTGGAGTATACGGTGCACCATTCGCGTTATCGTAATCGCCGGTCATCGTCTTGTGAAATGCATCTCGCACTTCTGGATCACCACCGTCTTCACCTAGGCGCGACATAATACCGAAGATGGTATTACCCCACTGGCTGAACGCTACAAAGTTGTGGAAACACTCGAAAACGATATCTTTCTTGCCGAAATGCTCACCGTTGCCGGCGTTTTTCAGCCAGTACCATACCATGGTCTTTTCAGGATTGGCGATGCTTCCGGCAGCAATGTCCTCAACCCGTTCATCGATCCACTCCTTGAGAAAGTCGAGTTGATTGCGCACCGTCATGTAGTTCTCATAGACGATGGGTTGCAGCGGGTCGCGATAGGCTAGAACGGTGTTAAACGCCTCTCCTATCTGCCGGACCTTCTTTGGGACAGCCTCACCCTTCACGCCAAGATGCAGATCCCAATAGATATCAAAATAATAGTCGAGATAGTGCCGCATAAAGGGTTTATCAGCAAATTGCGGGGCCATGAGCTGATCGAAGAAAGCAACAACCTTATCGCCATACATCGGACGGTACAGATCTGGAGTGACAGCCGAGAAATAGATTCGTTTGCGCAGGTTATTGTCGCCACGCTTCTCCAGTCCCTGCAGAAAGACTGTGACACCGTCCTCAGGGGTCGGCTTCCAGTCCTTGTAGAGCAACCCCCAAAGATCGTACGGAAGGGCGTTTTCCTTGCTGAGGTTAAGATCAATCATCGGTAGAAGCGGGCTTTCACCTTCGTAGAGGCTGGTCAGGAAGAAAGGCACAACGGCGTTCTCAACATAGGTGGAGTCAAAATTCGTGGGAATTGTCTCGCGGAAACGGGCCAGTGCTGCGGCAATCTGGTCTGGCATAGGATCCTTTCCAGTGGCCGTTGGACCTATTGCCGCCACAGCGCTTCCTCTTGATGTTCCTGCAGCCAGTCCTAAAAGCGCCGCACCTTTTAAAAACGCACGTCGTTCCATATCAGTACCCCTAGTGCTTTAGGGAAAAAGAAGTCAAGAAAACCTTCGAATCCCAACGCATCACGCCTCCGAGCGTTGAAATCGAATGATTGAGCGCCACGGCCAGCAATCGCCACCGAACAACTTCAACAGGCTCGTGTTTGAGTAATCTGATCAAGCAGTTCGGAAAGACGTTGGCCTCATCGACATCCCGATGCGTCATAAGCGCTGCGCTTACCAGAACCGTCTTATGGTCATTCGGATAGTTTGCGCGTCCGGTTGGCCCGCAGGCTTAGCGACTACTCGTTCGTAGTTGAGAATCACATCAACTCCGGCCCAGATCCTCAGGCCCATGCCTGCGCCTAGTCGGAGCGTGTCGGCGGCATCGCGTTGGCCAACCCCGTCGATATTGGTCTCACCGCCGACGTTGTAGTAGGCATCCGCCGAAAGCCACAATACTGGAGTAATATTGCGGCTCGCATGTCCCTCGATCAGGAACAACGGTTTTTGGGTAAGCTTGGAAGCGTTGCCCACGCGGTAATCGTGGTTAGCAGTGAATACCTTGGTCGAGAGATAAGTTTCGAGCCATGTCCAACCCTGATCAGGCGTGTAGCTGTAGTTGATGGTCGGAAAGAACGTCCAGCGATTCGAACTGGGATTGAGGGTGTTCTCCGCATTATATGTTCCCAGTGGTGTGCCCACGAAGAAATGAAAGCTCGCATAGGTTTTGGGAACAAAGGAGCGGAACTGTTCCTTCGTTAACGCAGGCCCACCGAATATGTTCATCTGCCAAAGAAGGCCTATATCCGAGAGCCCTTGATTCGAGGCGTGAAAAGCATTGGAACTTGCCTCCAAGTAGGTATAAGGAAGGATTATCGAGATCCCTCCAGTCCGACCCCAGTAATCCATAGTCCGTGTGACGACGACTGACTGCGAAAGGACGTTGGCGCGAATACTCGGCGTCTCGTCCATGCCGTCTTCGGGCGTCACTGACGTGAAGTAGCCTACATTGTAGAACGTGAGCCAGGAGTCGATCGGTGCGTTGAGGTAATCACGCGCTGATCCGGCCAATCCCGTAGTAGGGAACGTTGTCAGGACAGCGATTCCGCAAAGAAGAACAGCCGCTTTGAGGAGGACCCTGTCGGGATTGGTTTCAGGGTGACTTTCGGTATTTACTTTTAGCAAGTTGCACATCTTTTCTGATCCTTTCATCGGACGCTGCTTTACCGTGCTGCAATCCGATGGCAGCAAGAACGAATGGCCGCTCTTCTCAGGCATTCTGCATTCATCCAACGAGCATTACGAGCATTGGAACGAGCAATTTAGACTGGAAACCGAGGGCCAACAGCTGGACCCAGGAAGTGTGTAGGCGAAAATTGGATGATGGAATGTGGGAACGAATGCACGTGTGTGGGAATAGTTCGCGCGTCGTTTCCTGTGAAAGGTCAGGAACGATTCGTGCCGCTTCATGCAGCCACCGAAGCAGCGCTTTGTAATTTTCGGAGATGTCGACGCGATAAATGAATCCCTCGTCTTCTTCATGAAAGACCACGGGTCGGAATTTCGCGTTCCGCCCGCCACTCTCGTAGAGCCACCGGGTCACGACCACTCCTTCAAACGTTGCAGCCAGACCCCTTCCTTCCTCTTCGTTTCCCTCAAACTGTCGCTGGTAGACTTTCGGCAAAGACTGGTAAGACTCGGTTGGCCTACTTGACCTGGTTCCGCATCCAGGCGAACCATCCCTCATCGGGGTCTTGCACGTACTGATCAATCCAGGACTCAACCCAGTCTGCTCGGAGTCGGTCGGCCAGGGAACGCACGCGCTGTTTGTGCTCGGGCCGAGTCGTGGCTGTAACTGATAAAGACTCGCCATTTTGCGCGAAGGGACTTGCTGAGGTTATTCCGCTCGCTCATCAGCACTATTGGTAAGGGATAACGTCAATAGCGAATCCTCTCCAAATGTCGAGCTCGGCATTTCGCTCCATGTCTTTGAGCAGAACCTTTTGTCCGCGGCAGTCGTAGAGTTTGGTGCGGCTATCAGCGTGGCCAGCGATTCGTTGGGCGGCT
>DATLJR010000442.1:0-3478 GCA_035538755.1 Pseudolabrys sp.
CGGCATGGACACGCTGACCCACAGGCTCAACCAGGAGGGCTATAGCGCTCGGGTGTACAGCACGAATCAATGGCCATCCGCGGCCCAACGCATCGCCGATCAGTATTCACGCGGCCACAAAGTCATCGTTGTTCTCGTCGGGCATTCACCGGGCGGTAATGCGATCTTTGATGCGGCCTACGAACTGGACCAAAGGAATGTTCCAATCGAGTTACTGGTATCGTTCGATGCAACAAATCCTCGCCCCGTGCCAAAGAACGTTCTCCATGTGGTCAATTTCTTTCAGCAGAACGGCTTCGGCAAACAAGTGACCCCGGGACCCGACTTCAAAGGCGAACTTACGAATCTCGATCTGACTGCGGAAACGGGCCTGTCGCACACCACGATCGATAAGTCACCGCGGCTGCACGCGATGGTGATGCGAAAAATCGCCGATGTCATAGAAAAGGATCTCGCCAAGAGGATCAAGGCAGGCAAAAAGAAGCCGGCGAAAAAGAAAATTTCGCGCCTAACGCCGCCGCACAATGACTATCATGCTGACAGTCTGGCGGTATACAGACCGATCACGTCGTCAAGCGAAAACCTGACTACTTACCGGGATATCTGCTTTTTGATCCCGTACGGGTATGATGTCCGCTTTTGGCACTTAGCGGACATCCGAGAGCACTCGACTGATGTGCGTTTTTGGGGGTAAAGCGGACATTGAGCGGCGCGGTGGCTGCTATGCGTCATGCGGCAAGCGTTACTTCAGAGGCGGCGACCGGGGCGACTGTTTGTTTACTACCGTTCGCTTTGCTCAGCCGAACCTTTCTTCACCACTCGCGCGGGCCGGTGCCGGGCCAATGTGAGGCGCCGCCGCCATTGTAATATTCGTAAAACCGCGCCGTCGTTGATTTGTTGGTCGCCGGACACGGATCACTGATCCAACCGCTGGATCCGCTCCAAATAGCCGGCTGAACGATCGGCGGCTGCTTGTGAAAGGCCTTACGCGACACCACGGCGGCCGCCCCCGCCGCGGCATTGATGACATCATCCCTACCGTAAGTCGGGTGTGAAATCTCGTCCCGGCCGGAGCGCTTGACGGAGCGCTCGAGCTGGCAACACTGATTGATCAATCGATCAATTCGCGGCAGCGTAATGCGCTTCGAATTGATCAGCGGCAACAACGGGTCGCGATAGAGCTCGGATTTGTGCTGCGACCACAGATCGTAAAAGATGCCGGCTTTGCGGAACGGCTCCTTGGCATATTCACCGGCGTAATTATCACCCACACTTTGGTGATGCGATACGCCTTGCACAGCGGCACGGCGACATTGCTGACGATCTTGGACGGACTAAATGGTGGATTCACTTCGCGCACACAGTCGATGATGATTTGATCGCCGTCTTTATGGCCGATCGCGACGCAATAGCTATCCCCACCCTCCGAACCTGATGCAGCATCAACAAAACAGAAATAGATGATGCCGGGCCGCGGCTCGAGCTCGCGATAATCGCCGACACAGGCCTCGACTGCCTCACGCGGAATAAAGCCTTCAACGTCGCTGCGAAATTCGGAAAGATATTCGGCGCGGTTGCGGACCGGATCGCGCTCGAGCTCGCGATCGATCTCGGCCTGCGGCAGCAACGGATTGAGATCGCGGCTGGTGCCATGCGCCACCAGGATGCTGGGAGAACCAGCTGGGCCGTAGTATTTCTTGAACGCGTCATAGAGCTCACCGTGCATGGCGTAGGCGGAGCTGACCATCATGAGTGGCCCGCGCGTGGTCAACAGGCCGGGACGAACGGCAGCGAGAACCTCAATATCCGGATTGGCGAAGTCGGTCGAGGTGAACCAGAAAGCCACCTCATCCGCTACGATCGCGATATAGGTTGGGCCGCGCAGTGTCTTGAAATTGCACGGCCGCACTTCAATGCTGACGCGGTTGGCAAGCTCTATCGTGTCTTGTGTGCGGTTCTTGACCAAACTGCGCAGATATGGACTGGCTTCAAGCGTACCTTCAACGTAGTTGAGAATGGCGCGCGCAACCCGCTGGTCGCGACTAATACACAGCGCGACGCCGGTCTCTCCGGGTGCCAGCATGTCGCGGTGATCACACAGCCCGGCAATCCAACACAGCAAGACAGCCATTGCCCGGCTTTTGCCACCACGACGACCGACGACCGCGATTAGTTCATGCACCGGCTTGCCCGGCTCTCTTGCCCGACTGGTGAGCTTGGTGAACACCGCGCGCTCGGCATCGGTTAGCGATTCGCCGGCGGCAGCGATCAGCAAGACGCGCCAGGCCAACCAGCTATCGCCAGCCAATGCAGTGCCAAGCAGCTTCGGATCGTTCAACGCCTTGCGCAGGGTAACGGAGCGCCGCTTCATTGCTGTCCCTCCACACCCTCATTACCGTCGTCATGCGCCACCTCTGGCTCGGCGTCTGTTTCCGTCAACGAAGCGAGATAATCGGCCAGCGACGTTACGTCCTTCGGCCTGCGCTGCAGTCCGAGTCTAGCGCCGATGCGGAGCATGGTACTGGCGACCGTTGCGAAGTCGGAAAGATTTACCTCACTGATCTCGCCAAGCGCCACCTGCCGGTTCAAATAGCGAAGGACGGTGGCACCACCGGCAAAAGCACCGATCAATTCACCTTCGATGCGGCTGAGCTGCCGACGCCCACCAAGATCAGTTTCGATCTCGCGCACCATGCGATTATAAAAGCGAGCAGTGTCGGTCGCCTGCTCAAGCGGCAGGCTTCGCTTGGTGCGCTTCGGTACTTTGAGATCGACCACCGTCATTTACCACTCACCTTAGTCGCGCCAGAAATCCTTGAACCGCGTCGGTGCCAGCTCGGTGTATCGAACCGTGTGCTGAATATTCTTGTGGCCGAGATAAGACTGCAGCGATCGCGTATCGACACCGTCATTGGCGAGCTTGTAGCCGCAGGCATGGCGCAACATGTGCGGATGGATCGGGACGTCGAACTTGGCTGCCATACCGAGCCGCGCCAACATCTTGCGGAAGCCTGCCGGCGTGAACGGCGAGCCCCGCTCGGACGTGAACACGAACGGCGATTGCGGCTCTTGCTCACGCTGCAGGCGCCGTAACGCCCGCAACTCGCGGCCCGATAACGGATGCACAGACGGCGAGCCGCTCTTGGCCCGGCTCACATGCATACGGCCGTGGCCGAAAATTTGCAAAAGCCTCCATTGCTGCCTTAGAGAAAATTTACCGCGAAACAAACTCGCTCGCTGCCGCCAACCGGAGCCGCGCCGCAACGGGGAACGATAGGCCCGCCGCCCCGGAGTAAGGACGGCGGACCTTTTGCACCTCACACGCGGCGGATCGCGGCCAACATCGCCAAGCTGCCAAACTTGTTGACAATGCCGCGCTGAGCGCTGGAACGTGGCGCGACTTCGGTCATAATTCGGAGCAGCCAACTATGGGGGGCGCATGGACGTGTGGTGGGAAATTTTGTCCGTGCTGGCACCC
>DATLJR010000443.1:0-4334 GCA_035538755.1 Pseudolabrys sp.
TGAAGATCCAGGCGCCGCTCTTCTAGCCCTTCTTCCAGGCTGGATCGTCTCCCCCGAGCCTATTCGCAGCCCTCACATCGCGCGAGAGCGCTGGGCTTTGACGTTAGGGTCATAACAAGGTCGAATCGCGAAATAGGTCTCGGTATGTAGCCCCACTTCTTCAACGACCCCCTTTCCATCCCTGCCGACCTGATGGGCGGCCTCGAGAATCGCGTGCCCTTTCATTCGCGTTTCCTCTTGACCCCACTTGAAGTGCGCACCGGTGACTTGTTCTTGCGCCAGTCATCATAAGGGTGTGGATGGCGCGCCAAGTCACCCAATTTGTCTTTGAGCATCGCCATGGCGTGCTGACGGGTCGATCTCTTGATTATCGGCAGCGACGGGTCGGCAGAGCGGATTTCGTCGATGATCCGCTCGGCAATTGAATGGTAGGAGAGAAGGCGCTCGGCGCGGCCGCCTTCTGGCTTAAACCACATCAAGGCATGAACGATTGCGGTGAGAACCTGATCAAACAGTTTGGGATCGCGAAGCCACTCGCTGGGATCCTTTTTAAGGTCAGGAACCCAGCCATCATCGGTCTTCACGAGCCAATTCGTACAGGTCGATTGAATCACGGCACCAAGCAGCTTTACGACAGCAGCGTTGGACTGACTTCCATAGAAATCGACGACCTTGTCCTCATCGATGAAACTGCCTCGAAGCCGATGTTCAAGCTCTTGGCTTAAACTGCGCTTGCTGGCTTTCGCGGCGCCGGAAAGCCGCGCTCGCGTGTCCGGCTGAAGCCGCGTCGAGAGCACGGCCGTTCGACCGGTGCTGCGGCCGTATTCCCCCTTCGGCTGCGGGCCTCGCTTTCCCATCCTGGCCCCTGAAAACATACTTACAAAACAGCATCAGGTTATGGATTTGTGGCAACTAGTCAAGTAAGAATACGATCCGGCTCACGGGGCAGACTGTGAAGGACACGCGCGCGCTCTTATACACCAGCGAACACGCCGAGCTATTTCTTGGCGATCTCTATCGACAAGCCAGGAATGACTTTGGCGTGTTCCGGCGCATGATCCGGCCGAACATGCTCTGGAATTGGTGGACCGACGAGGTCGCGCGCGAGCTGCAGCAATTTCGCGCTGACTTGCTCGCGGGCCGACGCCCCAAGCTGGCGCTAATGGCTCCGCCACAGCACGGAAAAACGGAGGCAGCATGCGACTTCAGCGCCTGGATTGCGGGCAACAATCCTGACTTTAAAATCATTTATGCGTCCTACAGTGACGCACTCGGCATCAGGGCCAACCGCACTCTGCAGCGCACGGTGTCGTCAGAAGCATTCGGCAAGATCTTTCCGCTTCAAATCGGTACAAAAGGCTGGGCGGCCAACACCGATCTAATCGAATTTGCTGGCCACGACGGCTCGTTCCGCAACGTCACGGTGGATGGCGGCATCACTGGCTTCGGTCTCGACCTCGGCATCATCGACGATCCTTTTAAAGGCCGCGCCGACGCCAATTCTGAACTGATCCGCGATAAGACTTGGTTGTGGTTTACTGACGATTTTTTAAGTCGCTTATCGAAGAGCGCCGGACTCTTGATCATCATGACGCGTTGGCACGTCGACGACCTGCTTGGCCGCTTGTTGAACCAGTCCAGTCACGAGGTGCGGGTGCTGCGCTATCCGGCGCTCGCAGAAGCAGACGAAGAGCATTGGATCAGCGACTGGCAATTGACGACACAGGGCTGGGTTCCTGCATGGAAACATCTACGCCGGTCGAAGGGTGAAGCATTATTTCCAGAGCACAAGCCAAAGGATTCTTTGCTGGAGCAGCGTAACCGCCTTTCACAGGCGTCCTGGGAATCGCTTTACCAGCAAAATCCGATTATCGCTGGCGGCGGCCAGCTGCCAATCGCAAACCTGAAAGTTCTGCATTTCTTCGATCGCGCCGATAGCCTTGTAGCGGCCCGCTATTGGGACAAAGGTGCGTCGGAAGATGAAGACGCGGCCTATACCGCCGGCGTGCTGATGCACAAAGTGAAGGATGGCACATTCGTGATCGACCACGTTGTACGCGGCCGCTGGAATGTACGCGAACGCGAGGAGCACATCAGGACATACTCAAAAGCCGATAAAATACTCTGCAAGAACTATTCGATCGTGGTCGAGCAGGAACCCGGCACTGGCGGCAAGGAGAGCGCCGAGAACACGATTCGGAATCTCGCCGGCTTCCGCGTCTGGGCCGACAGGGTCACTGGCTCGAAGGAGGCGCGCGCGCAACCTTTCGTCAAGCAGGTCCAAGCCGGCAAGGTGTTCTTAAAGGCCGGCCCCTGGGTCCAGGCATTCCTCGAGGAGTGCGAAACCTGGCCCACGGGCAAGTACAACGATCAAGTCGACGCGGCAGCCGGCGCCTTCAATCGGCTGATCAAACCCTATTTGTATTTGTATGACACGACCTAGCCGGTTTCAACCCTGTGGCGATGCATTCAAAGCATTCACTCAACGCAAGCGAGGCACAAATGCGTACACAACGACCAGGGACCTTCCAAGAAGGTCACGAAAAACTTGGCGGCCGTAAGAAAGGCACGCCCAATCGAGTAAATCAGGGTCTCGTAGACAGGATCGTCAACGCAGCTGGACAAGTCGGATCAGACGGCAAAGGCAAAGACGGAGTTGATGGTTGGCTGCAGACGCTTGCCGGTAAGAAGACCGGATATTTTGTTGGTCTGTTCCGGCAGGCGGTGCAAAAACAAGTACCGACAACCGAGCCTGAAAACGAGGTGGTATACTCGACCGAGCAAGACTACCGGCAAGCGCTGCTCGATCGCGGCGTGCACCCGACTCTGTTGCCACCGCCGCCGCGCGATCCTGACGAAAAACCACCGGCCCTTCTAACTCCGCCGAAGCCGCCACCCGGCTGGGCATGGAGGTTGTGCAAAACAGACTATGCCGAGCTTGATAAAGAGCAGCCCGATCCGACAGCTCAATCTGAGCTTGGCGCGGAAGAGTCCGCCGCGGTTGATAAAGAACAGCCCGATCCGATAGCTCGCCTTAAGGCAGAACGCGACCAAATATCCCGCGAGACAGAAGACCAAATATTCCGCGAGATAAAAGACCCCAACGACCCTGGTTCGCCTTGGAACCCGGCCCCGGGATGGAGGTGGGAATACCAGCCGTACGGCAAATCTTGGTTCGCTCACCGGAAGTGAGACCCGCCTCCAATCAATATTGGGCTAGACTTCGCAACCTGAAAGGTAAAACGAACATAAGAGCTATGACCAAATCCACTATTTCACCACTACTTTAGTGGTGAGGCCGGCCGGCTCCGAGGTGCTGCCAAAGGCCGACCCGAACCAGCAGAAAGATTTTGCCGCAAGATTATCGCCGCCCGCGAAGAATCGGAGCACGCCGACCGCCCGACTTAAGTCGCGCGAAATCCGGACGCGGCAAAAATCGGTTGAGTTCTTTGATGCAGCGCGCCAACGCTGCCGCAGTATCGACCCGCTGATACGCGCGCTGCCTAACTGGCTTGATATGCAGATCCGAAATCTGCGCGATCAGCGCCCGCGGCGTCGACACCTGTGATCGAGGATTTTGGTGGGTTCGCAGGGTCCTTGCCCACACGAGAGTGAACGCTTAGCGCCTGGTGGCAAGATTTGAGGGACGAAACTTTCCAGGAAGAATGTCGCCAGATTGCCTCCGCAAAAATCACAGGGCCTCATCGCAAGCTGAGCTTCACAGTGGCCGGCAGGTGCGCAGACTTCGTCACACGAACACGGCTTGGGCTCCCCGCGACTGTCACCCGAAAACCACAAGACCCAGCGAAAAATCGTCCTTTCCCCCCTGGCGAATGACCCTCGATTGATATTCGCGCATCACTTCGGCATGGTGAACGAACTCGCCCGACAGTGAAAACTGTAGGAGAGACGGGCACTTGTGACGACCCACTATGGGGAGGGGCGCAGGCGAAGAGTGTCGCATCGTCGGCTCTTATGCATTCGCTTGGGTATTTGGGGCTTATGGCAACCGATTCCTGGCTACGTTTGCGTTTGTCCACGCGAGCGTGCATCGTAGTCATTTGCTCACGCGCGCAAGCCTGCACGCTTGCCTTACTAGCCATCGTTGGACTGATGCTCATCGGCTGCGCGATCGGGCCGAATTATTCGCCCGAGCCGGCCCCGGTGCCGACCGAATACAAGGAGCTGAAAGGCTGGAAGCGGGCCAATCCACGCGATGGCCTCGATCGCGGCGATTGGTGGAAAGTCTATAAGGATCGCGCGCTCGACACGCTTCTGCCGCAGGTCGAAATTTCCAACCAAACCGTTGCCGCGGCGGCGGCGGCCTATGAGGA
>DATLJR010000444.1:0-227562 GCA_035538755.1 Pseudolabrys sp.
ATAGCTTAAACGGAAAACGCTGGTTTCCGCTCGGCCCAAAGGGCGAGGCCCTGCAAGCCGTCGAGTTTTGCCCGCGCAATGCGAAATGCGACCTGAGCCTCGGCGGACCGTGCCGGTGCACGATCTCGATCACGCCGCAAAGGGTCTATGAGCGCGTGATGGCTTGGTATAACGACCGCAAGCGGCTGGCTATGCAGCTGCCAAGTGCGGAATTAGCAACCGTTGAGTGATCATTTAATGTCCGCTTTGGGTCAAAAGCGGACTCATACACTGCACCAGCCCATGTCCGCTTTACCCCCGAAAGCAGACATATGCAGCGCACTAAGCGATGTCCGCTTTGGGCCAAAAGCGGACATTCACAGCATAGCACTATTTGTCGCGAGTACGTTGATTGATCTGGACGGTCTCAATTGAACTCTGCGAAGCCGTGTTAGCGTTTCGTTTTTGAGTCGCTTCGAGCTTTTTGCAGAGGTCGGGCTTTTGCGCACAAAGCTCGCGAACTCCTTCATCGAGTTTGTTGTGGAGCCGCTCAAAGAACCCTGCTGCGTGTGTCGGGGATGCAAAGAGCACGGCAACGAGGACCACGAAAGGCTTTTTCATTGAGTCACAAATTTCTCGGCAGCTGGACCACTATTACAGGAGATAAATTAACAGCGAGATAATGGTTGGCAGAACGCAATTACCAGCTCGCTAAGGGCCATAAAGTGATTTCACGCTTTCCGAAATTCCATGCGATGGATCAGGCCTGACGAAAGGCCTCTGCGCGCCTGCGGCGGCCCTCCAGATCGTCGGCAATACCCATGAACAGAGCGATACGCGGAAGCCGGTCAGGCTGTGCTTGCGCCGCGATTGGTCGCAGGGCTATCGAACCGGCAAGCACTTTGATGAACTCGCGCCGTCTCATTGCCTCCTCCGACGCTCAGGACAGGCATCGTAGCGGCTCAATCGGCATACTGGAAGGGCTTGCTTGTGACGTCTGTTGATGTCCGCTTTTCCCCCGAAAGCGGACATGTGCAGTACACTCGCCGATGTTTGCTTTGGGCCAATAGCGGACGATACGGCAGCTATTACTCACCTCGCATGTACTGCTTTCTTCTTTTCTTCGTAGCGACCCTCGGCAACAATTTCGGCAACTATACCGTCTGGCGAGCGATATTTCAGCGCGCCTGCATCAGGCTTGGACAGGATACTTCCACCAAAAGCTTTGATTTTTTGTTCATACTTTTCTCGATCGTCGACTTCGATTCCGATGTGGTGAATACAAGGTCCCTTGCCAGCGAGTTGCGCTTCTGGCGCGTCTTCACTGTCGTAAATCATAAGTGCAAGATCGATGTATCCGTCGGTCATGTGTCTTGAAATGTGTTGACCATTTCGTTCAGTCGAAACCTGCGCAAAGCCATAGACCTCCTCATAGAATTTTGTCGCCGCATCAAGATCCTCAACTTTAATGGCGATATGTACAATGCGGGCCATAGTGCTCATCCTTCTTTGGATCTCATCTAAAAATCCAGGTTGCGCCCGATCATTGTCTTGCGCAATCCCGCCCGGCCGAATTCATCTATGTCGGGGCAGGCCTCTACATCTATGGCTTCCACGTTGTCGTCGAGTATCCGCTATTGGCCCAAAAGCGGCCATATGCATTGCAAAACGGCATGTCCGCTTTGCCGCCGAAAGCGGACATATGCAGCGCAGCAACCATGTCTGCTTTGGGCCAATAGCGGACATCAGGCTTTGGACGCGATGGTCTAGGGCTCGCCAGGCTTAAATGGTAAATCCTTGCCAGGCGGGACGGTCTCCTCACTCATCGACAGAATCATCGCGACCGTGATGTATGTGCCGGCGACTGCGGTCAAATCGACGACCTGCTGCCCACCAAGAAGCTGCTTTGCGCGGTTGAATGTTTCATCCGACACGACACGCGCAGTCGTCAGCTCGGTCACGAAGTCGTACACAATCGATTCCTCCGGCGTCATATTTGATGGCCGCTTGTTTGCTTTTAATTCGTTGACGATATCAGGCGACAGCCCCGCTTTGATCGCGAGTGGTGCGTGCGCGAACCATTCCACCTGCGAACGCCACTGCCGACCAATAATGAGAATGGCGAACTCGTTGAGTTTTAGTGGCACCGAAGTCTGCCATCGCAGGTAATAGAGCAAATCAAACATTTTCTGGCCGAGTACGGGACTACGAAGCATTGGATTGTACGGTCCGCCGAGGCCGACGCTCGAAACCTTCATTATCTGCTCGCCAAGCGGCTTCTGTTTGTCGTTCAGTTGATCCATCGTGAGTTGGGGAAAGCGCGGCTCTTTGCCCGTGGCATAGGGCGTTGCCGCGATCCCGCCGAGCCATCCGATAGCTGTCGCAATCATGATCAAGGCCAAAAGGGTCATGCGCTTCATGGGCTTCCCTCGGAAATTGAACCGTTTTTGAAAGCAGCAAAGCGTTCGCTTAAAAAGTTGTAGCCATCGCCGCATACAGGAGCAATGTCCCCTTGGCGCCTACGCCCGATGTCCGCTTTGGGTCAAAAGCAGACATGTGCAGCGCAAAACGGCATGTCCGCTTTACCCCCCAAAGCGATATCAAATGCGACATAGTGGAATGTCCGCTTTGGGCCAAAAGCGGACACTGATGCCTCACCGGTCTTCTGGCTAAATGTCCTTGATCCGCATCGTGTGGCTGCAATCTCTTCAAGATTGTAAGACAAGTTCACTCGGGTTGCTGATGGGGGTCGCTTCACAATTGAAAGGTCCGGACGCCACTCAATGGCCGGGCCGAATTGACCTCCCATTCAGGCTTCCGGGCGATCCAGAAAATTGCTACCACCCAAGTCAGCTCGGGATCCATCCCGGTGTAATCTCTATGACCAGAAAAGAACTGGCAGAAATGCTCAGTCAATTGGCGGAAGGGCAAGAGATCTGCGTGCCATATGATGTATTCAAGCCTTGGTGGCCATTGGTGAAATCGGCCCGGTTATTTTTATTCGCAAGCGGTCATGGGTGCAGCGTCCGAAACGATCGAGACGCACGACAGATATGTTTTAGAAAACGTTCGCGGCGCCCCGGAATGACGTTTCGATGGATGAAATGGCGGCTCAAGCCGCGGAAGTGATCGTCGTCGGTGCAGGTCGATGA
Source organism: Pseudolabrys sp. (assembly GCA_035538755.1). Lineage (GTDB taxonomy): Bacteria > Pseudomonadota > Alphaproteobacteria > Rhizobiales > Xanthobacteraceae > Pseudolabrys. The sequence continues at coordinate 3,132 of DATLJR010000444.1, forward strand.
CCGGTACGGCCCGATGTCCGCTTTGGGAAGCGGACATGTGCAGCACAGCAGGGTATGTCCGCTTTACCCCCGAAAGCGACATCAAATGCGACATCTGAAGATGTCCGCTTTGGGCAAAAACGGACATGCGCTTGCTCGATCACACCGTCCGCGCGCCCACCACTGATGGAGGCACGGCAAGTCCTAGCGTCAGGCGACCAGTGGCTTTAGTACAGGATGTTCTTTCACGAAGCTGAGGTTCTCCGCCCAAGCATCCAGGCCGAACACATGGCCGGCACGCGTCACAATCAGCGTCACTAGCACGCCTGCATAGACTAGGTGATAGTCGACAATGAAGTTATTCGTGTTCTCGATGAACGGCCAATCCATGTGCGCGAACCAGTAGATGATCATTAGGACCACGCCGAACGCGGCGCTGACACGTACCATGAGGCCGATGAGCAGCGACAGACCGATCAGCAGATGCCCATACCCGACGAGGAAGGTGGTGATCGGAGCCATTGTTGGCGTCGTAAAGATCGCGAAGAAGTCGTGAAAGGTCTTGGTATGATTTAGGAAGCCGACGATAGTCCAGCCTGGAACGAAGACTTGGTGGGATGCGGCATAAAGAAACGTCCAAGCCATGACGAAACGAAAATAAAGAATCAGAGCCTTTGGCATAGCGTTTGACATGGGTTGCCCCTTTCATCGATTTGAGATTGTGCCCGCACGAAAAGTAACACCAAGACCGCCCTCGGCAATTGACCTGGCTCAATCGGGCGCTTCCTAAGGCCAGTGCATGCGCATTCGCCCGCCGCGCCGTAAGATCGAGCGGCAATGGGCAACGTTAGCGTTGGTTCTATTTGCGGAGGCGCGCGCTCGCAACCTGCCTACCTGATGAAGCTGAGATACGAGGTTAACGCCTCGATTTCGTCCGGCGCCAGCGAACGCGCCACGATCGGCATCGGAGAGCCTGCAACCGAGTGATAGCCCTGACCCCACTGCTGAAGCCTCGCTTTCAGGTAGAAGCGAGAAAGCCCGCCGAGACGGGGAATATCCCGAATGCCCTCGGCGTTTGGACCGTGACAGGCGTAGCAGGCCGCAACATTTGCGTCCGGGATTCCTTCCATATAGATGGCCCGTCCCGTGGCAGCGAGCGCCCGATCGCCGTCATTGGCGGCCTTTGGCGGGATCGTTGCGAAATACGCGGCAAGACCGCGCACGGTGCCGGGATCGAGCGCTGCGACCGCGCTCCACATATATTGTTTCGAGAGCGGAGTGTCTCTTGTGTGCTCGCGAAAACTTCTGATCTGGGTTTCGAGATAAAGCGGCCGCTGGCCTGCCAGCCGCGGCGCGAGTGTATAGCCCTGTGCCGAGGTGCCGTGGCACCAGGTGCAGTTGCGGACAACGGCATGGTCTCCTGCGAAAGCCGGAACGATCGAGGCGGCAAGCGCAAGCCACGCCCATGTCACGAACGACGATGTCATGAGCGACGATTTCAAGAGCGCAGATGTCCGGACGATGCGCTTCATGATCTCACGCTGCCTGACGAGGTTGACCGCTGCATTCCATGCGAGACCCTGGCACTCATGGCAGATTGCTGACATAGGCGGCGACGGCCTCGACCTGGGATCGCGTCAGATTGTGCGCCGTCGGCGCCATGATGGCCGACGTATCGACCGCTGATCCCTGGCCTCGCACCCTGGACCAGCCCGTGAGCTGGCCGACGGTGTACTCATAGAGCTGGCCGGCAAGCCTCGGAATTTCGTTCTGGCCTCTTCCATCAGGGCCATGGCAGGCCGAGCATGCCGGCACGTTGGATTCAGGAAGTCCGTCGTCGAAGATGCGCTTGCCGGTCGAAATGTTCTGCCGCGGCGCCCCGCCAATCGGTCGGGGATCAAGATGTCTGAAATGTGCGGCAAGCTCCGACACCATCGAGGGGCTCAGCGCATGCGCCACGTTGGCCATGACCGGGTTGGTGCGCCGGCGTTCGATGAAGGCGCGGAGCTGGTTTTCGAGATATTGCGGCTGCTGGCCCGCGAGCCGCGGCATCGGAAACCATCCGCGATAGCCCTGGGCCGAAAGGCCGTGGCAGGTCTTGCAATATTGGAGCTTGGCCTGAAACTCGCTCGCATGGACGGCCGTTGATAGCGCCGGCGAAAAAGCCAGCGCCACGATCGCCAGTCGCAGAATCGAATTTAGGCCAACGATATTCATCATCCCGCTTTCATCATTGCGATGCCGTGGCATCGCCCAACCTTCTACTGCCAACCCCACACGTGAAAGTTCACCCCAAGCTTGACCATCTGCATAGTGGTCTTGAAGCTCAGCGGTCCCGGACCATTGGCGACGTCGTTCATCGTCGCGACATGCGTGCCGAAATCGTAGTAGTCGTATTCGAGCCGCGCCGACCAATCCGGAGCGAAAGCCCATTCGATGCCGGCGCCGACGGTCCATCCGACGCGGTTGCTCAATCCTTCGAAGTCGAACGGGATGCTCGGCACGATTGCGCCCGCACCGCTGAAATTGCCGGCGAGGCTGTACTTGCTGCTCGCCCAGGCGACGCCGCCCTTGCCGTAGAACAACCAGGTATCGAAGGCATAACCGATCCTTCCGGTGACGGCCGGCATGAAATCGGTCTTGATAGTGAGTAGCGCCGTGTCCGGCGGACTGTCCGGAAGCGGTATGTTCCGGGTCCCCTTCATGGTCGAGCCCGAGGCCGCGCCTTCGATGCCGATCACGAAATTCGACGGGGTCTGATAGTCGCAGCCGAGCTGACCGCCGACCACCACGCCGCTCTGGCTGACGTCGAACGTATTGGGGACGACCGTCGTGAAGCCTGGCCCGCCGAGGTTGACATTGTCCTGCACCAGCAGCACCGGATCGGTGACGGTGTTGTGTGCCCAGCCTCCGCCGGCATGCATGCCGATATAGCAACCGGTCCAGGTGAACCGTTGCACGAAGGTGGATTTGACGGGCATCTCGGCTGGAAGATCGGCGGCGATCGCCGGCACTGCTGCGACCAAAGCGAGCCCTGCAATTCCGACAAGAGACAATTTGCTCATGGGTCAATCTCCATTGCGCGCCCCTACATCGCAAACCAGGCGTGGAGGAAAACGGTGTTGTTGTCCTGGGCGCCGAGCGTGGTGCCGTTGAACTTGTTGTAGTGGATGTATTGCAGACCGAGCTTGGCATTGAACCACGGCCAGCCCGGCGCCCTGCTCAAGCCGAAGGGGATGTAGTCGAGCTCGGCAATCCAGCCGTCGCTGTTCGGGCTGTTGTTTGCAAAGGTGGGTGCGGCGTAGAGGAGCGGATCGCTGGTGCCCCAGACCTTGAAGTATTGACCACTCAGTGCGAATCGATTGTTGCCGCCGAAGGTGACTTCTCCCGTCAAACGAAGCGTGTTGAGCAGGTCGGTCGGGTTGGAGCTCCCGGTCGCGAAGCCCGCGTCGAGCCGCTGAAACTCGCGAATATAGTTGGCGCGCAGCGTCACCCAATAGTTCGAGCCTTGATATTGGTACTGCGAGTCGAAGCCGATATCGGTGAATCTGTTCGATTGTGCCAGCGTTGCTGTCGATCCCTGCGTGAAAGTGGAATCGAACCACGGATTGATGGCGAAGATCATGCCGTAGGTGCCGACCATGAAAGTGTGAGGACCCCAATTCGGTTCAAACGCCACGCGCCAATATGGGGCCACTCCGCTGAACAGGCCCGGCGTCGCGAAAGGGTCGAGCCCGAGCGAATTCTGCTGGCCGAAGCGAAGCGTCTGATAGCCGGTGACCTCGAGATAGAGCATATCGTTGAGCAGGGCGTAGCCGCCGACGCCCCCGACATGGGCCGCAAAGGCGCCTTCGATGATCGTCTTGGCCGCTGGTGTCGCAGCAAGGTTCGAAACTGCAAAGGGGAAGGTCCACGCCGGCGTCGTGTTCCAGACATCCTGAACAGTTGGATTGTTGTTCGCTGTGATGCCGTAGATGAGATCGAGGGAGCCGATCCTTGCCGTATTTGCAAAGCGGAAGTCAGTATTGTCCCAGGTCCAGGTGTGGATGAATTGATCCGCCGGAGTGCCGGTCAAGGCGGATAGCGGAGCCGGCGCGTTATAGGTGACCTGGACGAACGCGCCGATATTACTGGTGATCGCGCCGCCCCAGAATCCGCTGAAAGGCGTCAGCACCGTATTGTTGTTGGGCTTATAGGGACTTGTCGGCGGCGTGAGATCTGCCTGCGTGTGCGTGAAGCCAACGATCGCCATCATCGAGATCGGTGGCACCCACGCACGCTGGCCGGCGGCGCCATCGCCATCGACGCTCGTGGCGTAGTTGCGGAGCGACGCGTAGGCCTCGTTCGGACCCGCATTGTTCGAAAACGGGGTCGTCTTGTAGAGGCCGCCGCCTGTCGTATAGCCGAGCAGCTTGAAGCGACGGCCGAACGGCGTGAGCCCCGGGAAGCTGGTGTGGCAGGTGCCGCAGGGTTGCCCGGTCTGGCGCGCGAAGCTCGGCAGGGCAAGCGCTGATCGCGTAAGGCCGATGGTCAGCCATGCACCCAGAAGAATGATCTCTGCGAATGCGAACGCGAATCTGAAATTCCGCAAGCTTCGATCGGAACGATCACGCCGCATGGCCAGCCCTCGCGACGCTTCACGAACACGAGTCTCCGATATGCGTCGCCCTGGCAATAGGCCAAGGATTGATTGCGTCGCCAAGCCGCATCATCACGCACGCGTGTTGTTTAACGATTGACGTGACAATTCTGCAACGACGAGTTGCATATGCAACGATGCTTGCGATGACTAAAATTCGTATTTCGCTTGACAGTGGTCAACACATCCAAAAAGTTTGGCGGCTGAGAGTCGCGGCGCGGTTGTTGGCGAGACAAGGTGGGGCGCATGAATTCCAAATCTGTATTGCTGATCTCCACGCTCGCGATCCTGGCAAGCGCTCCCGTCGCCGCAGAGGACAAGGGAGCCGCCGCCGTTGCACCGCAAGTGCTCAAGGCCAAGACGGATTATTGCAAGACCTGCCACGGCCTGGACGGGCAAGGGTTTCGAGGATCGTTCCCGATGCCGCGGCTGGCGGGACAGCAACCGGAATACCTCGCCAACCAGCTACAGGCGTTCATCGATCGCAGGCGAACCAATCCTGTGATGTTCAACGTCGCGCACGTTCTGGACCCGGCGATGGTCAAAGCCTTGGCCGCGCATTTTCAGCACCTCAATCCGAAGCCGCTGGGTGGCGCTTCGAACGCGCTCGTCGGCGAAGGAAAGAAGATCTATGAGGAAGGCGTGCCGAGCGCCAACGTTCCCCCCTGCGCGTCCTGTCACCAACCGGACGCCAAGGGCGCCGACGCATTTCCGCGGCTTGCGGGCCAGCTTCCCGATTACATCTATCGCAAGCTGACCAACTGGGAAAAGGAGCGTGGCCAGGACAAGGCCAATCCCGACACCTCCGCGATCATGCAGCCGATCGCCCACGATCTGACGGACGCTCAGATCAAGGCGGTTGCGGCCTATGTCAGCCAGCTGGACTAGCGGGGAGGAAACTAGGAGCGTCGGTGGCAATGTTCAACGTCATGCCTGATTGTTCTCCTGCTCGATCCCGGTATCATTATTCTCATGTTCGGTCCCGGTATCCGGAACGGAAATCTCTTATGCATTCAGGATGCGGTCGGCGATGTTCATCACCGCAGTCATCCCGTCGTTCCCGAGCAAGGCCTTGGCCCGGGCTTGAGCTGCCAGCCATGCCGGCTGAGCCCTGATCAGCACTTCCTTGCCGGCGGCGGTCAGCGCCAGTGGCCTGGTCCGATCGTCGGCGCTCACCTCTTTGACCCATCCTTCGGAAAGTATCGCTTTCAGGTTCCGTGTGAGGGTCGATTTACCCAGGTGCTGGTGGCGTGCGATTTCCGCGCGCGTCGTTGACCCTGTTCGACCGATCACTGCAAGCAAGGTGAACTGAACCGCGCCGATTCCGAAGGGCCGAAGCTCGTCGTCGTAAATTCCCGTAACGGCTCGCGACAGCAGGCGCGCGCGCACCAGAACGTCGTCGCCTATTCCGGCGATGAGGTTATCAAAATTGCCTTGTCGTGTGAAAATGAGCACCGCTCTGGTCCTCGCTGCAAACCAAACGTATCCGCCGGTTGGCGCGACCCAAATTCAGATAATCTCCCTAAGGGGTTTACCGGAGGCTGGCCACCGCGACAGTCCCGAAATGAGGTTGCCATTTGGCTGCTAGCGTGTTTTTCGCTGGCAGTACTAACTGCGGTACTGCGCGACATCTCATTGAATTCTTGCGGAGAAGGGTGGCGCGCCCGAAGAGATTCGAACTCCTGACCCCCAGATTCGTAGTCTGGTGCTCTATCCAGCTGAGCTACGGGCGCTGATTCCGCTGCCGGAAAACCGGGCCACGGAAACCGGGCATAGCTATCGGTTTGACCCGCCAATGGCAAGGGTTGATGGCTTTGGCTCAAGCCGGCTGCGCGGCCCAGGCCAGAGCTCCGTTCTCGATGCGAATGCGATAGGCAAGCAGCGCCGCATTTGCGCATGAAAAGATCAGCGCAAACACCGGCATTCCGAGCGCCAGCGGAACCACGGCGATTTCCAGCGCGACGACCAGATAGTTTGGATGCCTGATCCATCGATAAGGACCGCGCGTGACCGGTGCCGCGCCGCGCAACACGAGAACGCGCGTGGTCCACCGTCGCCCGAGACTCGCGATCACCCAAAGGCGGCCGACCTGCAACAGAACGAAAACCACAAACCACGACCAGATGATCCGCCGGTCGTGCCCGAGTACCCACAGGCCGATGAGCCAGCAAGCGTGCAGCAGGACTATGAGCGGATAGTGCGAAGCACCGAACTCGACGGCACCCTTTGCACGCAGGCGGGCGGTGTTCGACTGGGCGAAAAAAAGTTCAGCGAGCCGTTGGATCACCAGGAACCCGACCAGCCACGCCCCCTCACCCATGTGCAGCCTCAAGCGCGAGCAGATTTGCGGTGAAGCCAGGCCCGAGCGCCGAGAGCATCGCCGGGCCGCGCAAGCCGCGCCGCAGCACGCGTTCCAAAACGAACAGCACCGTTGGCGCCGACATGTTGCCGTAGTTGCGCAGGACGTCGCGCTCGTCACGTAAGGTGCCTTTCTGCAACTCGAGCGCAACTTCGATGGCGTCGAGAACTTTTGCACCGCCCGGGTGACAGATGAGATGCGGTGCCTGCAGCTGCGCCGCCTTGACGAAGCGCCGCACCGGCGCGGCCAGTTTCTGCTCGACGAAGCGCGGCAGCGAGCGCGACAGCATCACGCGGAAGCCGACCGGATCGATCATCCAGCCCATGATGTCCAGCGTGCGCGGCCATGTGTGCTCGGCGGCAGCGCCGAGGCGCAATTCTCCCGTGGGGGGGCCGGCGCGCAGCACGGCAGCAGCCGCGCCGTCGCCGAAAAGTGCCGAGGAGATCACATCGGCTTTCGAGCCACGGTCGATCCGGCACGCCAGCGTGCACAACTCCACCACGACCACGAGAATGACCTCGCCCGGTTCGGCCCGCGCGAGCCTTGCACCAAGCGTCAGTCCGGACACACCGCCGGCGCATCCGCGACCGAACACCGGCACGCGCAGCGCGGTCGGCCGAAAGCCCATCTCCGACGCGACGCGCGCCTCGATGCTCGGTGTCGCAATGCCTGTCGAGGACACCGTGACGATCACATCGACGTCACGCGCGGAGATACCCGCCTGATCAAGCGCGGCGCGCGCCGTCTGCGCGAACAATTCGCTCGCGCTCTCGAGATAGACGTCGGTGCGTTCGGCGAGGTTGTGCGGCTCGCTGAGCCACTCGAGCGGGCGCACGGAGTAGCGCCGATTGATTCCGACATTGACGAAAACATCGGCGAGTTTCGGATAGCGCGCGAGCGTGCGCACATAGGCGTGCCGCGCCGCCGCGGTGACGGCCGTCTGCTCAAGCTTGTGCGGAGGCACCGCAGTCGCAACCGCAAGCAGATTCACCGGCTGCACCATATAAATTTTCCTTTATGCGAAAAGGGCTATCCCTAGGCGAAGAACACCGCAGGCAGCGGTCTCTTCCGCTCGTCAGGCGCTAGCGCGTTGACCGCGTCGTGAACTGAGATCGACGGCGCGGTCGGGGATCGAGACGCTGAATGTGGCGCCAATCGTCCCCGGCACGAGCCGGATTTCGCCGCCATGCGCGCGAACGAGTTCCGCCGCGATGGCCAGGCCAAGGCCCGTACCGCCCGACCGCGCGGAACCCTGGAAGGCCTGAAACAGATGGGCTTGCGCTTTTTCCGGCACGCCCGGCCCGGTGTCGGACACTTCTATCACGGCAACGCTGCCTTCGCGTCGTCCGGTTATACGAATTTGATCGCGCGCAGGATCGCGCGCGCCGCGCGTTTCGAGTGCCTGCATCGCATTGCGCGCGAGATTGACGAGCACGCGGAACAACTGATCGTGATCGGCTTCGACGGTGAGGCCACGTTCCACGGCGACGATCCAGCGGATCGGAACGTCGAGACCAAGACCGAGCGCCTCGTGCACCTCCTCGATCAGCGGCTCGACTTCGATGGTCTTGCGCTCGGGCGGCGCCTCCTGCGCGCCGCCGTAAGACAACGTCGACTGACAGAACGCAATCGCGCGTTCGAGCGCGTGCATCAGCTTTGGTGCGAAGCGCTGGACTTTCGGATCGGGCGAGGTCGAAAGCTGATCGGAGAAAAGCTGCGCCGAGGCCAGCAGGTTTCGCAGGTCGTGATTGATCTTCGACACGGCAAGACCGAGCGCCGCCAGCCTGCTCTGCTGATGCAACATCGAGGCAAGCTCGCGCTGCATCGAGGCCAGCTCTTCCTCGGCGGTGCCGATTTCGTCCTGACGTCCGGTTTCGGCGATGATGCGCGAAGGATTTTCGGGATCCGCGCGGAAGGCGATCATGTTTTCGGTGATACGCCACATCGGACGAACAAGGAGATAATGCAGGGCGAAGAACAGCAGCATCGCCGTGATGCAGGAGATCGCCAGCGACAGCATCAGGATGTTGATGGAGAACGTCCACATCGCCTTGCACAGCGGTCCCTCGTTGAGAATGATCTCGAGGAAATCGCCGCCCATCGGCGCGGGACCGACCACGCGCATCACGTCGCCCGGCTTGCACGTGAGCAAAGTTTCGAATGCGTCCATGATCGAGCGGAACCAGGAGCGCTCCCGCATGTCGATGTCCTGCGCGATCTCGGACGGCATGTCGGCGGCGGCGAGCAGGCGGCGCTGGTTGCCCATCTTCATGGCGACCGCGCGCGCACCGATGCTGTTGAGAATTTGTTTCGCGAGGCTTTCAGGCACCATGCCGCTCGGTGCGGCATCGAGCACGAGCGCGGCCGTATGCGCGGCGGCAAGCCTGTCGCTCAGCCAGTTCAGACGGAAATTCGCGACCGACGGAACGTAAATCAGAATTTCCGCCACCATCACGAACAGGACGGTGAGCAACAGCAACTTTCCGGAAAGGCCGACGCGCGGCTTCCGCGGCGGCCGCAACGCATTCTCGACAGCAACTGGTTCGCTGGTTGCGTCCAAATTCACCTCAGCCGAAGATTCGTAGCCACCCGATGATGCGCCGCGTCCAACCGCTGGTCAAACTTGGGGTGAAATAGTCGACCGATGCGCGCTTACCAAGTTCGGACAGGGTCGGATATGGCAACACAATATCGGCGAAAGCACGAATGTTCAGCCCCTGCGCGATGGCGAGCGCCCACATCCCTATTAATTCACCCGCCTGCGCACCCACAATGGTCGCTCCTACTATCTTACCTTTCGCTGTCGTAATGATTTTAATGTGGCCGCGCGTTTCACGTTCCGTCTGCGCGCGGTCATTGTCGTTATAGGGCCAGCGGGCGATGCGGATCTTCATAGCGCGCGCCTGCGCCTGCGCTTCGGTGACGCCGGCCTGCGCGAGTTCCGGTTCCGTATAGGTCGCCCAGGGCAGCGCGAACTTGTCGCCGCGCACAGGCATGCGGAACAGCGCATTGCGGATGACCAGGCCCGCTTGATATTCGGCCGCGTTCGCGAGCGGCGAATGCCCCGCGACGCAATCCCCGATCGCGTAAACGCGTCGGTTGGTCGTCTTCAGCTTGCGATCGACGACAATGCCGGAATGATCGTGGCGAATTCCCGCGGCATCGAGGTTGAGACCATCGATCGACGGCTCGCGACCGGCGGCAATCAGCAAGTGACTGCCGGTAATCGTCTGCTCGGCGCCGGCGGCTTCGATCGCCGCGGTGACGGTGCCGCCGACATGCATGACGCCAGTGACATTCACGCCGCTGCGGATGACGACGCCTTCGCGCTCGAGCCGGTCGAGAACGATATTGACGCATTCAGCATCATCGCCGGCGAGCGGCCGCACCGCCTCGAGCACCGTCACTGAGCTTCCCAGCCGGCGGAACGCCTGCGCCAGCTCGAGGCCGACACTTCCGGCACCGACAATGATGAGATGCTCCGGTCGTTCTTTCAGATCGAAAATGGTTTCGTTGGTGAGAAAAGACCCGCCGTCAAGGCCGGCGATCGCGGGAATGGTCGGTTTTGATCCTGCCGCAACAACGAAACGCCGCGCGAGAATCTCGAAGTCGCCAGCCGTCACCGTCCGCGCATCCTTGAATTGCGCATGCGCGCGGATGACCCGAACACCCAGCCCGGTGAATCGCTCCATGGAATACGCTGGCTCGACCGCTGCGATGGCCGACTGCACGTGGTCGCTCACCTTGGCGAAATTGACCCGGATGTTCTGCACCTCGAGCCCGAACGCAGCCGCGCCACGGATGGCCTCCGCGCGTTTCGCCGCCGCCAGCAGCGCTTTCGAGGGAACGGATCCGGTATTGAGACTGTCGCCGCCCATCGCGTCACGTTCGATCAGTACGGTCGGCACGCCGAAGGCAGCCGCGGCCGCGGCCGCCGACAAGCCGCCGGGGCCCGCGCCGATCACGCAGATATCTGGTGTCAGTGTGTCTCCCATGCCCCCAACCGGTCCCGCCCGCGCATCATGCAGTGGTACGCGAGCGCGCCCGCCAATATTTCACCACGACCGGCATCAGCGCGAGCAGGCCGAGCGCGACAAGCGCCGCGATCAGCTGCGGCGTCAGAACATCCGCCGGGTCGAACGCCAGCTGACAATCGGCGCCCCCTGCCGCGATACATTGATCATACGAATTCTTCTGCGCCGCGATCATGCTGTCCAGCCCGACCCCCGCAAGAGCGAAAACGATGGCTCCCGGGATAATACCGATCGCGGTCGCGGCAATGAACGGCCCCAGCCGCACGCCGGCGAACGCCGGTACCAGGTTGACCAGGAAGAACGGAAACGCCGGTACCAGGCGCAGAAAAAGCAGATAGCTGAACGCATCGTCGCGAAATCCGCGGGCCAGCTGGTTGGCGCGCGGACCGGCGCGCCGCAGCAGCGGGTCGCCGAGCGCCGTTCGGGCCGCGAGAAAGATGAGCGTGGCGCCGATCGTGGCGCTGACCACCGCGGCCGAGGCGCCGAGCACAAGCCCGAAGAGAAAGCCGCCGGTGACGGTGAGAAATACGGCTCCCGGCACCGAGAGTGCGACGGTGACAATATAAAGTCCCATGTAGGAGAGAACGGCCAGCAACCGATGCGAGACAACGAAATCATCGATCGCCGCGCGATGGCGCACCAGCGATTCGAGCGAGACCCCGCCGATGGCGAGATAGGCCGCCCCGAAAAGAATAATCACCACGGCAAATGGCAGGATCCGGCGGGCGATACCGCGAGAATCGAAGGCGGGGGCCGATTCTGGCATTGCCGCTTTATACACGAGCCCCCGGGCGGGCCGGGCACTGTCACCGGTTCGTGAGACGGTTTGACCTTGGCTGTCACACAACAGCGTCTCATTGACGGGCCAAGGGCCCTCCCTTATAAGCCGCGCGAAATCGTGTGCTGGCCCGAACATTCGGGTTTCAAGGCGTTTTCGAGGACGACGTCCTCTCTTCCCCACAGCGTAGCGGAGAACTGAACGTGAAGCGGACTTATCAACCGAGCAAGCTTGTACGCAAGCGTCGTCACGGTTTCCGCAAGCGCATGGCCACCAAGGGTGGGCGCAAAGTCCTGTCGGCGCGCAGGGGACGCGGACGCAAGCGGCTATCCGCCTGATGGCGACGAAAACCGCTGCGCGGCTTTCATGGAGCGATTGAGGCAACGGGCGGACTTTTTGGCCGCGGCAGCGGGGATCAAGGTGCCGGCAACGGCATTCGTGCTGCAGGCACGCAATCGCCGTGACACGGGGCCGGCACGGTTAGGCTTTACCGTGTCAAAGAAAGTCGGGAATGCGGTCGAGCGAAACCGCGTTCGCCGGCGTTTGCGGGAGATCGTGCGGCTCTCGGCCGCAAGCCGGCTTCAGGCCGGGCATGACTATGTACTGGTCGGACGGCGCGCGGCGCTCAATCAGCCGTTTGCCGCAATGACACAGGACCTCGAAGGAGCGTTGCGGCGTGCACACGCGAGCCGCAATGGCAAAACGGAATAGTGATGACCGACAATAAGAATACCATCCTCGCCATCGTGCTCTCGGCGCTCGTGCTCATCGGCTGGCAATTTTTTGTCGGCATGCCGCAGGAGAAAGCGCGGCAGGAGCAGTTGCAGGCCCAGCACCAGAAACAGGGCGCGCCGAGCCCGGCACAACCGAGCAGCCAGACGCCGCCGGCACCCATGCAATCCGGAACGCCGCAGGTTCCCGGCCAGGCAGCCGCACCCTCGCCCGCCGCCCCGGTCAATCGCACCGCAGCGCTCGCGGCTTCACCGCGCGTTCCGATCGCGACCGATAACGTGCTGGGCTCGATCGCGCTCAAGGGCGGCCGCATCGACGATATCGCGCTGGTACGATTCCGCGAAACCGTCGATCCGAAATCGCCGCCGGTCACCCTGCTGTCGCCGTCGGGGACGGCGGATCCTTTCTACGCTGAATTCGGCTGGACCGGTGGCGGCAGCTCAGACCTCAAACTGCCGACATCGGAAACGGTGTGGACGCGGACTGGTTCGGGCACGCTCGGTGTCGGCAATCCGGTGACGCTGACCTACGACAACGGCGAAGGGCTCGAATTCCGCCGCACGATCGCGGTCGACGACAAATTCCTCTTCACCATCAAGGATGAGGTGACCAACAAGGGCACGAACCCGGTCACTCTTTATCCTTATGCGCTCATTTCCCGTCATGGAACGCCGCAAACGCTTGGCTACTACATTCTCCATGAGGGCCTGATCGGCGTGCTGGGCGAGTCCGGACTGCAGGAATTCACCTACAAGAACATCGAGGAAAAGAAGGTCGTCAATTTCGACGTTACAAACGGCTGGCTCGGCATCACCGACAAATACTGGGCCGCAACGCTGCTGCCGGATCCGACCGCGCACCTGAAGGCGCGTTTCTCAACCGGCATGCTGGGCAACATCAGGACATTCCAAACCGACTATCTGCTTGATGCACAGACGATCGCGCCGGGCGCGACCACGGTCGCCAATGCGCGGCTCTTCGCCGGCGCCAAGGAAGTGCAGGTCGTGAATGACTATGACAGGCAGCTCAAGCTCAACCGCTTCGACCTGTTGATCGACTGGGGCTGGTTCTACTTCATCACCAAGCCGCTGTTCATCGTCATGGACTACTTCTACCGGCTGGTCGGCAATTTCGGTCTCGCCATCCTGATCGTGACGGTGTTGATCAAGATCGCCTTCTTCCCGCTCGCCAACAAATCCTACGCCTCGATGGCGAAGATGAAGGCGGTGCAGCCGCAGATGACGGCCATCCGCGAGCGTTACGCCGACGACAAGGCCAAGCAGCAGCAGGAGCTGATGGAGCTCTACCGGAAGGAAAAGATCAATCCGCTCGCCGGCTGTCTGCCGATCGCGATCCAGATCCCGGTGTTCTTCTCGCTGTACAAAGTGCTGTTCGTCACCATCGAAATGCGCCACGCGCCGTTCTTCGGCTGGATTCACGATCTGTCGGCGCCGGACCCGACCAACATCTTCACGCTGTTCGGACTGATCCCGATAGACCCCACCATTCTGCCGGTGGTCGGGCCCTTCCTGCATCTCGGCCTGTGGCCGTTGATCATGGGTGTGACCATGTGGGTGCAGATGAAGCTCAACCCGGCACCGCCGGATCCGGCGCAGGCCATGATCTTCAACTGGATGCCGCTGCTCTTCACCTTCATGCTGGCAAGCTTCCCCGCAGGACTCGTTATCTATTGGGCCTGGAACAACACACTTTCGGTGCTGCAGCAGAGTGTCATCATGCGCAAGCACGGCGCCAAGATCGAACTGTTCGACAACATCAAGGCGATGTTCGTAAAGAAGAAGGCGTCGTAGCGGCAGGACTGCGCCGGACTCCGACTCTTTTTTATTCCGTCATTCCGGGCTGGCCGAAGCCCAGGCCCGGAATCCAGATCGATGCGCTATGCTTCTTTTCTGGATTCCGGGTTCGCGGGCGAGTGCCGGCGCCCCGGAATGACCGAAAACAAATTTGTGATGGCAACCGATTTCACCCGTCAGGAAATCGACACTGGCCGGCGCCTGTTCGCCGGAGAGTGGCGCTTCGTTGCCGCAGCCGCTACGCCCGTGTCGCTGCCGCCGATGCGCGGGGTCGAGATTGCCTTCGCCGGACGATCCAACGTCGGCAAGTCGAGCTTGATCAACGCCCTCACCGGCCGCAAGAACCTCGCGCGGATCTCGAACACGCCGGGTCGCACACAGGAGCTCATTTTCTTTAACGGCGGTGACAGCCTCAGTGTCGTGGACATGCCGGGCTACGGCTACGCCGTCGCATCGAAATCCAAGATCGCGGCGTGGACCGAGCTGATCGACGCGTTCCTGCGCGGCCGCAGCAACCTCGCCCGGGTCTACGTGCTGGTTGATGCCCGCCACGGGCTCAAGACCGCCGACGATGCGGCGCTCGACGCCCTGGGCCAGTCCGCGGTCAGTCATCAGATTGTTTTGACCAAATGCGATGCTGTGAAGCCTTCCGATCTGCGCGATCGCATGGCCGATGTCGAAGCCGCCCTGGCCAAGCGCCCGGCCGCGTTTCCGACGGTGCTTCCGACATCCTCGCGCGAGGGGAGCGGGATCCCCGAATTGCGCGCCGCCATCGGCCGCCTGCTGGAGGAAAGAAAGGCCTGACGCATTGTCGTGACCCTGCCCAATCGGCTAGAACCGCCCCGCCAATGAGACCGAAGCAATGAGCAAAGCGCCCAAGATTGACCCGCAAGAGCAGGCCCGCATCCTGTCCGAAGCGCTGCCGCACATGCAACGCTACGACGAGGAGATCGTCGTCGTGAAATACGGCGGCCACGCCATGGGCCAGGAACAGATGGCTCGTGACTTTGCCCGCGACATTGTTCTGCTCGAGCAGACCGCCATCAACCCGGTGGTGGTGCACGGCGGCGGCCCGCAGATCGAGGCCATGCTGAAGAAGCTCGGCATCAAATCGGAATTCGCCGCGGGATTGCGCGTCACCGACTCCAAAACTGTCGAGATCGTCGAAATGGTTCTGGCCGGCTCGATCAACAAGCAGATCGTCGGCTACATCAACGCGGCCGGCGGCAAGGCGATCGGACTGTGCGGCAAGGACGGCAACCTGGTGCAGGCGCGCAAGGTCAGCCGCACCGTTGTCGATCCCGATTCCAACATCGAGAAGGTCGTCGATCTCGGCTTCGTCGGAGAACCTGAGAAAGTCGACCTGACCATGCTCAATCAGGTCATTGGCCGCGAAATGATCCCGGTGCTCGCGCCGGTGGCGACCTCGGCCAATGGTGGCACGTTCAACGTCAACGCAGACACCTTTGCCGGCGCCATCGCCGGCGCGCTGAAGGCCAAGCGTCTGCTGCTGCTGACCGACGTTCCCGGCGTGCTCGACAAATCAAAAAGCCTCATTGCGGAACTGTCGATGTCCGACGCCCGCAAGCTGATTGCCGACGGGACGATTTCAGGCGGCATGATCCCGAAGGTCGAGACCTGCATGTACGCGCTCGACCAGGGCGTGGAGGGTGTCGTCATCATGGACGGCAAGGTCCCGCATGCCGTCCTGCTCGAGCTTCTGACCGACCACGGCGTCGGCACGCTGATGCACCGCTGAAGTTGGCATCACCCGCGCCGCGTCGGAAAAAATCCGCCGGTTTTGCGGTCATCGAGCTGGCCGGCAAGCCGTCGACGACCGTGCGTTTCAAGGAATCGTAACTCCGTGCCAACACTGTCCGCTCAGGCGCCGCGTGGTTTCGGCAAGGTCGAAACCTGGGTCTTCGATCTCGACAACACTCTCTATCCGCATCACCTCCGTCTCTGGCAGCAGGTGGATGAGCGCATTCGTGCCTACGTTTCGGATTTTCTGAAGGTCTCGAAAGACGAGGCGCTCCGCCTGCAGAAGGATTATTACAAGCGCTACGGCACGACCATGCGCGGGATGATGGCCGAGCACGGGATGAGCCCCGACGCGTATCTCGACTTCGTGCACCGGATCGATCATTCGCCGCTCGAGCCAAACCCGCAGCTCGGTGCCGCGCTGGAAAAACTTCCCGGCCGCAAACTGATCCTCACCAACGGCACACGCAAGCACGCCGACGCGGTGATGCGGAGGCTCGACATTCATCATCACTTCGAAGATGTGTTCGACATTGCCGCCGCCAACCTCGACCCGAAGCCATTGCCGCAGGTCTATAACCGCTTCCTCGCGCGCCATGGCGTCGACCCGGCGAAGGCCGCGATGTTCGAGGACCTGGCGCGCAATCTCGAAACGCCGCATGCGCTCGGCATGACCACCGTGCTGGTGGTACCGGAGGGCCAGCGCGAAGTACTGCGCGAAGCCTGGGAGCTGGAGGGACGTGACGCGCCTTACGTCGATCACCTCACCGACGATCTCACGCGCTTTCTTGAAGAGATTATGGGCCGGCGCTGATCAGCCAGCCGGCACGACCTGCTGCATCAACACCGCAAGTCCGATGCCGGCAATGCCCGCGCCGACAAGCCGCAATGGCGTAAGGTCCTTGGATGGTCCGGCGACACTGCGCGCGATCGTCATCGCGGCGAGTGCAATAGCGCTTTGAATGAGCGCAAGGCCGAAGAGATATGCATAGAGCGGAGTCTGCTCGGCACCATAGATCGATTCACCGAGCGCGTAACCGTGCACGAATCCGACTAGCGCGAATAGCAACAGCGCAGAGGCACTGGACATCTGCCGCCGGCTCAACATCAGCGCCCCAAGCGCAATGACCGAAAGGGCGACCAGAATTTCCGCAGCCGGCAAAGTGGCGCCATTCAAATGCAGCGCGACGCCAGCCATCATCGCAACGATGAAGGCAACGACGAGTGCCGCTCCCGCGCTGTGCATGGCGGCGATGCACCCCACCGCGACCACGCCAGCGAAATGGTCGAGGCCAATAATCGGATGACCGAGCCCGGACAGCATGCCCTCGCCGAAAGTCGCCGGGGTCCGGCCGCCCATCATGTGATGGGCGAAAGCGTGAGTGGCGCTGAACGCCAAAGCCACCGGAATCAGGACCATGCGTTTGAACCGCAGATTCATGAGCATTTCTCCCTCGTGGCAAGCTTAGCCCGGTGAGCGCGGCTTGACATCCCCTGCCCCGCCATCGACAAACCGCAGCCGAACGATCGGAGCCGCCATGTCCACCGACAAGCTTGCATGCGTCATCGACGAGGCCTTTGAAGGCCGCGACAAGATCGGACCGAAGACCAAAGGCGCCGTGCGCAAGGCGGTGAATTCCGCGCTCGAACTCCTGGATACCGGCCATGCGCGCGTCGCCGAACGGGACGCGAGCGGGCAATGGCATGTCAATCAATGGCTGAAGAAGGCCGTGCTGCTGTCGTTCCGCCTCAACGACATGAGCGTCATTCCGGGTGGCCCGGGCAAGGCCGTGTGGTGGGACAAGGTCGATTCCAAATTCAAGGGCTGGAGCGCCGCGCGATTCCGCAAGGCCGGTTTTCGCGCTGTGCCTAGCTGTGTGGTCCGCCGCTCGGCGTTCATCGCGCGCGGCGTTGTGCTGATGCCGTCCTTCGTAAATCTCGGCGCCTATGTCGATTCCGGAACCATGGTCGACACCTGGGCGACCGTCGGCAGCTGCGCACAGATCGGCAAGAACTGTCATATTTCCGGCGGTGCCGGCATCGGCGGCGTTCTCGAGCCGTTACAGGCAGGCCCGGTCATCATCGAGGACAACTGCTTTGTCGGCGCGCGATCCGAGGTGGCGGAAGGCGTCGTCGTGCGCACGGGCGCGGTGCTGTCGATGGGCGTCTATCTCGGCGCCTCGACGCGTATCGTCGATCGCGAGACCGGCGCAGTCACGCAGGGAGAAGTGCCGCCCTATTCTGTGGTCGTGCCGGGCTCGCTACCGGGCAAGAGCGGCGGTCCCAGCCTCTACTGTGCCGTGATCGTCAAGCGTGTCGACGAACGCACGCGTTCGAAGACAAGTATCAACGACCTATTGAGAGATTGAGGCCACCGACCGTGCCCGCCGATCCCGTCATTATCACCCGCGATCTGCTTCGCTGTCCGTCGGTGACGCCAGCCGAGGGCGGCGCGCTGTCGTTTCTTGAAAAGACGCTGACGGCGTCCGGCTTCACCGTGCACCGCATGACATTCCGCGAACCCGGCGACGACGACGTCGAAAACCTTTACGCACGCATCGGGACTTCCGAGCCGAACCTCGT
This sequence comes from Pseudolabrys sp., assembly GCA_035538755.1. Lineage (GTDB taxonomy): Bacteria > Pseudomonadota > Alphaproteobacteria > Rhizobiales > Xanthobacteraceae > Pseudolabrys. The sequence continues at coordinate 21,811 of DATLJR010000444.1, forward strand.
ATTCGCGGGCCACACGGACGTGGTGCCGCCGGGTGATGAGAAAGCCTGGAAGTATCCGCCATTTTCCGGCGAGGTTGCCGGCGGCGAGATGTACGGACGCGGTGCAGTCGACATGAAAGGCGGCATCGCCTGCGCAGTCGCGGCCGTCCTCGATCATCTCGCAGCCAATGGCGGCAAGCCGAAAGGCTCGATCTCGTTCCTGATCAGCGGCGACGAGGAAGGCATCGCGGTCAATGGCACGCCCAAGCTGCTGAAATGGATCGCCGAGCGCGGCGAGAAATTCGATCACTGCATTCTGGGCGAGCCGAGCAATCAGGACGCGATGGGCGACACCATCAAGGTCGGCCGCCGCGGCTCGCTCAACGGCCATCTGATTGTCAGCGGCAAACAGGGGCACGTCGCCTATCCGCAGCGCGCCGAAAATCCGATCCGGGGCCTCATTGCGCTTCTCGCGGCGCTGCAGAGCGACCCGCTCGACCAGGGCAGCGCGCAGTTTGCGCCGTCGCATCTGGAATTCACTTCAGTCGATGTCGGCAACAAGACCGTCAATCTGATCCCTGGGGAAGCCCGCGCACGTTTCAACATCAGATTCAACGACAAGCACACGCTCGATTCGCTGAAAAAGCTGATCGAACAGCGCGCCGCGAAAGCCGCAGGCGGAAAGATAAAATTCGAATTGCGCTGGGAACCCTCGAACGCCGGTGTTTTTCTCACCAAGCCGGGACCGTTCACCGAACTTGTTGCGAATGCCGTTGCCGAAGTGACTGGCCGCAAGCCGGCGCTGTCGACGACCGGCGGCACCTCGGACGCGCGTTTCATCACGCATTACTGCCCGGTCGTCGAATTCGGCCTGGTTGGCCAGACAATGCACCAGGTCGACGAACGCGTGCCGATCGCCGATCTGCAGGCGCTGACCACGATCTACCGCAAGATCATCGACCGCTATTTCGCGTGAAACGCCGGCCGACCAGCGTTTCAATAATCCACTCGCATCAGATAAAGGCCGTCCGGCGGCGCCACAGGCCCGCAGGCGGTGCGGTCGCGCGCATCAAGCGCCTTGCGCAGATCCTCCACAGTCCACTTTCCCTCGCCAACGCAAACCAGCGAACCCACCATCGATCGCACCTGGTTGTGCAGAAATGAGCGTGCGACAGCGGTCACTCTCACCTCATCGCCGTCGCGCTCCACGCCCAGGACATCAAGCGTTTTCACCGGCGACTTGGCCTGACATTCGGTCGAGCGAAACGTCGTGAAATCGTGCTTGCCGATCAGCGATTGCGCCGCCTTGTGCATCGTATCGGTATCGAGCGGTCGTGGCACGCGCCAGGCACGGCCGGCATCGAGCGTCAGATCGGCGCGACGATTGACGATGCGATAGAGGTAATGGCGTTTGATTGCCGAGGTGCGGGCGCTGAAATCGTCGGCGACAACTTCGGCCGCAAGAATGGCGATCGGATGCGGCCGCAAATGCGCATTGAGTGCATCGCGCACCGTATCGGTGTCCCAGACTTTGGCGAGATTGACATGCGCAACCTGCGCCCGCGCATGAACGCCGGTGTCGGTGCGCCCGGCACCCTGCACCAGGATCTTTTCGCCCGACAGCGATTCGACAGCCGCGGTCAGCACGCCTTGTACGGTCAGCTGGTCGGCTTGGATCTGCCAGCCGGCGAAAGGCCTGCCATCATATTCAACAATGAGTTTGTAGCACGGCATTTCAACTGACCCGCGTGCCGGCTTTCACCGGTGTTCCGCGCAGGAATTCCTCCGCGAGCATTGGTTGCTTGCCGGACCGCTGAACCTGCGTAAGCCGCACGGCACCATCGGCACAGGCGATCGTCAGCCTATCGTCAAGCGCGATGCCTAGCGCACCCGAGCCCGCACCTTTCGTTGAGCGCAAAGCCTTAACGCGCACGCCGCCAAGCTCGAACCACGCACCAGGAAAAGGCGACAGGCCACGAATATGGTCGTGCACTTGTTTCCATGGCTTCGACCAGTCAATGCGCGTCTCGGTATTGGCAATCTTTTCCGCGTACGTAACGCCCGTCGACGGTTGCGGCGTGAGCTGAAGCGATTCGCGCTCAACGGCCGCCAGCACGCGCGGCATCAGGTCGGCACCGAGGCGCGACAAGGCATCGTGAAGCTCGCCCGCGGTTATGTCGGCCCCGATCGGCATGCGCTCGGCCATCGCCATGGCACCAGTATCGAGACCTTCATCCATCTTCATGATGGTGACGCCGCTTTCGGCATCGCCGGCCATGATCGCACGATTGATGGGCGCGGCACCGCGCCAGCGCGGCAGCAGCGAGGCGTGCACGTTGAAGCAACCGAGACGCGGCGCATCGAGAACCGCCTTCGGCAGGATCAGGCCATAGGCGACGACGACCGCCGCGTCGGCACCGAGCGCACGCAGGTCCTGCTGCGCCTTTTCGTCTTTCAGCGTCTTCGGCGTGTGCACCGGCAGCGAGAGCCGCCGCGCTTCACGCTCGACAGGCGTCGGCTGCAGGTCGAGGCCGCGGCCGCCCGGCTTTGGTGCGCGCGTATAGACGGCGACGATGTCGCGTCCGCGCGCGGCGAGTTCGACCAGCGTCGGCACCGCGAAATCGGGCGTGCCCATGAAGATCAGGCGCATTCAGGCAAACCTCTAGCGCGCCGGCGCGGCGACGTCAGCCAATATGATGCGAAGGCTCCGTGTCCTCCGCCAGCGGCTTGGCGCCTTCGGTCTTCTTGGCCGCCTTTTTGAATTTCTTCATCACCATGTCGCGCTTGAGTTTGGAAATATGGTCGATGAACAGAACGCCATTGATGTGGTCAATCTCGTGCTGCAGGCAGGTCGCCAGCAACCCGCTCGCCTCGATCTCCTGTGGCTTCAGGTCGAGATCGAGAAATTTCACTTTCACCGCCTTCGGCCGCTCGACCTCCTCATAGTACTCGGGGATCGACAGGCAGCCCTCCTCGTAGACCGCCTTCTCGACGGAGGACCACACGACCTCCGGATTGATGAAGACCTGCGGCTGCTTCGGATCGTCCTTTTTGGCGAGGTCCATGGTGACGACGCGTTTCGGCACGCCGATCTGAATCGCCGCGAGCCCGATACCGGGCGCGGCATACATCGTTTCGAACATGTCCCCGATGAGCGTTCGCAGGGGCTTGTCGGCGGCCTGAACCGCCTCGGATTTAAGCCGCAACCGCTTGTCGGGGATGATCAGGATGTCGCGAACAGCCATGGCGGCCGATGTAAGGGGTTGGGAAAGCGGGGTCAATGCGGGCTTTCCCCTTGAGACAACGACATTATCGCCCTACCGTTCGCCCTTCGTTCGCGCCGAGCGCGAATCACGGTAAAAGCGCCGGATGTCCGATCTGCAGACCCTCGCCAATACGATGCTGGCCCATGCCCCCGCCCTGACTTTGGGCATCGGGGCAGTCGTGGCCGTTGGCGTCATTATTGTCATTGTGATGCTGGCCTGGCCGCGCAAGCCGATTCACGATCCGGTCGCCGAGCAGCGGATGGCCGAACTCAACGCGCGCGTCCAGACCATGGGCGAACTGCTCGCCCGGGCACAATCGCAACTGCAACACACGGTGCACGAGCGGCTCGATGCGGTCACCCATCGGCTGGGCGAATCGATGCGCACGTCGACCAAGGACACTGCCGATCATCTGCAGCAGCTGCACGCGCGCCTCGCGCTCATCGACAACGCGCAAAAGAACATCACTGATCTCGCCTCCCAGGTGACGAGCCTGCAGAGCGTGCTTGCCAACAAGCAGTCGCGCGGCGCCTTCGGGCAATCGCGGATGGAGATGATCATTCAGGATGGCCTGCCGAAGGACTGCTATGAATTTCAGGCGGCGCTCACCAACAAGGCCCGGCCCGATTGCGTCGTGCATCTGCCCGACGGACCGCCACTGGTCATCGATGCAAAATTTCCGCTCGAAGCGGTGACTGCGTTTCGCGAAGCAAAAAGTGATGACGATCGAAAATTTGCCATTGCACGCGTGCGCACGGACATCGCGAAGCACGTCGGCGACATCGCCGAGAAGTATCTGATCCCGGGCGAGACGCAGGACATGGCGCTGATGTTTGTGCCATCGGAATCGATCTACGCCGAGCTGTACGACAGTTTTGACGATATTTTCCAGAGGGCCTATCGTTCCAAGGTGATCATCGTTTCGCCGTCGCTGTTGATGCTGGCCATTCAGGTGATCCAGCAGATCCGCAGGGATGCCCGTATGCGCGAGGCGGCCGGCAAAATTCTTGTCGAGGTCGGCCTGCTGGCGGCGGACGTCAACCGCCTGCGCGACCGGGTCGAGAACCTGGACAAACACTTCGGCCAGACCAGTACAGATATCAAACAGATCGTGATCTCGGCCGACAAGATCGTGAACCGCAGCGAGAGGATTCGGGACGTTGAGTTCGGCGATGCTTCGCCGAGCGCCGACATTCTCCCCGGTCCCGGTGTGCGGCTTGAGGCCGGCGAATAGCACATGACAACCTCACCCGACGCGCGGGCGCAGCCGTCGTGGCTGGAAGCGATCGCGGTCTATCTGAAGCCGCGCGTGCTGATCGTCATGTTCCTCGGATTTTCGTCGGGCCTGCCATTGGCCTTGTCCGGCGCGACGCTGCTCGTATGGATGCGCGAGTCCGGTGTTAATCTTGCCACCATCGGGCTGTTCGCTTTGGTCGGCACCCCCTACACGGTGAAATTTCTGTGGGCGCCGCTGACCGACGCACTCGATGTGCCGATTTTGTCGCGCCTGCTCGGTCGGCGTCGTGGCTGGCTGGTGTTCACGCAAATCCTGCTGATGGCGGCGATCGTATTTCTCGGTTTTTGCAATCCCGCCGCCTCACCTGCGCTTGTCGCATTCGGCGCGCTGCTGGTCGCAACCGCCTCGGCGACGCAGGACATCGTGGTCGATGCCTTTCGCGTGGAAAGCCTTCCGGAAAACGAGCAGGCCGCCGGCATGGCTTCTTACGTCGCCGCTTATCGCATCGGCATGCTGATCTCGACAGCCGGGGCGCTGTTCCTGGTCAGCGCCATCGAGGCGTCCGGTTTCGACAAGCAGTCCGCGTGGCGCTGGGGTTATGTCGCAATGGCTGGTCTTGTCGTGATCGGCATCATCACAGCATTGGTTGCGACCGAACCGGAACGCTCGGCGGCAGCCGAAGCCGCCCACGCCCGTGAGAAGCCCTTCAAGCGCGTGGCCGAGGCCGCGGTCGGGGCCTTCAAGGATTTCCTCGGCTATGAGCTCGCCTTCGTGATGCTGGCCTTTGTGGTGCTGTTCAAATTCACCGATGCGCTGTCGGGCGCGATGACCGCGCCATTCGTCATCGATCTCGGTTTTTCCCGCAACGAATACGCGGCGATCGTGAAAGGTGTCGGGCTCGCCGCGCTGCTGCTGGGCGGCTTTGCCGGCGGCTTCATCGCGCGTGCCTTGCCGCTTGCCCCAAGCCTCTGGATTGGCGGCATCCTGCAGGCGGTTGCCAATCTTTCGTTCAGCGCGCTGGCGCTGGTTGGGACCAACACCACGATGCTCGCTGTCGCCATCATTGCCGAGAACTTCACCAGCGCCATCGGCACCGTGATGTTCGTTGCCTACCTCTCCGCGCTCTGCCGAAATCCGTTGCACACGGCAACGCAATACGCCCTGCTGACCGCGCTGGCTGCGGTGGGGCGGACTTATCTCTCTTCAGGCGCGGGCTTTATCGCCCAATCGACCGGCTGGGTCTGGTTTTTCGTGATCTGCATGCTGGCCGGCATTCCAAGCCTCTTGTTGCTGGCTTGGCTGCAGCGGCACGGGCACTTCAAAACGCTTGAGCCGAAAAGATCCTAGAACAGCGTGCGCTGCTTGATGGCCGCGGCCAGCGTGCCTTCGTCGAGGTAATCGAGCTCGCCGCCAACCGGCACGCCATGAGCCAGGCGCGTGACCTTCACATTCGCGTCCTGCAACAGCTCGGTGATGTAATGCGCGGTCGTCTGGCCGTCGACCGTGGCGTTGAGCGCAAGGATCACCTCTTTCACGGGCGTCTCGTGCGCGCGGGAAATCAGCGAGTCGATCGTGAGATCCTGCGGCCCGACACCGTCGAGCGGCGAGAGCGTGCCGCCAAGCACGTGATAGCGTCCGTTGACCGCGTGGGCGCGTTCGAGCGCCCAGAGATCGGCAACATCGGCGACAACAACGATGATTGAAGGATCGCGCCTGGTGTCGGTGCACACCGTGCAGGGGTTCTGGGTGTCGATGTTTCCGCAGATCTTGCATATCTCGATTTTTTCCATCGCCGTCTCGAGCGCGGCGGCGAGTGGAGCCATCAGCAGTTCGCGTTTCTTGATGAGATGCAGTGCTGCACGGCGCGCCGAGCGAGGCCCCAAACCCGGCAAACGTGCCAGGAGCTGAATCAGGCGCTCGATTTCCGGTCCGGCAACGGCAGCAGGCATATCAGCCTAGGCTCAGTCCAGGCGGCAGCGGCAGGCCGCCCGTGACTTCTTTCATTTTTTCCTGCAGGACGGCTTCTGCCTTCCGGCGAGCGTCGCCATGCGCGGCCACCATGAGATCTTCGAGAATTTCTTTTTCTGAAGGCTTCATTAGAGAATCGTCGATCTTGATGCCCTTGAGGTCGCCCTTGGCGGTGATGGTAACCGTGACCATGCCGCCGCCGGCGGTGCCTTCGACCGCGATCTGCTCAAGCTCGGCCTGCATCGCCTGCATCTTGGATTGCAGCTGAGCTGCTTGCTTCATCAGGCCCAGGAAATCCGCCATGTCACTGATCCTCGCTGTCGGACAAAACATCCGGCGGGGCTTCGCCGCTCTCCGGATTCTGCGTTACGCCGACGATTTTGGCGCCCGGGAACCGGTTGAGAACGGCCTGCACCAGCGGATCGCTCTGCACACCGCGCTCGATCTCCGCCTGCTGGGCCTCGGCCTGGGCGCGAATTGTCGGGGCACCCTGTTCCTTCGACACGACCACGATCCAGCGCTTGCCGGTCCAGCCGGTCAGCTTGCGCTGGAGATCATGGACGAAGGTCTTCGGCGCGGTCGGCTCAAGCGCAATTTGGAGCTGGCCATCCTCGCAGCGCACCAGGCGTACATCGCGTTCGAGCGCCATCTTCACGCTGATGTCGCGTTTATCTACGGCAAGCGCGATCAACTCCTCAAATGTCCCGATGGACAAAGTCGGTGCCGCCGTCGGTTCCTCACGCCGGGCCACCGGATCGTCCGCCGGGCGCGGCGACACGGCCGCGGAAGAACGCGGCGAACCCCGCGGCGCCTCATAGCGCGGCGCATAGCTCTGCGCCTGCACGGTGCCGCCATTGCCTTGCGGACGTGTTGGAGCCGTACCGCCGTTCTCGCTTAGAGAGCGCACCACTTCGTCCGGTGTCGGCAGGTCGGCGGCATAGGCGATGCGCACCAGCACCATTTCCGCAGCAGCCACCGGGCGGCCTGAGGCCTGCACTTCGGAAATGCCTTTGAGCAGCATCTGCCAGGCGCGCGACAAGACACGCATCGAAAGCTGGGCCGCGAAAGCGCGACCGCGCGTGCGCTCGGCCTCCGAAAGCGAGAGGTCCTCAGAAACGGACGGCACGACTTTGACACGCGTCACGAAATGTGTGAACTCGGCAAGATCACTCAAGACCACGGCCGGATCGGCGCCGATGTCGTATTGCTCGCGCAGTTCCCGCAAGGCAGCGGGGACGTCGCCCTTCATGAGGGCCTCGAACAGGTCGACGACGCGCACGCGATCGGCGAGACCGAGCATCTGCCGGACATCTTCGGCGCGCACCGGCCCAGCCGCATGCGCGATGGCCTGATCGAGGAGGGAAAGAGAATCGCGCACCGAGCCTTCCGCCGCGCGCGCGATCAATGCCACCGCGGCCGGCTCGATCTCAACTTTCTCTTTTGTGGCGATGCCCTCGAGGTGCTTCACCAGAAGCGCGGCATCGACGCGCCGCAGATCGAAGCGCTGGCAGCGCGACAGTACCGTCACCGGTACCTTGCGGATTTCCGTGGTGGCGAAAATGAATTTGGCGTGCGGCGGCGGTTCTTCGAGCGTCTTGAGCAGCGCGTTGAATGCAGCGCCGGACAGCATGTGCACTTCGTCGAGGATGTAGACCTTGTAACGCGCGCTCATCGGCGCATAGCGGATGGCGTCGTTGATCTGTCGCACGTCGTCGACGCTGTTGTGCGAAGCGGCGTCCATTTCCAGCACATCCGGGTGCCGGCTCTCGATGATCGCCTGGTCATGCACGCCCATCACCGGCATGTGGATCGTGGGCTCCTTCACCGAGCCGTCGGGCAGTTCGTAATTGAGCGCGCGCGCAAGAATGCGGGCGGTGGTCGTCTTGCCGACACCGCGCACGCCGGTGAGGATCCAGGCTTGTGGTACGCGTCCACTCTCGAACGCGTTCGAGATCGTGCGCACCATGGCGTCCTGGCCGATGAGGTCTTCGAAGCTGGCCGGGCGGTATTTGCGCGCGAGTACACGATAGGCCGGTGGCTCGGCCGGCACGGAACCGGAGCCTGTGGATTTTTTGGGCTCGCTCATTGTGCCATCCGCTTCGCTGCCGCGCGAACGCGGACTGACGATCGAGGAATAGGTGGGAGGCTGACGAGCGACCCGAACCGCGCTCGTTAGGGCTGCTTCCTTCCGGACCTGACCCGGTTGGCGAGTGGCTCGTCCACCGCCAACCTCCCGTGATGTATATCGGGCCAATACGCCACGAAAGCAAGCAGCCGGGCGAGGTCTCTGCTAGCTTTCCTCCGAAAGAATCGTGCGGGATTTTCCAATGGATTCAGCGATTACCAAGGGCTGGTCGTTGCACCCTCAGCTCGCGCAGGACACGGTTCCGGTCGGCGACCTGCCGCTCGCCCGCGTGCTGCTGGCGAAGGACGCCAACTACCCCTGGCTGATCCTCGTGCCGCGGCTGCCCGGGCTGGTCGAACTCATCGATCTTGAGGAAAACGCCCAGGTGCAGTTGCTCGGCGAGATTGCCGCTGCCGCGCGAATACTGAAAAGCGTCACCCAGTGCGACAAGCTCAACATTGCGGCGCTCGGCAACCAGGTGCCGCAGTTGCACGTGCATGTGATCGCGCGCCGGCATTCGGACGCCGCCTGGCCGAAGCCGGTATGGGGCGTGAAACCGCCGTCGGCCTATGGCGACACCCAGCAGGCAAGCCTGCTCGGCTCGCTGCGCCAGTCGCTGGAAGCCAGCGGCCTCGACGAAGTGGATCACTAACGCGCATGGCCGGCAATCCATCACGCATCCTTGTCATCTCACTGCGTCGCATCGGCGATCTCCTTCTGACGACCCCGCTGATCCGCAGTTTGCACCGCGCGTGGCCCAATGCCGAGATCGATGTGCTGGTCTTCGCCAACACCGCGGGGATCGTTGAGGGCAATCCGGACATCGATCGCGTCATCGCCATGCCGCCACGACCGACGCTCGGGCAGAGCGCGCGACTCTTTTCGCGGCTCTGGCGCCAATACGACATCGCAGTTTCCACGCAGAGCGGTGACCGTCCCACGGCATTCGCCTTTGCAGCCGCCCCATTCCGGACCGGCGTAACGACCGATGACGATCCATGGCTCGCGCGCGTGCTGAAGCGATTAGTGTTGCAGAAAAACGTTCGCGCCGCAGACAAGCTTCACCGTGTCGAGCAGATGCTGCGCCTTGCCGATGTGCTCGACGTCCCGCGCGTCCCTGAACTCGTGGGCCCTAAGGCCGCGCCGAATTCGCACATCGTCGATGGCGGCAATTTTGCCCTGGTCCACGCAACTCCGATGTTCGCCTACAAGGAATGGACTCCGCAGGGATGGAGAGCCCTCGCCTCGGGGCTCGCCCAGCGCGGGCTGCCGGTCGTCGCGATCGGCGGACCGGGAGATAGCGAGCGTCGCTACCTCGATGCAGTGTGGAACGGCGTTACCGCCATTCATCAGGTGGAGTGGCCTGAGATGATGCATTTGCTCAAGAGAGCGTGCGTTTATATCGGACCCGACACGTCGGTCACGCATTTGGCCGCGGCCGCCGGTTGCCCCACGGTTGCCCTCTTCGGTCCCACCGATCCGCGCGTCTGGGGACCTTGGCCGATCGGCGGCCTTGCAGCTCCATGGGATGCAAGCGCTACTGTGCAAAACCAAGGCAATGTCTGGATCGTGCAGAATCCCTTGCCGTGCATGCCGTGCACATTGGAAGGTTGCGAGCGCAATATCCGCAGCCGCAGCGCGTGTCTTGACGAATTGACGCCCGATCGCGTGCTCGCCGCCGTCGGTCAGGCGCTCGCTTGACCGCCTTGCTCGTCCACTTCAAGCTTGGCCAAATTTCGCACACTGTCTGGAGCAGCACATGACATTCCGCATTGCCGTGGTCCAGCCGATCGCCAATCCGATCGCGGAGGCTGAAAAGAATATCGGCGACGCGGTGAATTTCATAGCCCGTGCAAAAGCGGAAGGCGCCGACTTCGTCTGTTTCCCGGAGACCTATCCCGGTCCCTGGCGCATGCCGGCGACATTCGATCCCACGCCGCGCCTCGCGGAAGCCGCCGCAAAGCATGGCATCAATGCCGTCTACGGCACCATCGAGCCCCTCAGTCACAACGAAGGGACCGCGCACAATCTCATCTGCATGGCCTATGGCGATGGCCGCGCGCCGGCCAGCTATCGTCGCACGCATCCGAACGGACCGTGGATCTACACCGGCGGCCAGTGGTGGGAATTTCAGTACGTTGCCGGCAACGAGTTTCCCGTGTTCGACACACAGCAAGGCAAAGTCGGGCTTGCCATGTGCAGCGAGGCTTACATGCCGGAGGTGACGCGCGCGCTGGCGCTGCGCGGCGCCGAACTCATCTTCATGCCGGCAGGCACGGACAAGCGGCGGCTGTGGGCGACCTGGCGCAATTTGATCTGGTCGCGCGCGATCGAGAACCTTGCCATCGTCGTCACCACGCAGAACCTATTCAGCCATTCGGAACGCGGCCTCGCGATGGTTGCGACACCGGAAGAGATCCTGTTCGAGAGCACGGCAGCCGGCCTCTTCTTCGTAGACGTATCCTTGGACCGCGCGCGCGAAATGCGGACAACCACCGATTCCGTCACCTCCGCGCTCGGTTACGGCGCGAAGCAGGGTGTGCTTGGCCCGCAATGGCAGCGCCCCGAGCTGCGCGAGACCATGTATCCTCGTCCGCGCGGCGAAGCCGCGGAGTAAGCATTGCGCGGGGGGAACGACCGTGCGAATTTGCGCGACGCATGTCCCCTCGCCCAGATCTCGGCCCCAAACCACCCCTTGGATATTGTGACAGCCGCATAGGTCGTGCGGCCGAGTTGCGCGCCGATACCGCGGCCATCGAGGCCCTCACCCGCAAACCGGGTGCCGGCGCCTATGTGATCGGGGGCGAATCGATCGTGACGAAGAAGGGCTCGCCACTCAACGAGCCTTTGTTCACGCTCGACGAAGCGAACGCATTGTCACCTGCATCGGAAACAATATTCCTTGGAGTGCTCGATGGAGTGCCGCGGTTCGGCCATGGCCTTACGCCGCAAGCCGCGGAAGCCCTGAAGTCACGCAGCGATCTGCATATCACCGATCTGCGTTCCATCGCCGTCCAGGGCTTGGTCGAGCAGGATCACCTGCCGCCGATCGCTGAAGCCAAAGCCGTGCTGCACTGGCATGCGCGCCACCGATTCTGCTCGAACTGCGGCAGCACGACCCGGCTCGTCAATGGCGGCTGGCGGCGCGACTGCCCACAGTGCGCGGCCGAGCACTTTCCCCGCACCGATCCGGTTGTGATCATGCTGGCAAGTGACAGCGAGCGTTGCCTGCTAGGGCGTAGCCCGCGTTTTGTTCCGACGATGTGGTCGTGCCTCGCCGGGTACATCGAGCCCGGCGAATCGTTCGAGGACGCCGTCCGTCGGGAAACGCGCGAGGAAGCCGGCATCGCCTGCGGCCGCGTCGTCTACTTCGCTTCGCAGCCATGGCCGTTTCCGACATCGTTGATGATCGGCTGTCACGCTGAAGCGCTGTCGCACGAGATTGTGGTCGATCGCGAGGAACTCGAGGACGCCAGGTGGTTTAGCAAAGTAGAGATTGAGTCCATGCTGGTGCGCAAACATCCGCAGGGGCTGACGACGCCGCCGCCGGTTGCAATCGCGCACCACATCATCCGCGCCTGGGTGGAGGACGAGATAAACTTTGACTGAACGCGCACCGAACGTGCCAAAAATCCTCTGCGCGGGCATTGCCGTGCAGGACATCGTCATGCGCGTCGAGAATTTTCCCGGTCCCGGCACCAAGGTTGCCGCGAGCGAGTTCATCATCACCGGCGGCGGATGCGCGGCAAATGCAGCAGTTGCGATCGCCCGGCTGAAAGGACGCGTCGCCTTCGCCGGGCCGCTCGGCGGGACCAACGATGCGGTGAGCGATCGAATTCTGTCCGATCTCGGCGACGAGGGCATCGATTGCACCGGCGCGGTACGCGTCGACGGTGGAACGGCGTCGGTCTCGCTCATTCTGCTCGATGCTTCGGGTGAAAAAACCATTGCCACACGCCGCGGTGTCAACCTTGGCCGCGCCCTCCCGAATGATGCCGCGACGCTGGTGACCGATGTCGACGCCGTCCTCGTCGACAACCGTTTCCCGGAATTCGTGAGCGCGGTATGCCGCGCCGCCCGCGAGCGGAAAATTCCGATCGTCATTGATCTCGATCAGGCGACAGACGTAACCGATCCCCTGCTCGCGCTTGGCACCCACGTCGTGTCGTCGTCGGAAGCCCTGTTCGGAACGACAGGCCTCAAGGAGTACGGAGCGGCTCTGAAAAAACTCGCCGGGCATCTGTCCGGTTTTCTCGCCAGCACAGATGGGCCAAATGGCGTGTACTGGCTCGATGGCGGCGAGGTCAGGCACCTTCCGGCTTTCAAGGTCAAAGTGATCGACTCGCTTGGAGCGGGCGATGCATTCCACGGGGGGTTTACGCTCGCGCTCGCCGAAGGCCGCGCGCTCCCGGATATCATGCCCTTTGCCAGCGCCACCGCCGCACTCAAGTGCACAAAATTCGGCGGAGCCTTGGGTGCGCCGACACGCGCCGAGGTCGAAGCCTTTCTGAAGCAAAACAGCTGAGCGATTATTTCTTCGACGGGCACGGCGCACCGCAAGGTGCGCAGGCGCCTGTGAAGTCCTCCGGCGACACCGCACGACCGCTGGAGGGACTCGAGAGGTGGTCGACCAGAATGGCCGCAACGCCGATGACGACCACAATGATGTAGACCGTGCGCATCGCTATTCCCTCGAGAGCCCGAAAAGCGGGCGCAGGCGGATGCCGAGCAGGCAGCCGGGCATCGCAGCCAAAAGCCAGATCCAGCCGTGCAGCGAGCCGGAAGCAACACCGCCGACAAAGGCGCCGATGTTGCAGCCGAAGCCGAGGCGCGCGCCCCAACCCATCAGCAATCCGCCGATGCCGGCCGCGAGCAGGGATTTTGCCGGCGGCCAGGCAGATGCGGCAAAGGGTTTTGTCGCGGCAGCGGCCGCCATGGCGCCAAACAGCATTCCGAAATCAGTGAGGCTCGAAGTATCGCTGAGCACGGAATCCGTGTGGGCATGCTTGGGCCCCGGCCATTGCCAGAAAGCGGCGTGCGAGAGATCGAAGCCCAGCGCAGTCGCGGCTTTTGCGCCCCAAACCGTGTAGCCGAAGGTCACGCTCCAGGGGTGACCGCCGGCGAAGAAAACCGCGACGCACAAAATCCCGATCGCGATCCCGCCAATCACGTAGTTGCGCGAAGGCTTGTAAGCGGCGCCGCGCTTCCGCGCGATGGCAATGAACACACTCGCAAAGAGCGCGATGCTGGCAAGTGTGACCGCGAGCCCACCCCAGACGCCGAAATAATCCGAGGCCAGCACGGGATCTATTCCACCAAGCGAAAGGAATGCCGGCAACGACAGGCTGCCGAAGACGCTTCCGATCACGAAGAACAGCAACGCGATCAGCATGCGCCCCGAACCGCCACCGACGGTGTAGAGCGTGCCCGATCCGCAGCCATTGGCGAGCTGCATGCCAACGCCGAAAACGAACGCGCCTATGATAAGCGAAGGACCCAGCGGCGCGATCGCTCCGCCGTATTTCGGGCTGAGCGCGGCGACAGGGACCACAACAAGCGCACAGATGACAATGACGATGAGACCACCGACAAGACCACTCGCATCGCCGCGCGTCACGAAACGCCGCCAGGAGGCCGTATAACTGAATTCGGCCTTGAGAAATGCAATACCAAGTCCGAAGCCGCCGAGAATGAGCGCGGCGGACGCCGGCTGGTGGTCGAGCAGCACTAGGGCGACCAGAATTGCAGTGGCGCCGAGCGCAAGACCGAGGAAAAGCCGGTCGATGCGAACGGCCGCGCCCCGATCGGACGCGGCCAGACTTGCCATAGTCATGAAAACTCCAAAGCGCGGATCAGGAACCGAGGCCTATAACCTTCTTCAGATCGTCCCATTTCGTGCGCGAGGATTCAATCGGCCGGCTTGCACTGCTGGTCCACTCGACCATCGAACCGGCGTAGAGCCTTGTTTCTGTTCGGCCGAGCAGTTCGTGCAGGACGAACCAATCGGTCGCGGCCCAATGACCCGTATTGCAGTAGCTCACCGCCGGACCGGCCGGAACTGCACTCGCAATCGCCGCGAGTTCTGCCTTCGGCCTCAGGCGGTTCGTTTGCGGATCGTAGAATTTGGCGCTGTCGAGGTTCACTGCTCCGGGGATGTGGCCATAGGCCTGCGACGCCGGCGCTTTTTCCTTGCCGAGGAAGAACGAAGCCGGCCGCGCATCGACGAGCGATGCCCCGCCTTTGCCTTCGATGGCTTCGACATCGTTGGCCAGCGCTAGAATGCTGTTGTCGACCGCTGCCGTGAAAATCTTCGGCGAGGGAGCTTTCGCTCCACTCTCGACCGGCAGACCCGCCTGCCGCCATGCCGCGAGACCGCCGTCGAGAATCGAAACATCCTTCACGCCGACGTATTTGAGGGTCCAGTAGGTCCGCGCCGCGGAACCGAAATCGAGAACGTTCACGCCGGCCGGCACCACCACCACGTGGCTCGCTTCGTCGATACCGAGATCGCCGATCAGCTTTTCCAGTTCGGGGACGGTCGGCACCATGAACGGAACGTCGTTGCGCGTGACGCGCCAGCCCGCCTTGTCGTAGTCACTGTGGACGCTGCCCGGGATGTGCGCGGCTGTATAAGCCTGCGCGCCACCACCATCGATCGCGGAACGGATATCGAGGACGACCAGGTTTTCATCGGCACGATGCGCGTTGAGCCACTGCGCAGTGACGAGCGGCTCGGCATGGGCACCCGCAACCGACGCGGCCAGCGCGGCGCTGAACAGGATCGCCGCGCCGACACGACGCAGTGTCTTGCACGGGCTGAAGCGAATAAATGTTTTCATGACACGGGTTCGTTGGTTGAAAAAACGCCATTGCCGGCGATAGATTACGCTTGAAATAGAATATTCTTCTCTATAAAGACAGGTCTTGGGCGTAAATAAGAATATTGTTCTAATTTTCCAAGTGAGGTAGGCCTTGCGTTCTAACTTTGGAGATCAATAGAGAATGGACGCTGTCGACCGGAAGATCCTGGCGGTTGTGCAGGAGGACGCCTCGCTCTCGGTGGCCGAGATCGGCCAGCGTGTCGGCCTGTCGTCGACGCCCTGCTGGAAGCGCCTACAGAAATTGGAGGCCGAGGGCGTCATCACGCGCCGGGTCGCGATCATTGATCCAGAAAAGGTCGGCCTCGGCATCACGGTCTTTGTCTCGATCGAGACCGGCGACCATTCGCAGGATTGGCTGAAGAAATTTGCCGACGTAGTCGGCGCCATGCCTGAAGTGATGGAGTTCTACCGGATGGCCGGCGACGTCGATTACATGCTGCGCGTGGTCGTGGCCGACATCGCCGGCTACGATGCGTTCTACAAAAAGCTGATCGCGACGGTGCCGCTGAAGAACGTCACGTCGCGATTTGCAATGGAACGGATAAAATCGACGACGGCGTTGCCCCTCGGCGAAACGCGATAGCGTCAGCCGGTCAGGTGCACGTCGTGGCGCCTTACTTCGGCGGCGTGATTCGTGGAGCCATATACATCACGTCCGACAGTGTAATGCCGGAGGCGGAGATGTGGCTGGCTCTTGCTATGCCGGTGGCGTCGATTTTCAGGCAGGAGATCTTGGCAGCGACCGCCCCCGTGTAGGGGTTCATGATCGCGGTCGAAGCGATGGTTGCCAATGGCGACGGAGGCGGCTAAACGCGCGACACCCGTCCTTAGCGGCATACCCCAGAAATAAAGCGTTAACCCTAATGACTGGTTAACTTGTAATCTGACCTTGGTTGCGCTTGATCTTTTTCCGAATTGATCACGCCTCGATACGCGACGCCGCGGAGTTTCCATGCATCCCGTTTTCGTAAACGCCGGCAAAAAAACGCAGGCGACCCCCATCTGGTTTGTTCATTCCGGAAATCTCGATTCAGTCCAGAAGGACATCGGCGAGAGCGGTCGTGCCTTCGTCGCGACCGTCGGTTTCGAGGCCAAGGCGGGCGGGCTTCTGTTGCTGCCGGCTGCAGACGGAAAGCTCGCCGGCGCGCTGTTCGGGATCGAAAAACCCGGCGAAGGGGAAATTGACCGCTTCCGGCCCGGACAATTGTCCGGTCTGTTGCCGCCGGGCACGTATCGCTTTGCCAACGCACCGCACGACGCGCGGCTGGCAGCGCTCGCGTTTGCGCTTGGCGCCTACCAGTTCACGCGCTACCGCAAGGCCGACAGCCGCAAGGTCCGCCTGATCGTCCCCGACGGCGTCGATGGCGACGATCTCAGCCGCATCGTCGAAGGCGTCACGCTCTGCCGCGATCTCACCAACACGCCTTCCAACGACATGGGTCCCGCGGAGCTCGAAGCGGCCGGTCGTGCCTTCGCGCGTCGGCACGGCGCCAAAGTAAAGGTCACAAGCGGCGAAGCGCTCGCGAAAAGCTTTCCTCTGGTGAACGCGGTTGGAGCCGGTTCGGCGCGAAAGCCGCGGCTGATCGACATCACCTGGGGCAAATCCGGCGATCCGAAAATTACATTGGTCGGCAAAGGTGTCTGCTTCGACACCGGCGGGCTCGACATCAAGCCCGACAGCGGCATGCTCAATATGAAAAAGGATATGGCCGGTGCGGCAACGGCGCTGGCGCTCGCTCATATGATCATCGGCCGGCGTCTAAAGGTCAGGCTTCGTGTCATTATTCCGGCGGTGGAAAACGCGATTTCCGGCACCAGCTTCCGTCCGCGCGATGTCTACACCTCGCGCAAGGGCATTTCGGTCGAAATCGGCAACACCGATGCGGAAGGCCGGCTCATTCTGGCCGACGCCCTGACGCTTGCCGACGAAGATAAGCCGGCGACGATCGTCAACTTCGCTACGCTCACCGGGGCCGCACGCGTTGCGCTCGGGCCCGACGTTCCTCCATTCTTCACCGATGACGACACGCTCGCTGACGCGCTCGCGCGCGCCGGCAACACGGAAAACGACCCGGTCTGGCGCATGCCGCTGTGGCGGCCTTATCAGGCCATGCTCGATTCGAAGGTCGCCGACCTCAACAATGTTGGAGCGGGCGGTCATGGCGGTGCGATTACGGCGGCATTGTTTCTGCGCCGGTTCGTCTCGGCCAAATCATGGGTGCACCTCGATATTTTCGCCTGGACGCCGGCGGCAAAACCCGGACGCCCGGAAGGCGCCGAGTGCCAGACAGCGCGCGCCCTGTACGCGATGCTCTGCGAGCGTTACGCCTGAGCCATGGTCGCACTCGATCCTCGCATCAATCCGTTTCGGCCCGAAATCGCCGCGAAACATCTGCAGGGTCAGGTCGAGGCGAAACGATTTGTCGAGGGCGAACGTCACAAGGTGATCGAGCCGAACACGGCGCTGCGACGCGCGCCCTCGCACGACGCAAGGCTCGATACCGAGGCACTGCTCGGCGAGCGCGTCATGATCTACGAAACGACCGATGAAGGCTGGGCCTGGGGCCAGCTGGAAACTGATGGTTATGTCGGCTGGCTGTCAGCCAACGCGCTTGGACCGAGCGGCCCCGCGGCAACCCACAAGGTTACGGCGCTGCGCGCACTCGCGTTTCCGAGCCCAGACATCAAATTGCCTCCACTCGCAGCACTTCCCATGGGTGCGCAACTGACCATCGCTCGTCAGGAGGAGCGCTTTGCCGTAACGGTCTCGGGCTGGCACATCCCGGCAGTGTGCATTGCGCCCATCAAGGCAAAGCGCGCCGACTTTGTATCGGTGGCCGAACAATTTCTCGGAACCCCGTATCTGTGGGGCGGCAAGACTTCGCTCGGGCTGGACTGCTCGGGTCTCGTGCAGGTGTCGCTCCAGGCAGCCGGCGTCCTCTGCCCGCGCGACAGTGACATGCAGGAATTGTCGCTTGGAAAACTCTCGTCGCTCGCAAGCCTTCGCCGCGGCGATCTTGTCTTCTGGAAAGACCATGTGGCCATCGCGCGCGACCACGAGAATCTCATCCACGCGAACGCACATCACATGGCGGTGGCTATCGAGCCGGCTGCGGAAGGAATCGCGCGCATCAAGGCCGCGGGCAGCGAAATCACCGCCGTCAAACGCGTGTGAACGCGGCTATTGCGCCACCGCACCTTCAGGCGCGGTCTCGAGCTTGAATGCGGCAGCGAACAGGGCGCGCGTATATTCTGTCTTCGGCGTCCTGAACAATTCTGCTGCCGCGCCCTCTTCCACCATCTTTCCGTGACGCATGACAAGAAGCCGGCTCGCCATGGCGGCGACGACCCGAAGATCGTGCGAGATGAACATGTAGGTGAGATCGTGCCGCTTCTGCAAATCGCGCAGCAGGTCCACCATCTGCGACTGGATCAGCATGTCGAGCGCACTGGTCGGCTCATCCAGCACAATGAATGTCGGCTCGAGCACGAGGGCGCGCGCAACCGCGATGCGCTGGCGCTGACCGCCGGAGAATTCGTGTGGGTAGCGGTACCTGGTTTCCGGGTCGAGCCCCACATCGGTCAGCGCGTCGACAACGCGCTTCTCTCGTTCGGCGCGCGACAGCCCCGGATGATGCACCCACAGACCTTCTTCGATGATGTCCGAGACGGACATGCGCGGCGACAGCGAGCCATACGGATCCTGAAACACGATTTGCATGTTGTGCCGGAACGGCCGCATCTGTTTGAACTTCAGGCCATTGATCTCGTTGCCCATGAACACGATCGGGCCCGTCGAGGAGATCAGCCGCAGAATGGCAAGGCCGAGCGTCGTCTTGCCCGAACCTGATTCCCCGACAACGCCGAGCGTTTCGCCCTTGCGTAATTCGATGCTGACGCCGTCGACCGCCTTGATGTGACCGACGACCTTGCGCAGCACGCCGCGCTTGATGGGGAACCAGACCTTCAGATCCTTGGTCTCGACCACGACCGGAGCGCCGGGGCAAGGCGGCGCCGGATCCGGTTTCGGCTCGGCGGCCAGCAGTGCCTGCGTGTAGGGATGTTCGGGCGCGGTGAACACCCGCTCCACTTCGCCCTGCTCGACAATCTTGCCGCGCTGCATGACGCAGACCCGGTCGGCCAGCTTGCGCACGATGCCGAGGTCGTGGGTGATGAACAGCATCGACATGCCAAGCGAGGTCTGTGTGTCCTTCAACAGCTTGAGAATTTGCGCTTGCACGGTGACGTCGAGCGCGGTGGTGGGTTCGTCGGCAATGAGCAGGTCGGGCTCGTTGGCGAGCGCCATCGCGATCATCACGCGCTGGCGCTGCCCACCCGAGAGCTGATGCGGATAGCTGGCGAGCCGTCCGGCTGGATCGGGAATGCCCACCTGGCCGAGCAATTCGATGATCCGCGCGCGCGCGGCCTGACCCGTAAGCCCTTGATGCAGCATCAATATTTCGCGAATTTGCTTTTCGATCGTGTGCAGCGGGTTCAGCGAGGTCATCGGCTCCTGGAAGATGATCGCGATGTCGTTGCCGCGCACATCGCGGATCTCATTTTCCTTCATGGTGAGCAGCTCGCGCCCCTGAAACTTGATCGAACCCGAGGGATGATGCGCGGCCGGATAGGGCAACAGTTTCATCACCGACAGCGCGGTGATCGATTTTCCGGAACCAGACTCGCCGACGAGCGCCAGCGTCTCGCCCTTGCGGATATCGAATGAGACGCGATCGACCGCTAGCACTTCCCGGGCTCCGTGCCCGAAAGCGATCGACAGATCGCGTATGGAGAGAATCGGGTCTGTCGCGTTCATCGGAAGGTCTTTCTCGGATCGAACGCATCGCGCACTGCCTCGCCGATGAAGATCAGCAGCGACAGCATGAATGCAATGCTGAAGAACCCGGTGAAGCCAAGCCACGGCGCCTGCACGTTCGCCTTGCCTTGCGAAAGGAGCTCCCCGAGCGAAGGCGAGCCAGGCGGCAGGCCGAAGCCAAGGAAGTCGAGCGCGGTCAACGTCATAACGGACGATGACAGGATGAACGGCAGAAACGTCATCGTCGCCACCATCGCATTCGGCAGCAGATGGCGGAAGATGATCACCATGTTCGATACGCCGAGAGCGCGCGCGGCCTGGATATATTCGAAGTTGCGCCCGCGCAGGAATTCTGCGCGCACCAGGCCGACAAGCGAGACCCAGGAAAACAACAGCAATATCCCAAGCAAGACGAAGAATCCCGGCACCAGCACCGAGGAAATGATCAGCAACAGATAAAGCGAGGGAATCGACGTCCAGATTTCGATGAAGCGCTGGAACAGAAGATCGGTCCATCCGCCGAAATAACCCTGAACGGCGCCGGCGGCGACACCGATGATCGAGGAAACGATGGTCAGCGCCAGTCCGAACAATACCGATATCCGGAATCCGTAGATCAACCGCGCTACCACATCGCGGCCACCATCGTCAGTGCCAAGCCAGTTCGTTTCGACCTCGTCGCATTTGGCAAACCCGTGGGTCGCGGCAAACTCGCAATCCTTTTTCGTCAGAAGCCATGTCGGCTTGGAGGGAAACGGCGATGGCGGCCTGCTCACCTGCGTGTTGTAGTAGAAGCGTATCGGTGGCCAGATGATGATGCCGCCTTCATTCTTGATGAGACCCATCAGGTAGTCGTCACGATAGTCGGCTGCCGTGCCGAAGAGGTTGGGATCCTGCTCCTTGGCAAAGGCCGTGTCCGGATACGTGACGATGGCCGGGAAGAACGGACGCCCGTTCACGTAGATGAAAATGGGTTTGTCGTTGGCGATGAATTCGGCAAACAGCGAGATCACGAAGAGCGTCAGAAAGATCCACAGCGCCCAGTACCCACGCCGATTGGCCTTGAAATTCTCCCAACGCCGCTTGTTGAGCGGCGAAAGGGAAATTGCTTTCGTGGTCGGCGGTGCCTCCACCCCCATCGTGGAGACTGCAATTTCCGGTGGCTTGATGCCAGTGCGTGCGTCCACCTCAGACCTCCCGCGTCTCAAAGTCGATACGCGGATCGATCCACGTGTACGTCAGGTCAGAGATCAGGTTCACGACAACGCCAATGAGCGAGAAGATGTAAAGAGTGGCAAAGACCACCGGGTAGTCGCGATTGAGAACGCTCTCGAAACCAAGCAAGCCCAACCCGTCGAGCGAGAAAATGGTTTCGATCAGCAAAGAGCCCGTGAAGAAGGCGTGTACGAAAGCGGACGGAAACCCGGCAATGACGATCAGCATGGCATTGCGGAAGACGTGTCCGTAGAGCACCTGGTTGCTCGTGCAGCCCTTGGCGCGCGCCGTCAGAACATATTGCTTGCGAATCTCTTCCAGGAACGAGTTCTTGGTCAGCAGCGTCATCGTAGCGAAGGCCGACAACGCCATCGCGATGATCGGCAGCGTCAGATGCCAGAAATAGTCGAGAATTTTGTGCCACCAGGGCAGTTGTGACCAGTTCTCCGAGACGAGGCCACGCAACGGAAACCAGTCGAAGAACGAACCGCCGGCAAACAGGATGATCAGCAGGATTGCAAACAGAAACCCTGGAATGGCGTAGCCGACGATGATTACCGTCGAGGTCCACACATCGAAGCGTGACCCGTCATCCATCGCCTTGCGGATGCCGAGCGGGATTGAAATCAGATACGTCAGCAAGGTCATCCAGATGCCGAGCGACATCGAAACTGGCAGCTTTTCCTTGATCAATTGCAGTACGTTGACGTCGCGGAAATAGCTCTTCCCGAAGTCGAACCGCAGGTAGTTCCACAGCATGAGCGCGAAACGCTCGGGCGCGGGCTTGTCGAAGCCGAACTGCACCTCGAGTTTCTTGATGAATTCCGGGTCAAGTCCCTGCGCGCCGCGATATTTCGACGTTGCAGCGTCCACCTGCGACGCGCCCTGCGCCAGACCCCGATTACCGAAGTCGCCGCCGGCCGAGCCGGAAATGCGCGACGTTGCGCCCGTGTCCGAGCCAGTGAGTTTGGCAATGACCTGTTCGACGGGCCCCCCGGGGGCGAACTGTATCACGACGAATGCCACGAGCATGATGCCGAACATTGTTGGCACCATGAACAGCAGACGACGGATGATATAGGCGGCCATGTGCTCCCCTTAGTACCTCACTCCCGACCGATGCAGAATCGCAGCGTTCCGCTTATCATTTTTGTTCCAGTTTGGCCGACTTATCGCGATCGTACCACCATGTCTCCGGGATTCCGCGGAAATACCGGGGTTTGCTGGCCGGATGATCGAAAACATCCCAATAGGCGATCCAGTACGACGCTTTGTACCAATGCGGGATCCAGTATCGTCCGGCGCGGATGACGCGATCAAGCGCCTTGCAGGCGGCGGTAAGGTCCGCGCGGGTCTTGGCGGCAATAATAATGTCGATAAGCGCGTCCACCACCGGATCGGCAATGCCGGCCCGGTTCTGGGAGCCCTTTGTTGCGGCCGCCTGGGTTGAAAAGAAGGTGCGAAGCGAATCCCCCGGAGTCGAGGAAAAACCGAAGCGCTCAACGGTGATGTCGAAGTCGAACCCATCGACGCGCGCGCGGTATTGGACTGGATCGACGATGCGCAATGTGGCGTCGATGCCCAGCACTCCGAGATTCTTGATGTAGGGCAGATGGTGCGGCTGAAAGGTCGGCTCGTCGATCAGGAACTCGATCGTGATCGGCTTGCCGTCCGGAAGAATCCTTTTTCCGTTCTTGAGCGTGCACCCGGCGTCGCTCAGGAGCTGCGCGCCTCGCCTCAGCCACTGCCGGTCCTGTCCCGATGCATCGGTGACGGGTGGCAGGTAAGGCTCGCCGAATACCTCGTCGGGAACCTTTCCGCGGAACGGCTCGAGCAATGCAAGCTCGGCCGCGTCGGGTTTTCCCTGCGCCATCATCGGAGAATTCTGGAACACAGAATGCGTGCGATCGTATGAACCATACATGATGTTCTTGTTGGTCCATTCGAAATCGAACGCATCGATCAGCGCTTCGCGGACGCGTCGGTCCTTGAACTTTTCGCGTCGCGTGTTGATGAACCAGCCCTGCGCGCCCGAAGGCGTGTCGTCTGGCAGCACGGTGCGCTTGACGCGACCGTCCTTGAAGGCAGGAAAATCATAACGCGTTGCCCAGAAGCGCGACGTAAACTCCTCCCGGAAGAGATAATTTTTCGCCGTGAAGCCTTCGAAACCGACTTCGCGGTCCCGGTAATATTCAAAGCGCAGCACGTCGAAATTGTTCTGCCCGCGCGAAACGGGAAGATCGGCGCCCCACCAGTCTTTCACGCGGTCGTACTCGATGAAATGCCCGACCTGGAAGCGGCCGACCTTGTAACCGCCACTGCCAAGCGGGATGTCGAGAGTCGATTCGTCAAAAGACTTCTTGGTGTAATAGGCGCGCGAAAAGATCGGCAGCCCCGCAACGAACAACGGCACGTCGCGTGCGCGGTTTTCCGCAAAGCGCGCGACAACGGTGCGATCGTCGGTAGCCTCCGCGCCCGTAAAGTCGCGCAACTGCTGGGTAATGATCGGGTGGCCCTTGTCCTTTAGTGTAACCAGCGACCAGACGACATCGTGTGCCGTCAGCGGCGTGCCGTCATGGAATTTCGTTTCCGGGCGCAAGGTGAAGGTGTAGGTAAGCCCGTCATCTGAAACGCGGACACTGCGTGCCGCGAGGCCATACATGGCATCGGGCTCGTCGCCCGAACGCACCATCAAAGTCGCGAACGTAAGCTCCATGCCTTGCGCGGCGTCGCCCTTGAGAATGAAGCTGTTGAGAGAATTGAAGGTCTGGAACGATTGATTGAACTGGCGGTTCGGCCCGATCTGCGAGAACACTCCGCCTTTCGGCGCTTTTGGATTGACGTAGCCGAAGTGCGGAAAATCCGCGGGGTAGCTGAGATCGCCGAACGCCGACATGCCGTGTCGGTCGGCATTCTGGGCGGAAACGGGAATGACGCGATTGCCGACGCCGGCCGCGGCCACACCGGCCAAAAGTCCCAAAGCACGGCGGCGACTGAGAGCCATCGTTATGACCGTTGCGGCACTTTGGCAGCCCTTTCGGCGTCCCACCACCACACTGTAGGGAAAGCCGAACGCCCGTATTTCGGCATTGCCTCAGGATGAGCAAAACGATCCCAGCGCGCGGTGCGCGCATAGGGGTAAGTCCACTGCGGCACCACGTAAAAATTCCACAACAGAACGCGATCAAGCGCCTGGGTGGCGGCAACGAGCTCGGCGCGATCTTTGCTGAAGATCACGCGCTCGATCAGTTCATCGATGGCCGGATTCTTGATGCCAACCAGATTGCGCGAGCCCGGTTGGTCGGCAGCCTGCGAACCCCAGAAACCGCGCTGCTCATTGCCGGGCGAGAGAGACTGAGCCCAGGACGCGACGACGATATCGAAATCCCACTGCCGAAGCCGGTTTTCGTATTGCGCCGCATCGACGACGCGCACGTCAACTTTCATACCGGTGCGCTCGAGCGACGGTTTGTAAAACAGAACGAAGCGCTGTGCCGCACCGTCGTCGACAAGAAATTCGCAGACAAATTCCTCGCCGGTCTTCGCGTTGACCAGTTTGGTGTCGCGAACTTCGTATCCGGCCTGATGGAACACAGCTAACGCTTCTCGCAAATTGTTGCGCACCGCCTGGGGATTGCCGCCGACAGGGTTCATGTACGGTTTGGTGAAGAGATCGGCCGGAACCTTGTCGCGCACGCTTTCGAGAATTTCCAGTTCTTTGCCCGAGGGCACACCGGTTGCGGCTAAGTCGGACCCTTCGAAATAGCTGCCGATCCGCTTGTACTGATCGGAAAAGAGCTGACGGTTCATTTCCTCGAAATCGAATACGAAGTTGAAGGCGCGGCGAACGCGGGGATCCTTAAATTTGTCGCGACGGATATTGAAGGCGAAGGCCTGCATGATGCCGATGTTGCGGATGGGAAACTCCTCGCGGATAACCCGCTTTTCCCGCACGGCAGGAAAATCATACGCAGTCGCCCAATCCTTGGCACTGTTCTCGACACGCCAGTCGAGCTGATCGCCTTTGAATGCCTCGAGTGCGACGGTGGAGTCGCGGAAAAACTCGTAGCGCAGCGTTTGGAAATTGCGCGTGCCGATGATGACGTTGAGGTCCTTGCCCCAATAGTCGTCGAACTTTTCGTAGACCAATGTGCGACCGGGGGCAAACTCCTTCAGGCGATATGGTCCTGAACCGAGCGGCGGCTCGAGCGTCGTTGCCGTGATGTCACGCTTGCGGCCGGATTTGTCGGTTCCTTCCCACCAGTGCTTCGGCAGCACCGGCAGCTGGCCGACAATTTGCGGCAGTTCGCGGTTGCCCGGGCCGTCGAAGGTAAATTTGATCTCGCGCTCGCCGATCTTCTCGACATTCACGACGTGCCGGTAGTACGCGCCATAAAACGGGCTGTTCTTTTTCAAAGCATCGAATGAAAAAAGAACGTCATCGGCCGTAATCGGCTTCCCGTCGTGCCAGCGTGCATTGGTACGCAGGCGGTATGTAACGTTCGAATGGTCTTCAGGGTAACTGACGGCCTCGGCGAGCAGTCCGTATTCGGTCGACACTTCGTCCAGCGACGCCGTGGTTAGCGTCTCCGTGAAAAGCTCCGTGCCGGCAGCGATGCTGCCCTTCACGCCGGCCACGACCATGTTGAAATTATCGAACGTACCGACCGCGCTCTGGCGCACGACGCCACCCTGCGGCGCATTTGGATTGACGTAGTCGAAATGCTTGAACCCTTCCCGATATTTGATGTCGCCGAACAAAGACAACGCGTGACGCCAGACCTGCGGCTGCGTTTGCGCGAACGCTGAGCTTTGCGGCAACGCTGCGCCGAGCGCGCCGAAAGCCGGCACGACGAGTGCCGACGCTGTGGCGTGCAAGACGGATCGACGACTGAGCTTCATGCAAACACTCCGGCTGACCGCTTTCGCTATGCGGTCGCTGGTAATTATGTCGCTTTTTCGGTCCCCCGCCAGCGGCGGGCCCTGTTGCCAACGTCGCAGCAACCTCAAATTTCCGTAACAATTTCGTCGCGCAAAACACAACGGCCGGCCGAGCAAAGGCCCGGCCGCTTGAATGTTCGAACTGCTTATTTCTTGGCTGGTTCGCCAGCGGGAGGCGGCGCGGCGCCTTCAGCTGCCTTCGGCAGCGGCAACGGGTTGTCGGCCAAGGTGTGCAGATAATCAATGACGTCGGCGCGCTGATCCGGCTTCGACAGGCCGGCGAACGTCATGGCCGTTCCAGGGATGTAGCCGCGCGGATTGGCCAGGAACTTGTTGAGCTCGTCAAATGTCCAGTTGCCGCCCTTGCTCTTCATCGCGGTCGAGAAATTGAATCCACCACGGGCTTCGCCGCGCGGGCTGCCCACAATATTCCACAGGTTTGGCCCAACGCGGTTCGGTCCGCCCTTCTCGAAGGTATGGCAGGCCTGGCATTGCTTGGCCGCAGCCTGACCTTTTTCCACCGAGGCTTTCGCAAGCAGCGCCTCGATCGGCTGATCCGGCTCCTTCGCGGCGGGGGCGCCCTGCTCTCCGCCGGTTTCCTTGACCGCGATGTCAAAGCCCGGCTTTGCCGGCTTCTGCGGCGCAAAAACGGCTCCCGCGGCGATATTGAGCGCGAGCAGAACGAGGCAGGTACCGAGGATGGCGCCGAGGATCTTGTTGAGTTCGAAGGAATTCATCGAAGAACGGCTCCCGAAGCGGGGCGTGGCGGTGGGGCGATAACCGCCGTTGTCAGGCGGCGGCGATGAGATACCGGTTTGCCTGACCTATGGCAACCCGTATAAGCGCCTGCGGCAGAATCGACACCGTCATGCGGCCGGGTTTCCCGGCAATTCCAATGCCAGACGCAATCGTCCTCATTCCGGCGCGCCTCGCCTCAACACGCCTGCCAGGCAAACCTCTGGTCGATCTCAACGGCGTGCCGATGATCGTGCATGTGTTTCGGCGCGCGCATGCTGCGGCAATCGGCGAAGTGGTCGTGGCCACCGATTCGGAGGCGGTCGCCGCAGCGGTGGAAAAAGCCGGCGGCCGTGCCGTCATGACACGAAGCGACCACACCTCGGGCTCGGACCGAATCTACGAAGCCCTCGAAGCTGTCGACCCCGAACACAAGGTCGATATCGTCCTCAACGTGCAGGGCGACCTGCCCACCATTGAACCAACCGACATCCGCGCAGCACTTAAGCCGCTCGCCGACGAAGACGTTGACATCTCGACGCTTGCCGCCGTCATCACCGATCCCGGCGAGCGAACCAACCCGAATGTCGTGAAGGTTTCGGGCCCGCAGGTCGGCCCCGGCCGTTTGCAGGCGAAAAACTTCACGCGCGCGAACGCGACCGGCAATGGTCCGCACTATCACCACATCGGTCTCTACGCCTATCGCCGCCCGTCGCTGGAGCGCTTCGTCGGAATGCCGCCATCGGCCAACGAGCAACGCGAAAGACTTGAGCAGCTGCGGGCGCTCGATGCCGGCATGCGCATCGATGTCATGATCGTTAACAGCGTGCCGCTGGGCGTCGACACACCGGAAGATCTGCAAACGGCGCGCAAGCTGCTCGGCGGTTGACTCAAGGCCGAAGGTCCGCGTACGGATCGCCGGCGAGGCAATGGACATGACGAAAAAGAAGATCATTTTTCAGGGCGAGCCGGGCGCAAATTCACACATTGCCTGCCGCGAAGCCTATCCGGATCACGAACCGATCCCCTGCCCGACCTTCGAGGATTGCTTTTCCACGCTCCTTGCCGGCGACGTCGACCTCGGCATGATCCCGATCGAGAATTCGGTCGCCGGACGTGTCGCCGACATCCATCACCTGATGCCGATCTCCGGACTGCACATTATTGCCGAATGGTTTCTCCCGATCCGGAACCAGCTGATGGCGCCGAAGGGCGCAAGCCTGAAAACCATCAAGACGGTTCAGAGCCATGTGATGGCGCTGGGCCAGTGCCGCAACATCATCCGCGAACTGAAGCTCAAACCGGTGGTTGCTGCCGATACCGCGGGGTCGGCCCGCGAGGTTGCCGAAGCCAAGGACCTCACGCGGGCGGCAATCGCATCAAGGCTTGCGTCGGAAATCTACGGCCTCGACATACTAAAAGAGAACGTCGAGGACGAATCGCATTCGACGACGCGTTTTGTCGTCCTGTCGCGTGAGAAGAAATGGGCGCAGCCCGGTCAGGGCAAGATCGTCACGACCTTCGTGTTCAGGGTGCGCAACGTGCCGGCCGCGCTTTACAAGGCGCTCGGTGGGTTCGCCACCAATGGCGTGAACATGACGAAGCTCGAAAGCTACATGGTCGGCGGCAATTTCTTCGCCACTCAATTCTATGCTGACGTCGAAGGCCATCCCGACGACCGCGCGCTCGTGTTCGCGCTTGAAGAACTCGCCTTCTTTTCCAAGGAATTGACGGTGCTCGGCGTCTATCCGGCGCACGCCTACCGCGAGACTTTCAAGGAAGAGAAGGACTAGCCCGAAGTCGGTCAGACTGTGACGCGGCCGAGACATCCTTCGATGCCCCGTTGCAGCCTGGACGCCGCGGCGTCGACCGTTTCCGACGCTTCGAGCACCTGGCCGGCAGCATTGCGTGTTTCGCCGACCGCCTTGGTCACCTCGTCGAGCACGCCGACCAATCCCTTCGCGCCGTGTGCGGAATTCTTAACCTGTGGGCGTCCCGCCCGATTGCAAACGACCGCGTTCAAATTGGCCGACGAAGCGCGGCGACAGTTTTCGCAACCGCTCGATGTGGATTCGACCGGAACGTGTGATGTAACTCATTGCGAAATCGACCGGCGCAAGCCGCATATGCTCAGCAAAGTGTTCGTACCAGGTGGCGCTGCCGTTGGCGCCCGACACCAGCTTCTCAAGCGTCGGCCGGCGCGCAGCCTCATAGGTAACGAGCGCGGCACCAACGCTTTCAGAATGCGCCAGCGCCCTCTCGAGGGCAATCGCATCTTCCATGGCAAGGCGCGTGCCCGAGCCGATCGAGAAATGTGCCGTGTGCAGCGCATCGCCGACAAGAACGCTGTTGTCGACCGACCAGCGTTCGTTATGCACGATCGGGAATTGGCGCCAGATCGAATTGTTCGAAACCAGCCGGTGGCCCGCGAGCGTTTGCGCGAACACACGTTCGCAGAACGATCGCGTTTCGCCCTCGCCCATTTCCGCAAAACCCGCACGCTCGTAAGTCGGCTGATCGACCTCGACGATGAAGGTGCTGAGGTCGGGCGAATAGCGGTAGTGGTGCGCATTGAACGAACCGGCATCGGTTTCGATGAATGTCTGGGTGAGCGTCTCAAAACGCTTTTCTGTGCCGAACCAGGCGAAGCGATTGCTCAGTAGCCGCACGCTGGCACCGAAGCGATTCTCGCTGCTACGGCGCACCAGCGAATTCACACCATCGGCGCCGACGATGAGATCTACCTTGCCCAGCTCGCCAAGGCTTTTCACAGAACGATGGTACACAGGCTCGACGCCGACGGAGCGCGCCCGCGACTGCAGCAATTGCAACAACTTGAGGCGGCCGATGGCGGAAAAGCCTACCCCGTCGATCGTCACTCGCTCGCCGCGATGAATGATAGTGATGTCGTTCCACGATTGCATATGCGGCGTTATCGCCAAATAGGTCGTTTCGTCGTCTTCGCGAAGGAATTCCAGAGCGCGATCGGAGAACACGACGCCGAAGCCAAAGGTGGCGTCGGCCGGGTTCTGCTCGAGGAGCGTGACGACCGTTTCCGGGCGCCGGCGCTTGATCAGATATGCGAGGTAAAGTCCTGCAGGGCCGGCACCGAGGATGGCGATGTGCATGGCGTGTCGGACAATCAAATCGTCTGATTATAAGCGCCCACTTCTGGATGCGTGCGCAGCACGCCATCGACGGCCTGAAACATGTCGCGCATGCGCTGCTCGGAAACCGGGCTCTCGACCACGACCACGAGCTCCGGCTTGTTGGACGACGCCCGGACCAAGCCCCAGGTGCCGTCCTCGACGGTGACGCGTACGCCGTTCACGGTGACCAATTCGCGGATCGGCTGACCGGCGACTTTTTTTCCTTCCGCCCTGGCGCTTTCGAAGTGTTTCACGACCGCATCCACCACCGCATACTTCTTCTCATCGTCGCAATGCGGTGACATCGTCGGCGAGCCCCAGGTCTTTGGCAGCGCCTTGCGCAAATCGGCCATGCTCTTGTCCCGATTGCGATCGAGCATGTCGCACACTGCGAGCGCGAAGATCATGCCATCATCGTAGCCGCGGCCGAACGGTTTGTTGAAAAAGAAATGTCCCGACTTCTCGAAGCCGGCGATGGCGCCAAGCTCATTGACCCGGCGCTTGATGTAGGAATGGCCGGTTTTCCAGTAGTCGGCCTTCACGCCATTGGCTTTCAGCACCGGATCGGTGAGGAACAGGCCGGTCGACTTCACGTCAACCACGAAGGTCGTGTTCTGGTGCATGCTCGACATGTCGCGCGCCAGCATGACGCCGACCTTGTCGGCGAAGATCTCCTCGCCTTCGTTGTCTACGACGCCACAGCGATCGCCGTCGCCGTCGAAGCCGAGCGCGACGTCGGCCTTGTTGACGAGAACCGCATCGCGCATCGCGTGCAGCATCTTCATGTCTTCGGTGTTCGGGTTGTAACGGGGAAACGTATGGTCGAGATTGCAGTCGAGCGGCACGACCTCGCATCCGATCGCCTGCAATATCCGCGGTGCGAACGCGCCGGCGGTGCCGTTGCCGCATGCGGCGACAACCTTGAGCTCGCGTTTAAGCTTTGGCCGCTTGGTCAGATCGGCGATGTAGCGTTCAGGAAAGTTCTCCACGAAATCGTAGCTGCCGCCGGCCCGGAAATCGAACTTCGCCGTCATCACGATTTCCTTGAGCCGCTTCATCTCGACCGGCCCGAACGTCAGCGGCCGGTTTGCTCCCATCTTCACACCGGTCCAGCCATTGTCGTTGTGCGACGCCGTAACCATCGCGACGCAGGGCACGTTGAGCTCGAACTGGGCGAAATAGGCCATTGGCGTGATGACAAGGCCGATGTCGTAAACCTTGCAGCCTGACGCCATCAGGCCGGAGATGAGCGCCATTTTCACCGATGATGAGTAGCTGCGAAAATCGTGCCCGGTCACGATTTCAGGTTTGACGTTGAGTTCGTGAATGAGGGTGCCGAGGCCGAGACCGAGGGCCTGCACGCCCATCAGGTTGATTTCTGTTTCCAGCAACCAGCGCGCATCGTATTCACGGAAGCCGGTCGGCTTAACCAGCGGTGAGGACTCGTAGGCATATGTATTGGGCGTGAGCGCGGTTTTCGGCGTCGGAAACATCAGATCCTCGGGCTAAAGGGCGCAAATCCAATACCCTAACGCCGGAGGCGCGGAAAGCGCTCCGCCACCGATTTCGAGGGCACCGATTACTGTTCGTGCAGCAGGCGGCCGTTGGCGTATTCGTAACGCCTGAGCCGCGACAGGAACGAGACGTCGAGCGGGTTCTTCGACAGCATCTCGTCAGGCAGGACCATGGCCGGCACGTTGTAGACCGTGATATCGCCGAGATGCGATCAATCTTGGCAGGCGCCAGCCGTCGCCGTGTAATCGCGGGGCTGCGGACGAATGCCCGCCAACGCGGCGGACGACTCGCGCAGGACAACGAGGGACGCACCGGTACAAAGTCGACAAACCGACCTTCGACCCGCGCCTCGACCTGGAAATGGCCCTGACGGTCGGTCTCAAGCATCAGGCTGCGACCGGACGTGGTCGGTTCACGCAGATCGTTGGCCGGTTCGAGGATCTGAGGCTCGGGACGCGCTTCAACTACACGATCGGCAAACCGGGTTGCATAGCTCCCGGCGACGACCAACCCGACGGCAAGGAAAATCAGCTGACGCATGACAAGGCCTGATGATCGCCGGCCCATGCGAGGCTCAAGGGGGGCTTAATGGATTCGGAGTGAACGCGTGCTTTTGCGCATGGTGACCGCGTGGTAACCCGATTGAGGACAATTGAAACTATTGGCCACGTGGTTTGGCGCGTCGCGTTGCCGGCGCCGTCAGCGGATCATCGGGCCAAGGATGCTTCGGGTAACGGCCACGCAGGTCAGTTCGCACATCCTTGTAGCTGCCGCGCCAGAATCCGGGCAGATCGCGCGTCATCTGCACCGGACGATGCGCCGGCGATAGCAGTTCGATGAGTAGAGGCACGCGTCCTCCTGCGATTGTGGGATGCACGGCGAGGCCGAACAGCTCCTGCACGCGGATCGAAAGCTTCGGCCCTTCCTCCGCCTCGTAGTCGATCGGTACCTGCGAGCCGGATGGAGCGGCAAAATGTGTTGGCGCCTCGGCATCGATCCGCTTGCGCAGAGTCCACGGCAACAAGGCGTCGAGCATCGCAGCGAGATCGTCGGCGCCGATTTGCTGCAGCGAAGTCTTTCCGGTGAGGAACGGCGCCAGCCATTCGGCCGCCGTGCGCGCCAGCGTGTCATCCGACAGGTCGGGCCACTCATCGCCTTCGGCGCGCCGCAGGAACATCACGCGATTGCGCAACTGGAGTTGCGCCTTGCTCCACGGCAGCTTGCGGACACCGATCGTCGCGATCCCCTCGGCCAGCAATCTGGCGCTTCCGGAATCGAACCCCACCGGCCGGGTCTGCTCGGCGAGAACCAATGAACCGAGGCGACGCGTACGACGCGCGCGCAGCGAGGCGGAGGTTGCGTCGAACGTCACGGTCTCGCTGTCTCTGATCTGCTCGGCGAAATCTTGCTCGATCTCCTCAAGCGTAATCGGCGCGGCCAGAACGATACGGCCGGCGGCTGCGGCTCCCGCAAGCTCGGCGACCACGAGATAAGTCTCGCGCGCAAGCGCCGACGCTGGGTCGATCATCCCGCCGCGGCCATTGGCGAGCAGAAATGCACCGCCGCTACCGCCACGATTCCTGGCGACGCGATCCGGATAGGCGAGCGCGAGCAGCGCCCCGGGCGACTGGTCGTTGTCTGTTTGCCTGTTGCCGGCCGTGGCCGTCCAGCGTCGCACCATCGCTCGCGCATCCTCGGCACGTCGTGAGCGATCGCGCCGGAAGTTTTCCAGGCGGTGGCCGAGATCGACATCGTTGCCGCCGAGACCGCGTTCCGTAAGAACGGCGGCAATCGCAGCGGCCATCTCGCCCGCGCCTTGCGCCGCGGCATCGACCACCATGCGCGCGAGCCGGGGCGGCAGTGGCAGGGCTCGGAGTTTGCGGCCCTCCTCGGTGATGCGGTTGTTCTCGTCGATGGCGCCGATCTCACGCAGCAAGGTCCTCGCCTCGTTCATGGCGGCCTGCGGCGGCGCATCGAGGAAGGCGAGCTGGCCTGTATCCCCAGCGCCCCATTGCGCGAGATCGAGTGCGAAAGACGACAGGTCGGCCGACAATATTTCCGGGCGCGTGTAAGGCTCGAGCGATCCGGTCTGCGGCTCGTCCCAGAGCCGGTAGCAGATGCCCGGCTCCGTGCGACCGGCGCGCCCGCGACGCTGGTCGGCGGCCGCGCGCGAGACGCGCACGGTTTCCAGTCGCGTGAGCCCGACATCCGGCTCGTAGCGCGGAACCCGTGCGAGCCCGCTGTCGATGACGACGCGCACGCCCTCGATGGTGATCGAGGTTTCGGCGATCGAGGTCGCCAGCACCACCTTGCGCCGCCCCGGCGGCGACGGCGAAATCGCGCGATCCTGCTCGCGCGCATCGAGTGCGCCGAAGAGACCGACGATATCGACATTCGTGTCGCGAATGCGCTCTTTCAGCAGCTCCTCGGTGCGACGGATCTCGCCGGCGCCCGGCAGAAACACCAACAGCGAGCCGCTTTCAGCCCGCAGCGCGCGCTCGACCGCATCAGCTGCCTGACGTTCGATCGATGCGCGCGGATCGCGGCCGAGATAGCGGGTCTCCACCGGAAAAACGCGTCCTTCGCTTTCGACTGCCAGCGCATCGCCGAGCAGCGCTGCAACCCGCGCGCCATCAAGCGTTGCCGACATCACTAGCAACTTGAGATCGGGTCGCAGGCCGAGCTGCGCATCGCGCGCCAGCGCCAATCCGAGATCGGCATCGAGCGACCGCTCGTGAAATTCATCGAACAGCACGGCGGCAATGCCATCGAGCGACGGGTCGTCGAGAATAAGCCGCGTGAATACGCCCTCGGTCAAAATCTCGATGCGCGTGCGTTTCGTCACTTTCGAATCAAAACGCACGCGAAGACCGA
This sequence comes from Pseudolabrys sp., assembly GCA_035538755.1. Classification (GTDB taxonomy): domain Bacteria; phylum Pseudomonadota; class Alphaproteobacteria; order Rhizobiales; family Xanthobacteraceae; genus Pseudolabrys. Next base: position 56,512 of record DATLJR010000444.1, read on the forward strand.
CCGTGTCGCCGACCTGCTCGCGCAAGGTCGACGCCATGCGAGCGGCCGCGGCACGCGCCGCGAGCCGGCGCGGCTCGAGCACAAGAATTTTTTTGTCCTTCGCCCAGGGCTCGTCGAGCAGCACCAGCGGCACGCGCGTCGTCTTGCCCGCGCCGGGCGAAGCGACCAACACGGCGGCATCGTTGCCAGCGAGAGCCGATGTGAGTTGCGGCAGCGCGGCGTCGATTGGCAGAGATGTCTCGAAACTTCGCATGATTTTCGTCGTCATCATCCGGACCACCGGATGAACCGGTAACCGCTAAAAGCAAGAAACGCGATTTGGATGATTACCGGGTCCCCCGCTCGCGCGGGGGACGACAACTTCTATCAAAGGCGAGGCTGACAAACATCATTTCCGCGGCCGTCCCACGCTTTCGTAGACGAAGCCGTGGCGGGTAATTTCATCCGGCCGGTAGACGTTGCGCAGATCGACCAGAACCGGCCGCGCCATCAACCCCTTCAGCCGATCGAAATCCAGCGCGCGGAATTGCTCCCACTCCGTGACGATCACCAGTGCTGAAGCGCCTTCCGCGCAGGAATACGAATCGTCGCAGAATATGATGTTGCCGATGAGGCCCTTGGCCTGCTCCATGCCGATCGGATCGTAAACACGCACCTTTGCGCCCATGTCTTGCAACGCGGTGATGAGCGGAATCGATGGCGCCTCGCGCATGTCGTCGGTATTCGGCTTGAACGTGAGGCCAAGGACCGCAATCGTTTTTCCGCGCAGCTCGCCGCCGAGCGCGGCCGAAACCTTGCGCGCCATCGCGCGCTTGCGCGCATCGTTGACGGCCGCAACGGCTTCGACGATGCGCAGCGGCGCGGAGTGGTCCTGCGCCGTCTTGATGAGCGCGACCGTATCCTTGGGAAAACACGAACCGCCATAACCGGGGCCGGCATGCAGGAACTTCGATCCGATCCGGTTGTCCAACCCGATTCCGCGCGCGATCTCCTGAACGTCGGCACCCACTTTCTCGGCGAGATCGGCGATCTCGTTGATGAAGGTGATCTTGGTGGCGAGGAAAGCGTTTGCCGCATACTTGATGAGCTCGGCCGTACGCCGGTCGGTGAAGAGTATCGGCGAACGGTTGAGATAGAGCGGACGGTACAATTCGCTCATGACTTCACGCGCGCGTGCATCGGGTGTACCGATGACAATGCGGTCGGGATGCTTGAAGTCTTGAATGGCCGCACCTTCGCGAAGGAATTCCGGATTCGAGACGACCGCACAGTCGGCATCGGACCTTGTCTCGCGGATAATGCGTTCCACTTCGTCGCCTGTGCCGACCGGTACCGTCGATTTGGTGATGACGACCGTGAAGCCGTCGAGCGCGCGCGCAATCTCGCGTGCAGCCTCGTGAACAAAGCTCAGGTCGGCGAAGCCGTCGCCGCGGCGCGAGGGGGTCCCAACCGCGATGAAGACCGCATTCGCTGCGGCAACAGCGCCGAGGAGCTCAGTCGTGAATTTCAACCTGCCCGCGCGGGTGTTGCTGGCGACCAGGTCACTGAGGCCGGGCTCATAGATCGGCACCTCACCGCGGCTCAGCGCCGCGATCTTTGCCTTGTCCTTGTCGACGCAGACGACCTCATGGCCGAAGTCGGCAAAGCAAGCACCGGAAACGAGGCCGACATAGCCGGTGCCGATCATGGCAACGCGCATGTAAGATCCATCATGAAGGTGGCAAACCGCTTCCGGTCAAAGCCCGACCGCGGCCTGCATAGCAGACGCAATGCCGAGTGGCGAGAGGCGACGGCTTCTGCGCATTTTCTGTGACCGGAGATTCTGGCCGATTGATTAACGCCCGCTCCAGGCCCACATTCCGCACATGCCAGCCTCCGCAAAATCGAGCCCCAAAACAAAACCCGCCGCCCCAGCCCTGCCGACGGCGTCCCGCGCCGTCAAAAAGGGCGACCACGTGTTCCTGGTGGACGGTTCCGGCTACATCTTCCGCGCGTATCACGCGATCAGGTTCGAGCCGCGCACCGCCGACGGCACGCATGTCAACGCGGTGTACGGTTTCTGCAACATGCTGTGGAAGCTGCTCAAGGAGATGAAGCCGGATGAGCGGCCGACCCATCTCGCGGTGATCTTCGACAAATCGGAAAAGACGTTCCGCACGGAGATGTACAAGGAGTACAAGGCGCACCGACCGCCGCCGCCTGACGACCTCATTCCCCAGTTCCCGCTGATCCGCGATGCGGTGAATGCCTTCGAGATCCCCTGTCTCGAGCAGGCCGGGTACGAGGCTGACGATCTGATCGCAACATATGCGCGTATCGCCTGTGAAGCCGGCGCGACCGCCACCATCGTGTCGTCCGACAAGGACCTCATGCAGCTCGTGAATGAGTGCGTGGTCATGTACGACACGATGAAGGATGTGCGCATTGGCGTTCCCGAAGTGCTCGAAAAATTCGGGGTCCCTCCGACGAAGGTCATCGAGGTTCAGGCGCTGATCGGCGATTCTACCGACAACGTGCCCGGCGTACCGGGCATCGGCGTAAAAACCGCAGCCCAGCTCATCGGCGAGTACGGCGACCTTGAAACTCTGCTCAAGCGGGCAACCGAGATCAAACAGGACAAGCGTCGCCAGGCCCTTCTCGACAATGCCGATGCGGCACGCATGTCGAAAAAACTTGTGACCCTCGATGATCGCGTGCCCCTCGATGTGCCGATCGAAAACCTCGGGGTTAGAGAGCCCGACTACAAGGAGTTGATCACATTTCTCAAGGCGATGGGTTTCAAAACGTTGACGCAGCGTGTCGCCGAAAAGGCCGGCGTCGACGCAAGCCAGGTTGAAGCCGCGCAAGCACCATCGCCGGCACCCAAATCATCGGGCGTCCCGGCCGGGCGCACCAGCGGACAGGGACAGCTTCCGCTTGTTACCCCCTCCGCCGCCAGAAGCAAGGCCAGCGCGGGTGCGGAGGCCGCGCAACTGACGCCGATCTCGCTGTCCGAACGGCGGCTTGAAACGTTGCGCGCAAGCAAGATCGAACCAGCGAAGTACGAGACGATCGAAACAGTCGATCGCCTGAAGCACTGGATCGCGCGCGCTCACGACACGGGTGTTCTCGCAATCAAGACGGAAACGACCAGTCTTGATCCGATGCAGGCCGCGCTGTGCGGCATCGCGCTCGCCGTCGCACCGAACGAGGCGGCCTATCTGCCGCTCGGCCATCGCGAGGCAAGCGAAGGAGAGACCTCGGGGCTGTTCGCGGCCAAACTCTGCAGCGGGCAGATTCCCGAGCGTGATGCGCTTGAAGCGTTCAAGCCGATTTTCGAAGACCAAAGCATCATCAAGGTCGGCCACGACGTGAAACGCGACTGGCTGGTTCTCGCCTGCCGCGGTGTCCGCCTCGGAACGACCGACGATACGATGCTGATGTCGTATGTCCTCGATGCCGGCAAGGGCGCGCATGACCTCGACAGCGTCGCAACGCGCTATTTCGGTCGCAGCCCTTCCCGCTTCGACGACGCCAAAAACAGGGAAAAGGCGTTGTCGACTCAGGAAGCGACGCCGATCGTCCGCACCGCGAGCTACGCGGCCGAAGACGCGGACCTCATTTTCCGGCTTTGGCAGGCTTTGAAAGCGCGCATGGTCGGCGAGAAGGTGACGCGCGTTTACGAAACGCTCGAGCGGCCGATGCCGCGCGTCCTCGCCTGCATGGAGGAACGCGGCATATCGGTTGATCCCGGCGTCCTTTCACAGCTCTCCAATGACTTCGGCAAGAAGCAGGCGGCGCTTGAGCACGACATCAACAAGATCGCCGGGACACAAGTGAATCCGGGCAGCCCGAAACAGCTGGGCGACATCCTGTTCGGCCAAATGGGTTTACCCGGCGGCACCAAAACCAAGACCGGCCAGTGGTCGACGGGCGCGCGCACGCTGGAAGAACTGGCCGAGCAAGGCCACAAGCTTCCGCAGGTCATTCTCGACTGGCGGCAGGTGTCGAAGCTGCGCTCGACCTATACCGAGGCCTTGCCGAACTACGTCAATCCGAAAACGCACCGCGTGCACACGAGCTACGCGCTCGCGGCAACATCGACCGGCCGTCTCTCATCGTCCGAACCCAACCTGCAGAACATTCCGATCCGCACCGAAGACGGGCGCAAGATCCGCCGAGCCTTCGTTGCCGCGCCGGGAATGAAGCTCGTCTCAGCCGACTATTCGCAGATCGAACTACGGCTGCTTTCGGAAGTCGCCAATGTGCCGACTTTGCGAAAAGCGTTTCAGGATGGCGTCGACATCCACGCCATGACCGCTTCGGAAATGTTCGGCGTCCCGGTCAAGGACATGCCGGCTGAAGTGCGCCGCCGCGCAAAGGCGATCAACTTCGGCATCATCTACGGAATTTCGGCGTTCGGCCTCGCCGCGCAACTCGGCATCGAAAGCAAGGAAGCGGGCGCCTACATCAAGAAATACTTCGAACGTTTCCCGGGCATACGTGACTACATGGACGAGACGCGCGAGTTCTGCCGCGAGCACGGCTACGTGCTCACATTATTCGGTCGCAAGTGCCACTACCCCGACATCAAGGCCAGCAATCCTTCGATCCGCTCGTTCAATGAACGTGCGGCGATCAATGCGCGCCTGCAGGGCTCGGCCGCCGACATCATCCGACGCGCCATGATCCGTATCGAGCCGGAGCTTCGCAAGGACAAGCTCAATGCACGTATGCTTCTGCAGGTGCACGACGAACTGATCTTCGAAGTGCCGGAGAAAGAAGTCGAGCGCACCCTGCCGATCATCAAAGGCGTGATGCAGAGTGCGCCCGATCCAGCCGTGGCGCTGCATGTCCCGCTTCAGGTCGACGCCCGCGCCGCCGACAACTGGGACGAAGCGCACTAGCTAGCGATAGCTACCTGCGTTTGTGGCGCGCCTTCGCCTTTTTGGCGGAACGGCGCCCAGCGGGTTCCGCCCGCGCAGCTTTTGCGGCTTTAGCCGGCAACACCGCAATCGCTTCGATCTCGAACAACGCACCTGGTCGCGCCAGCTGGGAGATGGCGACCGTCGTACTTGCCGGCGGCGCAGCCATATTGAAGTGGCGGTCGCGCACTTCGCGGAAGATCGAGATATGCGACATATCGACGAGGTAGTTGTTGATCTTGACCACCTCCTTGAGCGTAGCGCCGGCGTCGGCAAGCGCGAGCTTCAGGTTTTCAATTGCCTTTTCCGCCTGCGCGCCGAAATCACCCGGCGCTCCCACGAGCTTGTTCTCCATATCGAGGCCAAGCTGGCCGGCGATGAATATCAGCCTGTTCGGCCCGGTCGCCTCGACGACGTAACTGTAGCCGGGCGGCTTTGCGAGCGTCTTCGGATTGGAAAAGCGCAGATTGGCAGCCATCGAAATCCTCCTGTCATTTAATCGATTGACCCGGTCATCCACGATCCAGAAGCCCCAAAATTTCTGCCAGCCATTTTGTGGCCGCGATGCTGCCCGACGCTTTGCGAAATGACAACGGGCGGTTATCCGCAATGCCGCTTGACCCGCGACCCGCATTGGCGGATTTAGTCGAAAGCCTTTCAAACACGTGAGTCGGTGAACGATGCGAAAAGCGGTATTTGCAGCAGCAATCTGCGCCTTCGGACCCTTGCTCGCGGAGCACGCTTTTGCCGCCACGCCCTGCCGCACCAGCGGCAGCTACGAGCGCTGGCTCGAGGATTTCAAGAAGGAGGCTGCCGCACAGGGCATCTCGCCGCGGGTCATTGCGGCGGCGGCGCCGAGCATGGTCTTCGACCAAGCCATCATCCGGCGCGACCACGGCCAGGCGGTCTTCAACCAGACATTCCTGCAATTTTCCGATCGCATGGTCGGTGGCGGCCGCATTCCTTCCGGACTCGCCAAGATGAAGCAGCACGCGTCCCTGTTCGCGCGGATCGAGGAGAAGTACGGCGTGCCCGCGCCGGTTCTGACCGCGTTCTGGGGGCTGGAAAGCGACTTCGGCGCAAATTTCGGCAAGTACAACATTCTGAGCGCGATCGCATCGCTCGCCTATGATTGCCGCCGGCCGGATTTCTTCCGTCAGCAGCTGTTCGATGCGTTGCGCATCATCGAGCGCGGCGACCAGAGCGTCGAAGACATGATCGGCGACTGGGCCGGCGAATTCGGCGGAATGCAATTCACCGCCACCGACTACCTCAAGAACGCGGTCGACTTCGACGGCGATGGCCGCCGCGATCTGATCAAAAGCGTTCCCGATACGCTCGCTTCCGCGGCCAACTTCCTGGTCAGCCTCGGCTGGCAGCGTGGCCAGCCTTGGCTGAAAGAAGTGCGCGTGCCCGCGAACCTGCCCTGGCAGGAAGCCGATGTCGGGATCCAGCACCCGCAATCGCAATGGGTCGCGTGGGGCGTGAAGCCGATGCAGGGCGAATTGCCGAGCGGCAATCTTCCCGCTTCGCTCATTCTTCCCATGGGCCGGCAGGGGCCGGCGTTCCTCGCCTATCCGAACTTCAAGGCATTCCTCGGCTGGAATTCGGCCATGGTCTACTCAACGACAGTTGCCTATTTCGCCACGCGCCTCGCGGGTGCGCCAACGGTCGACCATTCGGGCGCGGCCAGCGTCGCGCCGCTCTCGTCGCAGCAGGTGATGGAGCTGCAACGCCTGCTCAACAAGCAGGGCTACGAAGGCGTCGGTGAACCCGACGGAAAGGTCGGCAACGGCACGCGCATCGCAACAAAGAAGGCGCAGCTGAAGGTCGGCTTGCCGGCCGATTCCTATCCGAATGCCGAGCTGATCGAACGCCTGCGCAACGCCAGCGCCGCCAACAGGTAATTTCCCGCCGCAGCGACAGCCGCGCCGTGAACGTAAATTACAAAACGTTCATGTCCCGTCACATCCGCACGATGGAACCGCCGGATTCGTGAACTCCGCGCCGTTTAATCCGTTAAAGGACCGAACTTCGCGTCCCGGAGTTGGTGGAGGATTAAAAAATGACACGACAAAAAGGCACGCTGCTGCTGGCAGCGATGCTTGTCGCCGGTATTTCGACGACGACTAGCGCCCAGCAACCGCAGCATGGTGGTGGCGGACGAGCAGCGGCAGCGCCCGCCCGGCTGGCTGCACCGCATTTCGCGCCGGCGCCGCGCATAGCAGCGCCACAGATGTCCGCGCCACGGATGTCGGCACCGCACATGTCGGCGCCCCGCATGTCCGCCCCGCAAATGGCGCCACGCATGCAGCCGCGCATTCAGCCGCACATGGCGACCCCGCGCGTGAATGCACCGCGCATGGCGGCAACGCCCCAGCGGCCGCCGACGGTCAACCGGACCGTTCAGCGGCAGCAATTGCGTCAGGAGCGCGCATTGCGCCAGCAGACGCAGCCGTCGCAGGCACGGTCCAACGTGCAGGCGCAGACGAAACAGCAGCTGCAGGCCAATATGCAAGCCAACTCACGTGACCAGTTGCGGGCGACACGCGAGCAGCTGCGCGCCGAGCATACATTGCGTCAATCTGAGGCACGCGAACTGCGCCAGCTTCCGCCCTCGCAACGCGCGGCCAATCGCCAGCAGTTCGAGCAGGCGCGCCAGCAGCGCGCCCTCGCCCGGCAGCAGCTCACGCAGCCGAACGCAGCGCACGCCAACGCGAACACGCGCAACTGGCGTGAAAACCGTCGCAACGGAATGGCACGCGTGACACCCGACGCAGCACGTCAGGGCCGCTTCGCGGCACGCTTTGCCCAGCAGGTCGGAGGCATCAATCAGAACAATCGCTGGGCGTGGGCTTCCGCGCGTAACGCATGGCGAAACCATCACCGCGCCCGCTTTGTTGCCTGGTTCGGACCGGTGTTCTGGCCGTACGCCTATTCCGACATCTTTGACTACACATTCTGGCCGTACGGCTACGACGATGGCTATTGGGCATACGCCTACGATGATTTCTTCGACGGCGTTTTCTGGGGCGATGCCGGCGTGCCGGACGCCTATGCCTATGCGCCGGCATCCGGCTATTCGTCGTCGGGCGGAGTGCGGACAACCCCTGCGGCGTCGGCACCGCGCCCAAGCTATACGAGCGTGCAGGAACTTTGCAGGCAGCCCGGCAACGGCGTGACCGCCTGGCCGTTCGGCGACATTGAACACAAGGTTGGCCTCAACGGCGAGCAGAAGCAGTTGCTCGACGATGTGCGCAGGGCAAGCGACGACGCAGCCGCGGGCTTCAAAGCGTCATGTCCGGCGGACAATGCTTTCCCGCTGACGCCTCCGGGCCGCCTCGCCGCGATGACGGTGCGACTGGAAGCAACGCTGCAAGCCGTGCAGATGGTGCGTCCGCCGCTCGAGAAGTTCTATGCATCGCTGAGCGACGAGCAGAAGGAGCGCTTCAATCTGCTTGGTCCGCAGAACGCAGGGATGGAAGCACAGGCAAGCGTCGCCTCGCAGGCCGCCGATACGTGCAAGCAGCCGAAGCAGGGCCTAACCAACCTGCCGATCGAGCAGATTGAGGACGCGCTCAATCCGACCGATGCGCAGGAGGCCGAGCTGATGAAGCTGCAGGACGCGACCAACAAGGCGGTCTCGATCATGCAGACAGCCTGCCCTAATGAGACGCCGATGACGCCTCCAGGGCGGCTCAATGTGATGGAGAAGCGTCTGCAGTCGATGGTCGACGCCGCCAATACGGTGAAGCCGGCACTCGAGAACTTCTACGCGTCGTTGTCGAGCGAGCAGAAGGCCCGCTTCAACCGGATCGGGCAACAGCTGGCGCGAACCAACGGCCAATAGCCGGAACCAAGCAAGGAAAAAGGGCGGCATCGCAGCCGTCCTTTTTATTTTGCCTGGAGTTCGTCAGATCGCTCAGGCGCAGACGACAAGGTGCTGTCTGTTGCGACACAAATACAGACTTGCCGTATTTCTCCCGCCGCGCAACTATTCCCGGAACAGAGGCCTGGAGGGAGAGTATGAGTAAAACGTGTCGACGAATGACTGTTGGCATCGCGGCGCTTGCGTTTGCCGTTGCGACAGCCGCCGCCGAAGCCAAGGACAAGGTCAAGGTCGGCTTCATTGGTCCGCTCACAGGCGGCGTTTCCGTCAATGGCCTCGGGGGCCGCAATTCGGCCGATCTCGCCGTACGCTTGCGCAACGCCGATCCCAACGCGAAGTACGAATACGAGCTCGTCGTGCTCGACGACGAATGCAAGCCGAACGTTGCGGTGCAGGTCGCGACCAAGATGGCCGCCGACAAGGACATCATCGCCGGTGCGACGCACTATTGTTCCGCGACGGCGATCGCCACGGTCGACACCTATCACAAGTTCGGTTTTCCAGTGATCGTGTGGGGCGCCGTGCTGCCCGACATCACGTATCGCAACAAGTACGAAGAGGTGCACCGCGTCAACGGCACCATGATCAACCAGAATGACGCGAACGCCGAGCTGATCTCCAAGCTCGGTTACAAGACGGTCGCGGTCATTCACGACACCACCGACTACGGAAAAGGTCACAACGAATATTTCAGCAAGGCGCTGGCCAAGATCGGCAAGGCGAATATTGTCGGCACCTTCGGGGTCACTGCAGAACAGCAGGATTTCACCGGCGAGCTCACCAAGATCAAGGCACTCAATCCCGAGGTGATCTACTTCGGCGGGCTGACGCCGATCGGCGTGCGCATCCGCTCGCAGATGGACAAGCTCGGCATCAATGCCGTGTTCGACGGCACCTCGGGCATCGTTTCCGACGCCTATATCCAGGGTCTCGGACCGCTGGCGGAAAGCACGCTCGCCTTCCGTGAAGGCGCACCGACCGAGAAACTTCCCGGCGGCAAGTTCTTCATGGAAAAGTACAACGCGCAGAAATACGACAATCCGCCGGAAGCCTATGGTGCCTTCGCCTTTGCGGCGATGGACATGATCCTCGACACCATCGAGAAGGTCGGTCCGGATCGCAAGAAAGTTATCGCCGCGCTTGCCGACGTGAAGGATCGCGATTCGATCGTCGGCAAGATCACCTTCGACGATCACGGCCAGAATACCGTTCCGGTCATCACCAAATACGTGGTGCAGGACGGCAAGTTCGTGGAATGGGACGACAGCGAGTACGCGTCCGGCAAGCGCAAGTTGCCGGGACAGAAGTAACGCTGCGCGGCGCAAGACGCTTGAGGCAATGACCCGTCATGGCCGGGCCAGTCCCGGCCATCCACGTCTGTCCTAATTTCGCGGGGACGTGGGTGCCCGATCCAAGGTCGGGCATGGCGGCGGAGATCCGGGACATGGATGCTGGCCTGCTCGCCCAATACATCATGAATGGGCTGATGCTCGGCATGATGTATGCGCTGGTGGCCGTCGGCTTCACGCTGTTCTTCGGCGTGCTCGACGTGATCAAGTTCTCGCACGGCGATGTGCTGACGGTCGGCGCCTTCACCGCGCTCGCGGCCTATGTCGGCCTGCACGCCGCCGGCGTCAATTCCAGCTGGCTCGACCTGCTCATCATGCTTGTTCTGTCGACGCTCGCCATGGCGCTGTTCGGCATGGGCATCGCCCGCTATCTCGTGATGCCGCTGCGTTCCGCGCCGGCGCTCAATACATTGCTGATCACGCTGATGCTCGGCACGGTACTGCGCGAAAGCGTGCGGCTGTTCTATCCGCAGGGCGCCAATCCCAAGCCGTTTCCGGCGCTCTTGCCGCGTGCCTCGGTCGATCTCGGCGGATTTAATCTGCGGCTCGACAATGTCCTGATGCTCGCCGCCGGTGTGCTGGTGATCCTGGGCATCCAGTATCTGCTCAACCGGACGAAGCTCGGCCTCGCAATCCGGGCAGTGGCGCAGGACGAGGAAACCGCGCGCACGATGGGCATCAACTTCACCGCGATCGTGCTCATCACCTTTGCCATCGGCTCAGGACTGGCGGCGTTCGCCGGTGTGATGAACGGCCTCTACTACAATGAAATCAATTTCGGCATTGGCCTTTATCTTGGCGTTATCGGCTTTTCCGCCGCCATCGTCGGCGGGCTGGGCAGCATCTATGGGGCCATCCTCGGCGGCTTTCTGTTCGCCGGCCTGCAGACGATCGGTACGGTGCTGCTTCCCTTCGCCAGTGCCTACAAGGATGTGTTCGCCTTCGGCGTGGTCATCGCCATCATGGCCTGGCGACCCACAGGCTTGATCCAGGAAAAGATCAGTGAGCGCGTCTAAGATCGTGGTGAAAAAAGCGCGCGTCTGGCCGGGCGTGATCGCGATCGCGATTGCGACCGTCTATCTGATCGCGCTGCTCGCTGCCGAGCGGCAGAACCTGATTATCGCGCTGCTCGTCGCTGGCATCGTTGTGGTGATCGCAGGCGCCTGGCTTGGCGTTCTTGACAGCGTGAGCGCGTCCTTTGGCGATCATGAGGACGCGCTCGGCGGATCCGCGATCATCGCCGCGGTCGCGATCGCGGCGTTCTTCCATGAAAATCATTTCGTGCTGCTGCTGGTCATCACCGTGCTTATCTACTCAGTGGCAACGCTCGGTCTCAATGTGCAGTTCGGCTATGCCGGCGTTCTCAATTTCGCCGGCGCGTCGTTTTTCGGCATCGGCGCCTACACGTCAGCCGTCCTTAATACCTACACCCCGGTGCCCCATCTGCTCGTGCTGGTGATCGGCGGCCTGCTCGCGGCATTCGCGGGCTCGCTTCTGCTGCTGCCGGTTCTGCGGACGCGCGGACACTACGCGGCGGTCGTGACGATTGCCTTTGCCCTGCTGTTCAAAACCTTTCTCGAAGTAAACGACGTGCTGGGCGGGCCGCAGGGCATGCAAGTCAAGGGCATGAGCATTCTCGGATGGTCGTTCAATGACAACATCAAGATCGGCAACATCTCACTGTCGTTCTACATGAACTACTTCGTCGTCAGCCTCTTGCTGTTGATCGGTGCGTTCATCCTTGTCCGGCGGCTCGAGCGGTCCTGGATCGGCCTCAATCTCGATGCCCTGCGGCTCGATGAAACGGCGGCGAATTGTTTCGGCCTCAATATCGTGCGCTGGAAGGTCACGGCCTTCCTGATCGGCAATTTTCTCATCGGCATCGCCGGCGCGCTGTTCGGCATGGTCGGCGGATTCGTCGCGCCCAATAACTACACCTTCGCCGATTCACTCATCCTGGTGTCCATCCTTTTGCTGGGTGGCATCGGCAATCCGTGGGGTCTCATCGTGGCTACCATCATCGTCGTGGTCGTACCGGAGAAACTGCAGACGATCCAGGAATACCGTTTCCTGCTGTACGCAATGATGGTGATCGCGGTGCTGCTGTTCCGTCCCGAAGGATTGCTGCCGCGGCCAGTGCGACGCTACTTTCCGGGGTGGCGGCCATGAGCGCGTTACTCGACGTGCAGCGACTGTCCAAGCACTTCGGAGGCGTGCTCGCGCTCGACAGGCTCGATCTCGCCGTCGCTCCCAACGAGATTCTCGGCCTGATTGGCCCGAACGGCTCGGGCAAGACCACGTTCTTCAACGTCATCACCGGCATCTATCGCGCCGATGCCGGCAGCGTCACCTTCAATGGCGTGGACGTGACCAATGCGAACGGACAGGTAGTCTATCAGGCCGGCATGGCGCGCACATTCCAGCGTTCGCGTCTGTCTCTGCCGCTTTCCATCTTCGACAACATCATGATCGGCAACCACAAGCGCCTCAATCAGGGCCTGTGGTTCAACCTGGTCAGACGCCGTGATTTCAAGCGCGAGTTCGAGCAAAACTACGCGGCCGCGCGGGCATTGGTCGAGGTATTCGAGCCTGGGCTGGCCGACCGCCTGTTCGAGCCGGTTGGCGGCCTGCCCATGATCGATCGCCGCCGTATCGAAATCTGCCGCGCGCTGATCAGCGCACCCCGGCTGCTCCTGCTTGACGAGCCTTCGGCGGGAATGACGCACGAGGAAACGGCGGAGTTGATGAATGACATCCTGCTCGTGCGCGCGCGCAACAAGGACCTGACCATCATCATTGTCGAGCATGAGATGGGCGTGATCGAACGCATCACCGAGCGCTGCGTCGTGCTTAATTTCGGCCGCAAGATCGCCGAAGGCCCCTACCGCACTGTCGCCTCCGACACGCAGGTGCAGGAAGCCTATCTCGGAGTGGCATGATGAGCGGCTCGCTCGAAATCGAGGGCGTTTTCACGGCTTACGACAAAGCCGACGTCTTGCAAGGCATATCGCTCAAGGTCGAGGCCGGGCGCATCACCTGTCTGCTCGGTTCCAACGGCTCGGGCAAAACGACGCTCGTGCGCTCGATCCTCGGATTGACGCCTGCGCGTGGCGGCCGCATCGTATTCGATGGTGCGGACATCACACGATTGCCGACACACAAGATCATCGCTGCTGGCATCGCCTGCATTCCCGAGGGGCGCAAGGTGTTTCCCAAGCTCACGGTCGAGGAAAACTTGCGGGTCGGCGCCTATCAAGAGCCTTCGGACAAAGTGAGCGCCGCGCGCCTCGATGAAATCCTGCAAATTTTCCCGCGGCTGTCCGAGCGGCGCACGCAGCTTGCCGGAACGATGTCGGGTGGCGAGCAGGCGATGGTGTCGATCGGGCGTGGCCTCATGTGCGCGCCGAAACTGCTGCTGATCGACGAGCCCTCGCTTGGACTGTCGCCGCGCCTTGTGAAGGAAAACTTCAACATCATTCGCAGCATCAACGAGCGCGGCATCACCGTATTGCTCGTCGAGCAGAACGTGCATCAAACGCTGGCGATTTCCCACTACGGCTTTGTGTTATCGAAGGGTCGCGTCGCCGCAAGCGGAACGCCGACAGAACTCGCAGCCCGCCAGGACGTGCGGGATGCCTACTTTGGATAACCCATGACCTCCTCGGTAAAGCTCACGCCTGGTGTGGCGTCTAGCAGCGCGGCCGATCACTCGGCCGCGATGCGCACTTCCGGTGCCGCCGCCTTGATGTCCGGCGTCACGTGCTGCTCGAACTTGGCGAAATTCTTCTGGAACATCGCGACCAGATCGCGCGCGATCCTGTCGAACTCGGCTTTGTCCTTCCAGGTCTTGAACGGATTGAGCAGATGCGGCTCGACACCCGGTACCGAGGTCGGCACCGAGAACCCGAAATACGGATCGGTGCGGAAGTCGGCATTCTTGAGCGAACCATTGAGTGCCGCCGTCAGGAGCGTGCGTGTCGCACGGATCGGCATGCGCCGGCCGACACCGTATTTGCCGCCGGTCCAGCCGGAATTGACCAGCCAGACATCGACTTTGTGCTTGTTGATGTGATCGCGCAGCAGGTTCGCATAGACCGACGGATGTCGCGGCAGGAACGGCGCGCCGAAGCAGGTGGAGAATTCCGGTTGCACGCCGACCAGCCCCTTTTCGGTGCCGGCAACCTTGGCGGTGTAACCTGACAGGAAGTGATACATCGCCTGCGTCGGCGTCAGCTTGGCGATCGGCGGCATTACGCCGTAGGCATCGGCCGTGAGGAAGATGATGTTCTTCGGGTGGCCCGCGCGTCCGCTGCGCGAGGCGTTCGAGATGAAATCGAGCGGATAGGCTGAACGCGTGTTCTCGGTCTTGGTGCCGTCATCGTAATCGGGCACGCGCGTGACCGGATCGAACGCAACATTTTCCAGGACAGCACCGAAACGGTTGGTGGCGCCCCAGATCATCGGCTCTGCTTCGTGCGAGAGCTTGATGGTCTTGGCATAGCAGCCGCCTTCGAAATTGAAGATGCCGTCCGGACCCCAGCCAGTCTCGTCGTCGCCGATCAGGATGCGGTTCGGATCGGCCGACAACGTTGTCTTGCCCGTTCCGGACAGGCCGAAGAACAGCGCGCTCTCGCCCTCGTGGCTGACGTTGGCCGAGCAGTGCATCGGTACGACGTTCTGCGCAGGCAGATAAAAATTGAGCGTGGTGAACACCGATTTCTTCATCTCGCCCGCATAGGACGATCCGCAGATCAGAACGATCTTTCGCGTGAAGTCGATTGCGACCATCGTGTCGGAGCCTTCGCGACCGCCATGACGTTTGGCATCGGGCCTGAACGAGGGGAAATCGACGATGGTGAGTTCGGGAACGAAGTCGGCAAGCTCTTTGCGCTCGGGACGGATCAGCAGCTGGCGGATGAACAGGGAGTGCCAGGCGAGTTCGGTGTAAATGCGGGTCTTGATCCGGTATTTCGGATCGGCGCCGCCATAGAGGTCCTGCGCGAAAAGTTTCTTGCCCTCGGCATGTTTCAGGAAATCGGCGAGCAGATTGTCGAAGTTCTCCTTCGACATCTTGCGATTGCCGTCCCACCAGAGTGAATCGCGGGTGAGATCGTCGACGACGGTATGCTTGTCCTTGGGACTGCGTCCGGTGTGATGACCTGTTTCCGCGCAGAGCGCGCCACCTGCGACGATCGAAGCCTCACCCGCCGCGACTGCATACTCATACAAAGTCGGCTCGGTCAGGTTCCAGCGCACCTCGGAGAGATTCTTGAAGCCGAATTTGTCGGCGCCGTACGCACCGTTCCGCATACCCTGCTCTTGCACGCGATTTCTCCCAAACAGGCCGCTTTTTTGCCAGAACCCCTCTCTGGGCTCTTGGGTCCCCCCGCGGCTATTAAGACGTTAGTATAGACCCTTGCTCGAAGGCGCGCGACCATAGTCAGGGCGTCCTCGAAAGCCAAGAAAAAATGGCATGGGAGGCCTGCAGCCCGCGTTGCGCTGCATCAATGTTTTCGAATAACGCCGGCCTATTCAACCAACCCCTTGTCCGCAAGCCATTTCTGAATCAGGTCGGCAACCTGGCCATTATTCTTGTCCATCATCAGCATGTGGGAATTTCCCTTGATGCCGGCGTCCGGCAGGTTAACCACGTCCGCAGTCCCTCCCGCGGCACGGATCGCTTCCGCGTAATCGAGGCCGATCTGCCGCATTTTCGGCCAGCGGCTGTCGAGCGGAATGTAGTCACCATAGACAACGAGGGTTGGGATGTTTTTCAGCCTGCCCGCCTGAGCCTTGTCGCCCGCGACAGCCGGTTCAACTGCAACGATCGCTTTTATCTTGTCAGGGCGTGCCTGCGCGACGGTGAAGCCAAACCCTCCGGCCTGGCTGTGAAACAAGAGAACGCATGGACAGACTTTGTCGACCAGCGCGGTATAGGCGGCGATGATCGCATCATCGGTGCTGGTCCAGCGCGGCACGATTTGTTTGGTGAAGTTGTCGTAGGCCTCGACCGGGAACTGGCTGCCGACATTCACTTTCATTTTCGCCGGATCGGCATTCCATGAGCCGAGGCCTTGCCCGATACGGAAGCGCTCGAACGGATTGGCCTTGGTCAGGAAATTCGGCTCGCTGTTCCACACATCGGGCGGCGCGAAGCCAGAGCGGCCACGCTCGACCGCGTCGGAGTTGTAGACGTCCCAGCCTTTGCGGATGAACAGGTTGAGCCAACCTTCGCGGCCGTCCGGTGTGGTCTCGTAGGTGGCGCCGGTAAGCCCGCCTCCGTGCCACATCAGCAGCGGGTATTTGCCCTTGCGATTTTGCGGCAGGAAGTACTGCACGTACATCTGTTCGACCTGATAAAGGCCGTTCGGATCGATCTTGGCCGGAACACCGCCGGCTCCGAACACGACTTCCTTCACCGGCTTGCCGGAAATCTCAACGACGCGTCCGCCGACATGGAAAGAGCCCATGTCTCGCAATGTGATCGGTTCGCCGGCAAACGTTGGATTGATCGCCGCAGCACTGAGCAGAATCGAGAACAGTGTCTTACGCATTGTTTCGCTCCCGGACATTTTATCGTTGCGGACAGTCTGACTCATCCGGACGCGCTTGGCGATAATGCATTCGTGCAGGGGCGGACGAATGTTGGGCCGCCGCCCGCGTCAGCCCGTCCGTGCCTGCTCGGCGAGTTGTCTTAGAACAGCACGCAGCGGACCCGGAGCGGTGATGCGCTGCGGAAACGGCAAGCGCAGCGCTGTTCGCCCTTGTTGCAGTTCAAGGCCGTCGGGATCGATGCCGACGCAACGCCAGTCGCCGTCGGGCGCACCAAGCAATTTCGTCGCGTACAGGCGGCAGGCATCCGCGTGATCTTCATTCATGTGTGCAATTAGGCCAGGCTCGGCGTCGATCAGCGCCTGCGCATCCGACACATTGGCGAGCAGATCTTTGGGTTTAATGTCCACGATGCGTCCGAAGCCGGCAACTAGATGCGCACGGCCGATCTCCATCCGGTAAAAAGCAAAGTCAGCGAAGTTCGCAAACATCTCCGCCTCCGGGTGACGCCTTAAGTAAGCGGCAGCCACCGAAGGATCGGACTTCGCGCACGTTCCCATAAGCATGATGCGTGCGCCTTCCAGGGGATCTCCTTCTTTACGCTCGTCCAGCATCAACGATACGCGCGCGGCCGCCTGGATGTTCCTGGTGTGCAGCGCCAGGTTCGAGAGCAGGAGAAGCGGCGCCCCATCGATTGCGGTTGCCACGTTGACCAGGGAGCAATAGGGGTCACCGGAGCCGGGCATCAATGTTGCCAGGGCGCCGGAACGGCCCTCGCGCAACAGCTTTTTGGCAGCCAGGTGGGCATCAAAGGCTTTATCGGGCTTCATCGGCCAGTCACTCGCACCCTAAAAGATTTAGCCCCGCCGTTAGTTTGTACTTCCTTGGGGTTGAAATCGCTACCGAATCACATAGTTGATGCAAAGAGGCCACATTTAGGACCCCGTTTGTGGGGTTCAAAAAGCGCGGGACATCACGGAAGAGGGGCACATGCCGACAATCGCTCTCGTCGACGATGACCGCAATATTCTGACCTCCGTGTCTATGGCTCTAGAAGCAGAGGGCTATCGCATCATGGCGTACACGGACGGCGCCTCGGCGCTCGACGGCTTCAAGTCGTCTCCGCCGGATCTTGCGATTCTCGACATCAAGATGCCGCGCATGGACGGAATGGAAACGCTGCGGCGCCTTCGGCAGAAGACCGACATCCCGGTGATCTTCCTCACCTCCAAGGACGAGGAGATCGACGAGTTGTTCGGGCTGAAGATGGGGGCCGACGATTTTATCCGTAAACCCTTCTCGCAACGGCTCCTGGTCGAACGCGTGAAGGCTGTGCTGCGCCGCTCAAGTCCGAAAGATGGCGCGCCGCCAAAAGAGATCGATTCCGCCAAGGTTCTGGAACGCGGCCTGCTGCGTATGGACCCCGAGCGCCACACCTGCACCTGGAAGGGCGAGCCCGTAACGCTGACCGTCACCGAGTTCCTTATCCTTCAGGCGCTCGCCACTCGGCCAGGCGTGGTTAAGAGTCGTAACGCGTTGATGGACGCGGCCTATGACGACCAGGTTTACGTGGATGACCGCACCATCGACAGCCACATCAAGCGCTTGCGCAAGAAATTCAAGGTGGTTGACGACGATTTCGAGATGATCGAAACGCTTTATGGCGTCGGCTATCGTTTCAAGGAATGAAATATTCTTGATGACCCGGCCCGGCTGGGCGGCCTGACGGAGCGTCCCGGCTTGCGGTAAAATACCCGGGGCTCGGATCGCGCATGAACCCGAAAAGGCGCTGGCTTTTTCGGCGAAGATCATGCGCCGGAAAAAGGGCCCACGGTCAACCCGGCTGGATTGAACGAAGTGCTCGATCGAACCGCGGAAATTGTTGCGCAGAACGCCGAAGCCGAACCATCCGGCGCGGAAGCTGCGCGCCCGGAGTCCGGGCCGCAAAGCGGCGCCGTGCGGCGCATGCTGGGCGCGGTCTGGCATTTCTTCGTATCGCAAAGTTTTTCAAGCCTCACTCGACGCATCGTCTTCCTCAATCTCGCAGGGCTGGTCGCGCTCGTCACCGGCGTGCTCTACCTGTCGCAATTCCGCGCCGGACTGATCGACGCGCGCGTGCAGAGCTTGCTCACGCAGAGCGAAATCATCGCCGGCGCTATTGCGGCATCGGCCACGGTTGAAACGGATTCCATCACGATCGATCCCGAGCGCCTGCTCGAGCTGCAGGCAGGCGAGAGTTATGGGCCGGCGGACGATTCTCTCTCCGGCATCGAATTCCCGATCAACCCGGAACGCGTTGCGCCGGTGCTCCGGCGTCTCGTCTCGCCGACCAAAACACGCGCGCGCATCTATGACCGCGACGGCGTTCTCATTCTCGACAGTCGAAATCTTTATGGGCGCGGCGACGTTCTGCGCTTCGACCTGCCGCCGCCGAGTGCGGAAAAGCAGGGCCTGATGGAGCGCACGTTCATGACCATGCGTCGATGGTTCGGCCGCGGCGACCTGCCTCTGTACAACGAACTCGGCCCGGAAAACGGAAAGGGCTACGAGGAAGTCACGCAGGCACTTAACGGCGCACACGCCAGCATGGTGCGTGTCAACGACCGGGGCGAAGTCATCGTTTCCGTCGCAGTGCCCGTGCAGCGGTTTCGCGCCGTTCGCGGTGCGCTGATGTTGTCGACCCAGGGCGCCGACATCGACGACATGGTGGAAGCCGAGCGGCTCGCGATCGTGAAGGTGTTCTTCGTCGCCGCCGGCGTCATGGTCGTACTCTCGATGCTGCTCGCCGGCACGATTGCCGGTCCGGTGCGTCGTCTCGCCGATGGAGCCGAACGGGTTCGCCGACGTATTCGCAGTCGCGTTGAAATTCCCGACTTCACCGGCCGACGCGACGAAATCGGAGAGCTGTCTGGTGCGATACGTGACATGACCAACGCGCTCTACAGTCGTATCGAAGCGATCGAGAGTTTTGCCGCGGATGTCGCGCATGAGCTGCGCAATCCCCTCACCTCGCTGCGCTCGGCGGTGGAGACGCTGCCCTTGGCCAAAACCGATCAGGGCCGGCAACGCTTGCTCGCGGTGATCGAGCACGACGTCAAGCGACTCGACCGACTGATCTCGGACATATCCGATGCCAGCCGGCTCGACGCCGAATTGCAGCGGCAGGAAGCTGCGCCAGTCGATCTCGCGAAACTACTCGACGCCCTCGTCAAGGCCGCGAACGAAATCCGCACCGACGACGTCAACGTGACGCTGACATTCGAAGGCAGCGCGCTTTCGAACTTCAAGGTCGCCGGGCACGACTCGAGGCTCGGTCAGGTGGTCAGCAACCTTGTCGACAACGCACGTTCGTTTTCACCGCCTGGAGGCACTGTGCGCATCACGTGCCGGCGCTTGAAAGACGAGGTTGAAATCCTGGTCGATGACGACGGGCCAGGCATCCGTCCCGAAGCGCTCGACAAGATTTTCGAGCGCTTCTACACCGATCGGCCGGAACACGGGTTCGGTCAGAATTCAGGGCTCGGCCTATCGATTTCCAAGCAAATCATCGAAGCCCATGGCGGCAACATCCGCGTCGAGAATCGCACCAGCGTCGCAACCGGCCATGGAGAGCCACGCGTGCTGGGCGCCCGCTTCGTGGTTCGGCTGCCGGCAACCTGATGGCCCGGCCGGACGCCACGATCCATGCCTCTGCAGTGCTTGTCGGGCCGAAAGCCGTCGTGATCCGCGGGCCCTCCGGTTCCGGCAAATCGCGGCTTGCATGGGACCTTCTGATCGCAGCAACACAGGGTCTCGTGCCTTTTGCGCGGCTTGTCGCAGATGACCGCGCATACCTTGAAAATCATGCAGGACGTCTGGTTGTGCGCCCGGCGCAGTCGCTGGCTGGCATGATCGAGATCCGAGGCCTTGGCATCCGCAAGGTCGAGGTGGAACCGCTGGCGGTCGTTGGCCTGATCGTCGATCTTGACGCCGCGGATAGCGTACGCCACCCCGAGAAAGCGGCCGCCAAGACCGTAATTGATGGCGTTACGCTGCCGCGGCTAGGGGTCGCAGCTGGGACGGCTGGTCTCCCCTTGGTTTTGGCTGCTGTGCGCATCCCCTCGGCGGGTGATTGACCGGCGGCCACTGCTTGAGGTACCTCCTGCGCCCTCACCGATCGAGAAAATTAACCGTAACGGCCTAGGATCGCGCACCCAAAAGAGCACGCAACCGAGCCCCTCCTTGGCACCGTCTTTCCGCAGTGCAGCAGAGCGCTTATATAGCGAAAGAACCCCTTGCAATGGGGTTTCAGATGGGCGTGAATGTGCGCCCTTTCGTGCGGCGCAGCGTAGCGCCCGCGAGGAGTTAGGGATGATCGGCCTCGTACTTGTGACTCATGGGCGGCTCGCCATCGAGTTCCGCTCAGCGCTGGAGCATGTGGTCGGACCCCAGCGTCAGATCGAGGCGATCACCATTGGCCCCGACGATGACGTCGAGCAGTGTCGCAAGAACATTCTCGAGGCGGTTAAACGTGTCGACAGCGGCGAAGGCGTAGCGATACTCACCGACATGTTCGGTGGCACGCCGTCCAATCTCGCCATCTCGGTGATGAGCCAGCCCAAGGTCGAGGTGCTGGCCGGTATCAATCTACCGATGCTCATCAAGCTCGCGAAGATCCGCGAGATTTGTCCGCTCCAGGATGCTGTCGCTGCGGCGCAGGAGGCGGGCCGCAAGTACTGCACGATCGCCAGCCGAGTTCTCAACGGTAAATGAGCCCACGCGCTTCAGCGGACGACCTGCCCGTCGTTCGCGAGGTGGAAATCGTCAACAAAAAGGGACTGCACGCCCGGGCCTCCGCCAAATTCGTGCAAACCGCCGAGAAATTTGACGCCGCCATTACCGTAACGCGGGGCCATGAAACCGTTGGCGGTACGTCAATCATGGGGCTCATGATGCTGGCCGCTGGCCCTGGCGCGAACATCGTGATCAAGGCCATCGGCAAGGATGCCGCCATCGCAGTCGATACGTTGGCCAAACTGGTGGCCGATGGATTCGGCGAGGAAGACTAAGCTTCCTTATCTCTCTACATAAAGAAATCTTTATATATGCGTTGCGAGGCTGCCGCCGGGCTGTTATAGGCACGCCCAACCAAGTCAGGCCAATTCACCCGCAAGTCACCCGTATGAGCCAGGAACCGTCATGACTGCTTCTGCAAAGCCGAAAACCCGAGCCGGCGACTTCATCGTCAAGGACATCACGCTCGCCGAATTCGGCCGCAAGGAAATCTCACTCGCCGAAACGGAAATGCCCGGCCTGATGGCGACCCGTGAGGAATACGGACCCAAGAAGCCACTCAAGGGAGCGCGCATCGCCGGCTCGCTTCACATGACCATTCAGACCGCGGTGCTGATCGAAACTCTGGCGGAGCTTGGCGCCGAGGTGCGCTGGGTCTCCTGCAACATCTATTCGACACAGGACCATGCTGCCGCGGCGATTGCCGCCGCCGGAATTCCCGTATTTGCGATCAAGGGCGAGAGCCTCAAGGACTACTGGGACTACACCGCCAAGCTGTTCGAGTGGCACGACGGTGGCACGCCCAACATGATTCTCGACGACGGTGGCGACGCCACTATGCTGGTGCATAGCGGAGTGCGCGCCGAACAGGGCGACACCGCCTTCCTCGACAAGCCCACGTCCGAGGAAGAGGAAGTATTCTATGCGCTGATCAAAAGGCTCCTGCAGGAAAAGCCGAAGGGCTGGTTCGCAACGATTGCCAAAAACATCAAGGGCGTGTCCGAGGAGACCACCACCGGCGTGCATCGCCTCTATCTGATGGAGAAGGCGGGAAAGCTTCTATTTCCGGCGATCAACGTCAACGACAGTGTCACCAAGTCAAAGTTCGACAATCTCTATGGCTGCCGCGAGTCGCTCGTCGACGGCATCCGCCGCGGCACGGACGTCATGATGTCGGGCAAGGTTGCGATGGTTGCGGGCTTCGGTGACGTCGGCAAGGGCTCAGCCGCATCGCTGCGTCAGGCCGGCTGCCGCGTCATGGTGTCGGAAATCGATCCGATCTGCGCGCTGCAGGCGGCGATGGAAGGCTATCAAGTCGTAACGATGGAAGATGCCGCCCCGATCGCCGACATCTTCGTCACCGCGACCGGCAACAAGGACATCATCACCATCGACCACATGCGAAAGATGAAAGATCGCGCCATTGTTTGCAACATTGGCCATTTCGACAACGAGATCCAGGTCGCGCATCTGAAGAACCTGAAGTGGACCAATATCAAGCCGCAGGTGGATGAAATCGAATTTCCTGATCGCCACCGCATCATCTTGTTGTCGGAAGGCCGCCTGGTGAACTTGGGCAATGCCATGGGTCATCCGAGCTTCGTGATGTCGGCATCGTTTACCAACCAGACGCTCGCGCAGATCGAGCTATTCGCCAACCAGGGCAAGTACGAAAAGAAGGTGTATGTGCTGCCGAAGACGCTGGACGAAAAGGTGGCGCGACTGCACCTCGCGAAGATCGGCGTGAAGCTGACGGAGCTGCGTGCCGACCAGGCCGATTACATCGGCGTGTCGCAAGCCGGCCCGTTCAAGAGCGACCACTATCGTTACTGATTTTCATGCACCGCGCGTGATCGCATACCCGGCTCGCGCCAGGCATGCGTGCTTTTTGACCTGGTGTTCGCCGGCGTAGACGATTCTGGCGCGCTTGAAGGACCGCACCCCTAGTGTTATCTCGCCCGCCATGACGACGTCGCCGATTCAGAACATCCGTAATTTCTCCATTGTCGCGCATATCGACCATGGCAAGTCGACACTCGCCGACCGGCTGATCCAGCTCACCGGGGGCCTGGAAGCGCGCGAGATGAAGGAACAAGTGCTCGATTCCATGGACATCGAGCGCGAGCGCGGAATTACCATCAAGGCGCAAACGGTGCGCCTCAACTACAAGGCGCGCGACGGGAAGAGCTACGTGCTCAATCTGATCGATACCCCCGGCCACGTCGACTTTGCCTATGAGGTGAACCGGTCGCTGGCGGCCTGCGAGGGCTCCCTGCTGGTGGTCGATGCAAGCCAGGGGGTCGAAGCCCAGACACTCGCCAATGTCTACCAGGCGATCGACACCGGCCACGAAATCGTGCCGGTGCTCAACAAGGTCGATTTGCCCGCCGCCGAGCCGGCAAAGGTCAAGCAACAGATTGAAGACGTCATCGGCCTCGATGCCAGCAATGCGATCGAGATATCGGCGAAAACAGGGTTGAATGTCCCCGAGGTGCTCGAAGCCATCGTGACGCGGCTGCCGCCGCCGAAAGGCGATCGCGATGCGACACTCAAGGCGCTGCTGGTCGACAGCTGGTACGACCTCTATCTCGGTGTCGTGGTGCTCGTACGCATCGTCGATGGCGTGCTCAAGAAAGGCCAGCGCATCCGTATGATGGGCACGAATGCGAGCTACGAGGTGGACCGCACCGGCGTATTCACTCCGAAGCTTCAGCAGGTGGAAGAGCTCGGCCCAGGCGAGATCGGGATGCTCACGGCCTCGATCAAGGAAGTGGCTGACACACGCGTCGGCGACACCATCACCGACGATCGCAATCCTGTCGACAAGCCCCTCCCCGGCTTCCGCCCTGCGGTGCCGGTCGTGTTCTGCGGTCTGTTCCCGGTTGACGCCGCGCAATTTGAAGACCTTCGCGCCGCGATGGGCAAGCTGCGCCTCAATGACGCGAGCTTCACCTACGAGATGGAGACCTCGGCGGCCTTGGGCTTCGGCTTCCGCTGCGGTTTCCTCGGTCTGCTGCATCTCGAGATCATTCAGGAAAGATTGTCGCGTGAGTTCAATCTCGATCTTATCGCGACCGCGCCTTCGGTCATCTACAAGATCAAGATGACGACCGGCAAAGAACTGGAGATCCACAATCCGGTCGATATGCCGGAGCCGAACCACATCGAGGAAATGCAGGAGCCGTGGATCGAAGCGACAATCCTAACGCCAGACGAATATCTCGGCTCGGTGCTCAAGCTCTGCCAGGATCGCCGCGGCGAGCAGAAAGAACTCACCTACGTCGGCAACCGCGCGATGGTGAAATATGATCTGCCGCTGAACGAAGTGGTGTTCGATTTCTACGACCGGCTCAAATCGGTCTCGCGTGGCTACGCCTCGTTCGACTATCACCTCACCGACTACCGGCCGGCGGACCTGGTCAAATTGCAGATGCTGGTCAACGGCGATCCGGTCGACGCGCTGGCGATGCTGGTTCATCGCACCCGCGCCGAATCGCGCGGTCGCGCCATGGCGGAAAAGCTCAAGGAACTCATTCCGCCGCACATGTTCCAGGTGCCGATCCAGGCCGCGATCGGCGGCAAGATCATAGCGCGCGAGACCGTGCGCGCCTTCCGCAAGGACGTCACCGCCAAATGCTACGGCGGCGATGCGACGCGCAAACGCAAGCTCCTTGAGAAGCAGAAGGAAGGCAAGAAACGCATGCGGCAATTCGGCAAGGTCGACATTCCGCAGGAAGCGTTCATCGCCGCGCTGAAAGTGGACGTCTAGACGCTTCGGCAGCTACCGCCACTGCCAGTACGAGCGCGAGCGGTTGTCGTCCCACGAGTTGCCGAAATTATTTTCATAGTATTGGCTTGAATCGGTTTGCCAACCATCCTCGCGTGCACGCGCCCGCTGTGCCGGCGCTTCGCCGGTGACCACGATGCGCGTGTCGTCGGTGCGACCCTTGACCAGCGCAAACAGGACGGCAGCATTCGAGGGAGACAGGCGAATGCAGCCATGCGAAGCGGGTCTGCCCAGCCGCGAAACCTCATAGCTGCCGTGGATCGCATAGCCGTCGTTGAAAAAGATCGAATAGGGCATCGGCGACATGTCGTATTTTCGGGAGAACCATTTGCGTTCGAGCCGCTGCGGCCGGTAGCTGCCATTCGGTGTGCTGTAACCCCAGCGTCCCGTCGATACGGGCCATGTGTAGCGCTCGGCGCCGTCCACTGCGACGCTCAGACGCTGTGCTGATTTGTTGACCGTAACGACAATTCCAGCCTGAGCTGAACCGCTGGAAACCGTCAGAATGAGGACGAAAAGAAAGAGAGGGACTACGCGATACAAGGGCTACTCTCCGTTACACGAACCGCAGCCGCGGATGGCACAAGTTCACTTATTTGGATAAAAGCGTACTGACCCAGGTCCATTGTGTTTCGCTTGCACTGATAGTCGTACAATGGAACCCGTGCCGCTACAAATGTACCCTCGTATAATTAACCTGACAGACGGTGGCGGAATGGGTAGAGGGAAACGTCATGTTCGCACGAATCGTGACCCTATTCGCTCTGTCTGTCGCAATTGCCGCGGGCGCTCTTGCCGCCACTGGCCGCGCGGCCTTGGCGCAAACGTCGGCAGCTGCCACGACGGCGCCTCTGCCAGCGCCAAAACCAGTTAACGCCGAGCAATCAAAAGAGGCTTCCCCGGCCGAGCAGAAAGATCTGACCGAGAGAGAGAAAACTCAGTCGGCCAAGCAGCTGTTCGGCTCGGTGCAACTTCCCTCGATCGGCAAGGCCGTATCGATCGGCTACTACCCGCGCGGATGTCTTTCCGGCGGCGTCGAATTTCCGGTCAACGGGCCGACATGGCAGGTGATGCGGCTGTCGCGTAACCGCTATTGGGGTCACCCCAATCTGATTCACTTTCTTGAAAAATTCGCACCACTCGCCGCCAAGGCCACCGGCTGGAACGGTATCCTGGTCGGCGATCTGGCCCAGCCGCGCGGAGGCCCATCACCCTCCGACCACGCAAGTCACCAGACCGGACTCGATGTCGACATCTGGTTCATGCCGATGCCCGATCGTGTTTTGACCAAAGAAGAGCGCGATACCGTCCAGGCCATCAGTCTCGTGTCCGACGACTGGAAGCATCTCAATACGAAAACATGGACCCCCCAACACGTCGAGTTCATTAAGACCGCCGCACAGCAACCGGAAGTCCAACGTGTTCTGGTGAACGCGGTCATCAAGAAAGAGCTGTGCCGCGTTGAGGCCAAAAAACCGCACGCCTGGCTCGCCAAGGTACGTCCCTGGTACAAACATCACGACCACATTCATGTGCGCCTGAAATGCCCGAACGACTCGCCGAATTGCAAGGCGCAAGCGGCAGTGCCTGGCGACGATGGTTGTGGCTCCAAGGAGCTCGATCGCTGGTTAACGGACAAGGTTCTGCGTCCATCGATTGGTGAGCCGGGCAAGCCTGCGAAGCCGATGATGCTTTCGGCACTACCGCCCGCCTGTAAAGCGGTTCTCGAGTCGCCCGCCAATAGGACAAATCTGGCGAACGACAAACACTGACCGGGGCGAGGCGCCCAATGTCTCCGACAAAAAAAATCTGTTCGACAGCTCCCGATGCGATCAAGATGCTTGCCGCGCTTGAGCGCAAGGTCTTGTGGCTCGCGAGCTGGATGATCCACAACGCCAATCATCTGCGCGAGAACATGGACGGCCTGAAAGTCGGCGGGCATCAGGCTTCAAGCGCTTCGCTTGCGACCATCCTGACGGCTCTCTACTTCGATGTGCTGCGCCCGCAGGATCGCGTCGCCGTCAAACCGCATGCGAGCCCTATCTTTCACGCCATCCAGTACTTGCTCGGTCGGCAGACGCGCGAGCGGCTTGAAGCGTTCCGCGGTTACAAGGGCGCACAGAGTTATCCTTCGCGTACAAAAGATTCCGACGATGTGGATTTTTCCACTGGCTCGGTCGGCCTCGGCGTTGCGCAGACGCTGTTCTCCTCGCTGACGCAAGACTATGTGCGCGCGCATGGCTGGGGTCTCGATCGGCCTGAGGGTCGCATGGTCGCGCTGGTCGGCGATGCCGAGCTGGACGAGGGCAATATCTTCGAAGCGTTGCTCGAAGGCTGGAAGCAAGGGCTGCGCAATTGCTGGTGGATCATCGATTACAACCGGCAAAGCCTCGACGCCGTCGTGCGCGAGGGCTTGTGGGCCCGCTATGAGCAGCTTTTCAATAATTTCGGGTGGAACGTCGTTATCCTCAAATACGGTTCATTGCAGGAGGCGGCGTTCAAGGAGCCGGGCGGCGAGACGCTGAGGAAATGGATCGACAACTGTCCAAACCAGCTCTACTCAGCGCTCGTGTTTGCTGGTGGCGCAGCCTGGCGCAAGCGGCTGAACGACGAAATCGGCGATCAGGGCAACGTCAGCAAACTGATTGAAAAGCGCAGCGACGACGAACTTGCGGCCCTGATGAACAATCTCGGCGGTCACGACCTGCCGTCCGTGCTGAATGCATTCCACAACGCGGATTCTGAAACGCCGACCTGCTTCATCTGCTACACGGTGAAGGGCTTCGGGCTGCCCTTCGCCGGACACAAGGACAACCATGCCGGTCTCATGACCCCGCAGCAGATGGAGACTTTCCGCCAGGCGATGGGCGTTCGACCCGGGCACGAGTGGGATAAATTCGAAGGGCTTGCGCCGGCGGCGCAGCAATTGCAGTCGTTCCTCGATCGCGTGCCGTTTGCAGCGGCAGAGCTGCGGCGCTTAAGCGCGCCTCCGCTGCCCGTTCCGGAAAGTCTTTCCGTTACGATCCAGCCCGTCATGTCCACCCAAACCGGCTTCGGCGCGATCCTCAACGAGATCGGGCGCAGCGAAAGCGATTTCGCCCGTCACATCGTCACCACCTCGCCAGACGTGACTGTCTCCACCAATCTTGGACCCTGGGTAAACCGGCGCGGGCTGTTCGCGCGCCAGGCCATGGCCGACACCTTCAAGAGCGAACGCATCCCGTCGACATTCAATTGGGAATTCTCGCCCAAAGGGCAGCACATCGAGCTCGGCATTGCCGAAATGAATCTGTTCATCCTGCTGTCGGCGCTCGGTCTGTCACACACCATCAACGGTGAACGCCTTCTGCCGATTGGCACGCTGTACGATCCTTTCATCGCGCGCGGCCTCGATGCGCTCAACTATGCCTGTTACCAGGATGCACGGTTTATGATCGTGGCCACGCCATCCGGCATCACGCTCGCCGGCGAAGGCGGCGCGCACCAGTCAATCGCCGAGCCGCTCATTGGTCTGGCGCAGGACGGGCTCGCCAGCTTCGAGCCCGCTTACGTCGACGAACTCGCCGCCATCATGGACTGGGCGTTCTTGTACATGCAGAAGGACGGAGAGGCGGCGCCTTCCGAACGCACCTGGCTTCGTGACGAGACCGGAGGCTCGATCTATCTGCGCCTCTCGACGCGTCCGATCGACCAGATCAAGCGCGAGATGACGCCGGAGTTGCGGCAGCAGATCGTCGACGGCGCCTATTGGCAGCGCAAGCCGGGTCCCAATTGCCAGGTGGCCGTGGCTTATACCGGTGCGGTTGCGCCGGAAGCGATCGAAGCCGTGGGCCTGATGGCCGAAGACCGCCGCGACGTTGGGCTGCTCGCGATCACTTCGGCCGACCGGCTGAATGCGGGCTGGACCGCGGCGCAACGCGCGCGTGAGCGTGGTTTGGTGCACGCGCGGTCGCACATCGAGCGGCTGCTCGCCGACGTGCCGCCCCATTGCGGCATCGTCACGGTGCTCGACGGGCACCCCGCCACTTTGGCCTGGCTTGGCGCCGTCGCTGGCCACAGGACGCGCCCGTTGGGAGTCGAGCATTTCGGGCAAACCGGATCGCTCGCCGAGCTCTATCGGCACTACGGCATTGATGCCAACGCCATCGTCGCGGCGGCACAGGCAATCGCGCCCGGCCGCCCGATCCGTCATCTGAAGGCTTTGCCCTGACCGGCGTCACAAGCCGAACAACAACGCGACGATGGCGAAAATGACGATCCACACAATGATCGCGCAGACGATGACTGCGATCGTGTAGATCACCGCCTTGTCCGCCGAGGGCCTCATGAGACCGGTAATGCCGGTGTAAAGGAGGTAGAAGCTGTACAGACCGAGGATGCCGAGGAAGGACAGCGCCGGAATGATGTTGAACACACCGGCAACCCAGGCGGCGGTCGGTGATAGGCCGAGACCCGCATCGCGTTATCGGGGCTTTTTCGTGCGTCGAACGTGCCGGCAAGAAAATCGATGATGTAGGCGACGACAAACACGCCGATCAGAGAGAGGACGTACACGGCCATGGCGCGTGCCAGTCCGAGACCGATGCCAACCCGATACCCGCCCATTCCGATCAGCGACGTACCGATAAATGTGCAGACCGCGGGGATCGCCGCGACGATCGCGACATAGTTCGGAATCAGATACCCCGCACTCCCGGGCTCGCCCTCGATGGCGCCCCATTCCGACTTCGGTTGAAGCAGGATCCCCTTGACCCGTTCCACGAGATTCATGAGACCCCTCAATTAATCCGCGGTTCGACTATAAACCTTTTTGGTCGTCCAAAATCATCGCCGCGCCCTTTTCCGCAATCATCATTGTCGGCGAATTGGTATTACCGGATGTGATCGAGGGCATAACGGATGCATCAACGACACGCAGGCGATCGATGCCAATGACGCGCAAGCGCGCATCCACCACTGCCCGCTCATCGTCGTCGCGGCCCATGCGCGCGGTACCGACCGGATGAAATATGGTCGTGCCGATATCACCGGCGGCTTTCACCAGGCCGGCTTCGTCATCGCTGCGCACGTGCGCCCCCGGCAGAAATTCGACCGGTGAATATTTCTGCAAGGCCGGCTGCGCAACGATCTTGCGCGTAACTCGGATTGAATCAGCGGCGACGCGCCGGTCTTCCGGCGTCGCCAGGTAGTTCGGGCTGATGGCTGGGGCCTGTGCGGGGTCTTTTGATTTGAGCGTGAGCGAGCCGCGGCTGGTCGGACGCACATTGGCGACGCTTGCCGTGAAAGCCGGAAACGGGTGCAAAGGCTCGCCGAACTTGTCGAGCGACAGCGGCTGCACGTGGTACTGGATATTGGCGGTGCTTTGCGTGGGGTCCGATCTGGTAAATGCGCCAAGCTGCGAAGGCGCCATGGTCATCGGCCCGCGCCGACGCAGTGCGTAGTTGACGCCCATGCCGAGCCGATTGAACAGTGACGCATAGGTTTCGTTCAAGGTCTTCACGCCGGACACTTTGAAGATCATGCGCAGTTGCAGGTGGTCGTGCAGATTGGCACCGACACCCGGCTTGTCGAGCGTGACCGGAATCCCGAAGTGCGACAGCTCGGCGGACGGGCCAATGCCTGAAAGCATCATGATGTGCGGCGAGCCGATCGCACCCGCAGCGAGAACGACCTCGCCGCGGCAGCGGGCACTACGCAGTTCGCCTCCTTGCCGCCAGCGGACGCCCACCGCGCGCTTGCCATTCAATTCAAGTCCTTCGACGAGGCAGCCAGTTTCGAGCCGAAGGTTGGCCCGATGCAACACAGGCTTCAGGAAGCCACGCGCCGCCGACCAGCGTCGACCACGCTTCTGGTTGACATGGAAATAGCAGATGCCGTTGTTGTCGCCGGTGTTGAAGTCCTCGACGGTCGGAATTCCATATTGGTTTGCCGCCGCGCGAAACGCGTCGAGAACTTCCCAGGTCAATCGTGGGTATTCGACACGCCACTCGCCGCCGGTCGCGTGATGATCGCTTTTGAGGAAATGATCGACGTGCTTGCGAAAGTAAGGGCGTACGTCATCCCACGACCAGCCGGGCAGCCCCAGCTGACGCCAATGATCGTAGTCGCCGGACTGGCCCAGCATGTAGATCATGCCGTTGATCGCCGAAGATCCGCCGATGACCTTTCCGCGCGGATAGTTGAAGCTGCGACCGTTGAGCCCAGGTTCTGGCTCGGTCTTCAGCAGCCAATCGGCGCGCGGATTCCCGATGGCAAAGAGATATCCGACCGGGACGTGAAACCAGATCCAGTTGTCCTTCCCACCCGCTTCCAACAGTAGCACGCGTTTTGCGGGATCGGCCGACAAGCGGTTGGCAAGAACGCAGCCGGCTGAACCGGCCCCAACAATAATGTAGTCAAACTCGCCTTCGATGGGTGATGGTACTGCCATTGCCTTCCCTCAAGTCGGATCCGGACTTTACCGCGGTCGGCGGGACTTGCTAGGCTTACGGAAGTTGCGGCGCGCTGCGCGTGCACCGCATGCACTCGGAACGGCGGTTCCGATCCAGAGCCCGAAATCCGGGTCACGTCGGCGCCTTTTCTGGCGCCGCAGGAGAACCGCCATGCTTGCACGCGTTTTTGCCTACATCGCGCTCGTCGGCGCCCTTGCGGGCGCGCCGCAACCGTTGGTCGCACAGGAGCAGATCACGGTCTTTGCCGCAGCGTCCCTCAAGAACGCACTCGATGACGTGAACACTGCTTTTACCAAGGCGACCGGTATCAAAGTCGTCACGAGTTACGAGGCAAGCTCCGCGCTGGCGAAGCAGATCGAGGCGGGTGCTCCGGCCGATGTGTTTATTTCGGCGGACCTGCGCTGGATGGACTATGCGGCCGAGCACAAGCTGATTGATCAGAACACCCGTGCCAACCTGCTTGGCAATAAACTCGTCCTGATCGCTCCGGCGGATTCAAAGCTCGCCAACGTGACCATCGCCGATGGATTTGACCTTGCGAAACTCGCCGGTGACGGCCGCATCGCTGTTGCCGATGTGAAAGCCGTTCCCGCCGGCCTTTACGCAAAGGCGGCGCTCGAAAAACTGGAGGCGTGGGCTGCCGCCGAGCCAAAGCTCGCGCAAGGCGAAAACGTGCGGGCGACGCTTGCCTTCGTTGCACGCGGCGAAACGCCGCTCGGCATCGTCTATGAAACCGACGCAAAAATCGAACCCAAGGTGAAAGTTATCGGCGCCTTCCCCGATGCCTCGTACCCGCCGGTCACATATCCTGTGGCTGCAACGTCGAGCACAAAAAAACCAGTTGTCGGCCAATACCTCAATTTCCTGCGCAGCTCAGCCGCCAAGGCTGTGTTCGAGCGGTACGGATTCAGCTACCTGATCAAACCCGTCTCATAAGCGGTATCAACGACGCGTGTTCGACCTTTCGCCCCAGGACTGGACCGCGGTCGCGCTGTCGTTGCGGGTCGCCGCGGTGTCGACCGTGGTTGCGCTCCCGTTCGGCATCATCGTTGCCATGTTGCTGGCGCGAGGATCGTTCTGGGGTAAATCCGTGCTCGATGCGGTGGTGCACCTGCCCCTCGTTCTGCCGCCCGTCGTCACAGGCTACCTGCTGCTGATCAGTCTCGGACGCAAGGCGCCCCTCGGCGCCTTTTTCGCTGATCATTTCGGCATCGTGTTCTCGTTCCGCTGGACCGGGGCGGCGGTTGCCTGCGGCGTCATGGCGTTTCCGCTGTTGGTGCGCTCAATCAGGCTTTCGATCGAAGCCATCGACCGGCGGCTGGAAGACGCGGCGTCTACATTGGGCGCAAACCGCGCTTGGACCTTCACAACTGTCACATTGCCGCTGGCGCTGCCCGGGATCATCGCCGGGATGATGCTTGCTTTCGCACGAGCGCTCGGCGAGTTCGGCGCCACCATCACCTTCGTCTCGAACATTCCGGGCGAGACGCAGACGATTTCGGCTGCGATCTACAGCCTGATCCAGGTGCCCGGCGGCGACGCGGACGCTCTCAAGCTTGTCGTTATTTCGATTGTCATCTGTGTCGCGGCGCTTCTCGCTTCAGAGTGGCTCGCCAAACGCGCAACGGCGCGTCTGCATGGGGCGTGATCATGCTGGCCGTGCACGTGGAAAAGACCCTCGGTGAGTTTTCAATGAACGTCGCGTTCACGAGCGAAAGCCGAGCCACCGCCTTGTTTGGACCATCGGGCGCGGGGAAAACAAGCTTGATCAACATGATTGCCGGCCTCCTGCGACCCGACCGCGGTCGTGTAGAAATTGATGGCGAAGTGCTGTTCGACAGCGCGGCCCAAATCGACATGCCGGCCTGGCGCCGTCGCATCGGCTACGTTTTTCAGGAAGGTCGTCTGCTTCCGCACTTCACGGTCCAGCACAATCTTGAGTACGGACGTTGGATGGGCGGTCACAAGTTCGATCCGGCGGCATTCCAGCACGTGGTCGAGCTTCTCGACATCGGCCATTTGCTCGACCGCCGACCTGGCAAGCTTTCCGGAGGCGAACGCCAGCGCATCGCCGTGGGCCGCGCATTGCTTATGCAGCCGCGTCTCCTCCTGCTCGACGAGCCGCTGGCTTCGCTCGACACTGCGCGCAAGCGCGACATCCTGCCCTATCTCGAGCGCCTGCGGGACGAAGCACGCATGCCGATGATTTATGTCAGCCACATCGCCACCGAGGTGAAACTCATCGCCAGTCACGTTGTGTGGCTTGATGGCGGGCGCG
This sequence comes from Pseudolabrys sp., assembly GCA_035538755.1. GTDB lineage: Bacteria > Pseudomonadota > Alphaproteobacteria > Rhizobiales > Xanthobacteraceae > Pseudolabrys. Next base: position 90,496 of record DATLJR010000444.1, read on the forward strand.
TCGCGACGATGGGCGGCATCGAGCGGCTCGACGCGGCGCAGGTCGATATGCTTGCCTAGAGCATGTTTCCACCGGAGCGAATCGTCTGCCTGACCGAAGAGACCGTCGAGACGCTTTATCTTCTCGGCGAGCAGGACCGTATTGTTGGAGTATCAGGCTATGCCGTGCGGCCGCCGCAGGTGCGGCGCGAGAAGCCGCGCGTGTCAGCTTTTATCTCCGCAGACATTCCGAAGATTCTCGCGCTCAAACCCGATCTGGTCCTCACATTCTCGGATTTGCAGGCTGATATCGTCGCTGAGCTAATCCGCAGGAACGTCGCCGTTCACGCTTTCAACCAACGTGACGTAGCTGGAATCTTCGACATGATCCGCACGCTCGGCGCGTTGGTTGGCGCGGCCGAAAAAGCCATGGCGCTGGCACGGTCACTAGCCGCGCACGTCGATGCAGTGCACGAACGCGCGCTTCGGTTGAAGCACCGGCCACGCGTTTATTTCGAAGAGTGGGACGAACCGATGATCTCCGGCATCGCCTGGGTGTCGGAGCTAATCGAAGCTGCAGGCGGCATCGAGGTATTTCCGCAGCTTGCCGCATGCAAGAACGCCAAGGATCGTATCGTAACGGCTGATGATGTTATTGCCGCGCAGCCCGACATCATCATCGGATCCTGGTGCGGGAAGAAATTTGTTCCGTCCAAAGTTGCGGCGCGGCCTGGATTTTCCGATGTCCCCGCGGTGAGCGGCGGCTGGCTGCGCGAGATCAAATCCACGCTGATTCTTCAGCCCGGTCCCGCGGCACTCACCGATGGCCTCGATCAATTGGCCGGAATCATCATCGACTGGGCAAAAGGCGCATCGCCGAGGGTAGGAAATTCGAAGCCGATTGTGCTATGAAGTCACGACGCGAACGCAGGAACCTGACGAAATGCAGCCGAACAAGACCCGCGCGGATTTGTGGATGGATTTGCTCCTGGTGGCGTTTCTCGTCGCCTTCAATGTCGTAGCGCGTCTTCTACCGCATGCACCCGGATTTCTGCCGGTCGCCGCCAGCGGTCTCTTCGCGGCCCGCTATCTGCGTATTCCCGCACTGGCGGTCATTGTCCCCTTGCTTGGCATGGCGCTGAGCGACATGGCGCTGCCGAACGAGGACTGGCGCATCACAGCGGTCGGCTTTGTCGCGATTTCAATACCGGCGCTGGCCGGAATCGCAACGCGCCGCTGGCGCGGTGCCTTGCCGGTCGCCGGCACGATGGTGGCCTGCTCGCTTATTTTCTTTCTGCTGTCCAACGTCGCAGTCTGGGCCTTCAGCGGCATGTATCCGCTCACATGGCAGGGTCTGACGCAGTGCTACGTCGCGGCGCTGCCGTTCCTCGACAAAACTGTCCTTGGCGACCTGTTCTGGACCGCAATACTGTTTGGCGGCGCTTGGCTTGTACAACATATGCCGTCGCTGTCGCGGCGGGCGCTCTAGGCAAGATATTTCTGAATCCGGTCCCACAATGTTTTGGCGCGGCCGACGAGGTCGCCCGCCCCTTCAGGCTCTGAAAGCCTCAGTCCAACAGTTGTCACGACGCCGTTGTCGACCTTGTGCGCGAGCAAGGCGATCGGACCGAGCGCGACGATGTCGCCTTTCTTGGGCTTCCGCCTGACTAACTCGTTGAAGTAGTCCGCCAGCGTCACGTCCGTATGATCGGCTGCAACCTGTAGCCCGTATATGTCGGCAAGAGCACCAAGCGTCGCCGTTCCAGGAACAAAAAAGTCGCTCAAAAGGCGCGGGTCGGGCAGCGCCGGTGGCGGCATCCTGACAAAAAAGCGGTCGAGGGCCTGCGCCTTTTCCGGTGGCGCCAGAAGATAGATGTAATCACCCTCGCGCACGGGTTCAGCCTCGGTCGGCGTCAGAATTTCCTCGTTCCGGATGACGAGCGTCGGACGTGCCCAGTTGGGTATCAATCCGCGCCGCAGAAACGGACTGTTGGGCGGCACCGGGTAACCGACGATCTCGCGCGCCAGTTGGCCGGGCAGGTCCAGCTCGACCCTGCGCGGGATCGGATCAGCGCGCGTGAAGGCAATATCGAGTCTGCGCGCCGCCAATGCCACCGTCCAGCCTTGCACCAAAAGTGAGAGCAGCACCACGACAAAGGCTACATCGAAATACCGATGCGCACCCGGCAGTCCGACCAGCATCGGAATCGAAGCGAGGAAAATTCCGACTGCGCCGCGCAAGCCGACCCAGGATATGAATGCTCTTTCGTTGAAATGAAATTTGAACGGCGCGAGGCACAGGAACACCGCGGCGGGACGCGCGATCAGCATCAACGTCAATGCAATGGCGATCGCGCCAAGCAGGGTCTCCAGCAGCCGATGCGGCCATGCCAGCAAGCCGAGCAGCACGAACATCACGATCTGCGCGAGCCAGGTTATGGCATCGAGGAACACGACGACCGAGTTATGCGCGCGCGTCTGGTTGTTGCCGACTACGAGACCGGCAAGATAGACGGCAAGAAAACCCGACGTGTGTACCGCGTTGGCGAAAGCAAAGACGACCAGAGCGCTCACCGCTACGAATGGTGCGTGCAGGCCCTGCGCCAAAGCCAGCCGATTGAGGACGAATGTTATGATCTGACCGCCGGCAAAACCGATGACGCAGCCGAAAATCGCGTCCCGCAGAAAAGTTACCAGCGCATGCGACCAGCTTTGCTGTCCCACCAGCAGGATCTCGACCAAGAGGAGCGCGAGAAATATCGCAAAGGGATCGTTGGTCCCAGACTCCACCTCGAGGACGGCACGCACGCGCGGGCGCAGACGCAGGCCGCGGGCGTTGATCAGGAAGAAGACCGCCGCAGCGTCGGTTGAGCCCACCACTGCCCCGATAAGCAGGGCTTCAATCCAGCCGATGCCAAGTGCGAATTTTGCCACCGGGGCGGTCAGCAATGACGTGATCAGGACGCCCACAGTGGCCAGCGTCACTGCCGGGCCCAGCACGTTGCGCAGGCTCGCGAACCGCGTGCGCAGTCCGCCGTCAAACAGGATCAGCGCCAGCGCGACGGAACCAACCGTGTAGGCGATGCCGACATCGTCGAACTTGATGCCGCCCGGGCCGCCCTCGCCCGCCAGCATGCCGACCAGAAGAAAGACCAGCAGCAGGGGTGCGCCGAAACGCAATGCGATAAGGCTCGACAGGATGCCGGTCAGAACCAGCAAACTACCGAGCAATATGGCGAGGCTGACGGCGTCGAGCGAGCCCATTACGCGATTCTCCTTCCGCTATAGGAAGGTTTCGCGCGGGTAAGAGCAACCGGAAACGTTGCCGCTGCTCAGGAGTGGGTCAAAACGCCACCTTGTCGCCGCCCTTGAGCGAGAGGATTTCGCGCGCCTCGTCCGAGGTTGCGATCTCCAGCCCGAGACCTTCGAGGATCTTGCGCACCTGAGTGACCTGCTGGGCGTTGGATTCCGCGAGCTTGCCTGCTCCGATCCAGAGGGAATCCTCCATGCCGACGCGTACATTGCCGCCCATGGCGGCAGCAATCGATGCCACGCGCATCTGGTTGGCGCCCGCACCGAGCACCGACCAATGATAATTGTCGCCAAGAAGGCGATCGGCCGTGCGCTTCATCATCATGACATCTTCTGGATGTGCCCCGATCCCGCCGAGGATACCGAACACCGACTGCACGAACAGTGGTGGCTTCACTAGGCCGCGATCAAGGAAATGCCGCAAGGTATAGAGATGACCGATGTCGTAGCATTCGATTTCGAAACGCGTGCCGTTTCCGGCGCAGGTCGTCAGAATGTACTCAATGTCGGCGAAGGTATTCTTGAACATGCCTTTCTTCGAATTTTCGAGATAGGGCTCTTCCCAGTCGTATTTGAATTTACCCTTGTAACGCGGGATCATCGGATAGAGGCCGAAATTCATCGTCCCCATGTTGAGCGAGGCGACTTCCGGTTTGAAGGTTGCGGCCGGGCGCACGCGTTCTTCGGCCGTCATCGTCGGCGCCCCGCCTGTTGTGATGTTCACCACAACGTTAGAGCGTTGCTTGATCACTTTCAGAAAGGGAGCGAACGCCTCAGGCGTCTGATCGGGTCGTCCATCCTGCGGATTGCGCGCATGCAGGTGCACGATCGCGGCCCCCGCCTCTGCCGCCCCGATGGCGTTGTCGGCGATCTCCTGAGCGGTCACCGGAAGATGCGGCGACATCGACGGCGTGTGAATCGACCCGGTGACAGCACAGGTAATAATGACTTTACGCGACTTCGCCATGAGCTTTCCATCCCGATGAAGTGAGTGTTGTCGATTGGCAAATGGACTTCGCGGGCGATCCTAGAGTATCAGGCGTACAGAAGTCACCCCGCGTTGCCCCGATGATCTCATGACCACGCCCGAGACGACGCACAGGCCGACGATGATCATCGGCATCGTTTGCGGCACGCTGGCAGCGCTGGCGTGGGCAGGCGGTTTCGTCGTGGCAAAACACGGAATCGAAGTGGGTTTTTCGCCAGCCGATCTCGCGTTTCACCGCTTTTTCTGGTCCGGACTTCTGATGCTCCCGTATGTTGTACGCGACGGCCTGCGCGACCTCGACGGCGTCGGTTGGCGTCGTGGATTTGCGATGAGCGTCCTGTCAGGGCCGCCGCAATCCCTGCTCGCCTACAGCGGCTTCATTCTTGTCCCGCTTGGTCACGGCACAACGATCCAGCCAGCCTGCGCCGCGCTGTCGGGGCTGATCCTCGCCTCATTGATCCTTAACGAGAAGCCGACCGTTCAACGCGTCATCGGCGGCGCAATTCTCGTCCTGGGACTTCTGGTGTTCGGCGCCGAGTCGCTGGCGACCATCGGCAGATCCGGCGTCGGCGGGGATCTTCTGTTCGCCACCGCCGGCCTGTTCTGGGCGACGTTCGGAACTTTGCTCCGGCTCTGGAATGTGGCGGGCACGCGCGCGGTCAAGGCGGTGGGCGCTGTTTCACTGATCTTATTCGCCCCGATTTATTTCTTGGTCTATGGCATCGGCGAGCTGGTCCAGCACGGCTGGTTCGAAAATCTTCTGCAGGCCGTCGTGCAAGGTGGCATCGCCGGATCGTTGCCGATCTATCTGTTCGCACACGCCGTCATTGCGCTTGGCGGCGGGCGCGCTGCTACCTTCCCGGCGCTGGTACCAGTGTTCGGAGTGATTATCGGCTTCCTCGCGCTCGGCGTGGTGCCGAGTCTCGCGCAATTCATCGGCATGCTGATCGTGCTGGTCGGCTTCCACGTCACGTTGCGGAGGTGACTCGGCCGCAGGCCGATTGTCTCGCACAGATGAGGATCAGTCCTCAGGCCCGGCGTATTTTCCGGCTGTTTCGGGGAACAGGGTCTTGATGATCTTGAACTTGGAGATGTCGACGGTCGCGTCCATGTGCAGGAAGATCACGGCATCGCGCAGCACTTTCTCGATGCCGAAATCGAGCATGATGCCGTTGCCACCGTGCAGTTCGACCGCATGCTGAGCGACCTTCATGATCTCTTCGGAAGCGAACATCTTGGCCATGTTGACGAGAACCTCGGCATCCGGCGCATTGTCGTCGACAGCCTGTGATGCACGATCGAGCAAGGCCCGCACCGCCTCGATCCGCGTCGCCATATCGGCAAGCCGCAGCGCGACCGCCTGGTGTTTGATCAGGATGCGGCCGCCCTGGACATAGTTCTGCACGTAGTCGGCCGTGGCTTCGAACGCGCGAATGCCGACACCGAGATTTTTCGCAGCCTGGATGATCTTGCCTGGACGGAAATAAACGCCGGCAGAGCCCAAGGCCGTGTTTTCCACGAGCAGCTGATCGTCGGGGATGAACATGTCCTCGAACACCATCTCGCCATTGTTCATGAAGCGACAGCCGAGCGTTTCATTACAGCGCGCGACGGAAAATCCCTTGGTATCGCGCGGCACCAGAAACGAGGAGGTGCCCTGCAACATGCCGACTTTCGTGTTGGTGTTGGCGTAGACGACGTAGAGGCCGGCGTCATAACCGTTGGAGATGAACTGTTTGCGGCCGTTGACGACCCAGCCGCCATTCGTTCTGGTCGCCTTGGTCTGCATCGCCGCTTCCGGCACGTTGTAAGGCAGCCAGCGGTCGGAGGCGCCGCGCGGCTCGGTCAGACAGTGCGCCATCAGGAACTGCGGGTCGGCCACCAGACGCTTGAACCACTTTTCCTGCAAATGCTTCGGTGCGAACTGCCGCAACAGAACCGAGACCTTCCAGTTCTGCACAAGCTTGTCGGCAAGCCCGGAATCGCCGCGCGCGATCTCTTCGGCGATCATGGCGAAGGTACGTACCTCCGTGCCCTTTTCAAGTTCAACGCCGCCATATTCTTCGGGTACGCCAAGTGTGCGGATGCCGATCTTCTCGGCCTCTTCCAGGATGCGCGGCGGCAGACGGTCTTCCGGGACCATCGACCACTCGAGCTTCCAATTCTGCTTGATAAAGGGAAGGACGACCTCGTCGACGAAGTCGCGGCAGCTTTGTCGCATCATTCTCTGCTCTTCGGACAGACCCCGGTCTGCGGACGTGCGGTCGAGCATCACAACTTCCTTCCCTGACGCTGAAACTAGGCTGCTTTCCTTTTCGACAGAAAGTCGCCCATTCGATCGAGCGCCTTCAGGATGTTCTCCGTCGAGTTGGCATAGGACAGGCGTATGTAGCCTTCACCGAGAATTCCGAAATCCGGCCCGCCAATGATGGCGACACCTGCATCTTCCAGGAGCGCCGACGCCAGGGGCTTTGCCTTCCATCCGGTGCGCTTGATATTTGGAAAGGCATAGAACGCACCCTTCGGCGTCGCGCAGGAGACGCCCGGCAATTTGTTCAGGCCCTCGACCACGACTTTCCTTCGTTTGTCGAATTCGGCGACCATCTTAAGAACTTCGTCCTGCGGTCCCTTCAACGCGGCAAGGCCGGCATATTGCGCCGAGGCGTTGACGCATGAATGCAGATTGACCGCGAGCTTGCGCGCATAATCATACAGCTTGCCCGGCCACACGGCATAGCCGAGCCGCCAGCCCGTCATCGCGTAAGTCTTCGACCAGCCGTTGAGCAGGATCAGCCGGTCGCGGATCGATGGATAAGACAGCAGACAGACATGCGTCTCGCCGTCATAGACCATGTGATCGTAAATCTCGTCGGACATGAGCGCGACGTCCGGCCATTTCTCGAGCCCGGTCACCAGTTTGTCGACTTCGGCTTTCGGGGTCACGCCGCCGGTCGGGTTGGCGGGCGAGTTGAGAATCAGCAGCCGCGTGCGCGGCGTGATCAGCTTCAGCGTCTCCTCCGCCGAAAACGCAAAACCGTTTTCTTCGCGGATCGGCACGGGCACCGGTTTGGCGCCGGTATACTCGATCATGGAGCGGTAGATCGGAAATCCGGGATCGGGATACATGATTTCCGCGCCCGGCTCGCCGAACATCAGGATCGACATAAACATGGTCGGCTTTCCGCCGGGCATGATCATGACGCTGTCCGCAGAGACTTCGACTTTAAACCGCTTGGCGAGGTCGGCGGCGACCGCCTCGCGCAAAGGCGGGATGCCGTTGGCGGGCGTATAGCCGTGGTGGCCATCGCGCAGCGCCTTGACCGCCGCCTCGACGATGAAATCCGGTGTCCTGAAATCGGGCTGACCGATGCCGAGATTGATGATGTCCCGGCCCTGGGCCACGAGCGCGTTGGCACGGGCAAGGACCGCAAAGGCGTTTTCCTCGCCGATGCGGTCGAAGGCCGCGATTGTACGAAGCATGATGGCTGTCCTCCAGACGCGGCCGCCCTCGTGCGGCATGGCCGCGGGGCGCCTTGTCGATGAGGCGGCACTTCACCTGATCAGACAACAAAAATCAAACGGGAACAGAGTTTTCGCAATATACAGCAACGACCGTCAGTTGGAGTCTCCACCAAACCGGCCGCTGATATCGCGCATGATCAGAAAGCGGATATTCGGATCGGGATCCTCGCCGAGATAGACGGACGAACCAGGTTCGTACCCCGATCCTGGGGACCGTAGGCTGTCTTCGAATACGTTGTGATCTTCTTGTGCTTGCGTGTCTTTGCGTCGGCCGGTGACGCCAGCATGAAAGCGGAAACCAGCAGAAGAGCGAGCAACATGGCGGGCCTCGATGGCATTGCGTGTCAGCGATCGCATAACGAATCGCCGCCGCCGCGAAAAGTAAATGACACGTCATCCCGATCACAACTCGGTGTCGGAATATCGAGGCAGCTCGGGTGTTTATCGCGGCCTTCGCGCGGCGCAAGCCACCGGAATCAAAAACAAATGCAGGGTTGATTGCAATTGCATGAGGGTTGGAGGCATTGTCGCCTACACGCTGTCTCCGGGATCGCCCCATGAGTATCGCCGAAAAACGCCGCACGTTCCGCGCACTGCACCAGACGGGCTGTTTCGTCATCCCAAATCCGTGGAACATCGGGACTGCCCGCTATCTGCAGGGGTTGGGTTTTAAGGCGCTGGCGACAACCAGCGCGGGTTACGCGCATTCGTACGGCTATTGCGACGGCGACGTGACCTTGGACATGGTGCTCGCCCATTGCCGTGAAATTGCGCAGGCGGCCGACGTGCCGGTCAATGCGGACTTCGAGAACGGTTACGCTGACGACCCCGACGAGATGGCCGCGAACGTCCGGCGTTGCATCGAGACCGGTGTCGCCGGGCTATCGATCGAGGATTTCACCGGTCGCGATGAGGACCCGCTCTACGACTTCGACCTCGCCGTGAAACGCGTGCGCGCGGCCAGAGATGCGATCGACAAGGCGGGCGGCGACGTCATTCTGACCGGGCGCACGGAGGGATTCATCCGCAACCGGCCGGACCTCGACGAGACCATCCGCCGGCTGAAGGCTTTCGCCGACGCCGGCGCCGATTGCCTCTATTCGCCCGGCATCAAAACACGCGAACAGATTGCCGCGACGGTGAAGGCCGTCGCGCCGAAACCGATCAATTTTCTCAATGCCGGTCCTTTCGGTTTTGCAGTGAACGATCTTGCCGAGCTCGGCGTTCGCCGTATCAGTGTCGGGGGAACACTGTCGCGTGTCGCAATGCATGCGTTTATTCAGTCGGCGCAGCAGATCGCAAAAGACGGCAAGTTCGACAGTTTCGCCGGTGTCGTTTCGAATGCCGATTTGAACAAGTTTTTTCACGAAGACCTTCGGCGTCGCCCGAAATCCTGACGAATGATTTCCACCACGGCGTCATCGACAGGTCTCCTCCAGCAGCGGCCCTTTGTCCTCTTCTGGCTGGCGAGGCTCGCCTCGACCATGGGCTACCAGATGCTCGCTTTGACGATCGGCTGGCAGATCTACGAAATCACCAACAGCGCATTCGATCTCGGCCTGGTGGGACTGATCCAGTTTGTGCCGGCGGTCGTGCTCACATTGCTAATCGGCCATGCGGCGGACCGCTACGACCGCCGGCAGATCGTCCGCGCGGCGCACTGCATCTACGCGCTTGCCGCGAGCATGATCATGATCGCGCTGCTCACGAAGACGCTCGGCCGAGATCTTTTGTTCGCCGCAGTGTTCGTCATCGGCTGCGCCCGCGCCTTCGAAATGCCGACCGCGCACGCGCTTGCGCCCACGCTGGTTCCATCACCTCTGATCTCGCGTGCGGTCGCCGCCTGGACATCGGCCAACCAGACGGCCGTGATCTGCGGACCTGCGCTCGGCGGATTAATTTACGCGATAAGCCCCGTCCTGATCGGCGTCATCTGTCTCTTTTTCTTTGCCTGCTCGATCACGCTGATCACTTTGGTGAAGGCACGCGGACCGGCACCTTCTCGTGATCCGCCGACATTCGCATCGGTGCTTGCCGGCTTCCATTACATCCGCAGCCGGCGCCGCCTTCTCGGGGTCATCACGCTTGATCTGTTCGTGGTCATTCTTGGCGGCGCCACCGCGCTGTTGCCCATATTTGCCCGCGACATTCTGGCGGTCGGGCCGATCGGTCTCGGTCTGTTGCGTTCGGCTCCCGCAGTCGGCGCGCTAATCACAGCCGTCGTGCTGGCCCATCACCCGATCGAGCGGCATATCGGGCGCAAGATGTTCGCCGTAGTTGGAATCTTCGGTGTCGCAACGATCGCTTTCGGATTGTCAAACTCCTTTCCGGTTTCGCTGCTGGCACTCGCAATCCTTGGCGCTTCCGACGCGGTGAGCATCGTTATCCGCTTTTCCCTGGTCCAGATCGAGACTCCGGACGAGAAGCGCGGGCGCGTCAGCGCCATCAACTACCTGTTTGTCGGCTCTTCGAACACGCTGGGTGAATTCGAGTCCGGACTGGTCGCAGCGTGGCTTGGAGCGATACCCTCGGTGGTGATCGGGGGATTGGGCTCGCTTCTGGTCGCAGGGATCTGGATGATGCTATTCCCCGGCCTGCGCCGGATCGATCGCTTCGAGCCGGCCAATCGGGAACAAGCGAGGACGCGATGCATATCCTGATTACCGGTGCGGCGGGCATGATCGGCCGTAAGCTAACTGCGCGGCTCGTCAAGGACGGCCAGCTCAATGGAAAGAAGATCGACCGCCTGACCTTGATCGACGTTGTGGCCCCAGAGAAACCGGCCGGCTTTGCGGGAACCGTCGAACTTTGCGCGAGCGATCTGTCGAGCCCCGGCGCGGCTGCCAAGGCCATTGCGGGCAAGCCCGACGTGATCTTCCACCTCGCGGGCGTGGTCTCCGGCGAGGCGGAAACCGATTTCGACAAAGGCTACCGGGTCAATCTCGACGGAACACGCACGCTGCTCGAAGAAATCCGGGCTGCCGGTTACAAGCCCAAGGTCTTGTTCACCTCGTCGATTGCGGTCTATGGCGCGCCATTTCCCGCATCGATCAGCGACGAATTCCAGCTCACCCCGCTCACATCGTATGGCACGCAAAAAGCGATCAGCGAGCTGCTGCTTGCCGACTATAACCGGCGCGGCATTCTTGACGGTGTGGGTATCAGGTTGCCGACGATCTGCGTGCGGCCGGGCAAACCGAACAAGGCTGCTTCCGGCTTCTTCTCCGGGATCATCCGCGAACCGCTGGCGGGACAAGAGGCATTGCTGCCGGTTTCCGAAAGCGTCCGCCACACGCACGCGAGCCCGCGCGCCGCGGTGGGATTTCTCATTCACGCCGCCGGGTTGACGAGAGAACAACTCGGCCCACGCATCAACCTTGCGATGCCCGGCGTATCGTGCACGGTGGGCGAACAAATCGACGCGCTGCGCCGTGTCGCAGGCGACAAGGTGGCCGCGCGCATTCGCCGCGCACCTGACGATCTTGTCCAGCGAATCGTTTCCGGATGGGCCGAGCGGCTCGATGCAAAGCGAGCGCGCGATCTTGGATTCAAGGCGGAGACGTCCTTCGATGACATTGTCCGCGCACATATCGAGGACGAGTTGGACGGACAAATCGCCAATTAACCAAGCTGCGATGCCATTCGGGGCCGTCGGGCTGGGGCTCAACCGTGCTTGCATCATCCGCCGCAAACCTTACATTGAACGCCATGACCTACGTCGACGCCGCCGTCGCTCCATTAAGAAAAACCGGTCAAATCAAAATTCACGGCCCTGCCGCATTTGAAGCCATGCGCAAGGCCGGCCAACTGGTCGCGAGCTGCCTCGATATGCTGACCGAGCACGTCGCTCCCGGCGTGCCGACCGAAAAGATTGATCGGCTCGTATACGACTACGCCATGGACCACGGCGCCCTCCCGGCGACGCTGATGTATCGCGGCTACAGGAAGTCGACCTGTACGTCGCTCAATCACGTGGTCTGCCACGGAATTCCCGGCGACAAGCCGCTGAAGGAAGGAGACATTGTCAATATCGATGTGACGCTGATCCTGAACGGCTGGCACGGCGATTCAAGCCGCATGTTTGCGATCGGTGAAATTCCGCGCCGGGCTGAACGGCTGATTGACGTCACGCACGAAGCTATGATGCGCGGCATTGCAGCGATCCGGCCCGGTGCGACGAGCGGCGACATCGGTCACGCGATCCAGGCTTATGTCGAAGCGCAGCACATGAGCGTAGTGCGCGATTTCTGCGGACACGGCCTCGGGCGTCTGTTCCATGACGAGCCGAACGTCGTGCACGTCGGTCGACCGGGCGAGGGCATCGTGCTCAAGCCGGGAATGTTCTTCACCGTCGAGCCGATGATCAATCTCGGCCGTCCGCACGTGAAGGTGCTGTCCGACGGATGGACCGCGGTCACGCGTGATCGGTCACTGTCGGCGCAGTTTGAACATACCGTCGGCGTCACCAACAATGGCGTCGAGGTGTTCACGTTCTCTCCGGCCGGGCTGCACAAGCCACCGTACAAGCAATAACCGCTCCCACAGCCAGGATCTGGAGGAGCTCGATTCCCAGAGCAGATAGTATTTTTCTCGAATAAGCCTCACAAAACGGCCAGATTGCAGGGCTGTCCGAGGCGCGGCCCCACTATCATGGCCACCGCGAGCGGTTGCGTGACCGCTTCCGCGAGGTCGGCGCCGAATCGGTGAACGGTTATGAGTTGCTGGAGTTGGTGCTGATCTGAAGGCTACTGGCGCACCAGCGTGGTTTGATCTGCGGTCTCCGGCACGCGCCGCCAGACCGTGTTGTCGATTTCCTCGAAGCGCCACGGGTTGCCGCGCGTAGGCACCAACATCAGCTGATCGCGATCGATGCGCCATTGCGTGAAATTGAGCCGGGCAATGCCCGACTCGCAACCGGGCTTCACCTCAACGGCAAAACCATCGCTCGCCTTTGTCATCCCCAGCGTCAGGGTGCAGACTGGCGGACCGGACTTACGTACGATCGCCCAGTCGCCCGCAATTTGCTCCGGCGGCTTCGGCGGTGCGCCGGCAGCGGCCGCATTCTGCAGGAACAGCACGCCGACCCCGGGCGTCGGCGCTTCGAAAATTCCGTCTTCGACTTCGCTGAATTCCACGATCGTCTTGCCGCGCGCATCGACGAAGTAGAGCAGATCGTTTTCCGGAAATTTCCACGCCGCGATGTCGCGCACCAGCGGAAAAAGATTGGCGCAGTTGGCGTCGAACTCGATTTTCAGTCCGCCTGGAGCGGGATCGCTCTTGAGAGTGGCAGTGCAGGTCCTGTCCCGATCGGCATTGGAGAATTCCCAGCTACCGACCACGCGTTTAGCCGAGTCGCCGAGCGTTGCCGGGGTTTGTGCATACGCAACACCGGCAAGCCAGATAACGCAAAGACCAATCACAACACGGGTCATGCTTAAACTATAACATCTGCAGAAGCCGGCAGCCCACTAACGTTTCCGTGGCCACGGCGTTTCGGGAACCGGCGTGAGTGGCTGCTTACCAGCCGCCCAGGCCAGAATATTGTCCACCACCAGCTGATCCATCGCAGCGCGGGTCGCCTCGGTCGACGAACCGAGATGTGGGAACAGCACGATGTGGTCCATGTCGATCAATTCCTTGGGTACGTACGGCTCGTTGGCGAACACGTCGAGCCCGGCGGAATAGATCGTGCGATTTCGCAGGGCTTCGATCAAAGCCGGCTCATCGACAACGGATCCGCGCGCCATGTTAATCAGCACGCCGCGTGGGCCGAGCGCTTTGAGCACCTCTCCATTGATCATGTTTTTGGTGCTCGCGCCGCCCGGCACAATCACCATCAGCGTATCGACGTCGCGCGCCATATCGATAAGCTTCGGGTAGTACTTGTATTTGACATCCGGTTGCGGAGTGCGGCTGTGGTAGACAACCGGCACGCCGAATGCCTCGAGCCTGCGCGCAATCGCCTTCCCGATGCGGCCCATGCCGACCATCCCGACGGTCCGATCGCGCAGTGTGGCTTTGGTCAGCGGATAGTGTGCGTCGTTCCACTTGCCGGCCCGCAAATAACGCTCCGATTGCGGCAACTCGCGCACTGTGCAAAGCAACAGACCGAGCGCCGTGTCGGCCACTTCCTCATTGAGAACTTCGGGCGTGTTGGTGACGACAATGCCGTGATCGCCCGCCCATTTGGCGTCGATGTGATCGTAGCCGACGCCGAAGCTTGAAACCTGTTCGAGATTGGGGAACTGCTGCAGAAAATTCCCATCGACTTTGTTGGCGGTATAGGCAATCGCGATCGCCTTGATCTTCTTGCCGACGTCCTTGACGAATGCGTCCTTGTCCTTGAGGTCAAGCCAATGGTGAAGCGTCACCTTGCCCTCGAAGCCCTTCATCATCACAGGCTTCTTGGCGCCGACCATCAGGACATCCGGCTTATCGCCAGCCATTTCTTGTTCTCCTTGCTTAAACCAGCGCCGTGACCGGCGCCTCGACGAATTTCTTGAACGCTGCAAGCAATTCTGCGCCCAGCGCACCATCCACGACGCGATGATCGCATGACAATGTAACGGTCATCTGGTCGACGAATTTCACGCTGGCATTGTCGCCCTCGACGGGCGCACGTCGCGTGCTGCCGACTGCCAGTATCGTAGCGTGCGGCGGATTGATGATGGCGGAAAATTCGCGCACGCCGTACATGCCAAGATTGGAAATCGCGCTCGCGCCGCCCTGGTATTCGTTCGGCCTGAGTTTCTTTTGGCGCGCCCGGCCCACGAGATCGCGCATCTCGGCCGAAATAGCCGTCAGCGATTTTGTTTCGGCGTTGCGGATCACCGGTGTTATCAAACCGCCCTCGAGCGCGACCGCAACACCGACATCGGAATTGCGGAAACGCAGAATGCGATCACCGGCCCACACGGCATTCGCGGCCGAAATTCGTTGCAGCGCTGCGGCCCACGCTTTGATGACGAAATCGTTGAGCGAAAGCTTGAACGCCGGCTTGCCGTCTTTCCCCTTTGGGGCGGCGGCGTTTGCTTCCTCGCGCATTGCGATCAAGCGGCAGACATCAATATCGGCGGTCAAATAAAAATGCGGAATGCTTTGCTTGGCCTCGACCAGCCGCGTGGCAATCGTACGGCGCATGGAATCGAGAGGGACCTCTTCATAGGCGACCCCTTCGAACAGCGCCTTTACCTGCGCGGCGCCGACGCCACCTCCGATCGCCGAAACTGGCGAACCCGGCGCGGCTCGCCCCACATCGCGCGCGACAATGCGACCGTGCGGACCCGAGCCTGAGACGCGTGACAGATCGATGCCCTGCTCGCCGGCGAGCCGCCGCGCCAGGGGTGTGACCGAAGTGCCGCCGGCAAGTCTGCCGGGCCCAAAGTTGCGCTTCGGCGTTTGCACTTCGCGAAAAGGATCCATCGGCCCGCTACGCGGGATCGGCGCACCTTGCACGACCGCTTCCGTGACTACGGGGGCCGAACGCGGCGGAGCCGTCGGTGCTTTGGCCGCCGCGGGAGTGGCTGCCGGACTTTGCGCGGCGACTTGATCCCCTGGACCTAAAATTATCGCAACGACGGCGCCGACTTTAGCCACGTCGCCCACTTTGAAACGAATCTCGCTGAGCGTGCCGGTCGTGGTCGATGGCACCTCCATCGAGGTCTTGTCGGTTTCGATTTCGAAAAGATTGTCGCCCGGCTTCACCGCGTCGCCCGCCGCCTTGAACCATTTCGTGATTTTGCCTTCGGCCACTGTTTCGCCGAGCTGTGGCATCAGAACGTCCACGCGCTTTATCCCTTCCCTGTCATCACGCAGCCGGCGTGCAGCGCCTCACCAGCTCACAGACACGTATTGTGTCTCGAGAAACTCCATCATGCCTTCGTGCGCACCTTCGCGGCCGAGACCTGATTGTTTTGTGCCGCCAAAGGGAGCCGCGGGATCAGAAACCAATCCCCGATTGAGGCCAATCATGCCGAAGTCGAGCTTCTCGGAAACGCGCATGCCACGCCCCAGATCCTTCGTGTAAAGGTAGGCGACGAGGCCGTATTCGGTATCGTTGGCACGCTTGATTGCTTCGTCTTCCGTCTTGAATGTCTGGATGGACGCAACCGGTCCGAAAATTTCCTCATTCAGCATCTTCGCCGAATCCGGGACATTGGTAAGCACGGTTGCGGGATAGAAGAATCCCGGCCCCTCCGGCAATTTTCCGCCGACCAGAATCTTGGCGCCCTTTTTTACCGCGTCGTCGACCAGTTCAATGACCTTGTCGCGGCCATCCTTGTTCACGAGCGGACCGAGGTTAACGCCCTCGTCAAGGCCGTTGCCCATCTTCAGTGAGCCCATCTTCGCCGTGAGCTTCTTGGCAAACTCGTCGTGAACTTTCTCGTGCACGTAGAAGCGATTTGCGGCCGTGCAGGCTTCACCCATGTTGCGCATCTTCGCAATCATGGCGCCGTCGATAGCGGCGTCGATATCAGCGTCCTCGAACACGATGAACGGTGCATTGCCGCCAAGCTCCATCGCCGGCTTGACGATATTGTCGGCGGCCTCGTGCAGAAGCTTGCGGCCAACTTCGGTCGAGCCGGTAAATGAGACAACGCGCACGCGCGAGTCGTGCAGCATGGCGTCGACGACTTTCCCGGAAGACCGCGAGGGAATGACGTTCACGACACCGGCGGGAACGCCCGCTTCTTCCAGGGCCGGCATCAGCGCCAGCATGGTGAGCGGCGTGTCCGAGGCCGGCTTGAGGACGACCGGGCAGCCTGCCGCGAGCGCCGGCCCGATCTTGCGCGTCGCCATCGCCGCCGGAAAATTCCATGGCGTCACCAGCACGGCGATGCCGGCCGGCTTGTGGTGCACGAAGATTCGCGCACCTGATGCCGGCGCACGCGATACTTCGCCGATATTGCGCACCGCTTCCTCGGCATACCAGCGGAAGAATTCGGCCGAATAAGCCACCTCACCACGCGAATCCGGCAGGGCTTTGCCGTTCTCGAGCGTGATCAGTTTCGCGAACCGCTCGGCGTCCCGCATGATCAATTCGTAAGCCTTGCGCAGAATTTCGGCGCGCTCGCGCGGCTTGCGTCCGGCCCAGCCTTCGAAAGCCCCCTCGGCGGCATCGAGCGCGGCCTTGGCGTCATCGACCGTTGCGCTGGCGACCGAGGCAATCTTCCGTTCGGTCGCGGGATCGATCACGTCAAATCGGCCGCCATCGGAGGCCTTGCGCCATTTGCCGCCGATCCAAAGGTCCGTCGGAACGTTGGCGAGAAGATTTTCGTACATGGGACTTCCCTTTACTCTCGATGTCATGACAGGGCTCTCCCGGCCATCTCATCTGGGGCGCAATGCCTTTCCAGGCGAGGCCGCCGACTGAAGGCCGCCGGCGACGGCGGCTAACTCTGCAGGCTCCGCCTGACTGTTTCAGCAATCCGGTCCGGCGTCGGCAGTACGATGTCTTCAAGAATATCGGCCGCCGGCAACGGAATGTGCGGTGTGGTAATTCGAACCGGCGGACCATCGAGATCGTAGAAAGCTTCATCCGCCACGATGGAAACGATCTCGGCACCCCAGCCACACAGTCGTGGATTTTCCTCGACCGTGAACAGGCGGTGTGTCCTGGCGACCGAACCAAGTATGGTTTGCGTATCGAGCGGCACCAACGACCGCACGTCGACAACTTCGCAATCAAGGCCATGTTCCGCCTTGAGCTTTTCGGCGGCTTCAAGCGCGCGGGGGACCATCAATGCCAATGCGCAGATCGTGGCATCTTTGCCCGAGCGGAGAATCTTGGCTGTTCCGAGTGTATCGACGATTTCGCCGTCGGGAACCTCGCCCTTTGTCGGATAGAGCGACTTGTGTTCGAGAAAAATCACCGGGTCCGGATCGCGCACAGACGCCGCGAGAAGCCCGATGACATCGCGCGGGCTCGAGGGCGCCACCACCTTGAGACCCGGAATCATCATGCACCAGTTTTCGACGCTCTGGCTGTGCTGCGCGCCGAAGCGCGAACCCGCGCCATTACCCGTACGCACCACCAGCGGGCATTTGACCTGCCCGTTCGACATGTAGCGGCTCTTGGGAAACTCGTTGGCGATGTAGTCGAAGCAGACGGCAAAGAAATCCGAGAACATGATTTCGGCGATCGGCTTCAAGCCTGTCATAGCCGCGCCCATCGCCGCACCCAGGATGGCCTGTTCGGAAATCGGGGTGTCGCGCACGCGTAACGGACCGAACTGCTCGTAAAGCCCAACGGTCGCCTTGAACACGCCGCCGGCTTTGGCCACGTCCTCGCCCAGGAAAACGACATCCGGATCCCGGCTCATTTCCTGCGCGATGCCGCGGATGACCGCGTCACGATAGGTCAGTTCCGCCATGCCCAACCTCCATCAGCGTAGACGTCGGTGGCTATGATATCGAGCGGAGGTGGCGGAGCAGCCTTGCAGGCTTCCGTTGCATCGTCGACGATCTTGCGCACCTGAGCGTCGACGTCGGCGATGACCTTTTCCGCGACACCGAACTGCAACAGGCGCTCACGATAGATTTTGATGGGGTCGCTTAGCTTCCAGCGATCGAGTTCGCCCTCGGGCCGGTATTTTGCCGGGTCGGCGCGCGAGTGCCCGCTGTGCCGATATGTGAGGCATTCGATCAGCGATGGCCCCTCGCCCGCGCGCGCTTTCTCAAATGCAGTTTGTGCGGCGCGGTAAACGGCGTCGGCGTCGTTGCCGTCGATCAGGATGCGCTCAAGCCCGTAGGCGGAAGCACGGTCGGCGGCCGGCTGCGGAACCGCTGTCACATCACCGATCGGCGTGTATTCCATATAAAGATTGTTTTCGCAGACAAATATGACGGGAAGTTTCCACACGGCAGCGAAATTGAGCGCTTCATGGAAGGCGCCAATGTTCGTCGTGCCGTCGCCGAAGAAGCAGACCGAGACGTCCTTGTCGCCCTTGTATTGCGCGCGCCACGCGGCGCCGCATGCGATGGGAAGATGGGCACCGATGATGGCGTAAGAACCCATCACGCCATGATCGACCGAGGTCAGGTGCATCGAGCCGCCCTTGCCGCGCATGAGCCCATTGTCGCGCTGCATCAGTTCGCCCAACACCTTTTCCACTGGCACGCCGCGCGCCAGCGTATGCGCATGACCGCGGTACGTGCAGAACGAGAGATCACCCGGCTTCATTGCGCAGGCGAAACCGGCTGCCACCGCTTCCTGTCCAAGCGACAAGTGACTGGTTCCCTTGACCAGGTTCTGCAGGAACAGATCGTAGGCGCGCTGTTCCGCCTCCCGGATCACGACTTGCGTCCGGTACAGTTCGAGCCGTTTCTGCTCGCCAATATCGTCATTCAGTCCGGAGCTGGCCTTCGCCTGCGCACGGTCCTTTGCTGTGGCCATGAAAATCCTCGAAAATCCTTGATAAGCGGGGGCAACTTAGCGCCCCGCATGACGCTTAGGCAACCGGCGCGGAAGGCTCCGGTTTGCCCAACTTACGCTCACGATTGAGCAGATAGAGGCCGGACGCGACCACGATAAGTCCCCCGAGGATCGTCCAGCGGTTGGGCAGATCGCCGAACACCACGAAGCCCAGCGTCGTCGTCCAGACGATCTGCGTATAGATGAATGGCGCTAGCGTCGACGCCGGCGCGAGCCGATGGCCGAGGATCAGGAGGTAGTGGCCTCCGCTCCCAAGCGCACCGATAAGAACCATGAGCGCCACGACCAGAACGCTGTTCGGCGTCGTCCAGACGAAGGGGATGACCGGCAGCATCGCCACGGCACCGACCAGATTCGAATAAAACAGCGTTGTTTCGCTGGAATCGCTGCGCGCCAGCACGCGTGTCGTGATCACATAAAGCGCGTAACAGATGGCGCCGCAGAAGGTCAGCAACGCCGCGGGATGAATCCCGCCAAAACCCGGCCGCACGACCACCAGAACTCCGGAAAAGCCGACGGCGATCGCCGTCCATCGCCGCCAGCCCACCCACTCGCCGAGCAACGGGCCGCTGAGCAAGGCGACCAGAAAGGGCGTCGAGAACAGGATCGCAAGCGCTTCATCAAGCTGAAGATATCGCAAGGCGAAAAAACTCAGCGCGGTCGATCCGAGCAGCAGCGCGGACCTCCCGACCTGCAGGAATGGCCGCGTTGTCGTCATCATTTTCGGCCGGGTGATCGGATTGAGAAAAATAAAAGCCAGCACGAAGGCACCAAAGTAGCGGGCCCATACGACCTGCAGGGGATCCATGTAGTGCAGCAGATATTTTCCGGTAGCGTCGAGACAGGAAAAAGTCGCCACCGCCCCGCACATCAGTGCGATGCCGGTCAGGCGTTGACGTCGCTGCTCTAGCGGATCGCTCAATAGGTCGCCCGCCCACCGGAAATATCGAACACCGCGCCGGTGGTGAACGAGCAATCGCTCGACGCGCAAAACGCAGCCAGACTGGCGATTTCATCCACGGTCACGAAACGCCCGCGGGGAATTTTCGAAAGCATAAAGTCGATGTGCTCTTGCGTCATCTGATCGAAGATCGCGGTCTTGGCTGCGGCCGGCGTAATGCAGTTGACCGATATGTCATATGTCGCGAGTTCTTTGCCGAGCGATTTGGTGAGCGCAATAAGCCCGGCCTTCGATGCCGAATAAGCCGGCGCATTGGGATTACCCTCTTTGCCGGCGATAGACGCAATGTTGACGATACGGCCGTAGTTCTGGGCGATCATCGGCGGCGCGAGAGCTCGGCAACAATGAAATGGTCCATCGAGATTGATGGAAAGAACACTGCGCCAGGCATCCAGCGGATAGTCCCAGGTTTTTGTGTTCGGCCCGGCGATGCCAGCATTGTTCACGAGGATGTCAACGCGGCCGAGCGCCTTGATCGTTTCGTCGCGCGCTCGCTCCACGTCGGCATAGTTGGTGACGTCGACGGAAAATGGAGCGACGCGGCCCCGTTTTTGCAATTCGGTCGACGTCTTTTTCGCGAGCGTGATATCGCGGTCCCAGATTGCAACCGTCGCTTCCGAGTCGATGAAGCGCTCAACAATCGCGCGGCCAATGCCCTGTGCACCGCCCGTGACGACCGCATTGCGCCCGCCGAGATCAATTTTGTTGGTCATGGTCGCCTCCCGCACAAGGATTAGCGAAGGGTGCGCCTCATGGCGAGTGATGAAAATGCGGGTGTGTAATGCGCAAAGCCTTGTACCGCCAATCGACATGTAATAAAAAGAGCGGCGTGGGGCCAACGGTGGTCGCCCCGCATTTCCAAGGCGTGAGCCCAAGCACCGTCTCCTCCGACAGCGGAGGGGACCTTTGTTGCGTTTGGGCATGCGACTGCAACAAGACCATTCGGCAAAGGCCGGGGATAATGCCGCCTCCCCGTCAGATGACTTTCATCCAAGCGCTGCGTCCCTTTCCTTTCGGGGGCGACGACTATGGATGGATTGAATCTGGCACTTTTTCTCGCAGCGGCTTTCTTTGGCGGGCTCACATCCGGTGTGTCCGGCTTTGCCATGGGTTTGGTGGTGTCGGGCGTCTGGCTGCACATGATTTCGCCAGGGCAGAACGCGCTTCTCATCGTGTTGTGCGGTCTCGTCACGCAAGGTTCCGGAATCTGGCGCGTACGCCACTCCGTGAACTGGCGAACCGTCGCGCCTTTCATCATTGGTGGAGCAATCGGTGTTCCTGCAGGTACCGCGCTCCTGACATCAGTCGATCAGGGCACGCTTCGGCTCACCATCGGTGTCTTGCTGGTGCTCTACAGTCTCTACAATCTGATCAGACCCATAGTTAAACCGGTGCGGGGTGGCGTCACGGCTGACCTTGGCGTTGGTGTTGCAAACGGACTCATCGGTGGTTTGACTGGCCTGGGCGGAATTGCAGTCACCATCTGGTGTCAGCTGCGTGGCGGGCCCAAGGACGCGCAGCGCGCAACGTTTCAACCGGTCATGTTCGCGACCTTTGTCATGAGTGCGATCTCGCTTGCGGTAGCCCGCGCGTTCAGCGTCGAAACGATCAAGCTCTATGCGCTTGCGCTGCCCGCGCTCGTTGTCGGCGTGTGGTGCGGCCTCAAGCTCTACGGAAAGCTCAACGATGCGACATTCCGCAAGATGATCCTGCTCCTGCTGCTCGTTTCCGGCCTGGCGTTGATCGCACCGATGGGTTGAACTAATATTCGACCTGCGGGGCCTGCGACGGTCGCCCCGCCTTCCAAGGCTTAGCGAGCCCAAGCACCGTCTCCTTCGTTCACGGAGGGGACCCATGCTGTCTCCAAGCTATTCAATTTCTCCGAAAGATCTCTGGAACGCGATCGCAACACAAACGGCGCCGCAGATCATCGACGTGCGTAGGCTTGACGCCTTCGAACAATCGCCCCACCTGCTTCCAGGCGCACTCTGGCAGGATGCCGGCAAAACCCGCCAATGGGAAAACGACTTCGACCGGACTCGTCCTATCGTCGTTACCTGCAAGGCCGGCCATGAAATGAGCCAGACAGCGGTCGCGCAGCTTCGTGCCGACGGCATCGACGCGCGCTTGCTGGAAGGCGGCTTTGAAGGCTGGGCAAAAGCGGGCCTGCCTTTTGTCGCTAAAACCGAGTTTGAACGGATCGCGCCGCGGCGGCCGAGTATCTGGGTGACACGACGCCGGCCGAAAATCGACCGCATCGCCTGTCCCTGGTTGATCCGCCGTTTCCTTGATCCGCGGGCACGTATCCTGTTCGTCGATCCCGATCAGGTGAACAATGTCGCGCGCGAAAGCGGCGGCGTGCCGTTCGATATCAAGGACGTCGAGCTCAGCCATGTCGGCGAGCGCTGCTCTTTCGATACGATGCTCGAGTTGTTCGGATTGGAGGGCGAACCCTCGCTTGCGCGGCTTGCCCTGATCGTGCGAGGCGCTGATACGGCGCGACCCGATATCGCGACAGAAGCGGCGGGCTTGCATGCCGTTTCGCTTGGCCTGTCGGCTTTGGCGGGCGATGACGATCATGGGCTGCTGCAACGCGGATTCATCGTATACGATGCGCTCTTCGCATGGCTGCGCTTTGCCGCCGAAGAGCGACACAACTGGCCGGCCAAAGCCGCATGACGCAGATATCGACCACTGAAACGAATGCCCGGTCGAGCTTCGGCGAAGCTTTTCTGGTCTGGCTGAAGATCGGCTGCATCAATTTCGGCGGACCGGCCGGGCAAATCGCCTTGATGCATCGCGTTGTCGTCGACGAGAAAAAATGGGTCGACGAGGCGCGTTTCCTGCATGCGCTGAATTTCTGCATGTTATTGCCGGGCCCGGAGGCGCAGAAGTTGGCCACCTATCTGGGCTGGCTGATGCACGGAGTGCGCGGCGGACTTGCCGCCGGAATTCTGTTCGTGCTGCCGGGCGCGTTCGTGATGCTGGGCCTGAGCCTGATGTATGCGCTCGGGCGCGGAATTTCGGCGGTTGACGGTGCTTTGTTCGGCATCAAAGCGGCGGTTCTGGTGATTGTGATCGAGGCGCTGATCCGCATCGGCAAGCGCGCGCTCAAGACGCCACTTTTGCTCTCGCTGGCGGCGGCAGCCTTCGTGGGCATCTTCTTTCTGGGGCTGCCGTTCCCGTTGATTGTCGCGGTGGCAGCTCTCGTCGGCTACTTTGTCGCGCGTGAGGCGCCGAACCAGCTAGGCCTCGCCACAAAAGTCGACACGGTCGCACCTCGCGCGGAAGATCGCTGGCGCCGGTTCGCCATTGCTTCGGTCGTGGGCCTCGTTGCCTGGGGCACGCCAATCGCATTCGCTGCGCTTGTGCTTGGCTCGACGCACGTCCTCGTCAGCATCGGGGCTTTCTTCTCGAAACTCGCCGTTGTCAGTTTCGGCGGCGCCTATGCCTTGCTGGCCTACATGGCGCAGGAGGCTGTGCAGACTTACGGCTGGATGTCTGCGCCGGAAATGGTCGACGGTCTCGGCCTTGCGGAAACGACGCCCGGGCCCCTCATCCTCGTCACGCAGTTTGTCGGCTTCCTCGCTGCTTTCCGCGACGCGGCTCCCTTTTCGCCCGTTACTGCCGGTGTCCTGGGTGCGGCGATGACGACATGGGTCACCTTTGTGCCGTCGATGCTCTGGATCTTCGCCGGCGCACCATTCGTCGAGCCGCTGCGCGCCAACCGCCAGCTCTCCGGCGCACTCGCCGCGATTACGGCGGCGGTGGTCGGGGTCATCTTGAACTTGTCGGTGTGGTTTGCGCTGCATGTCCTGTTCGGCAAGGTCACCGAGATGCATGCAGGCCCCTTGCGCTGGTATGCATTCGACCCGCTCGCTCTCGACCTCAGAGCAACCGCGCTGGCCGCTATCGCGGCTTTGCTGGCGTTCGGGCTGCACCGCAGCCTGATCGAGGTGGTGATCGCAATGGCCGCGCTGGGCGTGCTCGCGCGACTTGTACTCGGCGGCTAGCGCTCGCGATCGATCGCGCTCTCGTGCCAGCGCCGCAGTGCAAGGTACGAAACCGCCGATAGAGCAAAGAAAATCGCAACGCCGGCGAGAGACAGCAAAAGCAACGCCGCGAACATGCGCGGGATATTGAGTCGATACCCGGATTCAGCGATGCGATAAGCCAGTCCCGAACCCGCGCCTGCTGAACCGGCAGCAATTTCGGCAACCACCGCGCCGATGAGGGAAAGCCCGCCGGCGATGCGCAGTCCGGCCAGCATTTGCGGCAGGGCGGACGGCAGTTTCAGATTCCACAGCACTTGCCAGCGGGACGTCTTGTAGAGCTCGAAAAGCGCGAGAAGATTGTGATCCACCGAATTGAGCCCGAGCGTCGTATTGGCCAGAACCGGAAAGAAGGCCACGATCCAGGCGCAGACGAGGACCGCAAGATGTTGCGGCAGATAGATCAGCAAAAGCGGTGCGATGGCGACGATCGGGGTAACCTGAAGAATCACGGCATATGGGTAGAACGAGTAGTCGACCAATCGCCACTGGTTGAATGCGATCGCCAGCAGGATGCCGCCAACGGCGGCGAGCAGGAAGCCTTCGAAAGTCAGCGTGAGGGTCACCAGCAGCGAGCGCCAGAGGAGGCCTGCATCGGCGATCAACGTCGTCAATACGAGCCCGGGACTCGGCAACACATAGGGCGGGATCGCAAACGCGCGTACCAGCAGGTCCCAGCAAAAAACCACGAGAACAAGCACGACAATCGGCAAGCTGACACGGAGAGCACGTGCGCTCATGACACGCCTCCGGCCATCGCCTTGGCCAACGCCTCGGCAACACGGCGGCAGAATCCGGCATATTCCGGTGACGTCCGGAAATGTTCATCGCGCGGATACGGCGCATCGATGGCGATCTGAGTGAAGACACGCCCCGGACGCGGCGTCATCACGACTATTCGCTGTGAGAGATAAACCGACTCGAACACCGAGTGAGTGACGAAGATCACCGTACGGCCCAGGGCCTGCCAGACCGCCAGGAGATCATTGTTGAGCTTGAAGCGCGTAATTTCATCGAGCGCAGCGAAAGGTTCATCCATCAGGATCAGTTGCGGCTCGGTAACCAGGGCGCGCGCGATCGAGGCGCGCATCTTCATGCCACCCGAGAGTTCACGCGGATAGCTCTGCGCAAAGTTTGCGAGTCCGACCCGGTCCAGCGCTTGTGCCACCGCTGTGGGATCGTCTTTGCCTGCCAACCTGAGGGGCAGCCGAACATTGGCCGACACGTCGGCCCAAGGCATCAAGGTCGGTTCCTGGAACACAAAGCCGATCGGGATCGGGCCGGCGGGCCATTCGACAGAACCCACAGAGGGGGGATTGAGGCCCGCGATAATGCGTAGGGCGGTCGATTTTCCGCAACCGGATGGGCCCAGCACGGAAACGAATTCGCCGGTCTTGACCTCAAGATTAAGGTGATCGAGCGCGCGCACACCGTTCGCAAAATCCTTTTCGATGCCGCGCAGCGCGACGATTGTCGAGATGTCTTGCGGGCGAGTAGTCGGCGAAGAAATAGGCAATGGCGCGCCTGTCAAATGTCGGGCGGATCAATTCCGTCGTTCGACAGTACAACGTATCGTGCGCACCACAAATTCCGCGATCGATCGAAGCAAGGCCGCGCTTGTTCAGGTAACCGCTTGGATCATCGGCACGATCGTATTGACGATCGGCGTCGGGCTCATTCACACCGGGCACGACGTCGGCGAGCCCTTTGCCATCGGCGGATCACTCACGGTGTTCGCGGCAATGCTGTTGTTCGGCTGGCTGGTCGTGCGGCGGGAACACACAGCGCCGGCTCTTCGCGCTTTCCCGTCGCCGCGGAATAGCGAATTCGTCAGTGCTTCGGCCGCAAGATCGCGCCGACACCTTTGTTGACGAATTGCAGAGTGTAGGCGCGCTTGTAGTCGAGGCCCGCCTTCACAACCCCTGCACGCACCATCTTGTCGAAGAAGCTTTTCCAGTGCGCATCCGTCATGGCCCCGATCCCGAGCTTCACCGAGTCGCCGGAATCAACGATGCCATGCTCTTTCATCTTGTCGACCGAATAGGCCAGCAGACCATCGGTCATTTCCGGATTTTGAATTTTGATAAGTTCGTTACCTAAACGCCCGTCGCCGTAGAGGTAATGATACCAACCGATCGCGGATGCGTCGACGAACCGTTGCACCATATCCGCTTTCTTTTCCACCAGCTCGCGTCGCGTTTCGATCAGAGTCGAGTACGCATCGAATCCCTGGTCAGCAAGCAGGAACACGACCGGCTTGAACCCCGCCTGACGCTCGATCGCAAAGGGCTCCGATGTGACGTAACCCTGCATCGCTGAGTTTTTGTCGGCGAGGAATGGCTGGGCGTTGAAGGTGTAGGGCTTCACTTTCGATTCACTGAAGCCGAACTCCGACTTGAGCCACTGGAAATACGTGGTCATGCCCTCCTTCGACACGAACAGCGTACGCGTTTTCAAGTCTTCGAATCTCGTCACGTCCGGATGTGCCACGAAAACCTGCGGGTCTTTTTGGAAGCTCGCCGCCACCACCACGGTCGGAATATTGTTTGCAACGGCGTCAAATGATTGCAGCGAATTTGCGCTCATGAAGAAGTCGAGTTTGCGCGCCAAAAGCTGGGTGCGATTGTTCACGTTCGGCCCGCCCGGCACGATGATCACTTCGAGCCCGTACTTCTTGTATGTGCCGTCCGCGAGTGCCTGGAAGAAGCCGCCATGTTCGGCCTCTGCCACCCAGTTGGTCCCGAAAGTGATCCGCTCGAGCGGCTGCGCCTGCGCCGTGCAGGCCATCCCAACAAGCAGAAAAACCGTTGAAATTCTTGGCATTTTCTCAATTTGTCACCGTTTTGGGGGGCCACGCAACTATCCGCCACGCGCCCTTTGAACCATTTGGGGCACCGGGCGTCGGCATCGGTATTGCCGCCGGCGCGCTGCTCGGGGCCGCGGCCCTACGCTTCCCCAGTTTATGTGACAGGCCTGACTTGCTGTCTGGTCACGCGTTATGACCGCTTCGGAAATGCGCGCATTCCAGGCCTGCAACTACTGCTGATCCGCTGGATCGGCGCCCGCAACGTCCATCCTCGCGCCGATCTAGAAGACCCGCCCGGCATGTCCTCATTCGGGCGGGTCACTTTGTTCAGAATCTGACGATTGAGCGAACGCCGGTGACCTGTGCGTCGGGATAACGGATGCCAGTTCCACTCGGATGCCAGATTGACGTGTAGACCGGCTGAATCGTCCAGCCGGGAACAATCTGAGCAACATAGGTCAGCTCAAGATTGGTCTCATAGTCCCGCGGTGGCGTGAACAGAGTGCCGAAATTGATCTGGTCCTGATCGAAGCCGCGTATGCTGTTGGAGAAGCGGGCGTAGATGACGCTCGCACCAAATCGATCGTTCGGTCTGTTCGGTATCATGCCGCCAAAAACAATTCCGCCATCAAGATAGAAGCTGATGTCATTTTGGTTGGATGGGCTGACCGATCCACGGGCGAATATCGATATGCCGCTGTCACCGTCGCCACCTTGGGGACGATAAATCTGCTGGTCGATTACGCCGTAGATGCCCCAGTCGCCGCGATGCATGAGCGGCATGCCGTTGCTTGCAGGACTAGCGAGCGGAACGCCCACGTTGTCGTAACGCTTGTCAGCGAATTGCCCGAGGTGAGCCCATCCGCCGATTTTCAGCGTCGTCGCGAGGTCAGTATCGTGCCTGCCGCGATTACGTCGAAATTGCAGCTCGCCCATCATGAACGCCGGATCGCTGACGCGGAAATTGAGACCGTAACGATTGCATGTATCGGGGTCGCCGGAACATGGCGGTGCCGGATCGCCATTGAAAATCGCAAGCAGAAGGGATGCGTCTTTGGGAAACTCGTATTTTATCCGCGCGCCGACGGCCGTCAGCGGATACGCCGGTCCGCCGCCCGGCAAATTGGCCGCTGCAATCGTTGGCCAATCGCTTTGCAGGAAGATCTGGCTGAGATCGCTGTAGAAGAACTCGGCATCCGCGGCGAGTTGACCAAATCTGAAGCTGACCGGTCCAACCCAGCGTTCCAGCCACAATTCGGACAGTCGCACCGTGGGTGTGGCTTCTATTGCCGCAATCGTATTCAGGCCGCCGACATAGTCGCGACGGATGCGGCCATCATTGTAAATTCCAAACGCATTGGCATAGAAGCTCCAGTCGTGCCATCCGACGAGTTTTTCCAGGTCGACTAGAAGTTGCGCCTCCAGCTTGCCCTGGATGATCGTGCCGGTTCGAATGCCGCCCGACATATTGCCCAGCACGTCATTGGTGGAGATCAGATTGTACGTGACGCCGCGATCGTTGAGCCATTTGCGGTCCCCGTAAAAATCTCCGTAGTACGGCAGGCTCGTCGCGATCGAAGGCACGGTGATTCCGATGCTGTCGGCTTCGCTTTGCGCCCACAGCGGGTGCGCGCCGAGAAAGAGCAGCGCAATCAGGGCATTAGGAAATAGCCCGCGATGCAATGCTATCGGGCGCACGCCGTTTCCTTTTGCACTGCAACGCCCCCTGCGGCAGAAAACCCAAAATTGACGACGTAACCTGACAGGCGGATGACCCACCATTCTTTAGATTGAGAGGGCGCAGAATAGCCGCTGAAAAGTCCATTCCCACAGCAAAAACTGCCGCCAAATACATTGAATCCGCGCATTTATTGGCCCGGACCGAGCAGAAAACCAATGGCAGGGGGCGCATCTATGCCAGAGCGACCGGCGTCCCGATTTACCGAGGTGAAATGTTTATATCGCAGTTATGATGAAATCGGGCGACAATTCACTATAACGCTCGCAAAGAGAAAAAGAGAAAATCCGGAAAGCAAGGCCTTGGAGCGAATTGGGACATTTTTGGCGCGGCTCAAGCAGCCGCAGGCCACGCGCAATGGCGCCATAGTTGCTGTCGTGCTCATCATTTGTACGTGGCTCGTCGTCGCCGCGACTACGCGTGCGCCCCATGCGAATGGTGAGGAACAGGCGTCGACTCAGGGTCGCCGCGAAAACGGACTTTTTTACCCGCCCCCGAACCAGTGGGCATCCCTGACGACCGTACCGGTCGGTCCGGTCGTATTTCGCAGCGAACATATGACCGAGGGAAAGATCGCCATTGATGAAGATCGCTCGACGCTCGTATTCTCTCCTTATTCGGGGCGCGTGATCAAACTGCTTGCGAAGCCTGGTGACATGGTGAAAGCCGGCCAACCGCTTTTCACCGTAGAAGCGCCGGACATGGTTCAGGCGCAGAACGATTTCATTGCCGCCATCTCCAACTTGAACAAGAGCAAATCGGCGCTCGAGCTCGCGAAAATCGTCGAGCAGCAGAACAAGACACTCTTTGACTCGCGCGCCGGCCCGTTGCGCGACCTGCAGACCGCACAGGCAAACAGCCGCGCCGCCGAGAACGATGTGCGTTCCGCACAGACTTTGCTGGAGATGACGCGCAATCGCTTGCGCATTCTCGGAATGACGGACGACGAAATCTCCAAATTCAGCGACACTGGCTCCGTCAGTCCACAGATGACGATCTATTCGCCGATTGCCGGCACCGTCATTCAGCGCAAGGTCGGACCGGGCCAGTATGTAAACACGTCGTCACAGAACACGAGCGCCAGCGACCCGACATTCATCATCGGTGACCTCTCGACGGTGTGGCTGGTTGCGTATGTCCGCGAGTCAGACGCGCCGAGCGTCCGCGTAGGTCAGGCTGTTCACTTCAGCGTTCTCGCATACCCAAACCGCATATTCCCGGCAAATATTTCATATGTAGCAACCTCGCTCGATACTGGGACGCGCCGTCTTTTGGTGCGCGCAACAATAGACAACTCGCAACGGCTGCTTCGCCCGGAAATGTTCGCGAGTGTGAACATTCTCACCGGAGAAGGTGACAACTCGCTGGCGGTTCCGCGCGACGCGATCATCTACGATGGAAAAACGGCCCATGTCTGGATTGCGCGTGACGACAAGTCGGTCGAGCGGCGCGAAATCAAGACCGGTCTGTCCAATGGACAGATGATCCAGGTCCTGGAAGGGCTGCGCGAAGGCGAAAACGTCGTCAGCAAAGGCAGCTTGTTCGTTGACCGCGCTGCCGCAGGAAGCTGAAGCATCCATGTTGCGCAGTCTGATGTCGTTGTGCCTATCGCGGCGGCCGTTGGCGATAGTCGGATTCATCTGCTTCGACCCGGCTTGTCATGCCTACTGTGCGACGAACCGTGCCCGAAGGTCGTGAACACGCTGCCGAACCGGGACCTGCTGAATAGATCAACCCGTTCGCTTGACGGGCTGCAGAAGTTCGGAAACGCGGCCGAACGCTTTACTGATCACCGGCCAGAACAGCAGCATGAACGCGAGCGACGTGATCGAACCGACGAGGCCGTTCGACCAGAAGACACGCAGGTCGCCGCCTGCGCCGATCATCGACAGACGGAAAGCATCTTCCGCCCGGCTGCCTAGCACCAGAGCAAGCGTGAACGGCGCCAAAGGAATCCCGACCTTTTTGAAAACATAGCCGACGACACCGAACACCAGCATCAGCCAGATGTCGAACATGGCATTCTGGATGGCGTAGGCGCCGATCGCGCAGGATACTACGATCATCGGGGCGATCGCGGCGAACGGGACGCGCAGCACCGCAGCAAAGACGGGTACGGTGGTGAGCACCATCACCAGACCAACGATATTGCCGAGATACATCGAGGCGATCAGGCCCCAAACAAAATCCTTATGCTCCACGAACAGCAGCGGTCCTGGATTGAGTCCCCACACCATTAATCCGCCAAGCAGAATGGCGGCTGTTCCCGAGCCGGGAATTCCCAGAGCCAGCATGGGCAGCAGCGCAGCCGTGCCCGAAGCGTGCGCGGCGGTTTCCGGCGCGAACACGCCCTCGATTCGGCCCTTCCCGAAACTTTCGGGATCTTTCGAAAAGCGCTTGGCAAGGTTGTAACCCATGAACGACGCGGCAATCGCCCCGCCCGGCGTTATGCCGAGCCAGGCACCGATAGCCGACGACCGCAGGAGCGTGACCCAGTAACGCGGCAAGTCTTTCCACACGTTCCAGAGCACGTGCAAGCTGATGCGCGCCGAGTGGCCGCGCAGCGCCAGCCGTTCCTCCATCGTGAGCAAGATCTCGCTGATTCCGAACAGGCCGATAACCGCCACGAGGAAGTTGATACCGCGCAACAGATCGCTGAAGCCGAAGGTCATGCGTAGCTGGCCGGAAACGGTATCCATGCCGACGCCGGCAAGCAGCAGACCGAGCGCCATAGAAATGATCGTCTTGTGCTTCGCCTCCCGTCCCAGGCCTACGAACGAGCAGAAGGTCAGTAGATAGACGGCAAAGAATTCCGGCGGACCGAATTGCAGCGCGAATGAAGCGATGCCGGGTGCCAGAAACGTAATGAGGAGCACCGCAAACAACGAGCCGATGAAGGAAGATGTGAAAGCCGCGGTAAGAGCCTCCGCAGCCTGCCCCTGCTGAGCCATCGGGTAGCCGTCGAACGTTGTCGCGACCGACCAGGCTTCGCCAGGAATGTTGAAAAGGATCGATGTGATTGCGCCGCCGAAAAGCGCACCCCAGTAGATGCACGACAGCATCACAATGGCGGAGGTCGGATCCATGGTGAAGGTCAGCGGCAACAAGATAGCAACGCCGTTCGGCCCGCCCAGCCCCGGCAGCACACCGACGAAGATGCCGAGCACGAGGCCGACCATCATCAAAGCCAGCGTTTTCCAGGTTAGAAGGACCGCAAAGCCGTGCACGAGGAGCGAAAAGGCTTCCATGGCTTCTAGTACCCAAACAGGGCTTCAACCGGCCCCTTCGGCATGATCACGTCGAACGCGATCTCGAAGGTGACGAACATGATCATCGAGAACACGAAACTGGTGAGCAGCGACTTCCACAAAGCGATACGCCCGACCATCCACATGAAGCCCGCGATCAGCAGGAAGCTCGCCACGTAAAGCCCGAGCCATTGCGTGAAAAGGCAAAACAGGAGTGTCGGGATGAACACCTGCATGACGCGGCGCAATTGATCGCGCGTGACGAAAGCTTCTCGTCCCTCCGACGGATTCAGGATCGTGCTGCCGAGGCCATAGAGACTGGCGCCGGCGAGAATGACCGAAAGGTAGAACGGAAAATATCCGGCCTGCGGACCGTCGGACTCCCAGCCCATGCCGGTACGCCAGTTGTCGTAGGCGAGCAACGATGCCAACGCGGCAAGGACCATATAGACGGAGACTTCAACGACGCGCGTACTGGTGACGGGTGGCGAATCTTCCGCCGGCGCGGTTGGATCCTCGACGGCGATCTCGGTTTCGGATGACATTGTTACCTGTCTTCAGTCGTTGCGAGCGTGCATGGCACAAGCACCGGAATCCGGCGCCATGGGTGATGCTTCTGGATTCTTGGCCCCGAACAGGCACGCTGTCCGGCGCCGGCGCCACGTTTCACTTCGCGACGAAACCCGCTTCTTCCATGAGGCCCGAGTTCAGTTTGTCGTCTTCTTCAAGGAATTTGACCATGTCTTTGCCGGTCAGGAAAATCGGCTTGAGCGCCTGCTTTTCCATGTAGTCCTTGTACTCCGGCGTTTCCGACACCTTCTTGAAGAGATCGATGTAGAAGGCCGTCTGGTCAGGGGTAACCTTGCCGGGCAGGAACATGGCTCGCAGCATCAGATACTGCACATCAAGGCCTTCCTCCTTGCAGGTCGGAATGTCATTCCATGACTGCGTGTCCGTCACTTTCGTCTTGTAGGAAATGCGTTCCTTGTCGAACACACACAGCGCGCGCACCTGGCCCGCACGCCACACTTCAAGATTCTCTGACGGATTGTTGACGTTTGACGCGGTGTGATTGCCGACCAGCTGGGTCGCTGCCTCGCCGCCTGATTTGTACGGCAGATACGCAAACTTTGCGCCGGTCTTCTTTTCCATGAAGACAGTCAGGATGTGGTCTTCGCGTTTGGAGCCTGTACCGCCCATTTTGAACGGCTGCGGAGCAGCCTTCGCCGCGTCGACAAATTCCTTCACGTTCTTGTACGGCAGTGTCGTGTTGTCCCACAACACGAACTGATCCATCGCAATCACCGACACCGGTGTCAGCTCGCGCCAGTTGAACGGAATCTTTGCGGAGAGCGGCAGCATGTAGATGAGCGAATAGGCGATCAGCACTTTGTTCGGGTCGCCGTCACTCGATTTCATGTACATCAGCGCTTCGGCGCCGGATGCTCCGCCCTTGAGCGACACCACCATCGGCTGCTTCATCAGATTGTGTTTCTGAATCGCGGCCTGAATCATGCGCGCCATTTGATCGGAAGCGCCGCCTGCACCCGCTGCCACCACGATTTCAATCGGCTTGGTCGGCTCCCATGCCAACGCCGGCGCATTTGCCAGGGTCATGGCCGCAACGGCCGTGCCGGCGACAACGAAACTTTTCATCGCATCCTCCCTAAAGTTGATTTTCCGGCTCCTCGGCAGTGGGAACCGCTGTACTTATTATTGGGCCCATTTTGCGGGTATTGGGCCCAACTTCAAGCCGCCGACGGTCTAATCCTCGGACTGCTCCAGACGCACGATCGCCGCACCCCGCGCCATCGCCTGCATTTTGCCGAACGCCACATTGCGCGGCAGGTACTTCATCCCGCAATCAGGCGCAATCACGATTCGTTCGGACGGCACATGCGGCAGCGCCCTGCGAATACGTTCGGCTACTATTTCCGGCGTTTCGATGGTCATGTCGGACAGGTCGATCACGCCAAGAATGATCGTTTTCGACGGCAGCTTTTCCAGAACGCCAAGATCGAGCTTCGGCTGCGCGGCTTCGATCGAGATCTGCGAGGCCCGCGACCCTTCCAATTCGGACAGGAACGAGTACCCCGTCGGCTTTTCATGCACGACCGCCGCATAGCCGAAGCACAGGTGCACAGCAACCGTGCCGCTGACGCCGTCGAGTGCACGATCGAGTGCCTTGAGCCCGTACGACCGTGCCTTGTCGGGGTGCTGCTGCATCCACGGCTCGTCGATCTGCACGATATCGGCGCCGGCGGCGAACAGATCCTTGACTTCGTCATTCACGGCGGCGGCATAATCAAGCGCCATCGCTTCATCGGACTCGTAGAACTCGTTCTGCGCCTGCTTCGACATCGTGAAAGGCCCTGGCACGGTGATCTTCACGGATCTTTTCGTGTTGGCGCGCAGGAACTGGAGATCGCGCAGCTCGACCGGATGCTTTCGACGGATCTTGCCGGTGACACGCGGCACTGGGATAGGCTTGCCGCTGCGATTGAGCGTCGATCCCGGGTTTTTGGTATCGACGCCTTCGAGCGCCGTGGCAAAGCGGTTCGAATAGCTTTCGCGCCGTTGCTCGCCGTCGGTGATGATATCGAGGCCTACGCGCTCCTGATCCCTGATCGCGAGCAGCGTTGCCTCGTCCTGTTTTGCTTCAAGTTCCTTCGGATCGACAAGCCAGAGATCGTCCATCCGTACGCGCGGCACCATTTTCGACAACCGCGCGCGGTTGATCAGCCACTCCGGCTGCGGATAGGAACCGACGAGAGACGTTGGAAAAAGCTTAGGAGGCACGAATCGACCTCTCGCACTTCATTGCGCGGCTTCGAGACTCATCTTGAGGACGCGGGCGACGTGCATGGCTTCCCGTTGACTGCCGTCCTGGATCTGATGCCGGCACGACGTCCCGTCGGCAACAATCAAGGCGTCGGCGTCAGCCCTGCGTACGGCGGGGAGCAGTGACAATTCGCCCATCTTGAGCGAGACGTCGATGGTTTCCTCATCATAGCCGAACGAGCCAGCCATGCCGCAGCAACTGGACTCGATCGATTCGACAGAAAGCTTGGGGACGAGCCGAAGCGTAGTCTCAACCGCTTCCATCGCATTGAAAGCCTTTTGATGGCAGTGACCGTGCAGGAGGGTTTTCTTCGGCAGCGGCCCCAACGGCAGCTTCAGATCCCCTGCCCGGTGCTCGCGCGCAAGAAATTCCTCGAACAGCAATGCATTCGCCGCCAGCGACTCCGCTACCTCACCTTTGAACAAAGCCGGAAGTTCGTCGCGGAAAGTCAGCAGACAGCTCGGTTCAAGACCGACGATCGGCAGACCGCGTGCGACATAAGGCGCGAGCGCATCCATGGTGCGCTGCATCTCGCGACGCGCCTCGTCGACCAGACCAACCGAAAGAAAAGTTCGGCCGCAACACAGCGGCCGGTCGTCAGGATCAGGTGGCTGCGGTGCGTGAATGCGATAGCCGCCTGCGACCAGTACGCTCAGCGCGTCATCCAGGTTTTCATGCTCGAAATAGCGATTGAACGTATCGGCGAACAATACGATTTCTCGCGCCGGCGCGTTCTCCTCCGCCGTGCTGTAGCGCCAATCCGAGCGGTCCCGATACGTGTCCTTGCGCCACTTCGGCAGACTGCGTCTGGATGCGAAACGGGCCACCGTCTGCGACGCCTTGCGTAGGAACGGGCTGCGATCTCGCATGTTGAAGAAGCGATGCCAGCGCGACGCGTGGGGCGCGTAGTGGGGGAGAAATCCGACGAGCTTTTCATGCAGCGAAAGTTCGAACTTCGCGGCTCGCGCGGCTTGCACTTCGATCTTCATGCGGGCCATGTCGACGCCGGTCGGGCACTCGCGGCGACAGGCCTTGCACGAGACGCAGAGCTTCATGGTCTCGGCCATTTCATCGGCAATAAGCGCAGCCGACCCAAGTTGTCCGGTGATGGCAAGGCGCAGCGAGTTGGCGCGCCCGCGCGTGACATCACCTTCATCGCGGGTCACGCGATAACTCGGGCACATGACGCCGCCCGTCAATTTCCGGCAGGCGCCGTTGTTGTTACACATCTCGACGGCACCCTGGAGGCCACCACCCGCGCCGGGATAGGGCGACCAGTCGAACTGCGTCTTCAAGGGCTCGCCGTGATAGCCGGGTCCGTAACGGAAGAGAGCGCGGTCGTCGAATTTCGGCGGACGCACGACCTTGCCCGGATTGTAAAGACCGTCCGGGTCGAAGCGATCCTTGACCTCCTCGAATGCTCGCGCGAGCCGCGAGCCGAACATCGACTCGTTGAATTCGGAGCGCACCAGCCCGTCGCCATGCTCGCCGGAATGTGAGCCCCTGTATTCGCGCACCATCGCGAAGGCTTCTTCGGCGATCTCGCGCATGGCATGGACATCTTTTTCTTGTCGCAGATTCAGGATTGGCCGCACATGCAGGCAGCCCGATCCGGCGTGCGCATACCAGGTACCGCGCGTGCCGTGTTTTTCGAAAATCGCGCTGAGCCGCGCCGTGTAGTCGGCGAGGTGTTCGAGCGGTACGGCACAATCTTCGACGAAAGAGACCGGTTTGCCCTCCTCCTTCATCGACATCATGATGTTGAGGCCGCTTGTACGAACCTCGGTGATCGCGGCTTGCAGATCGGGATTGAGCACTTCGACCATGCCACCCCATTTCGCGCCGGTCTTGTCCCAGCCGAAATCGAGATCGCCCATCAGGTCCTTGAGCTGCTGCAGCATGCGCAGGTTGACTTCGTGATCATCCTCACCGAACTCCACGAGGAGAATGGCTTCGGGCGTCTCGCGAACAAACTTCTCCAGCGTCGGCTGAAAAATCGGAATCTGGCGCGCCAGCTCAACCATCGTGCGGTCCATCAACTCGACCGCGATCGGTTTGAGGCGCACAATGTGCTGCGCCGAATTCATCGCCTCGGAAAAGCTGCCGAAATGGCAGGCGCCGACGGCGCGGCGGCCGAGCAACGGCGACAGCTTCAACTCGATGCGCGTGGAAAATGCGAGCGTTCCTTCGCCGCCGATCAGAACGTGCGCGAGGTTGATGTCGTTCTTGCCCGGCACCAGTGCGTCGAGATTGTAGCCGCCGACACGACGCTGGACCTTCGGAAATCGTGCGGCAATTTCGTCGGCTTCGCGCGCGCCAATGGCGAGGAGGTCTTTGGCGAGCGGGCGCAACGGTGCCGGCACGTCCTTCAGATTCCCGCCGATGCGGCCGAAATGCGCGAGCGTTCCATCGGCGAGCAAAGCCTCGATCGAGATCACATTGTCACGCATCGTGCCGTAACGCATCGAGCGACCGCCGCAGGAATTGTTGCCAGCCATGCCGCCTATCGTCGCGCGTGACGACGTCGAGATGTCAACGGGAAACCATAGGCCGTGCGGCTTGAGCTGACGATTGAGGTCATCGAGCACAATGCCGGGTTCGACCGTGCACCGCGCGCGCTTGACGTCGAGGTCAAGAATTCTGGTCAGATATTTCGAGCAATCCACGACCAGCGACTTGCCGACGGTCTGTCCGGCCTGCGACGTGCCCCCTCCGCGCGCGAGAACCGTTGCGCCTTCACTCCGGGCAATCGCTATCGCCCGATCGGCTTCTTCAATCGTGCGCGGGGCGACCACGCCGATCGGCATGATCTGATAATGGGAGGCGTCGGTAGCGTATCGGCCGCGGGAGAACCGGTCGAATTGAACCTCGCCGGTCAATTCGGCCCTCAGCCGACGTTCAAGACCGGGCATGACTACAGCCACGTTTTTTATCCTTTTTGGGCTGAACTAAGCCTATGCGTTATGACTGGTTTGCCTTGCGGAAAACCGCTTGACCGCAATGTTGCATTCATAGTTCAACGCCACAAGCGCCGCCCGGAATCGGGCCGCGCCCGTGGCTGAACCACGAAAAACCCTCAAAAGCTGCCGTTCAGGAGCGGACTTTTTATGGCTAAGAATTCCTCGCGTACGGTCGGGCGCCATTTTCTGCATATTCCGGGCCCCTCGCCGCTCCCGGACCGCGTCCTGCGGGCGATGGACACGCCGATTATCGACCATCGCGGCCCTGAGTTTGCTCGGCTTGCGAAGAAGTGTCTTGAGGGCATCAAGACCATCTTCAAGACCAGCAATCCGGTCATCATTTACACCGCTACGGGCACCGGTGCCTGGGAAGCCGCGCTCGTCAATACGCTCTCGCCCGGCGACAAGGTGCTGATGGTGGAAACCGGCCAGTTCGCCACGCTCTGGAAAAAGATGGCCGAAAACCTCGAGCTCGTTCCGGAGTTCATTACAACAGATTGGCGTATCGGCGCCGATCCCGTCGCGATCGAGGCCCGGTTGCGCGAAGACAAGGGCAAGGAAATCAAGGCCGTCTGTTTCCTGCACAACGAAACCTCGACCGGCTGCCTTTCGCCGGTGGCGGAAATCCGCAAGGCGATCGATAAGGCTGGCCATCCCGCTTTGCTGATGGTCGACACCATTTCATCGCTGGCCTCGGCGGACTACCGCCACGACGAATGGGGCGTCGACGTATCGATCGGCGGTGCGCAGAAAGGCCTGATGCTACCGCCCGGAATGTCGTTCAACGCGATCAGCGACAAGGCGCTCGCCGCGAACAAGACGTCCAAGCTCACCAAATCATTTTGGGCTTGGGACGAGATGCTGATGATGAACAAGCAAGGCTTCTTCCCCTACACGCCCGCGACGCAGATGCTGCACGGCCTGGCGGAAGGCATCGAGATGCTCCACGAAGAGGGCCTCGATAACGTCTTTGCCCGCCACGATCGGCTCGCGGAAGCAACCCGCCGCGCGATCAGGGCATGGGGCCTCGAAATCATCTGCCGCGAAGCGAAATATTACTCGCCGACGATCACCGCCGTGCTGATGCCGGAAGGGCACGACGCGGATGCGTTCCGCGCGCTGGCGCTCGAGCAATTCAATATCTCGTACGGCGCAAGCTTCGGACGCTTTGCGGGCAAGATGTTCCGCATCGGTCATCTCGGCGACATCAACGACGCGATGCTGCTGGGCGGACTTGCCGCAACAGAAATGGCATTGGCGCTGGCCAATGTCCCGCACAAAAAAGGCGGCGTGCAGGCGGCGATGGACTACCTCGTGTCGCGACACGGCAGCGCTGCCAAGCAGGCCGCCGAGTAAAATCATCTTCATCTGCTGCTGAATGGCCGGCCTCGTGCCGGCCATTTTGTTTGCAGCTAGGCCGCCTTTACCCAGTCATTTGCGCGCACAAGCCTGAGGACGAATTCCGAAATCGCCTTGAGCGTCGGTTCGGGCGCTTCGCGCTGTGGTGAATGGCGTGCGTTCGGCAACAGCGCGACTTCGACCGGGCAATAGCATTCTTCCTGTGCGACCTCGATTTGCTTCACGGTGCCGTACTGATCATCAGCACCCTGCACGATCAGCACGGGCACGCGGATATAGGCGAGAAATTCCGTGATATCCCACTTGCGAAAGTCGGGATCGAGCCAGGCGCCGTTCCATCCCTTGAACGCATTGTCGACATGCGCATGCCATCGCGACAGGCGCGCGCGCAGGTCGCCGGTCTCGTACGCTTTCTTCGCCTCGACGATCGAGCCGATGCCTGGATCTTCCGTGAAGAAATGCGGAGCGATCAGGACAAGTCCGCCGACACGGTGATCCTGATGGCTGCCTGCATAAATGGCTGCGATCGAGGCACCGTCGCTGTGGCCTATTAGAAGGCCGCGCTTGAAGCCGATCGTATCGAGCAGGTGCGGCAATGTCTCGCGCGCCTCGTCGTGAATATAGGACAGCGGTCTCGGCAACGCGACGGGCGATGACTTACCATAGCCGGCGCGTGAATAGACGAAAACGCCGGTTCCGGTTGCCGCCGCGAGTTTCTCAGGAAAGTCGTCCCACAGGCCGACGCAGCCGAGGCCTTCGTGCAGCAAAACAAGCGTCGGCGCTGAATCCGCGCGTGGACCGATAAACTGGTATTCCAGTCGCTGCCCGCCGATATCGAGAAAGCCGGAATCGGGAAGGTTTGTCATTACAGGTTTTTTATTGCTTCCCTTCGGCCCGCAGCACGAACCTCTGGATCTTGCCGGTCGCGGTTTTCGGCAGATCCTTGCGGAACTCGATCCAGCGCGGATACTTGTAAGGCGCGAGCTTCGCTTTGACGTGCTCCTGCAGGACGTGGATCAAGGCGTCGCTGGCTTTGTCGGGTGATTTGAGAACCACAAACGCCTTCGGCTTGATGAGCTTTTGCTCGTCGTTCCAGCCGACCACCGCAGCCTCGAGGACATCGGGGTGCGACGACAGTGCAGCTTCGACCTCGAACGGCGAGACATACATGCCGGAAACTTTCAGCATGTCATCCTGCCGCCCGCAGCAGACAAAGTATCCGTCCTCGTCCTCGATATATTTGTCGCCGGAGCGGGTCCACTCGCCCTGAAATGTCGAGCGCGATTTTTCGCGATTGTTCCAGTACATGATCGCACTGGTCGGGCCACGCACGTATAGTTCACCCATCTCGCCTTTTTTCGCCGGCTTCCCGTCATCGCCGACAAGCTTGATTTCGTAACCCGGCACCGCCCTGCCGGTGGTCCCGTACTTGGTCGCACCAGGTGCGTTGGTGAGATAAATGTGCAGCATCTCGGTCGTGCCGAGGCCATCGGAGATCTCGACGTCATAGCGCTCTTTCCATCGTCGAGCGATTTCCTCAGGCAATGCTTCACCGGCGGAAATGCAGCGGCGAATTTTCACCTCGGATTTCTGCGGCGCGTTGGGGCTCGCGAGGAACGCTGCGTAGAATGTCGGCACCGCGTAGAACACCGTCACCGGGTGCTTGCGCAGCAACGCGGCAACAACATCGGGGGTCGGCCGCTCCGGGTTCAGTACGGTCGTTGCGCCGACTGTCATCGGAAAGGTCATGGCATTGCCAAGACCGTAGGCAAAAAACAACTTCGCTACCGAATAGCAGACGTCACTTTCCTTCAAACCCACGACGGGCGTGCCGTAGAGATCGGCCGTAAGCTTGAGGCTTGCGTGGATGTGCACCGCGCCTTTCGGCTTGCCCGTTGATCCCGACGTGTAGAGCCAGAACGCCATGTCATCAGCGGTGGTTGGCGCCGTGTAAGACTCAGGCTTGCTCGCGCCGACCAGGTCCTCAAACAGCCGATGGCCGTGCGAATTCGTCCCCGAGACAATGACGTGTTCGAGATCGGGACTTTGCTTGATCAGTTTCTCGAATTTCGGAAACAACGCCTCGGATACGACGAGGCATTTCGCGCGGCTGTCCGCCAGCATGAAACCGAAGTCGTCTTCGGTGAGAAGTGTGTTCACCGGGACAGCTATGATGCCTGCCTTCAGGCAACCAAGAAATGCTGTTGGCCAATCGGCGGTGTCGAGCAGCGCGAGCAGCACGCGCTCTTCGCGCTTGATTCCCAATCCGCGCAGTGTGGCGGCGAACCGAGCGACGCGATCGGCAAGCTGGCCATAGGTCAAGGTACCGCGCGCATCGATATAGGCAGCCTTGGCGGCGCGACCGGCGGCGAGATTGCTTTGCAGGACATCGGCGGCGAAATTGTACTCACGTGGGACTGCGCCCACAGACACCGGTGTGGCCGAACCCGCCGCGTGTGCTTCCGCGACTGTCATTGTTGATTCTCCCGAGACATTCTTATTATGCAGACGCTGCCAATACGCCGCAATGTGGCCCCAAGGTTTGTCATGGGTTTGATGCCTGACATCCCCATCTTGCTATAAGAAGGCATGGATGGCCGGATGACCGGCCGCAAGTATACCGACCGTTGGAGTTTTCATGATTTTCAGCCGGGACCGCATTCTCACCACTCATGTCGGCAGCCTGCCGCGCAACGAAAAACTCTCGGATCTGCTGGTCCGCCAGGAGGCCGGCGAAGCCTTCGATGCCAAGGAAATGGCCTTGGAAATGGACAAGGCCGTTCGCCATGTGGTGGAGAAGCAGCTCGCCGCCGGAATTGACATCGGCAACGACGGCGAGCAGCAACGCGTCGGCTTCCAGACTTACGTTCCGCAGCGGATGAGCGGTTTCGGCGGCGTTTCGAAGCGCCGGCGCGGACGCGAGTTTGAGGAATTTCCCGAACTGGTGGCGAGCCTGATGCGGCGTTTCCCGCATGTCAGCAAGCAACAGAACGCTCCGGAGTGTCAGGCGGAACTGAAATACCTCGACATCAAGCCGATCGAAAACGAAATAGCGCGCTTCAAGAAAATTTCGGGCGGCAAGTTTCCCGAGCAGTTCATGACGGCTCCCTCGCCGGGCATCATATCATCGACGATGCTCGACGCTTTTTATGGCTCGCAGGACAAATATCTCAGCGCGATCTCGCGCGAGATGAAGAACGAGTATCACGCGATTTACAAAGCCGGCCTGTTATTGCAAATCGATGCACCCGATCTCGCGATGGATCGCACCATGATGTACCGCGATCTGACCGATGCCCAGTTCGTCAAGGCGGTTGAACGCCACGTGCAGGCGATCAATGACGGCCTTGATGGAATACCGCGCGACCGGGTTCGGCTGCATATCTGCTACGGCAACTGGGAAGGGCCGCACATTCACGACGTTCCGCTCGCAACAATTTTGTCGGCCTTGTATCTGACAAAGGTCGGCGCGCTGTCGATCGAGTTTTCCAATCCGCGCCACGCGCACGAGTACGACGCTCTCAAAAAACATCCACTTCCGAAAGATATGCTGCTCATTCCAGGCGTGGTCGAAACAACCAGCAACTTTGTCGAGCATCCGGAAGTCGTCGCGCGCCGCATCGAAGAAGCCGTGCGCGTTGTCGGCGATCGCGAGCGGGTCATCGCTTCAACGGATTGCGGCTTCGGAACCTTTACCAATCGCGAATGGGTGATCGAACCCGCGGTCTGGCTCAAGCTCGCCGCGATCCGACAAGGCGCCGACATCGCTTCGGCGAGACTTTGGGGCAAGAAGGTCGCCTGAGCCGCGGCGCCATGGCGCTCGGCGGTTTTTGCAGAATCCATTTTTGACTCGAGCGTTAGTGATTACCGCGGCGGGGAACGACCAGGACGGTCGTCGAACGCAAGACGGACAATCGAACAGAAGAGACCAGGATCGGTGCGGGTACAATCAATCGCGCCGACGATGAAAAGCACTGCAAGCAGGACGAAAAGAGTCACGTCGAGAAATGACGTCGCATCCAACGCCCGCGCATGCACCTATGATGCCTGGAACTTACAAAACCGGTGGCGCCAACCGTATTTCACTGGGGCGAGGCTTAAAGATACTATCTTTACTATTTTAAGCGGGAAGCCCATACTTACTGTTGTTGCGGAGACGTGCCCATGCCGCGGACGGCGTTACGACAGCCCGTAAGAATGAGCGGCGATCTCACCGCCCGCGTCATGTTTGCTGGCCGCTCCTCTTCGCTGTCGGCGCAAATCGTGACGTGGGTGCGCGACGCGCTCTTTGCAAAAAAGCTCAAGCCTGGTGATTTCCTCGGCACGGAAAAAGATCTGGCCGCGCGTTTTGGCGCCAGCCGGATCGTGGCGCGCGATGCGCTGCGCACGCTCGAAGCGCTCGGGATCGTCGAGATTCGAATGGGAAAAGGCGGCGGCGCGCGCATTGCCCAAGGTAACCCGCGTCTGTTCGCCGAAGCTCTCGCCGTGCAACTCGACCTCACGGGAGTCAGCGCCGCCGAAATCATGGACGCGCAGCGCGCGATCGAAACACTTGGTGCGGAACTCGCGGCGGAAAACGCGACGCCCGACGATATTGCCAAATTGCGCCGGCTTCTGCGCGAAGCGGAGGACGCGATCCGTGACCTCGACCTGTTCACGCGGCTTTCACGTGACTTCCACCTGGCCGTCGCCGAGGCCTCGCACAACCGCGTGCTGGTCGTGCAATTGATCTCCCTCGAACATGTTTCCTGGCCACGTCGCAACGTCACCGCGACACCCAAACTGGCGCGGCACATTCTCGAAATCCATAGCAAACTTGCCGATCTGATCGAACTGCGCGACGCCGCCGGTGCGCGCGCGCTGATGGATGACCACGTGAAGATGATCCGCGCCAGGCGTGTTGCCGAGCGCGATGAAGGACAGTCTTGTTGCTGATCTAGGGAGAACAAACATGCCGAAATTCGTCATCGAACCGCATTTCCGCCTGCAGGAATGGGTGGCCGAGGAGAAAGACTACTTCCGCGAGGAAGGGCTCGAATACGAATTTCGCGAACTGATGCGCGCAACCGACGGCAAGATTCACGACAAGGGTGACAAGGTCGGCGCCTATCAGTCGTTTGAGGAAGGCCGCAAATCGAACGTCAGCTGCGCCTGTCACTGGACGGTCAACGTCGCCGCCTCAAATGGTCACGGCAAGATGTACACTGACGTCTATTCGGTAGCCCCGGCCGGCGTTTTCGTCGCCGGCGATTCAAAAATCAAGGATCCGTCCGATCTCGCCGGGGTGCCGGTGTCTGTCGGCTATCAGTCGGGCAGTCACTATTCGACAGTGCAAGCGCTCGAGCAGTATCTCAAACCTGAACAGATGAACCTTGTCTATTCGGACGGCATGCTGTTCGCGCGTATGGAAAAGTT
Source organism: Pseudolabrys sp. (assembly GCA_035538755.1). GTDB lineage: Bacteria > Pseudomonadota > Alphaproteobacteria > Rhizobiales > Xanthobacteraceae > Pseudolabrys. The sequence goes on from DATLJR010000444.1 coordinate 135,111, forward strand.
GTTCGAAGGCAAGGCGCCAGCGGTGCACCTTTTCGGTGGGCCCTATTATTTCGCGGAGCAGCTTGGTTTCCGTAAAGTGATCGACGCCACATTCATGATCGGCACCATGATCCACGGCGATCCCGATCCGGAGGATCTGCGCAAGTTCTTCCGCGCGCTGCGCAAGGCGCAGCGCGACATCGATCTGCGGCCAGAGCTCTATACGCACTACTACAAGAAGGAATTTCCTGACCGCTTCCACGCCAAAATGGATACGCGGCGCTGGGGTCCCGGTGAGCGCTTGGTGTTCGAGCCATACACTAAGGAGGTCTATGAGGAGTCTTTCGAGTGGATTGCCGCCCACGGGATCTTCCCGGAAGGCAAGATGGGCAGCAGCCAATACGAGCGTGCGACCCTCTCGCTGGGCTGACAATTACTGTTTGCACACTAATAGTTAGACGTCCAACCAATTGCACCGCGACCTTATTTCGCGGCGCTTTTCTTTGCTTCTGACCTAAGGCATTCTAACGACAACAATAGAAGCGTACTTCAGGGGAGGACCATAATGACACGCTCGCTATTCGCCGTTGCAGCCCTTTTTGCGGCCGTCATGCTGCCTGCGGGCGCCAATGCCCAGATCAAAATCGGCGTGATCAATTCCTATTCCGGTCAGTTTGCTGACACGGGTGCTCAGATCGACAACGGCATCAAGCTTTATATGAAGCAACACGGCGACACGGTCGCCGGTAAGAAAATTGAGATTATCCGGAAGGATACCGGCGGCCCGAACCCCGATGTTGCGAAACGCCTCGCCCAAGAATTGGTTGTGCGTGATAAGGTCGACATTCTGGCTGGGTTTACGCTCACCCCGGAAGCGCTCGGTGCAGCAAGCGTATCCGAAGAAGCCAAGAAGCTCATGGTTGTCATGAATGCGGCGACTTCGATTGTCACCACCAAATCTCCTTACATCGTGCGCGTTTCGCTGACCCTGCCGCAGATCGCCGACACGCTCGCCACTTGGGCCGTAAAGAAGGGCGGCACGAAGAAGGCCTACACCATGGTTTCCGACTATGGACCCGGAATAGACGCCGAAGGTGCCTTCCAGAAGGCATTCAAGGAGGCCGGCGGCGAGATCGTCGGCTCAGTTCGGATGCCGGTTGCGAATCCGGATTTCTCGGCCTTCGTGCAACGCGCGAAAGATCTCAATCCGGAATCGATCTTTGTGTTCATTCCCGGCGGCGCACAACCGGCGGCCCTTGGCAAAGCTTTTGCTGAACGCGGCATCGACCCCAAGAAGGTAAAGATTCTCAGTACGGGTGAACCCGTTGACGAAACCGCGATCAAGAGCATGGGCGACCTCGCGCTCGACCGCATCAGCGCTTGGCACTACGACTATAATCACAAATCAAAAATGAACTCCGACTTCGTGAAAGCGTTTAACGCCGAGTTCAAGCGTAACCCCGATTTCTTCGCCGTCGGAGGTTACGACGGCATGCATCTCATCTATGAGGCGCTGAAGAAAACAAAGGGTAATGCCGACGGCGATGCTCTGATTGCCGCCATAAAGGGCATGAAATGGGAAAGCCCGCGGGGCGTGATCTGGATCGATCCCGAAACGCGCGATATCGTGCAAACCGTTTATATCCGCAAAGTCCAGAAGGTCGGCAACGACATTGTCAATGTCGAGTTTGACAAAGTCGAGAACGTGAAGGATCCCGTTAAGGCGGCGATGAAAAAATAGCCGACTCGCCCGTGTGCTCACGGATGGGGCGATCCACAGCGGTCGCCCCATCTTTTATGTGACCGCACACTTCGTTCGTTCCCGTAAAAGCGGTGAATCCAATGATATGATACGCGAGATTGACGGTTTTTGATTCTGGGTCTCGGTCGAACAAGTAAGCCAGCAAACCAAGGCTTAGCGCGCCACCATGCTGCCTTCCGTCTTCGGGGTTCTGTTCGATGGCATTGCCTACGGCATGTTGCTGTTCGTGCTGTCGATAGGCCTGTCCGTGACGCTTGGGCTGATGAATTTCGTCAATCTCGCGCACTGCGCCTTCGCAATGCTTGGTGGGTACCTGACAGTCACACTGGTGAATGATTTCCACTGGCCATTTTTCGCCACATTACCTCCGGCTTTTATCGCGGCGGCGGCAGCGAGTATTGCGCTTGAGCGGGTTTTCTATCGCCGACTTTATCGGGCAAGTGACCTCGATCAGGTGCTGCTCACAATCGGGATCGCGTTTGTGTCGGTCGCGATAGCCGCCTATCTGTTTGGAACGGCGCAACAGCCGATTCAGACCCCCCCGCTTTTGCGGGGGGCGGTTGACTTTTTTGGGCTTAATCTCGGCAAATACAGACTGTTCCTGATCGGAATAGCGCTGATTGTAACAATCCTGCTGGTGGTTGGCATCGAGTACACCCGCTTTGGTGCACAGGTGCGCGCCTCAGTCGACAATCAGCGCATGGCTGGCGGACTTGGCATCAACGTCGAACGTACTTTTGCTATTACCTTCGCGCTCGGGTCCGGGCTTGCCGGTCTCGGAGGCGCACTCGCGATCGAGATCGTCGGCCTCGATCCAAATTTCTCCTTTACCTATCTCGTCTACGTGCTGATCATCGTATCGGTTGGCGGTCTCGGTTCGATCGCGGGCTCATTCGCAGCCGCCATTATGATCGGCGTGAGCGATATCGCCGGAAAATATTACTTTCCTGAACTTGGCGCCTTCCTGATCTATCTCGTCATGGTGATAGTCCTGATGTGGCGGCCCGCCGGTCTTTTCGGGAGACGCTAGATGGCAGCGACAGACACCGTCAGCGCTCCCCAGCACTACCTTCAGTCGCTCAGCCGCTGGAGCGGAGGTGAAATCGCATTCTGGCTCGCAACGCTAATGCCATTCTTCCTGTTTCCTAACTATCTCTCACTGGCGAGCCAGATCGCAATTACAGCGCTATTTGCGCTCTCACTCGACCTGATACTTGGTTACGCGGGAGTCGTTTCTCTCGGACACGCGGCCTTTTTCGGCATAGGCGCTTATGGAGCCGGCCTCTTCTCAAAATTTGTTTGGGGCGAGCCGCTTTCAGGCCTCTTAGTGGGGGCGTTGCTCGCCGGCATCGCCGGCTATGCCACCAGCTTTATTGTCTGCCGTTTCCGCCACCTTCCGCTGATCATGCTGACGCTCGGCCTTGGACTTCTCGCATTCGAAGTCGCCAACAGTGCCCACTGGCTAACTGGTGGCTCAGACGGACTGCAGGGGATCCGTATTTGGCCGCTGTTCGGCATCTTCAAGTTCGATCTGTACGGTTACACGGCTTATAGCTATTCGCTGGCCGCACTGTTTCTGATTTTTCTGGGCATGCGCCGCCTGGTCAATTCGCCGTTCGGGCTCGCCTTGCGCGGCATCCGTGAGAATCTCGTGCGCATGCCAGCTATCGGCGCGGCAAGCCGCGCCCATATTCGCAAAGCCTATACTATCGCCGCGACCATCGCCGGTATCGCGGGCGCGCTTCTGACGCAAACTACTGAATCTGCGGCACTTGAATCGATCAGTTTCCAGCGTTCGGCGGACGTGCTGGTCATGCTTGTTTTGGGCGGTGCAGGCCGCATCTACGGCGGTTTGGTAGGTGCAATTATATTCATGATCGCGCGCGACCAATTCTCCGGCATTGCACCCCAGTATTGGTATTTTTGGATCGGCATCCTGCTGATCGCGGTTGTGATGCTTCTGCCGAACGGCATCCTCGGTGGTTTGTCGAAAATCTTGGTTCGATGGAGACGAAAGTGACAGAAATCGCGCTCTCCACGCGCCGCCTAGATAAAAACTTCGGATCGTTAATTGTCGCGCGCAACATCGAACTGAATTTACCGAAAGGGGCGCGGTACGCGCTGATCGGCCCCAATGGCGCCGGCAAGACAACCTTGATCAATCTGATAACAGGCATGTTGAAGCCGAATGCCGGTCAGATCTTTCTTGGCGACGAAGATGTCACGGGTCTCGAGCCTCAGGAACGAGTCCGACGTGGGCTTGCGCGCACCTTCCAGATCAACACATTATTTCCGGGACTCAACGCGCTGGAGGCGGTGACCCTCGCGGTTTGCGAGCGTCGCAATATTGCGGGCGAATTTTGGCGTAACATCGCCGAGCATGGCGAGGCGATCGAGGAGGCCTACGGAATTCTGCGCAAACTGCGTCTGGGTGACTCCTGCTATCAGGTCACCCGCGAACTTCCCTATGGCCGTCAGCGGCTCCTGGAGATCGCGCTGGCGCTCTCAACCCGGCCGAAAGTTCTGCTGCTCGACGAGCCCGCGGCCGGCGTCCCGCAAGAGGAAAGCGGCGAAGTCTTCGAAGCGGTTGCGAGCCTTTCCGACGATCTCACGTTGCTTTTCATTGAGCACGACATGCATGTGGTATTCCGCTTCGCAAGCCACATCATTGTGCTGGTCGGCGGTGCAATCTTCACTGAAGGCTCACCGGCGCAAATCGCAGCCGATCCAGGCGTGCGCGAAGTCTATTTGGGCAAACGCAAGCATGGCTGACTCCCTGCTCAAACTTGCGAATGTGACAGCCGGCTATGGTGATGCCGTCGTGCTGCACGGCATCTCATTGGAGTTGCCGGAGCACGGCAGCCTTGCGCTGTTGGGTCGTAACGGCGTCGGCAAATCGACCCTGCTGATGACCATCATGGGTTACACGCAGCTGCGCAGCGGTCGCGTCGTCTGGAAAGGACAGGATATATCGCGCCTTCCACCCAATCGACGCGCAGTGAACGGCATCGGCTGGGTGGCGCAGGAACGCGAGATCTTTCCGTCACTGTCGGTCGAGGAAAATCTCACAGTGGCGTCACGTCCCGGCCCCTGGGATCTCGACGCCGTCTTCAAGCTCTTCCCGCGTCTGTCCGAACGCCGGCGCAATATGGGCAATCAGCTCTCGGGCGGGGAGCAGCAAATGCTGGCTATTGCGCGGGCATTGATGACCAATCCGGCGCTGATGTTGCTGGACGAGCCGTTCGAGGGGCTCGCCCCGGTCATCGTTGATGAACTTACGACCGCAATGAAGATGATGCTTTCTGACCGCCGCATCGCGATCATTCTCGTCGAACAGCATACGGACATTGCCTTGGAACTGACGGCCGAGGCCATCGTGCTGGAACGCGGCGCAGTGGCGCACCGCGCGCCTTCGGCTCAGTTGCAAAAAGACACCGCTACGCTCGAACGTCTGGTCGGGTTGCGCGTGGCCGCAACGGCGTGACATTCTAGCTGCCTGCAAAGTCGACACAGGGACAGGCCATGTCCAATCCGATGATTCCGCGCGAACGTTCCGACTACTCAGCGATCGTGGATCGCCCGCCGCTTAAACTGCCGGGCAAAGCCCGCATCCTGTTCTGGACGATCGTCAATTACGAGGTGTGGGACATCGGCAAACCAATGGCGCGACAGTTGCTGCCGGCCCCCACGGGCGTGCCGTTGATGCCCGACGTGGTGCACTGGGCCTTCCATGAATACGGCATGCGGGTCGGCTGTTGGCGCTTTCACGAGCTCTTCAAAAAGCTGGGCATCAAGCCGACGCTCGCAGCGAATGCGCGCATTTGCGAGGACTATCCGCGCGTTGCCGAGGAGGCCAGGAAAGACGGTTGGGAATTCATGGGTCACGCCTACGAGCAAGGCCCGATCCACAAGGAAGCCGACCAGGCGGCCATGATCAAGCGGACCATGGACATCATGACAAAATTCACCGGCAAGAAACCGGTCGGCTGGCTCGGGCCTGGCCTAACCCAGACGTTGGACACACCCGATCTGCTCGCGGCCGCGGGCGTTGAATATATCGGTGACTGGGTCTACGACGATGAGCCAACCGTGATCCGCACCACCAAAGGGCCGCTGATCACCCTGCCCTACACCGTCGAGCTCAACGATATTCCGATGATGCTGATTCAGCATCACGAGAGTGACTATCTGCTCAAGCGCACGATCGACCAGTTCGACCAGCTCTATGCCGAAAGCGCGAAGCGCGCAAAAATCTGCACGCTGGCGATTCATCCCTACATCAGCGGGCAACCGCATCGGATCAAATACCTCGAGCAGATCTACGACTACGTGAACAAGCACGAAGGCGTTCTGCATTGGAACGGCGAGCAGATTCTCGACTGGTATCGCAGCATCGCCAAGATCGAAGCGGCCGCGTAGCGGCAGCTGCCGCTGCGCGACAGAAGATCGACACGGCAGGGAGGATTCACATGCGTTCCAAATCGATTCTCGCCGTGCTCACGGCCGCATTTGCGCTCCAAGGCACGTCAAATGCGACGGCTGCTGAAATCCGTCTCGCCCGGCAATTTTCCATGGGCTACCTCCAGCTCAACGTGATGGAGCACCAGCAGCTCATCGAGAATCACGCCAAGGCGCTCGGGCTCGACGATGTGAAAGTCTCTTGGTTCACCTTTAACGGGCCGACCGCCGTCAACGAGGCCTTGATCTCGGGTAATATCGATGTCGGCTCGGGTGGCGTGCCGGGCCTGCTGGTCCTGTGGTCGCGCAGCAAAGGGACCCCGCAGGAAGTGCGCGGCATATCCGCACTGAGCTCACAGCCGTTCCTGCTCAACAGCCGAGATCCAGCCATCAAGACCATCAAGGACTTCAAGGACACTGATCGCATCGCTGTGCCCGCGGTGCGCTCGTCCGTGCAGGCGATCACGCTGCAGATGGCGGCGGCCAAAGCCTACGGCACCAAGGACTTTGCCAAACTTGATCCGCTCACCGTGTCGATGACGCCGCCGGATGCGACGGTCGCACTGCTCAAAGGCGGCGCACAGATTTCGGCCGCGTTCAGCGTGCCGCCGTTCCAGAACCAGCAGCTCGAGGACCCGGCCGTCCACACCGTCCTCAATTCGTTCGACGTAATGGGAGGCTCGCACACCTTCACGGCCGTTTGGGCGCCGGCAAAGTTCCGAGAGGGCAACCCAGTGCTGTACAAGGCACTCGTGGCCGCCCTCAGGGAGGCGACGGAGATCGTCAACAAGGACAAAACGGCGGCGGCCGGCTTATGGATCGAGGATTCAAAATCAAAATTGTCGCTTGAGATGGTCGGCAAGATCGTGTCCGGACCGCAGGTGCGCTGGACCATGACGCCGGAAAACACCATGAAATATGCTGATTTCATGGCCGAAGTCGGCACGCTCAAGACGAAGGCGGCATCCTGGAAAGACTATTTCTTCCCGGAAATTCACGACGAGAAGGGCAGCTGAGCCCTCGAGCGGCTCCAATTCATTCTTTTGTTCTTCTGTTGCTGGATGGGTTGCGGCGCCCGGCCCTGACCCGTTGGCGTTTGCGTACATCGCTGGTCTCACGTGGTGACCGGACCATGTGTGCCATAATAGACCTGGCAATTGACCGACGCGCATTTCGGTGCAGCGGCAGAAGCCGACTGTAGGCCGGCGAACGCCTCGAGAATCGCGAACCCGAACGCGATGACAAAAGCGCCGCGCATTTTCAATCTCCCGGTTTTTGGTTGGCTTAATTGCTCTTCGAAAAAGAAGAAGGCCCCATCTGTCGGAGCTACTTCTGCTTGTTGATCCCGAAAAAATGAGATGCGATGTGGTCGCTGCGCATCATCCGATCGGATGACAGAACGCGCTCGTATTGTGACGCTGGGTCGAGTTTTCGTGATTCGCTGATCGTCCGAGTGCTTATTTAAATTCTTATTGCGTACTCGCCACCACTTTGTGCGCTTGCTCGCCCAAACCCTCAATGGACGCGGTAACAATGTCGCCAGGCTGCAAATAGGTCGGCGGCTTCTGACCCAGACCGACGCCTGCGGGCGTGCCGGTCAGGATCACATCGCCCGCCTGCAGGCTCATGAACCGGCTGATATAAGAGATCAGCTCGCCTACAGAGAAGATCATGTCGCGCGTCGAACCGCTTTGCTTCGTGGCGCCGTTGACGCACAGGCGCATCGACAGTTTCTGCGGATCGGCGATCTCATCGCGAGTCGCGAGAAACGGCCCGAGCGGTGCAAAGGTGTCGGCGCTCTTACCTTTGAATCCCTGCCCACCGCGATTGAACTGGAAATCACGTTCGGAAAAATCAATACCGATGCAATAACCAAGTACATGGTCCAAGGCATCGCGCTCACCGATGTAGACGCCGGGCTTCCCGATCACCACGGCAAGCTCAACCTCCCAGTCGACGCTCTTTGCCTCGTGGGGGATGACGAGATCGTCAGCAGGTCCGCACAGCGCGCTCGTCGCCTTCAAGAAAAGCGTTGGCTCTTTCGGCAGAGGCAAGCCCGTTTCCTCCGCATGATCGCGATAGTTCAGGCCGACGCCAATGATCTTGCCTATGCCTCGCAGAGGCGGACCGAGAGCAACATCCTTTGGCGCTTTTGACAGCGCCTTTGCCGGCACCGCGGCGATGGCTTCGATATCGTCAAGCGTCGGCGCGCGGGGATTGAGCGAAGAAAAACTGCCCGACAGATCGAAGACCTCTCCGTCCAGAATGAGACCGGGCTCCTCGCCAGTTGCAGAACGATAACGGACAAGCTTCATGGCCTGTACAATATCCGGGGTAGCTGCAAAACTGCCAGCCGATCGATAGCCCCCAAGGAAACCCGCGTATGAATTTTCCCAAGCCCGCCGTTGGCATGTTGCCCAACGATCGCCTCGACTACTCCGCGATTACCACACGTAAACCGCTGAAGCTGCCCAAGGGGGGACGTATGGCGGTTTGGACCATCACAAATGTCGAGGAATGGGATCCGACACAAACCATGCCGCGGACCGTGCTCACGCCTCCGGCCGGTGGTTCACCGATGCCGGATATTCCGAACTGGTGCTGGCATGAATACGGAAATCGCGTTGGCTTCTGGCGCCTTTTGCAGGTCTACGACGATTTCAAGATACCCGGTGTGATGAACATCAATGGCGTCGCCGTAAAGGCGTACCCGGATATCGTGAAGGCCTGCGTCGATCGCAATTGGGAATTCATCGGCCACGGCTACACCCAGCGCAACATGCAAAAGGTCGAGAACGAGCGCGCCGACATCCGCAAAAGCGCCGAGGTGCTGGAAGAGGCGACAGGCAAGCGCCCGCGGGGTTGGCTGGGGCCCGGCCTGACCGAAACCTGGGAGACGCCCGATATTCTTGCCGAAGAGGGTTATGACTACGTCGCGGACTGGGTGCTCGACGACCAACCGGTGTGGATGAAAACGCGCGGCAAGCCGATTCTGAACATCCCCTACACGCAGGAATGCAATGACGTCGCCATGATGCTGATCCAGCATCACAAGGCATCCGAGTTCTATGAGCGGGCGATGGATCAGTTTGAGCAGATCTACAGAGACACGAAAGGCTCGGCACGGGTGATGGCGATCTCGGTGCATCCCTACATCATGGGCGCGCCGCATCGGGCAAAATATTTCCGCAAGATCTACGAGAAGATCCGGAAGAAGCGTGACGTGTTGTTCTGGACCGGCGCGCAAATTGCGGACTGGTACACCAAGGTCGGCACGAAGCCGGCGTAATTTCCATGCCCATGCATCCACGCGAACGACTGGCCTATTCGCCGATCGAAGGCCGTCCGCTGCTGAAGTTTCCGAAAGGCGTACGGCTGGTCATCTGGCCGGTGCTGGCACTGGAAGAATGGGACATGTCACGTCCTATGGCGCGCATGGTGATCTCGCCGCCACAGGGCCAACCGATGCTGCCCGACCACCCGAACTGGAGCTGGCATGAATACGGTATGCGTGTCGGCTTCTGGCGGCTGCAAAAGATGATGCTGAAGCTCGGCATTTCGCCGACCGTCACGCTCAATGCCAGAGTCTGCGAGACCTATCCGACGGTGGTGAAGGCCTGCACCGACCACGGCTGGGAGCTCAACGCCCACGGTTACGACCAGGTGCCGATGCACAAGCTCGACGATCAACGCGCCATCATCATGAAATCGATGGACGTGATCGAGAAGTTTTCCGGCAAGCGCCCGCGCGGCTGGTTCGGCCCGGGGCTGACGCAGACCTTCGATACGCTCGACTATCTGTCGGAGGCCGGCGTCGAGTATATTGGCGACTGGGTGCTCGACGACGAACCGGTGACGCTCAAGACGACTCACAAGCCTGTCGTTGCGCTGCCCTACAATTTCGAGATCCACGACATCGTAATGATGGCGTTGCAGCATCTTCCATCAGACCAGTGGCATAATCGCGCCTTGGACCACTTCAGGACGCTTTACGAAGAGTCGACCGAGCGACCAAAAGTCATGGCGATGGCGTGTCACCCCTATCTCTCCGGCGTGCCGCACCGTATCGGCCACGTCGAGCGAACTTTCGCCGAGCTGCTCGCGCATGACGGGGTGGTCGCCTGGGATGGCGCTAAGATCCTCGATTGGTATCTCGCCGCCCGCAAATAAGAGACGCAGTGCAAATGACCCCTAAGGCCTATCGCAGTTGCTTCGTTCCACACGATATCGGCGCGCCGATCGAAGGAGCCAAAAGCGGTCCACTCGCCGGGTTGATCGCCGTGGTCAAGGATATGTACGACATCGCTGGCGAATGCACCGGCTGCGGCAGCCCGGAATGGCTCGCAACGCAGGCACCCGCCCCTCGCAATTGTCCGCCGGTGCAGAAGATCCTCGACGCCGGCGCAACGATTTCCGGAAAAACGGTCTGCGATGAATTTTTCTACAGCGTGAGCGGCGCAAACGCACATTATGGCACGCCGGTGAATGCGCGCGCGCCGGGCCGCCTGCCCGGTGGCTCGTCAGCGGGTTCGGCCGCTGCCTGCGGAGCCGGTTTATGCGACTTCGCGCTTGGCAGCGATACCGGCGGCTCGGTGCGCGTTCCAGCCTCCTTCAACGGAATTTACGGCCTGCGGCCGACGCACGAGCGCATCGAGCACGCCGGCGTCGCCGACATGGCTCCCACTTTCGACGTGCCGGGCTGGTTCGCCGCGACCCCGGGTGTATTTCGTAAAGTCGGTCCAGTACTGCTCGATAGCCAAGGCGTGGCCGCAAAAGTCGAACGCGTGGTTGTATTGGAAGATGCCTTCGCGCAGGCAGAAGAACCCGTAGCCGACTTGCTGCGGACGGTGCTCGAATTCATGAGCGATGACCTGCCGGAAATGGTGCACGGACGGATCGCGCCCGAGGGTTTTGACCCCTGGCGCGAAGCGTTCCGGATCGTACAGGCCTATGAAACCTGGCAAACATTTGGCGAATTTGTCATCGCGCAGAAACCAAAAATCGGCCCGGGGGTGCGCGAACGCATGGAATTCGCCGCCACGGTCACAAAGTCCCAGGCCGACGCCGCCCGCGGCGTCCAACTCAAGGCACGTGAGCACATTCGACAGATAGCGGTTCCCGGCACAATTCTCGCTCTGCCGACTGCGCCCAGCATCGCGCCGAGGATTGAAATTTCGGGTACGGAGCTGGAAGAATTCCGCGTCAGGGTCATGCGCCTGACTTGCACGTCCGGCGTCTCCGGCTTGCCGCAAATGAGCATCCCCGCGGGCACGATTAACGGATGTCCTATCGGCCTCTCCTTCATTGGCTGGCGAGGAGGCGACGAAGTGCTACTCGATCTTGCCTGTGAATTGGCGCATCACTGCGGCATGGCGGCGTGACAGATTTTGTGCTTTGACATAGCGACCTAGCGTCAGCGGGCCGCAATCGACATGGCGTCCAACCAGCTTCTCGACAAGAAAACCATCGCCGAACTTACCGCCCGGATGTACCTCGACACGGGTGCCGTCCGCTTCATGAGCGATAAACCGTTCATCTTCACGAGCGGCTGGGCGAGCCCGGTCTACAACGATTCCCGCTGGCTAATGTCGTTTCCCGACGTGCGCTCGACCCTGATGGGCTTTGCAGTTCACTCGATCGAACGCGATATCGGGCGCGAAAAGATCGATGCGGTGGCGGGCGGAGAAACCGCTGGAATTCCGTTCGCGGCCTGGGTGGCTGACCGCCTCCACCTGCCGATGCAATATGTGCGCAAAAAAGCGAAAGGATTTGGTCGCGGCGCGCAGATCGAAGGCCAACTGCTTCCCGGTCAGCGCGTGCTTCTGGTCGAGGATCTTGCCACCGACGGCAAAAGCAAGGTCAACTTCATCAACGCGCTACGCGAGGCCGGCGGTACCTGCGACCATTGTTTCGTTATCTTCTTCTACGACATCTATCCGCAAGGCAAGAAAATCCTCAGCGATCTTGGCGTCACGTTGCACGCACTCACAACCTGGAGAGACGTGCTGGCCGCTGCCAAAGCAAGCGGCAAATTCGAGGCGAAGATGTTGGCCGAGGTCGAAAAGTTTATCGGCGATCCGGCCGGTTGGTCGAAGGCTCACGGCGGAGCAGCTGAAGCGGCGGAGTAACTTTCACTTTGTATGGGAGGCCCTCATGGCAAAAGCAAAACTCAAGGCAAAGAGAAGCAGGGCAAAAGCAAGAAAGACAAAAAAGAAAGTCGTCGCTAGATCCGCAGCGCACGCAAAAACGCGCAGGCCGCAGCGGTTCACTGCAAGCCATCACCGCGACGAAGACTTCGACTACGGCTTGCGGCCCTATTCAGCCTATCGCGATCTCGGAATCGCCAAAGCGACCGACGGCATGGTGCAGGCGCACGTCATCCGGATGACCAAGCCGTTCGACGCGGAGGAGGTCGCAATCCCGCACTACCACGATGTCGACTTCCAGATGGTCTACGTTCTCAAGGGATGGTTCAGCAGCGAGTTCGAAGGACAGGGCGTCCACACTTTCCACGCCGGTTCGTGTTGGATCCAGCCGCCGAAGATCAAGCACACTGTTCGCGGTTATTCCGACGATTGTGAATTGCTGGAAATCGTCCTGCCGGCGGATTTCGAGACCGTGACTCTGAAGTAAACTCACATCATCCGCGTCAGCAGCAGGCCACCGGTCACGACGGCAAATATCACCACAGACGCCCCGAGCACCGTCGTAATGTGCCGCCAGCCGAGGCCGATAATGGTTTTCACCGACGTGCCCAGACCGAGCGCGCCGATGGCCAGGAGCAGACCCCAGGTGGAGACTTCCACCAACACGCTTTTCACGGAGGCATAGACCGGCGCCAGAGACGGCATCAGTGGCACGGCGCTGTTCACCAAACACAGCAACAAGAACACAATCGCAAAGACCGGCACCGGCACATGCGCCTCGCCGTGGCGCATGCCAATGCGCGTGAAGTACCAGCCAACGCCGAGGACCATCGGCAACAGCAGGAATACCCGGAACAGTTTGACGATCACCGCGGTATTGCCGACCGCCCCCGACACTGCATAACCGGCTCCCACCACCTGTGCGACATCGTGGATAGTTCCCCCGAGCATGACTCCCGTGGTCTGCCCATCGAAGCCGAGCAGAATGCAAAGCGGCGGATAGATCAGCATCGCCAAAGTTGCCAGCGCGTTCACCGCAACCACCACGAAAGCAATGTCCGTCCTCTTGCCCGCGTAGTCCGGGACGACTGTTGAAGTCGCGAGCGTCGCAGAAGCGCCGCACACGGCGGTGCCGACGCCGACAAGCGCCCCGAATCCAGGCGCCTGACCGCTCCATCGTGCGAAAACAAACCCCGACACTACGGTGATCGTCATTGCAACGACGATCAGCATCGCGGTCTGCGCGCCGAGCGCCGCGATGTCTCCGAGCCCGACGCGCAGCCCAAGCAAAGCGACCGCCCAACGCAACAGAGTCTTGACGCAAAACTGCATACCTGGCTGCACCGCGGGCCGCGCTGCCAGCGGATTGAGTGCTATCCCGACGACAAGCGCGATCACCATGTTGGGGATCGGCACGAAACGCGCCAAATAGGGCGCGGTCACATAGCCGATGGCCGCGACGATCGCAGAAAGCGCAATTCCGGGAGCAAGAGCCGCCGCCGATACCGACGGACGCAAAGCTTGCATATTTTCTGCGCTCACAGCCGATTCCTTATTGGCTCGCGACAAGCTTGTTGTCGACACGGCTGGACTTGTGGCCCGCAGAAACCGCGCCCGCGATTTCCGACGGCGTATCCACGACGGTGACACCGGCCGCTTCGAGCGCCTCGCGTTTGGAAGCGTAGCTGCCGGCATTCCCGGTGACGATTGCGCCGGCATGGCCCATTTTCTTGCCGAGAGGGGCGGCCGCCCCGGCAATGAAAGCAACGATCGGCTTTATCATTTTCTTTGCGTAAGCAGCCGCGTCTTCCTCCATCGCGCCACCGATCTCACCGACGACGACAACCGCGTCGGTGTCGCTGTCCTTGTCGAGGGCCTCGAGCGCATCGCGCGTTGTCGTACCGAGCATCGGGTCGCCGCCAATTCCGATGAAGGCCGACTGGCCAAGACCGGCGCGCGTCAAGTTGAGACAGATCAGTGTGCCAAGGCTGCCGCTCCGCGAGATCACCCCTACACGGCCGGCTTTGAATACGCTCGGCACGAATGCAGGCATGATGCCGACGAAACACTCGCCGGGCGTCACGAGACCCGCAGTATTGGGGCCAACGATGCGGGTGCCGTGCCTCGCCGCCGCGCCGTGCATTGCCATGACATCCTGGGCTGGAATGTGTTCGGTCAGAACCACCAGCAACTTGATGCCCGCCTCAGCCGCAGACACCGCAGCGTCCTTGGCCATTGCCGGGGGAATGAACATGACCGCGACATCACCCCCGACCTTCGCAACCGCTTCGGTTGTGGTCGCAAATATCGGTACTCCGACGTGAGTTTCGCCGGCACGTTTCGGGTTAACGCCCGCGACCACATTGGTCCCGTAGGCCATCATTTTCTCGCTCCAGAAAGTGCCCTGCTTGCCGGTGATACCGAGCACGACGACGCGATCTTTCCCGCGCACGATCATTGTGCTGCCTTCACCGCCGCCTGGATGGCGTCTTCCATGAAATCGTAGGGTTCGACGCCGAGCTCGTTGCGCACCAGCGCCACCGCTTCCTTCTCACCCGTACCGTGGATGGAAAAAAACACGGGGACACGCGGTGCAAGCTTGTGCCAGGCGCGCACCACGCCTTCGGCCATTACATCAGTACGTGCGAAGGCACCGCAGAAATTGATAACCAGACTTTTCACGCCGGGATTGGAAAGCACCAGATCGAGCGCGATCTCCGACTTGGTGTAGGCCTCGCCGCCGATTTCAAGGAAATTTGCGGGCTTGCCGCCGTAGTGCCGGATCACATCCATGGTGGTCATCGTGAGACCGGCGCCGTTGGCCAGAACGCCGACATTGCCGTCAAGCTGAATCAGTTTGAGGCCCTTCTCAGCCCCACGCTTCTCAAGCGCTGTCATCGAGCCGGCTGCACCGGCTTTCGCAAGCTCGGACTGGCGGTAGATTGCCGCGTCGTCGAGCGTAAATTTGCAATCGAGCGCGACTACACGACCGTCGCCCAGCACCGCCAGTGGATTTACCTCGAGGAGTTCGGCGTCGAATTTGCGGTACGCCGTGTAGAGCCGCTTAAGGATTTGCATGATCTGTGTTTGGGCCGGACCAAGATCTAGCCCTTGGAGCATGCCGGCAATGTCGGTCGCATCCGGCTTGCCATCAATATCGAGCAGCAAGCGCCGGATAGCGGCAGACTGCGCCGCGGCGATTTCCTCGATATCCATGCCGCCTTCAGTCGAAAACAGAATCAGCGGCCTTCGCGCCACGACGTCGTGAAGAACGGCGACATAGAATTCGCGTGCAATATGGGCCTGCTCTTCCACAAGCAGGCGTTCGACGGTGTAACCGCCGATGCTCATGCCGAGGATCTGTTCGGCAGCCTTGCGCGCTTCGTCGGACGTTCGGACAAGCAGGATGCCGCCGCCTTTTCCACGTTTGCCGGCCGGCACCTGCGCCTTGACAACACATGGTCCGATATTCGTCGCGGCCATCGCGGCCTCGACAGCAGTGCTGCAAAGAATGCCACGGAGTGTCGGAATGCCCGCAGCATTCAGGACGAGCGACTTGGCCGCGTGCTCCTCAAAATTCATTACACATAATCCTGCGTGGCGCGCTGTTCACTCGACATCAATCAGCGTCCGTATTTTTTCCAGTACACGCCGAATAGGTCTTCCTCACTCGGCCTGTCTTCCGGAATTGTCGTAACCAGGTGCGTAATGTTGAGGAAATGCTTGTAATTCAGATTCTCAGTAATGCTGTTGCCTCCCCAGGTGCCGCACCCCATGCTCAGCGTGAAGTTGAGACCGTTGTCGAATCCACCGCCATTCCCAAATGTGTGCGCCTGGTTGATCAGCACGCGCACCACATCGGCGTGTTCGGCCAATGCACGGCCCCGGTTCGCATCCTTCGTATGCAAGCCCACCGAGTGTCCCCGTCCTTGATGCGCGAGAATTTCATTCGCGCGCGCAACCGCGGCGTCGAAGTCTTTGGCGCGGTAAACGGTCAGAACCAATGACAGCTTTTCGCTGGAAAACGGAAAGCCACGGCCCACGCCGGTTTCCTCAACCATGAAAAACTTCTTTGATTGTGCCGCATCGGGCAGGCCACACCCGCGCGCAAATACGTCGGCATCGCGCGCGATCAGCGTGCGGTTGAGCTTGCCATCGGGCCACAACGCAGCCTGGATCTTTGACTTCTCGACCAATGTAGCCATGTGTCCGCCCGCGCGCTCAAGAGCCGCGATCGCCTTGTCATAGACCGCGTCGACGAGGATCACGGAATTTTCAGACGAGCAGGAGGTCGAATTGTCGAAGATCTTGGAAGCGCAGATCTTCCTCGCGGCATCATCGAGGTCGGCGGTTTCGTCGACAATCACCGAGACATTGCCGGTGCCAACGCCTATTGCCGGCTTACCGCTCGAGTAAGCGCGGCGCACGTTGTCCTGGGAGCCGGTGGCCACGATCAGGTCGGCCGCCTGCGTCAATGCCTGCGTCATATCCTTTGAAGCGGGCGGCGGCAGGATTTGCACCAGATCTTCGGGCAAGCCGATCTTCTTGAGCTCGGCGCGCATGTATTCGACCGTGCGCATCGTGGTTTTCAATCCGGCAGGCGATGCCGCAATGATGATGGCATTTCGTCCCTTGATCGCCATCATCGCCTTGTTCACAGGTGTCGCACCCGGATTGGTCGATGGAGTGATAGCGCAAATGAGACCGACCGGTTTCGCGTATTTGACGATGCCGAGCTTCTTGTCTTCCTCGATGATGCCGACCGATTTCACGCGCAGAAGATCGCGCAGCGTGCCGAAAGTCTTGCGCTGCTTCTTGATGATCTTGTCGGGTACATTGCCGAGTTGAGTATCCTTGACCGCCAACTCGGCCAGTTCTTTCGCATGCGCAGGGTTGTAAAGAGACCAGGCAAGTGCGGTGACTGCTTCATCGACGCGTGCCTGGTCGGCATCGGCGAATGAAGCCATCGCTGCTCGGCCACGCCGCACCAGATCGTCGACCACCGCCGTTACGTTCGGATCGGCCGCCGGTTTTACCGCGACAGTCATCTCATCGGCTCCACATTTAAAGGTTGGCCGTTTGTTGTGGACGCATGTCCTCGCGCTTGATGCCTGCCACGACTACCGGTTTCTTCATGGCGTCGCGGCGGAAGGGCTCACCGAGTTCCTGATTGAGAATGACCTCGATGAAGGTTGTAACGCGCTTCTTCTGCGCTTCGCACGACTGCCGAAGCGCCTCCGTCAATTCCGTCGGCGTCCTTACTACTACGCCCTTGAGACCGCAGGCTTCGGCTACCTTTGCATAGCTGAGGTGCGGATCGAGTTCAGTGCCGACGAAATTGTCGTCGAACCAAAGAATCGAATTGCGCTTTTCGGCGCCCCACTGGTAGTTGCGAAAGACCACCATGGTGATGCCCGGCCATTCCTCGCGGCCGATCGAACTCATTTCGTTCATCGAGATTCCGAAAGCGCCATCACCGGCAAAGCCGATACAGGGCGTACCCGGATTGCCAATCTTGGCGCCGATGATGGACGGAAAACCGTAACCGCAAGGCCCGAAAAGCCCAGGCGCCAGGTATTTCCGGCCTTTGTCGAATGTCGGGTAAGCGTTGCCGATAGCGCAGTTGTTGCCGATATCGCTCGAGATGATCGCATCCTTCGGCAGTCCGGCCTGGATGGCCCGCCAGGCCTGCCGCGGCGACATCCGGTCTGCATCGCGCTTGCGCGCATCCGCATTCCAGGTCGTACCTGGGTCATCGTCCTCATGATCCATGCTGGACAAAGTCTGCAGCCATTTAGATCTGGTCGTGTGGATCAAAGCCTTGCGGTCATCGCGTCCGGCATTTCCGGCCGAGGGAGACAGCTGCGCCAGAATGCTTTGGGCCACCAGTTTGGCATCGCCGCAAATACCGACTGTTACGGGCTTGGTCAGGCCGATGCGGTCGGCGTTGATGTCGACCTGAATGATTTTCGCGGTCTTCGGCCAGTAATCGATGCCGTAACCCGGCAGGGTCGAGAACGGATTGAGCCTTGTACCGAGCGCGAGAACCACGTCGGCCCTGGCGACCAGTTCCATTGCCGCCTTCGATCCATTGTACCCGAGTGGGCCAACCGCGAGCCTGTGGCTACCGGGGAAACTGTCATTGTGCTGGTAGTTGTTGCAAACTGGCGCGTCGAGCTTTTCGGCGAGGCCAACGCATTCGGGAATTGCGTTCCCGAGCACGACACCTGCACCCGACAGAATGACCGGGAATTTGGCGCCCGAGAGAAGCTTCGCAGCGTCCGCCACCGCCTGGGCACCGCCCGATGGCCGCTCGAATTCGACGATGGCTGGTAGATTGATGTCGATCACTTGCGTCCAGTAGTCACGCGGGATGTTGATCTGCGCGGGTGCCGAAAGGCGTTTGGCTTTGGTGATGACGCGGTTGAGGACCTCCGCCGTACGCGACGGATCGCGCACTTCTTCCTGATAGCAGACCATGTCGCGGAACAGCGCCATCTGCTCCACTTCCTGGAAACCCCCCTGCCCAATCGTCTTGTTCGCCGCCTGCGGCGTCACCAGCAGCATCGGCGTGTGGTTCCAGTACGCGGTCTTGATGGCGGTGACGAAATTCGTGATGCCCGGACCGTTTTGCGCAATCGCCATGGCAATTTTTCCGGTCGATCGCGTGTAGCCGTCGCAGATCAGACCTCCGTTGGTCTCGTGCGCAACGTCCCAGAATGTGATGCCGGCCTTGGGAAAAAGATCGGAAATTGGCATGAATGCCGAACCAATAATGCCGAAGGCGTGCTCGATGCCGTGCATTTGCAAGACCTTCACGAACGCCTCTTCAGTGGTCATCTTCATAGTTTTGTCCTCTCAGCCCTGTCTTTGATGGCTCAGGTCTTGTCCTGGAAAATCTCGGCTAGCTCGTTGGCGGCGCTCCTCAGTGCCGGCAAATGGCGGCGCGCCGTTTGAACATTCATGCGTGCTTCCGGTGCCTGGATAGCGAGAGCCGCGAGCATCTCGCCGTTGGCGCCCGTTACGGGGACGGCCATGCAGACAACGCCCACGAGATATTCCTGTCGGTCGAAAGAGACCTGCTCCTTCCGAATCTGACGAAGCTCGGCATCAAGCCGATCACAGTCGGTGATGGTGCTTTCGGTGTATCGCCGCAGTTCCAGACTCTGCAGCAGCCGCTTGCGGCGCGGTGAGGCAGCCAATGCAAGAAACAACTTGCCGATGGCACTGCAGTGCAACGGCACGCGCGAGCCACTGGTGTAGTGCAGGCGTAGCGGCCAATGCTCGGCCTCGACGCGATCGAGGTAAACCACCTCGCCATTCAAGAGCGTGCCGATATTGCAGGTCTCGTTGAGCGTATGCACGAGGCGCTGAAGCACAACATGCGGCGTGTCATGACGCATCGAGGACGACAGCGCGCCAAAGGCAAGATTTGCCAGTTTCGGCCCGACAATCAGCCGGCGTCGGCCGGGCTCGCGCGCGAGATAACCTTGCGTCACAAACCAGTCTACTAACCGATAGGCCGTCGCCTTCGGTAGTTTCACTGAAGCGATGATGTCGAGTACGTCGACCGGCGTACGAGAGCTCGCAACATGCTCAAGGATGGCGAAAGAGCGCGCCGTTGCTCCGAGCTTGTGCTCGCGGGCGGCACCCCTCTTTGAAGAACGAAGATGTGGCTTGAGTTCATCCACATTGTGCCGTTCGTGAATTCCAAGATTGCTACGCATGGGTCACCTACCTAACTCCGGTTTGGGCAGTCACCAGGCGGCTTCTGAACAGACGCTGCACGAAGGGCAGCAGCAGGACGACAATGGTCAACGCGACGATAGTTCCAGAGATGGGTCGCGTGAAGAACACGGTCCAGTCATTCGAAAAACTGATCATTGTGTTCATGAACGCCTCTTCGGCAATCGGACCGAGGATGACGCCGAGCACCAGCGGCGCGACTGGAAATTTCAGGCGTTCGAATCCATAGCCGAGAACGCCGAAGCCAATGATCAGCCAGAGGTCCGTGATGTTGTTGCGGATCGACAGCGCGCCGATGAAGCAAAGAATCAATACGTAAGCCGAAACGACCGCCTCGGGGAAATCGAGAATCTTCACGAGAGGACGGATCGCGAAATAGCCGAGCGCGCACATCAGCGCGAGGCCGAGGAAAAGTGAAGCAAACACGGTATAGACGAGCGGTGCCGAGCTCGCGAGAACCTGCGGCCCTGGTTGGATCCCGTGCAGCATGAAGGCGCCGAGAATGACGGCGGTTGCACCGCTGCCCGGAATGCCGAGCGCTAGCAGATGAACCATGGCTCCGCCGACTGAGGCCGTGGCCGCCGCCTGCGGCGCAATGATCCCTTCGGCAATCCCGGTCCCCATCTGCTCCTTGCGCTTGCCGAAGCGCGCTTCGATTCCGTAGCTGACGAAAGACGCGATGGTGGCACCCGCACCCGGCAGAAGCCCGATGAGATCGCCCACCACCGAAGAGCGAAAAAACATGCCCTTGACTTCATTGAGCTCCTTGAGCGTCGGCAATTCGGTGCGCGCGTTTGAAACCTTGTCGATCGGCCTGGTGGCAAAGCCCGATTCCAGACGCGTCAGGACCTCACCCACGCCATAGGCGCCGACCATAACCACGAGAAACTCGATGCCGTCCGCGAGAATGGGCGAACCAAAGGTGAAACGGTACGCGCCGTAGATCGGATCCGTGCCGACAGTCGAGATCAGGATGCCAACGCTCATGCTGATGAAGGCATTGGCGAGCGAGCCCTTGCCGATCGCCACCACGCTGAGCAGGCCGAACATGATGATTACAAAATACTCGGGCGAGGAGAAACGCAGGGCGAATTTGGCAAGGGGCTCCGTGAGCGCCACCATGACGACCGCCGAGAGAAGCCCACCGCCGAGAGCCGCGACCAGCGTCCATCCGAGCGCCTTGGCCGGCTTACCCTTGCGCCCCATCGTGTAACCGTCCCACAGCATGGGGACGTCAATCGGCTCACCGGGAATTCGGAAAAGGATCGCTGTAAAGGCGCCGCCGTAAGTACCCGACACGTACATCGCGGTGAGCAGAACGATCGAGGCGGTGACATCCATCTTGTAAGTGAAGGGCAAAGCCAGCGCGACGCCCATCACCAGTGTCAGCCCTGGCAATACCCCGATCAGCAGACCAATGACGATGCCGATCACGAGCATCGCCAGATTGAGGGGCGTCAGGCAGTGCACGAACCCCGAGGCGAGCTGGGCGAAAATGTCAATCATAGACTCACCAAAGGCTCGGAATCGCAAAGAAAATGTCGGTTGCGCGATCGAACGGCGGAATGCCACGCGGTAGCGAAACATAGGCTATGCGCAGAAACAGAATTCCGCAGAAGATCGTCACCGCCGCGCTGGTGCCCCAGATGGCGCGGTGCGCGCGATAACCGCCGACATACATGAAGGCCGCGAGGAAGAGGAATGTGCCGAGGATGAAACCAAGCAGAGGCACAAGCACGGCATAGATCGCCATCAGGACAATGCCGCTGACCAACAACTTTGGATGAATGGGCTGTTTCTCTTCCTCATCCGGCTCTCGGTCGAACGCCTCCATAAATCCGCTGGCGTCCTGATTGCCGATGATCAGCCGACGTGACATTTCGAACAGGCACGAGCCGCCCATCAGCAGGATTGCAAGGCGTGGCCACACATCCGGCCCAAGCTGCCCGGGCCGAGGTGCGTAGTCGAACGTGCCTGCATAAAGATAAAGAGCCGCCGCGATCGCGAGACCCACCGCGTAAGGCACAATCGAGCGGAACAGCACCTTGTCCATGAGACGTCTCCGGCGACTTCAGTTCGTCGCAACCGTCTTTTTCATGTCCTCAAGCTGTTCGTTCACGAAGGCCGGGGCCTTCGACGCGTCCTCGAAACTGTTCGGATCGGCGTATTGCTCCTCGAGGAATTTCTTGTACTCGGGCGATGCGTAGACCTTCGCCAGCGCATCCGAAAGTTTCTTTATGATGTCGGGTGGCGTGCCGGCCCGCACGACGATCGCGCGAAACTGCGGCAACGCCACCTTATAACCGAGTTCAAATGACGTCGGCACGTCCTTGAAAGCCTCCAGGCGCTTTTCACCGAACAGCAAGATGGGGCGCATCTGTTTGCCATTCAGAAATTGCGCAACGTCTCCCGCCTGCTCGTAGAGCGCATCGGCGTGACCGCCGAGGATCGACACATAACGCTCGCTGGGCTTGGAGAAAGGCACCTGGACGACCTTGATGCCGCCGCGGTCAAGCACGGTGAGCGAGAAATCGTCGACGCTGCCGAAGCCAAGCGTCGCGACTTTCAGTTTGTTCGGATTGGCCTTGGCCTCTTTGGCAAAGTCGTCCCAGGTTTTGAACGGGCTATCTTCTTTCACAAAGATAAATGATGGACCCTTGATCATCACCGCAACCGGCGTGATGTCGTTCATCGTCCAGCGCGGACTTTTTCCTGCGAGCAGCGCGTGACTATCCGCGATGTAGATCGCCATCGAATACCCGTCAGCAGGCGCCGCAAGAAGCTTCGCCATCCCGGTCGCACCGGTGCCGCCAGGAACGTTCACAACCGGGATACCCTGTCCGAGCATCGGTTCCATGAGTTTGCTGACCAGGCGCGCAAGTTGATCGGCGCCACCACCCGGACCCCAGGGAACGATCAATTCGATAGGCCGTTCGGGATATCCGGCCGCGACCGCTCTGCCACCGAACAGCGCGGCACTGCTGGCCAACAGCAAAATCGCGAAGCTTCGCATGGTCGAACGCATGAACTCCTCCCTGCCAATCGGCCGCTTGCTTGTATGCCCTGCCCGCGGCCGAGCCCGGCAGAAATGCTAGTCCGGCTTATGTTTGCCGGCTGATCGCCCACGGGCGGGGATTCCACCCTGACGAAGTCTCGTTTTGTGAGACCCGTGTTCTCAATACGCTATCAGAAGGTCTTGGCCCCGCAAGGGTGAATCCGAGGCACTACGTCTCGCCAAGTGAGAATCTGCTTCCGGCGGCCGGCCTCGTTGAAGGATTTTCTGGTTGGCCCGGTGTCGCCTATCGCCGGTCCAAGGACACATAGGTGCGGGCATCGGGCCCGTTATAAAGCGTGAGCGGACGCAGAAGGATGTTGTTCTCAAGCTGCTCTAGCACCTGCACGACCCAGCCGGGTAGGCGGCCGATGGCAAAGATCGGCACGAACAGATCGCGCTTTATGCCAAGCAGGTGATAGACAACGCCGGAATAGAAATCGACATTCACGTTCACGCCGTGACGTGCATAGGGCGCCATCGCCGCGACCACCGCCTGCAGGATCTCGAACCACTTCGGCTGGCCCATTTCCTTTGAAAGGCGCTCCACGCCTGCACGCATATGACGAGCACGCGGATCTTCTGCACGATAGACACGGTGGCCAAAGCCGGTGACCGCTATTCCGGCTTTGCGCTTTTTCTTTACATAGTCCGCGGCCCGCGACGGATCGCCGATCTCCTCGGCCATCCTCATCACATCTTCCGCAGCGCCACCATGCGCAGGACCGGATAATGCGGCAATTGCCGCCACGATCGCAGCATGGAGATTTGCTTCGGTGCCGATCACGACTCGCGCGGCGAACGACGATGCGTTTGAGCCGTGCTCGGCATGCAGGATCAGATCGCGGTCGATCAGCTGCGCGGCGTCGGCACTTGGCTTTTTCCCCGTCAACATCCAAAGCAGATTGGCCGAATGGCTCAGCGCCTGATCGGCCGGCACAGGATCCTGGTCGGCACGAACGCGTGAGTGCGCGGCAACGATGATCGGTATCTGCGACGTCAGCCTGACGGCCTTGCGCAGCGTTGCCTCCCGCGAGTTGTCCGCTGTTTCGGGATCAAACGCAGAGAGAGCCGATGCCGCCGTACGAAGGACATCCATGGGATGCGCCGACTTGACGGCCCGAATGATGTCGAGGACCGGGGCTGGCAGCTTGCGTGCCGCCTTGAGATCAGCATCGAAGGCGGCGAGCTGCTGCTTATTGGGCAATTCGGCGTTGAGCAGAAGCCACGCGGTTTCCTCGAAGCTTGAATGCTCGGCGAGTTCGTGAATCGAATAACCACGATAGCGTAGTTCGCCCGCCTTGCCATCGATGAAGGTACAGGGCGAACGATCAAAGTAAACGCCCTTTAGGCCGCGTTGAATCTTGATCGCTTCGGCGGTTTCGGTCATTGATGCCCTCGCTCGCAACTTTGCGTCTTTCTCACGCGGTGAGAAGCATGGATTTGCTCAACAAGCTTTTTGATATCGCACGACAGCGCAATCGCAAAATCGTCATGCCGGAAGGCGACGATGAACGGATCATTGCCGCTGCCGCACGCCTTGCGCGCGAGAAGATCGCCTCCCCCATCCTGCTCGGTCATGCCCAAGAAATCACCAGGATTGCCGACCAGCATAACGTATCGCTCGCAGGGATAGAGATCGCCGACCCGCCAAACGATGCGCGACTACAACGCTATGGTTCGGCGCTCGCGCGGTTTCGTGAGTCGATGACTCCGTCGATGGGTACGCGGCTCGCATCGAAGCCGATCTATTTCGGAGGCATGATGCTCCGGGAAGGCCATGCAGACGCGATGGTCGCAGGCTGTGCTAACCCAACCCGGCGCGTGATCGAAGCGGGCCTGATGACCGTCGGATTGGCGGAGGGCATCGCGTTGCCGTCCAGCTATTTTTTGATGATCGTGCCGGATTTTCTCGGGCAAGGGCGAAAATCATTCATTTTTGCCGATTGTGCAGTCAACGCCGATCCGACATCGACCGAGCTTGCCGATATTGCGGTGACCTCGGCACGCAGCGCGAAGGCACTGCTCGGAGAGACTCCACGCGTGGCCATGCTGTCTTTTTCCACCAAGGGCAGCGCGCGGCATGCGCGCGTCGACAAGGTGCGAAAGGCGATGGATCTGGCGCAGCAACGCGAGCCGGAGCTTGCCATCGATGGCGAGTTCCAGGCTGACGCGGCCTTGGTGCCGAGCATCGCGCTGAAGAAAGTAAAGGAGAACAGCGCGGTCGCCGGACAGGCGAATGTCCTGATATTTCCCGACCTCGATTCAGGGAATATCGCCTACAAGCTCACCCAATGGCTTGGCGGCGCTCAGGCGATCGGCCCTTTCCTGCAAGGTTTTGCCAAGCCGGTCAGCGATCTGTCGCGTGGGGCGAGTGTTGAAGACATCGTCACGACGTGTGCCGTGGTGGCGGCGGGGTGATGTGAAAGGTGGTCGCGCCCCATCAATGCGTCCACTCTGGCGCCGGTACCGGCTTCCAGGACCGCTTGAGCTTGAGGTCGTCGACGATCGCGTTGGCGGCGATGTAGCCCGGGGCCCCATTGATGCCGCCGCCATTTCCCGACGACGAACCGCAGAGATAGAGCCCCTCCACCGGCGTGCGCGATCCCGGCATCAGCGGATGCGGACGGTTGATGCCGAGCTGGCCCGGTACATAGGCCCCGACACGGACGGCACCCTGGCGCATATTCGCGTTGAGCTTTTCAACGTCGAGCGGCGTGAATAGGTAAGTCCCGATCAGATTGTCGCCTTCGAGATTGGGCGCGTAGATCCGCCAATAATCGAGCACACGGCGGGTATATTCGGCGCGATTGCGTTCCCACTCCTGTGGCGAGCCATTCACTGAATAGGGAGCGAACGGCCACCAGAACGCAACGTGCTTGCCACCGGGCGCGTAACTCGGATCGAAGATACTGTTGCACGCGCCGTTGCCCATCAGCACTCTGGGAAATTTTTTCGCCGCGCAATCATCGAAACAGCTCGCGACGTCGCCAATGTGATCCATGCCGAAAAAGATATTGTAGGCACGCGAAACATCGGCATCGAAAGCAGCCGCACGGTAGGCCGGAGGGTTTTTGAGCGCGAGATGCAACGTCACCAGGCTGTGGTTACCCCAGTGCCACGACTTTGCTTTTTCCCGCACCGGTTCGGGAAACAATTCTTCTCCAGCCATCTGCATTGTCGTTGGAAAATCGATTGCACTTGCCACGAATTTACGGCCGTCGATGGTTCGACCGTCCGACAGTTTGACTCCGGTCGCGCGCCCGTTAGCGACTTCGATCTCTTTCACGTCTGCGTTTGTAATGATTTCACCGCCGCCAGCCTCCACGACTCGCGCCAGTGCCAGCGCGAATGAAACTGCGCCGCCAACCGGCAACGTAAAGCTGGCGATATTGGCAAATATCGCCGGAAAGACGATTCCCGAGCCTGGTACATTTTCGGTCGTGATCACGTGCATATAGGACGTGAACAGAGTCCGAATGCGCTCGTCGACAAAATGCTTCCGCACGACGCTGAAGAGATCGTGCTGGGCATGCGAAAGAAGTTCTTTCGCCTTGGATCCGCTTAGCCGATGGATCAACTGCTCGCGCGGCATCGGCGCGTTGTAGAGCAATGACACCAGCAACGGCCGCATTTCCTCGCAGTAGGTGTGCCACAACGCGCGGAATGTCTCGGCGTCCTGCCGCGAAAAGCGCGCGAGCGACGCACAGCTCTTGTCGAGGTCCTTGTAGATGACAATGCCGGTACCATCGCGGAAGACGGCCGCTTGCTGAACCGGTGGCTCGATATAGGAAAAGCCATAACGATCGAGTTCAAGGTCCCTCAGCAAAGGGCAAAATCCGATGCCCATATAGAAATTTGCGTGCAGATTGAGCCTGTAGCCTGGAAGTATCCGCTCCTCGGTACTTGAGCCCCCACCAATGCGGTCATTGCGTTCGAGTACGGCAACGCGCATGCCGGCGCGCGACAAATAAGCGGCAAGAGCGAGCCCATTATGGCCCGCCCCGATTACGACACCATCGAAATCCGTCATTCTGCCCCGCTATGCGCTGGCGGCCTTTACCCCAAGACCGCGCATGAAACGCTCGCGAATTTGGACCGGGTCGCGATCCGTCGTCGTCACCGCCGGCTTGTCGTCGATGCGGACGGCGATCAGGTTCGGTCCTTCACCTTTGAGCGCTGTGGTAACCAAGCGATCGAAGTCTGTCTCATCAGCAGCCCAGGCGCTGTTTGCAATGCCGGCACCGCGCGCGATTGTCACGAGATCGGCTGCTGGACTTGCGGTCGGCTGTGAGCCGGTGATCTGGTAGATGCCGTTGTCCCAGACAACGATCGTGAGGTTCTTCGGCGCGCGTTCGCCGACGGTTGCAAGACAGCCAAGCTGCATCAACAGGGAGCCGTCGCCTTCAAGCGCAAAAACGTGCCGGCGCGGCTGCGCAATCGCAACACCAAACGCGATCGGTATTGCTAGCCCCATGCTGCCCAGCATGTAGAAATTCTGCGGACGTTGACCGCTGGCCCAAAGATCGAAATTGGCATTGCCGATGCCGCCGATGACGGCCTCCTCGTGTTTGAGTTGACCGACAAGCCGCTTGGTCAACTGGAAACGGTTCATGACCTTGGCATTGTGCGCCCGTGTGGCTGCCGACGATTTTGTGTTCGTCACGGCGTCACCCTTCAAACACTTTGCCGCCTGTGAGCAACGGCGACAGGATAAAAGTGACAGGCGCCTGCGTAGCCACGGCCTGCTTGATCGAGCGATCGACGGTAAAGGCCAGCTCGTCCTGGCGCGTGATCGTGACATTCTCGACCGCAAGTGAATTGAGGACAGGCCGCATCGTCTTGTACACCAGCGCCTGTCCGAGATTGAATTCGCCGAGCGTGCCGCGTTCCGAAACAAATATCAGCGCCGGGATCTGACAAGGCACAACGAGGGAGGCGAGCGCATTTGGAATCGTACCGAAACCGCTGGTCTGCATCAGGACGGCGCCGCGCAGTCCGCCCATCCAGGCGCCGGTTATGATGCCGATGGCTTCTTCCTCTCGCGTGGCCGCAAATGTCGTGAAAAACTTATCGGCGTGAAGCGCCTTGATGAGCGGCGTGAACACCCGGTCAGGCACGTAAACGATGAGTTTGACGTTATTCGCTTTGAGCGTCGCGAGAATGACCTCGTGCCAGGTGGCTGCCTGTACTCGATTATCTGTCATGGCCGGCAAAACCGCGTACACCTGCATTGAAATTCGTATCGTTCATCGCCGCGCTATCGGCGCTCGCTTGAGGCCATTGCTCGCGCAATCGCAAAGGCTTAGCCTAACAGGAACAGCTCAACTAATCAGAAAATATTGGCGAAACTCAAGGGGAGGACAATGGCAAAATCAAATGGACATTGCATGCCGTCGCGACGCAGCATCATCAAGGGCGCTGGCGTACTGGCGGCAGGCGTTGCCGCTCCGTCAATCCTGAGCCTGCGCTCGGCCTACGCCATTTACCCCGACAGGCCGGTTAAGATCGTCGTCGCCAATACGCCGGGCGGTCCGTCCGATATTGTCGGCCGCATCACGGCAGGAGCACTTCAGCAATCAACGGGCAAGACATTCATCATTGAGAATATCGGTGGCGCTGGCGGAAATATCGGCTTTGGCAACGCCGCGCACGCGACCCCAGACGGGTACACCATTCTGCTTGCGACCAATGCCTGGTCGGTGAATGTCAGCCTGTACAACAAGATCCCTTACGATCCGCTCAAGGATTTTGTCGGGGTGAGCGAGCTTGCGACCTCGCCCAATACCTTCGTCGTCAGATCGGATTTGCCGGCGAAGACCGTGCAGGAATTCGTTGCGCTCGCGCGCGCCAATCCGGACAAATTCAACTGCGCAACGCCGCCGATCGGCACCACTCCGCAGATTCAGCTTGAGGTGCTCAAAATCCGGGAAAAGCTGCCCAAACTCGAGAACGTAGTCTACAAGGGCGGCGGCGATGCCATCCAGGCTCTGCTGAGCGGAACCGCGCAACTGAGCTCCGGTTCGCTCCCTCCGGCCGCACCGCACATCAAGGCCGGAACGATGCGATGTCTTGCGGTCACCGGTGAGGCGCGCTGGCCTGATTTGCCGGATGTTCCGACGATGGAGGAATCCGGCTATAAGGATTTCGTTTTCGCAACCGACACCACTTTGCTTGCTCCTGCGAAAACAGCGCCCGAAATCGTAAAGTGGCTGGAAGCGGAAACCCTTAAGGTACTCGCCACTCAGGAAATGAAAGAAAAGCTGTATCAGGCCGGCTTCCAGGTTCGGCCGATGGGCGCGGATTCGGCCTGGGCTCGCGTGATCAAGGAGATCGACCTGTTCAGGAGCATCATCGACCAGGCCGGGATTCAAAAGCTGTAGAGAGCCATCATCGGCTGCAACCTTGCATGAAAATCAAGACAATTGAACCGATCGCAGTCAGTCTGCCGATGCTCAAACCCGTCATCATGGCGGGAGAGGACGTCCGACGTGCCGACAACGTGTTGGTGCGGATAGAGACCGACAGTGGCGTTGTCGGCTGGGGCGAAGCCGCTTCTGCTCCGGTGATGACAGGTGAAACGCTCGAGAGCATCGTGTCCGCGGTCCATTATCTGAGGCCCGTGCTGCGCGGGCGCGATCCTGCAGACATTGCCGGCGCGCTCACAGGCATGAATGGCCGCATGTACGGCAATCATGGCGCCAAGGCCGCAATTGAAATTGCACTACACGATATTACGGGCCGGTCGACTGCAAGACCGGTCCATGCCCTGCTAGGCGGGAAGAAACGAAGCCGCATACCCCTGATGGGCGTGATCGGCGGCGGCGATCGTGACGGCGATCTGCACGACGCGGAAAAGAAGAAAGCAGCGGGCGTCACGGCCTACAAGATCAAGGTCAGTACCGACACAGCGGAAAACGATGCGGCACGCACACGTGATATCTGCAAGGCTCTCGGCAAGGGCATGCTCATTTCGGCTGATGCCAATCAAGGTTTCACTACTGCGCAGGCCATCGCCTATGTGCGCGCCGTAAAAGGCGCTGGACTTGATTTCTTTGAGCAGCCCGTCGCGGCTGACGATCTTGATGGAATGGCGGCGGTGGCAGCCGCAACCGATATTGCGATCGGCTCGGACGAAGGCATTCACTCGTCCGAGGACATCAGACGTCACCACGAACGCAAGGCGGCGCGCGGTGTGAGTCTGAAGGCCATCAAATTGGGGGGCCTGAAGGCGGTGACCGAAGCCGGGAGGCTTTGCAACAGTCTTGGCATGAGCGTGAACATTTCATGCAAGACAGGCGAATCGAGCGTCGCTTGCGCTGCGGCATTGCATGTGGCTTCGGTTATTCCCAACCTCGCCTGGGGACTGACCCTCACCCACACCGGAATCGCGGATGACGTCGTGGCGCAACCGATCCCGACCACCAAGGGCCACGTCGACAGCCTCGACCGGCCTGGCCTTGGTGTCGATGTCGACGAAGATGCCGTTCGCCGTCATCGCGTTACGATCGCTGCACGAAACGTAGCTTAGACCGGGGCGAGTCCAAGGATATTGCGAGCTTCCGTCGGGGTTGCGGCGCGACGGTCATACTCGCCGCATAGAAAAACAATATACTTTGTCCCGTAGATAATCCGGTCAAAACAATCAGATCAGTAAAGCAGCAATGACAAAAAATCCTTTGGGCAAGCTTCGGGCCAGCGCGTTCGGAATGATCGAGCTGCCTCCGATACCGGCAGAAATCCTTGACGGTTTTCGTACCCTTCCTGACCTCACCGGAATGGCGTCAGACGCGATGGACGAATTGGGAATTGTCGGCGCCGTGCCAGCCGCGATGCTTTATCCGACTGATTCCAAGGCGCGCATCGTCGGCCGCGCACTGACTGTGCACAATGTCCGTGCAAAAATACCTGTGCGTGACGCGGTTATGAATGGCGAGTCCTTGCTTGGTGAGATCGAGGCACACAATCTTGCGGAACTGGGAGATGTGCTCGTCCTGCAAGGCGTTGACCAAGTTTCCAATATGGGCAGCATCTCGGCGAGCATTGGACGGCGACAAGGCGAGCTCGGCGCCATTGTCGATGGCGCGGTGCGCGACATCAATCACTCCCGCGAGATCGGTTATCCAATCTGGTCACGCAGCGTAAGCCCGATCACCGGCAAGTGGCGCATAGAGACCGTCGCGATAAATCGACCAGTGTCTATTTGCAGCGTGACGGTCAGTCCCGGCGACCTTGTCCTGGCAGATGAAGTCGGTGTCTGTTTTGTCCCGCACAAGCGCGCCGACGAGGTACTAGAGCGCGCGCAACTCGTAGCCGCGAACGAAAAAATACGGCAAGCCAGAATTTCCTCGGGAGCACCGATATCTGCGTTACTGCCCAAAGCCCGGTAACACACTCATTCGTTGGCTGATGGAGTTATTCGGCCGTGATGCCAAGTTTCTTGATCATGTCTGGCCAGTAGGCAAATTCCTTTGTTAAGCGCACCTCAAAGGCTTTGCTGCCGAGTGTGCCGTGCATTCCGTTAGCGAGGAAGCGCTCCTTAATCGATGGCATCTCGACGACGGAAATGAGTGCTTTTTCGAGTTTTTCGCGTGTTTCTGGCGGCGCACCGGCAGGCAGGAAGACACCGTACCAGTTTTCCATTACGACGCTCGGCAGGCCCATCTCAGCCGTTGTTGGCAAATCCGGCAGTAGGGGTGAACGCTCGGTCGCGAATAGCGCGAGCGCCTTCACTGATCCGGCCTTCACCAGAGGCAGCAGCACCGGCAAATCAGCATTGAGAACGTCGACATGACCGCCAAGCAAATCGTTGATCGCTGGCGCAGCACCACGATAGGGAACGTGCGCGATCTTGATCCCCGCTGCAAAGTTGAACATTTCTACAGCGATGTTCATTGTGGTTCCCGGTCCTGCTGAACCGTAAACCAACTTATCCCGCTTCGCCCTGGCGATAAGATCGTTCAACGTCGAGACATCGAGCTTTGGGTTCGTCACGAGGAGTGATGGCACTGAACCGACAAGCATTACCGGCGCAAAGGCCTTGATGGGGTTGTAAGTTGTCGGCGGCTTGAGAAGAGGACTAAGAACCTGCGATCCCAGGCTCGCCAGCAAGATTGTACTGCCGTCAGGCGCCGACCGCGCCACCATCTCTGAGCCGAGCGCGCCGCCCGCGCCGCCGCGGTCTTCGACAATCACATTGTCTCCGAGTACCGACGCCAATTCGGCAGCAAGGATACGCGCTAGTTGATCGACCGGACCGCCGGCAGCGAATGGAACAACGACCTTTACGGTATCCGCAATGCCCGGCGTCGCATTTATTGATATCGCAAGTAACGACAATCCTGCGAGCAATACCCTAAGCCGGTTCATCGGACGAACTCCAAAATCAAATCTGCAAACCCAAGGCGCGCGGCATTTCTAACATGAAATGCGGCCATGCCTGCAAAATCGATCACACGCTCGAGCTGAATTCCGCTTAAGCCGGTGAAAAGCGGACATAGGAAGTGATGAGCGTGTCCGCTTTACCCCCGAAAGCACACTGCTGCCGGTATTTAACGTCTTGCAAAGTGTCGATTGCATCGCCGTGCCGCCGGACGATACCCTTGGAAATCATGCTTCGATTGCTGTCATATCTGACGCTCGCCTTCTCACTCGCTGCGACAGTCGCCCAGGCGCAGCGCTATCCCGATCATCCGGTTAAAGTCATGGTTGGCTATGCGGCTGGCAGCGGGCCGGACATCCAGGCACGCACGGTGTCGGCGCAACTGAGCCTTGATCTCGGTCAGCAGTTTTTTGTCGAAAATCGTACCGGTGCAAACGGGACTATTGGTACTCGTGCGGTGGTCCAGGCCAAGCCGGACGGCTATACGATTCTTTATTCCTCAAACGGAATAGCGCCGACACCGTATATCTATAAAAATCTGGGTTACGACATTTTCACGGACCTCACGCCAATCGCAAGCGTCGGCGTTCTCGATGGCCTTTTCATGCTGGTGGACGCCAAGTCACCTTACAAAACCCTACAAGAATTCATTGCCCACGCGAAAAAAGACCACGCAGTCTACGGCTCTCCCGGTGTGGGGAATGGCCTGCATCTCGCCGCCGAGATCTTCAGCAAAAAGGCCGGTATTAGCATGCAGCACATACCCTACAAGGGCGCTTCGGAGGTCATGACCGGCATGCTGAGCGGCAGTGTTGAAGTGATGTTTGTTACGCCTCCCTCGGTCATGGGGTTGCTCAGAGAAGGACGCGTTCGTGCCCTTGCCTTCACTGGCAGCAAGCCGTTCCCGGCATTCCCCGATGTGCCTCTCATGAAAAACATGGTGTCTAACTTCGAACCAATTGGATCGTGGGGCATGTTCTTCGCTCCCGCCAAGACGCCTCCAGAGATCATTGAAAGACTAAACTTGGCGATCCGAGCCGCATTGCAGGCGCCTGCCGTTGCAGCAACAATGCAGCGCGACGGCTATATTCCTGATCACCGTGGCGTTGCGGAGACGGCTGCCTACTTCCGCAAGGAGGTCGAACTGATGGGCGATGCCGTTAAAGCGGCAGGGATCGAGCCAAACTGACCCGGTTATCCGACGGCCTCAAGAGAAATGCAGCCCGCAATAACCGGTCGGGCACTGATCAAAACAAAGGCGACGACGCAGTCTTCCGTACCACGATTGACCCAGTTGTGGATGGTGCCGCGCTGAACAAGTACGTCTCCAGCTTTAAGGTTCACGACGACACCATCATCAAGCTCCATCTCGATCGCGCCCGCTATCACCACAGCATAGTCAATCGAGTCGGTCCGATGATTGCGCGGGGCGACACCGGGCTGGTATCGCACAACACGAAAAACAGTGCCGCCTTCGACAGTGGTCTTGAATGGAGCTTTTGTTGGATCCTCAAAGCCGTCATTGTTGACCGGAAAGCCCTTCGTGGCCCATATCACCGACGATGACGCGCCTGCCCGATTTGAGATCACGTTGTCGACGTTTTCATCGATCTCGACCCTCGCACGACCTTCTGCGCTATGTCCCGTTACCACCCGACGAATTTGTAAAGTCATCCCTTTTTCCTCCAGGCCTAGACCTGTCTATTTCTGCCTTCCGCAAAAACAAGGCAAAGATCTCCGCCATGCGAGACTCTGCATCACGCCATTCCTTGCGGTTCCATTCATTCAACAAATCATCATCTGAACGCCGTTCGACAACATTATCGTGCAACTCACTGTTCGAAATCAGTGAAGCGGCTTTTCTTGCAGTCGCGGGTGTGTGGATAACGTCGTTTCCGGCAATTAGGCAAGTTGGCGCTTTGATTGATCGCAGGTCTGCTTCGGTCGCACCCACAATCGGCAAACTGACAGACTGAAGGAAACATTCGCGCCAATAGGTCATCGTCTCAACGAAATGCTGAACATTTGTCTGCAAGAGCCGCTCACCATTCGCCGGCCGCGCCCTGATGCACTCTTTGAAATGTTCACTACGCGCGACCGCCGCCATTCCCTCTTCTACTGCCATCTTGATGAACTGGCCGTAGTAGTTCTCTGCCAACCGGTCGACCGCCTCCTGACCGCCGGTCAATCGCCATAGCAGCAGACCGCGCAGGCCATCGGAATGACGAATAGCATAGAGGATCGCTAGCCGCGCACCCGCGGACGAGCCCCCGACGTACATGGGCAAGGCACTCAGTTCTTGGCCAAGCGCATAGAGGTCGTCGGCCCATATCTCGTGCTCGGACGCGGAACCATCAAATGCAACTTCCGATGCGCCACAATTGCGGCGGTCGTGCAGCAAAATGCGATAGCCCGACCGCGCGATCGCTTTGGATAGGCCGATCAGCTCCTTATAAGCCCGGCGGCTGCCAGGCGTAAAAGCGATCCACGGACCGCTGCTTCCGATCGTTTCATAGTTGATCCGGACTCCGCGGACGAGAACCTCAGCCATGCATGACCATCCTTGAAGAGGCAGCACTACGCTTTGGGTCAGAAGCAGACATGTGCCCTGCAATCGCTGATGTCTGCTTAGGGCCATTAGTGGACATGTGCAGTGCAACCCGCCTAAACGCACCCGCTATCTGCCGGCGGACGCAGTAACATATCGCGGAAAAAGAGGGCTCGCCGCCGCTAAGGCTTGATGTCGAACTCGCGCGTGAACGTTGTATATTGGTTTTTCTGATCGGCAAGAAAATTGCCAAACTCCACACCGCAGAAAAGATTGATGAACATTCCTTGACTCTTAAGTCGATCAGCGACGCTCTGCGTCTTTACCGCATCGGAAATGTAGTGCGAAAGTTGCTCCAAAGTTTCCTTTGGCGTCTTGGCGGGAGCGACAAAGCCGAACCATACTGCCGCATCGACATCGTTGAATCCGCTTTCGGCCAAGGTCGGTACCTGCGGAAGCCCTTCGGTTCTTTTCTTCGCGGGAACGGCAATCGGCCGCAATGCGCCGGCGTCGATCTGCCCCTTTAGATCAGAATAGTTCGCAATTACGACGGTGATCGTCTCGGCGAGCGTGGCATTCATCGCCGGCGGCGATCCGGGGTATGGCACATAAGTGATATCGGCCTTGGCATCGCGCTTGAGAAGCTCGCCGGCGATATGAGCGATCGAGGCCGGCCCGGTGCTGCCGTACGACGCCGCGCCGGGCTTCGACCTCGCCAACTTGATGAAATCGGCCAGCGTATGGATATCGGATTTGCTGCTTACGGCGAGCACCGCCGGCGTCGCCGCGACATAACAGAGCGGTTCGAACCCAGCCAGGACATCGTAATGGCCGGGAAACAGGATCGAGCTCAGGATGAAAGGGTTCTCAACGAGCAAGATTGTCGTGCCATCAGGTACCGCGCGCGCTGCGACCTCTGTGCCGACAATCGAGCCAGCGCCTGGCCGATCCTCGACAATGATCGACTGTCCGGTCTTTTCCGTTATCGCCTGGCCGATAACGCGGGCAATGACGTCACCGGTGCCGCCCGCCGCATAAGGAACAATAATCTTGACCGTCCTGCCTGTGATGCCTTGCGCGAATGCCTGTGGAGCGACGAGCGTCATCAGGGCAATGAGACAGAAATAATTTCTAAGACCTGTCATTCCGCTTCCATTGGGTTCTACGTTGCGTTTTTTCTGCCGTTGATGGCCTGCCAGATGCGATAAGACGTCACCGGCATCCTGATATCGTCAATGCCGTAAGGGGCAAGTGCATCGGCGACCGCGCTCACGATCACGGCGGGCGCCGCCGTGGTACCGCCTTCGCCACCGGCCTTGATGCCGAGTGGATTGGTCGGCGAGAAGACTTCGACAATTCGTGTGACAAATGACGGCACGGAATCGGAACGAGGCATTCCGTAATCCATTAGCGAACCGCACAGCGGCTGGCCTGCCCGATCGACGACACACTGCTCCCACAGGGCTTGGCCGACTCCCTGCACTATTGCCCCATGCGTCTGGCCATCGACAATGAGGGGATTGATGCAGCGCCCAACGTCGTCGACGGAAGTGTAACGCACGAGCCGGAGGCCGTAACTATCCGGATCAATCTCGATTTCGCAAATCGCGCAGCCGTTCGGGAACACTGGCTCATGCATTTCATTGTCGGCAACGACGACCAGCCCATCGGACAGGTCATCCGGCATCTTATGCAGGGTCATTTCCCTTGCCAGCTCAAGAAAATCTAAACTGCGATTGGTGTCGCGTGAGGAAAACCGCCCGTCGTTGAAATCGACCCGGTCTGCTGTCGTGCCAAATACCACCGCTGCGGCACGCGTGCCTTTCGCGATCAGGTCTTTTGCCGCCAGGGAAAACACCGTTGCGGCGTGACGCATGGAGCGTCCGGAATGGCTGCCACCGCCGACTTTCACAATATCGGTGTCGCCAAGGATGATGTGGACTGCTTCGACCGGTACGGCGATCAAGTCCGAAATTACCTGCGCAAAACTAGTCTCATGGCCTTGGCCGGACGGCTGAGTGCCGATGACGACGTCGACATGACCATCGAAACCAACCTTGAGTCGAGTTTGTTCCGTTGGCGCGCCGATCGATGACTCAACGTAGTTTGCGAGCCCAAGTCCGAGAAGTTTGCCGCGCTTCCTTGCCTCGCGTCTTCGGGCTTTGAAGCCGTCCCAGTCGGCGAGCCGCATGGCGAGGTTCATGTTTTCCTCGTACCGTCCGCTATCGTAGAGCATGCCAACCGCGTTTCGATAGGGCATGGCTTTCGGCTGCACC
The DNA here is from genome assembly GCA_035538755.1 of Pseudolabrys sp. GTDB lineage: Bacteria > Pseudomonadota > Alphaproteobacteria > Rhizobiales > Xanthobacteraceae > Pseudolabrys. The sequence goes on from DATLJR010000444.1 coordinate 172,460, forward strand.
AGATTGCGCCGACGCAGGGCGATACGGTCGACGCCCAGTTTCCTAGCCGCCATATCGATGAGGCGCTCGAGCGCGAAGGTGATCTCCGGACGGCCTGAGCTCCGGTAGGCCTGGGTAGGAACGGTATTGGTGAAGACCGAAACGGCACGCAGCGACGCGACCGGAATATCGTAGCTGCCGGTAATTAATCCGGCGCCCTTGCTCAATGGCGACAACGAGACACAGCGCGCGCCCGCATTGCTGATATTGGTCGCGCGCAACGCCAAGAAACGGCCGCGTTCATCCAGAGCAAGCTCGAATTTCACAACGAGGTCGCGGCCCTGGTAGTCGCTGACAAAACATTCCGACCTAGTAGCAGTATATTTAACCGGGCGGTCAATCTTACGCGCCGCCCACAAAACGAGACCGAATTCGACATAGACGCGATTGCGCGTGCCAAAGTTTCCACCGACGTCGAAGGACAACACCCGGATTTTATCAGGATCGACTCCCAACACTGTGGCGAGCTCGCGTTTCTGCCGCACCGCTCCGCCGCTGCCGGCGTAAATCGTGTAGCGACCGATGGCCTTGTCGTATTTGGCCACGGCAGTACGCGGCTCAATAGGTACTCCGGTCACGCGACCGATATGGTGGTCGATTGAAACGACGTGCGGGGCCTGAGCTAACACCCGATCAGTCTCGGCGGTATTTCCGAAATGCGTGTCGACTAGAACGTTTTCGCGAATCTCATCCCATACCGCGGGTGCGCCAGGCTGCATGGCTTCTTCCGCAAGCGTCACGCAAGGTAACAGCTCATACTCGACGACCACCGCTTCCACTGCGTCGAGGGCTTGTGCGAGAGTTTCAGCAACAACCATCGCAACCGCCTCGCCGACATGCCGCGCTTTGTCGGTCGGCAAAAGCAGATGCGGCCCGAAAAAGATTTCACCACCTCCCGGCCCGTGCAATTTCATGTCGTATTTCGTTTTAGGAAGCGGATCATGCGGAATTGGATTTAGATCGTCGGCAAGACAATCCGACCCGGTAAACACTCCGATTACGCCCGGCATCTTTTTGGCGGCGGTGGTATCGATGCGAACGATGCGAGCGTGCGCATGCGGTGATCGAGCCAACACCGCATAGGTCTGGCCGGGAAAGCTGAAGTCATCACTGAATTGGCCCCGGCCAGTCAGCAAACGAGCGTCTTCGGTTCGCAAAATCGGTTGGCCGATGAAGCGGAAGTTGGTGCTTTGGCTCGCCATCGGCTTACAGATCAAAAGCGTGGAAAGGACGTGCAGTTGAGCCCAAACCGGCCGGAAAGCCAACCTATTTGCGGCCGCGAGACGTCTTGCTGGACGCGCAGCCATGGGAAATACTCATCCTGACGTGTTCGAATGCTATCATTTGCAGTATGTGCAACGCATGAAACACATGCCGGTCGAAACATCCGATCCTCCGCTCGTCGTCGGCATTGCCGGCGCGTCGGGAGTGATCTACGGAGTACGGTTGCTGGAACTGCTACGCGCCTGCAACATCAAAACCCATCTTATCGTCTCTCGTGCGGCGCAGATGACACTCGCTTACGAGACCAATCTCAAACTTGCAGATGTCGAGCGGCTGGCCACCGTCGTCCACCCCAACAACGATGTTGGTGCGACCTGCGCAAGTGGATCATTCGCGACGCGCGGCATGGTAATCGCTCCTTGTTCAATCAAAACCATGGCTGAAATCGCGACCGGGAACACGGCGAACCTGATTTCGCGTGCGGGCGACGTTGCCTTGAAGGAGCGCCGGCGCCTCGTGCTTTTGTTGCGCGAAACGCCCCTCCATATCGGGCATATTCGCAACATGGCGAGCGTGACCGAGGCCGGCGCAATCGTCTATCCGCCCGTTCCAGCTTTTTACGCTTTGCCGAAGTCTATCGACGAAATGGTGGATCATACTCTCGCGCGTGTCCTTGACCTTTTCGGCATCGATGTCGGCAAGATTCGCCGTTGGAGCGGCGGACGCGAGCGGCTGAAACAGGGCGAGCCACCTGATGTTTCGTAGCAGCGGGTGAAAGCTTGGTAGAAAAAGGGCCGGACAACGACCGATGTCTGCTGCGGCCAGACAATGATTTTTGGCGGTTTTCACTCAGGGTTTATGAACAAGAAGGTGTAGCCAACGAGTGCCTCGAGTTACAGGAGCTTTATGGCGTAAATATCAATTTGTTACTTTTCTGTGCGTGGATTGGAACGCAGGCGATCACCCTAGATCGCAATGATATTGAAGCAGCAACCCGGATTGTCGTCCACTGGGATGCCATGGTCGTCCGTCCGCTGCGCATCGCACGCAAGGAGATGAAGGCGGATCTGGACACGACAACTGTCCGCGCGCGCGTGAAAGCCTTGGAGATTGAGGCGGAGCAGATCGAACAGGCGATGTTGTTTGCCCATGCACAGTGCATCAGGAGCGCAGACGCCCATCACGGAGATGCCATCGCGCACAATGTAAATCAGTATGTCGCCGTGGCAACTAACGCGGTGCCGTCCGAAGCCGCCGCTCCATGTCTGATCAAGGCCGCACGGCGGAAAAAAAGTCATAACCCACGATGACGCGTTCATGGCTCCGCTGCACTGCCCTTTTTTTCCTTGGCGGCATCCATCGCGCGAATAACGCTCGCCCAGCGCTGCGTTTCACTTTTTAAAAATTGTGCAAAGTCGTCCGGGCTGCCGCCCAACCCGTCTAGACCCTGACGTTCAAACTCCTTAAGTACTTCCGGATCCTTCAATGCGGAATTGGTTGCGCCGGAAATTTTTTCAATAGCCGCAACAGGCGTTCCGGCGGGGCCTAGGATGCCGAACCAAACTCCGGTGGCGTAGCCGGGCAGTGCAGCTTCAGCAATCGTTGGTAGGTCTGGGGCAACCCGTGACCGTTCGGCTTCGCTTGTCGCCAACGCTTTGACACGCCCATCTTTGATGAATCCCAGCACTGTCGACGCCGGTGAAAACATCACCTGGATACGGCCCGAAATAAGGTCGATGGCGGTTTGTCCACTGCCGGGATACAACACTCCGGTCATCTTTATTCCCGCCATCTGTTTGAACAGCTCAGCGGCCAGATGCGGCCCACTGCCAAGGCCGGACGCACCGTAAAGCAACTCACCTGGCCTCTGTTTGGCGAGCGCAATAAGGTCTTTCACATCTTTGACATTGAGATCTGGATGAACAACGAGGATGTTGGGAATCGACCCGACGAGCACAATTGGCGCCATGTCGCGTTCGATATTGAGACCCTTGCCCGGCATCATTATCGCGTTGATCGTAACCGCTATCGTGGCAAACAGAAGCGTGTAACCGTCCTTGGAGCTACGCGCGACATATTCGGTCGCTACCATGCTGCTGGCGCCCGGACGATTTTCTACAATGACCGATTGCTTCAGCAGTTCTGTGAGCTTGTTGCTAACGATCCGGGCGGCAACGTCGCCGCTCGAACCCGCAGAAAATCCGACGATCAGGTGGATCGGGCGTGTGGGATAGCTGTCGTCCAGTGCTGCGGTCGACTGTGTGACAAATAAGAAGGCAGCGATGAAGGCGACAAAGAGTTTCAAGCGGCTCACCAGTTCGGCGGTCACCTTCACGATTTTTTCGCAAGCTTTTCAATACTGCGCACCGGCGTTTCCGGTATCAAACCTTCGCGGCGCCGCTTAGCGGTCTCTTCGCCGCTTTCCGCCCATCGCCCCTCGACCGCTCGCCGGGCGTAAACATCATAGCGATCCTCCCAGTCTCCCAATAGGTAGCCGTGCCAAGGCGCCTGGGGCGAAACCGCCGGCAGCCCCAGCTCGTTCCAGATCGTTCGCGCCCGTTCCATGAATTCGCGCCGAGGTAATGCGAGGGGCGGCATATCGTGCTTGATCGTGGCGTCGATGAGGATGGTCGCGTCTTCACGGACGACCGATTTAGGTCCATGCCCGGCGGAACGATGGGTCAGGATTTGAACGTCCTCGCCGGGATTTGAGCGGTACGCGAGTGACCAGAAAATCGCATCGGTATTTGCGGGATCAATGTCCTCGCTGATGGCAATGCAGATTTTTCCGCAATCCGCGCGTAGCGATGCTGCGCCCTGCAGTCCACGCCATACTTCGGTTCGCGCCGTGCCTCGCGCAAATTGCAGGAAGATGACCTTGCGCAAATTCGTAAAGGGCTCGTGCATCGTGAGTCCCTTTATTCCGCGAATTCCCAGCTGATCACGCAGATGAGCGAGGAACATCGGCTCGAACGCCACCTTTTTGATAACACTCGATTCGCTGGGTGTGACTTGGCTGATGATCGAAACAAAGACCGGATTACGTTTGCGCGTGATCGCGGTCACCTTCATCGACATATTGAAGTCTTCCAAAGCCACGTGGCCGTGGCTTTCGCCAAACGGCCCTTCCGGCTCGAGCCACTCGCTGTCGATCAGACCCTCGATCACGATCTCGGCGTCAGCCGGGACATGAAGGTCAACTGTTGCTGCCTTGACAATACGAATCGGACCACCTGCAAGCCCTCCCGCCACTGCCATCTCATCCTGGTCGACGGAAAGCTTCTGTGGCCCGGTAAACAGAACCACGGGCGCGCAGCCGATGACAATCGCACAAGGCATCGGTTCTTTTCGTTTTTGATATTTTCGCCAATGCAAGTAGCCGCCCGCGCCACCTGGCCGCGACGACATGCGTACGCCTAGACGGTCTTGGGCCTTCAGGGCGCCTCGATAGGTGCCCATGTTCTGCACCCCATTTTCAGGATCACGCGTGATACAGAGCGTCGCGGTAAGGTAGGGAGCAGAATCAAATCCCGGTGTCGATACCGGAATCGGCAGGCTGGCAAGGCCTTCGCCTGGTCCCACTAGACCAGATCCTTTGATCACAATTTCCTGGCATGCGCCCGTTGAAACGACGACCGGCGGAATTGGCGCAGCGGTGGCCCGCGTCCAAGCTTCGCCGATGTCTTCGACAGGCCTTCCCATGCCGACGGCGTAAATTGCTGGAGAAGCTCCAAGAGCGCCAACGGCAACCGGAATGTCATAACGTCTTCCGGAGCCGTCAACGACGTTTGTAAATAAAAAAGCCCGACGCTGTTCCTCTGCAAGCCCACCCTGGAATTGCCAGCGCACCAGCGGGTGCAACTCGCTGTCCTTGTCTATCGCCCTGTCAATGCGAGTAAGGAGGCCGCGTTCTTCGAGTAAGCGCAGATGATGCTGAAAGTCGAGCGGCGGACCTACGACTGAGCGCTGGTGGCGTTTCGCCGTATCCGACGCATCAAGCATGGGTAAAATCCCGGAGGACTGTGGAGACCATACAATATGGCATCATATCCGACGATGCAAAAAGCTGCCGAAATCTGCCATCAAAGCTGACGCTATTCGACCAGCGGCGGTGTCGCTATGCTCCGCCGCAAAACTTGGGAGATCGCTTGTCCGGCCTGCGCATTTACGGCATCGCTCGCACCCGCGCGTTCCGAGTGCTCTGGATCGCGAATGAGCTCGGGCTCGACTACGAGCACCTGCCGATCGAGATTGGCGCTGCCGGCGCCGGCTCGCCGGAGTTTCTCGCTATCAATCCAAACGGACGGCTGCCCTTCATCGTTGACAACGGCTTCGTGCTTTTCGAGTCGCTCGCGATCACGCTTTATCTCGCCAAGAAGCACTCCAATGGCAAACTCTATCCCGGCACGCTGGAGGGTGAGGCGAGCGCTTGGCAGTGGAGCTTGTGGGCCGTCGCTGAAGTTGATCGCGGCGTCAACATCTGGTCGCTGCATGCCATCCGCCTGCCGGCTGCCGAGCGTGATGCCATCAAACGCAACGAGGCCCTGAGGGTTTTGGTGGCCCCGTTCGAGGTTCTCGACGCGGCGGTGGCAAAACAAAAATATCTGCTCGGCAACGACTTCACGGTGGCCGATCTCAATGTCGCCGCGGTCATTAGCCGCGCTGTCGACATGGACCTTTCTGCGACACCGAATCTCAAGGCCTGGCTCACGCGCTGTCTCGATCGGCCGGCTGCCCGAAAGGCACTGGCGCTCAAGGCCAAGGCCGACAATGAAACGCCGGCGGAGGTGATCCAGCGCATCGCCAAAATCAACCGCCTGTGAGGCCCATGTACAACCCGCTCGAGTTCGGTAAGCGCCGCCACTCTTAATGACCGCAGCAAAAGGGCATGTCCGCTTTACTGCCGAAAGCTGACATTGATAAATGCGCTAAAGGCGGAAGCGGAGCGTGAAAAGAGGTCCTATGATCGCTGTCATATTTGAGGTTTGGCCCAAAGCCACACGCAAACAGGACTATTTGAACATCGCGGCCGAACTGAAACCTCTGCTCGAAAAAGTGGATGGCTTCATTTCAATCGAACGGTTCGAAAGCCTTTATGAGCCGGGAAAGATTCTTTCACTTTCATTCTTCCGAGATGAGGCCGCGGTGAAGGCCTGGCGCAATACCATTGAACATCGCAAGGCGCAGGCAAAAGGCCGCCACGAAATCTTCGCAAACTATCGTTTGCGGGTTGCAGGCGTCATTCGAGACTACGGAATGGATGAACGCGAACAAGTCCCTGGGGACAGCCGCGCGATCCACATAGCTTGAGACAACCAGATGGCTCGCATTTTTTTTCTGGTCCGCTGAAGCGCCAGATTTACGAAGGTTCCTCGAACCTTCGATCAGACTCCGAGCCGCATGAGTTTGAGCCTTCTTATACTAAATGATAATCACTGATGAATGTTGACTTTTATCACTAATTACTTATCATGCCTGGACTGGAGGCTTTCCAATGTCGCACCAGGCGGTTTTCCCCAAACTTTTCAGTATCTTGGTTGTCTTGCCGGTCCTCGCCCTCGCGGCCTGTGACCCGATGACGGCCCAGCCGACTGTCCCCACCAGGCCGGTCCTCGTGACCAATGCCCACTACGAATCGCAAGTCAGCGAACGCAGTTTCGTCGGAACGGTCCGGCCTCGAATCGAGAGCGATCTCGGTTTCCGGGTCGCCGGCAAGGTCGCGAAACGTCTGGTCGAGGTCGGCACGCTTGTCGAAATAGGCCAGCCGCTCGCAGTCCTCGATGAAGTCGATCTCTCGCTGCAGGCCGAGCAGGCCGCTGCAGAGCTCTCCGCGGCGAATGGCGTTGTTGCGCAAGCGACCGCTGCCGAAACGCGCGCCAAGGAACTTCGGCAAAAGGGGTGGTCGACGGATGCGCAGCTGGACCAGGCTAAGGCTACGGCGGATGAGGCGCGCGCGCGGCTCAACCGCGCGGAGCGGTCAGTTGAGCTTACGAAAAACAGTCTCTCATATGCGCGACTTGTGGCCGATGCTGCCGGCGTCGTCACCGCGACGCTGATAGAACCCGGCCAGGTCGTGAGTGCGGGGCAGACTGCCATTCGCGTAGCGCGCCTCGCCGAAAAAGAGGTCGTCGTTGCAATCCCTGAAACCCTGTTGGCACGTGCGAAGTCAGGTGACGCACAAGTTGCTATCTGGTCCGAACCGGGAAAGACCTACGTCGCCAAGCTTCGTGAGCTTGCGCCCTCCGCTGATCCGGTAACGCGAACTTATCTTGCAAAATTTTCAATTCCTGACGCCGGCGATGCGGTGCAGCTCGGGATGACGGCGACATTGACCTTGTCCGACCCCGCCAGCGAACGGGTCGCGCGTCTTCCGCTCTCCGCATTGTTCAATCAGGGTAATGGTCCTTCGGTTTTCGTCGTCGACGGAAACACCGGGGCGGTCACGCTGAAGCCTGTTTCCATCAAGTCTTATGAAAGCAGTGACGTTCTCATCAGTGGTGGCGTGGACGAAGGCGCAAGCGTCGTCGCCCTCGGCGTACAAAAACTCGACCCCGCGCAAAAGGTGAAGATCGTTTCGTCGTTATCGTTCTGAGCGTGGGCCACATAGTGCAGTCGAATCGCTAAAGGAAAAGACCATGCGTCACTTCAATCTTTCAGCGTGGGCGGTCAAACATCCCGCCTTGATCCTGTTCCTGATCGTCATGTTCGGGGTGGCTGGGTTGATTTCCTACCGTAGCCTCGGCCGTGCGGAAGATCCCTCATTCACCATCAAGGTGGTGGTGGTAACCGCCATGTGGCCCGGTGCGACTGCCGCCGAAATGCAGGCGCAAGTCGCCGACCCGATCGAAAAGAAGCTGCAAGAGCTGCCTTACTTCGACAAAGTGACAACTTACACGAAGCCGGCCTTTACCGCGATGCAGGTTGCGTTCAAGGACAACACGCCTGCGCGCGATGTACCCCAGCTGTTTTACCAACTGCGTAAGAAGATCGTCGACATCAAGGACGACCTGCCCGCCGGCATCATCGGTCCTTCCGTCAACGACGAATACGGCGACGTCGACTCGATTCTTTATATGCTCACTGCCGATGGCGCAGACTACGCGCAGATGAAAAAGGTCGCCGAAGCTCTGCGCCAGCGCCTCCTCAAAGTGAAGGATGTCACCAAGGTCAACCTCTACGGCACGCAGGCTGAAAAAATCTATGTCGAGTTTTCGCATGCCAAACTTGCGACGCTTGGCGTAACGACGGATCAGATCTTCCAGTCGCTTGCGAGGCAGAACAACGTGGTGCCAGCCGGCATTGTTGAAGCTTCAGCACAGCGCGTGCCGCTGCGCGTGACCGGCGCTCTCGACGGCGCCAAAGCCGTCGCCGAGACGCCTGTCGAAGCCAATGGTCGCGTCTTCCGCCTCGGCGACATTGCAACCGTGACGCACGGCTTTGCCGATCCACCGGATTTTATGGTCCGGCAAAAAGAAAAGCCCGCAATCGGCATCGGCATCGTGATGGCGAGGGGTGCCAATATTCTTGAGCTCGGACCGGCCGTAAGCAGCGCCACCGCCGATTTCATGACTGCGGTACCGCGGGGATTCGATCTCGAGCAGATCGCCGATCAGCCGGCTGTCGTCGAGCACGCGGTCGGTGAGTTCGTGCACTCCTTCATCGAAGCTCTAGCAATCGTCCTATTCGTCAGCTTCCTCGCGCTCGGCTGGCGCACGGGCATCGTCGTCGCTCTCTCTGTACCGCTCGTTCTGGCAATCGTGTTCGTCGTCATGAACGCGATGGGTCTCGACCTGCACCGGATCACGCTGGGAGCACTGATTATCGCGCTTGGTCTTTTAGTCGATGATGCCATCATCGCTGTTGAGATGATGGTGGTAAAAATCGAACAGGGCTGGGACCGCATTCGGGCCGCATCTTTCGCCTGGGAATCGACCGCTTTCCCAATGTTGACGGGAACGCTGGTGACGGCGGCGGGCTTCCTGCCGATCGGCTTTGCCAATTCGTCGGTCGGCGAATATGCCGGCGGCATATTCTGGGTGGTCGCCATTTCGCTGGTGGCGTCATGGCTCGTAGCCGTCATCTTCACTCCGTATCTCGGCGTCAAGCTGTTGCCTAGGCTCAAGCGGCTCGGGCACCGGCACGATCCTCATGCGATTTATGAAACGCGCATCTACCGCGCATTGCGGCGAGTTATCGAATGGTGCGTGCAGCGCCGCGTCACCGTGGTGCTCGCAACGATCGGCGTGTTCGCCTTGTCGATCGTGGGATTTGGCCACGTCCAGCAGCAATTCTTCCCTCTGTCAGAACGACCGGAACTCTTCTTTCAGCTTCGCCTGCCTGCGGGTACTGCGTTCGGCACAACGCTCGATTCTGTCAAACGCGCTGAATGGCTGCTCAAAGGCGACGACGATATTTCGACCTACACCGCCTATGTCGGTCAGGGCTCGCCGCGCTTCTGGCTCGGACTTAACCCGCAGCTGCCGAATGAATCGTTCGCCGAGATCGTCATTGTGTCGAAGGATGTCGAGGCGCGCGAGCGCATCAAGGCACGAATTGAAAAAGCGGTAGCGGATGGTGCGCTTTCGGAAGCGCGCGTGCGGGTCGACCGGTTCAACTTCGGTCCCCCTGTCGGATTCCCGGTGCAGTTCCGTGTCATAGGCCCCGACGCGAAGAAGGTGCGCGACGTTGCCTATCAGGTCCGTGAAGTTATGCGTGCAAACGACCAGGTGATCGATCCGCATCTCGACTGGAACGAGCAAACGCCATCGCTGAAGCTCGTGGTCGATCAGGATCGCGTCCGGGCGCTGGGAATGACGCCGCAGGACATCTCCAAGTCGTTGAGCATGCTGCTTACGGGCGTGTCGATCACCACCGTGCGCGACGGGATCGAAAAGGTTGAGGTTGTTGCACGCGCGGTCCCTGCCGAGCGGCTTGATCTCGCCCATATCGGAGATCTGTCGCTCTATTCGCGCAATGGCATTGCCGTCCCTCTGACGCAGATTGCCAAGGTCGAATACACCCACGAGGAGCCGATCCTCTGGCGCATCAACCGCGACATGGCGATGACCGTGCGCGCCGACGTTGTCGATGGCGTTCAGCCCCCGGACGTCACCAATGCCATCTGGCCGAAGCTGAAACCGATCCGCGACAGTCTCGACCCCGCTTACCGAATCGAGATAGGCGGGGCCATCGAAGAGTCGGAGAAGGGCAATGCATCGATTTTCGTGCTGTTTCCCGTCATGATCGGCGTCATGCTTACGCTGCTGATGATCCAGCTCCAGAGCATTTCGCGGCTCGTTCTGGTTTTCTTGACTGCCCCACTGGGCATCATCGGAGCTTCGCTTGGCTTGAACCTGACCGGTAAGCCGTTCGGCTTCGTCGCACTGCTCGGACTGATCGCTTTGGCTGGCATGATCATGCGCAACGCCGTCATTCTGGTTGACCAGATCGAATCGGACGTAAACCAGGGTCTCACGCGAGGCGAAGCAATCGTCGAAGCGACGGTCAGGCGAGCGCGGCCAGTTATCCTCACGGCATTGGCCGCCATTCTCGCGATGATTCCGCTGTCGCGCTCTGCTTTCTGGGGTCCGATGGCCATCACCATCATGGGTGGTCTGTTCGTGGCAACATTTCTGACCCTGTTGTTCCTGCCAAGCCTCTATGCGTTGTGGTATCGTAGGCGCCTCGATGAGCGAGGCGGGGCCGAGGATGAAGTGACGGATACATCGGAGCATATGCGGTGGTCTGGCGCGGGTTCGCTTGCACCCGTGGGCAAATGACGGAAAGGCTGGGCTGTTAAAATGAGCTACGTGGCCGACCAAATCGAACCGGACGTGCGGGGACAAATACTGGTTACCGCGGAGCGCCTGTTTCGCGAAATCGGCTACCAAAAGACAACGGTAGCCGACATCGCCAAGGCTCTGCGAATGAGCCCGGCAAATGTTTACCGCTTTTTCGACTCCAAGAAGTCGATCAATACCGGCGTGGCCCGACGGTTGATGGGTGAGGTCGAACAGGCAGCTCAGACGATCGCCAATAGCAAGGGAAGCGCCGTGGCGCGCCTGCGCAAACTGCTGACGACGGTCCATCAGATGAATTCGGCCCGTTATGTCGCCGATTCAAAGATGCATGAGATGGTCGCCTGCGCGATGGAAGAAAACTGGGATGTCTGCAAGGCCCATATCGAATTCATTACGGGGGTCATCGGGTCTGTGATCGCATCGGGCATTGCCTCGGGCGAATTCCATACCCGTGATGCCGGTACAGCGGCATTGTGCACCTGCGCCGCGATGATCCGCTTCTTCCACCCCCTCTTCATCGCGGAATCCGCAGGCAAACCCGGTCCCACGCTCGATCAAATGATCGATTTCGTCACCGCAGGTTTGCGTAGCCGCGAGTAAGCGGTCAACCCACGTAAAATCCGCTCCACCTCAAGGAAAAATCCAGATTGTTTCCAAAGCTTGGAGCCGCCAGGTCGGCTATTGCCCTGAGACTTCCCACTCCCCCATAGGCGGGCGACGAGCTTCTCGTCGCCCACTTTCTTTTCCAAATGACCAGGCGCTCTGACGTTGAGTCTTAGGGTTGATTTTAAAAGCAGCCTTAGAGCGATCGTTTGTCATCGCCCAATAGCAATCCTCGCCTGTTGTTCGGCACTGGAAATCCACAGCCGATCCATCCTTTTGCCCACCGGAGATCTCCTGACTTGCGTTGATTGCGCAGTCGATGGGGCGGTAGCCAACGCAACCACATTCCGATCCCGCGATGTGCAGGAAGCACAACTGCTGACAAAATTCTCTATCCGTAACGAGTGCATACGCTAGTATGGGAAAGAGGTCGGGCGATGCGGTTATGGCGCGTCTTGAGTTGGCTATCGGCAGCGCTGGCGGTCTCCGCCTGCGCGGATAACGCCAATAATCTGCAGAATTTCTACCTCAAGCAATACGCCAACCCGAATCCGACGCTGACGGATATAACGGTATGCCACGGCTTCTACTGCGCCGAGCGGTCACCCGCGACTATAAGCGATGACCAGTGGCGGCGCGTCACGGCACTGTTCAAACCGCGTGCGAAGAACGCGCAGCTTGAGCGGCATCAGATCGTGCGGGGCGTGGCGATGATTCAGACCATCGTCGCACCGCAAACCGGAACAAATGCTCACCAATGGACGCATAAGAACATGTACGTCCTTCCCAATGCTGGTGACCTAACGCAGCTCGACTGTATCGACTCCTCGGTCAACACTTGGACCTATATGACGCTCATGGAGCGCAGCGGACTCTTTGCCTTCCACAAGGTGGCGCCGCTTTCCTACGGACCCTTGCGCAATACCGCGGTTGTGCAAGAAACGAACGGTGGCTATTACGCCATCGACGCGAGCTTGGTCGACATCGGAGTGCCACCTCCGATAATGCCACTGGCGACTTGGCTGGCCTCTTGGCCACCCGACCCGGCTGCGATCGAGCGCGTGGATCGAGCGGGCGCAACAGGGGCTAGCGCCGCTGCCAACTGAAAACAAAGTGAAAGAAAATTAGCCTCGCGGCGATGCCGCCCAGGCGCTTTTAGAACCGCTTCGTTCGAACCACAGTTGGCCACGCAGCTTTTTCCGCAGCTGGCGACGCTATTCGTTCGGGCAAGGATTTCGGCCGATCGCCGGTCGCCACCACCTGCACCACGCGGAAACCGCGCGCCTTGAGTTCCTGGAGCAAGATTGGCAGTGCCGTGGCCGTGGCCGGATGAATATCATGAAGAAGAAGGATACCTCGGCCTTTTGCTTCCAGTCGTCGCATGGCCTTTTGCACAATGGCCTTCGCCGAAATGTGCCTGAACCAGTCATCGGCAACCACATCCGCACTCCAGGTCACCAGCGACTTCGAGGCAAGGTAGTTATCGATCGCGTTATTCCTGGCCAGACCCGGGATTCGGAAAAAAGGTGAAAGCGCCTTCGGATCTCCCAATGCGACATCGACAGAGGCGATGCCACTCTCAACCTCGGATGCGACCCGCTGCATCGGCAACCGCTGCAATGCGAGTGGATGATTTTCGGTATGGGTGCCGATGCTGTGGCCGGCGTTGTAGATGCGCCGGACAATGGACGGATACTCGTGCGTCATCCGCCCGATCAGGAAGTAGGTCGCCTTGACGCATTGCGACGCCAACGTATCCAGAATGATGTTGCTGTATGGCGGCAATGGTCCGTCATCGAATGTGATGACGACCTCATGATCGTTGAGTGGCAGTGTCTGCTTGTATTGCATACTGCCAATGCCTTTGAATTCGTCTGGGCTAATGGCGAGTACGCGACTGGTACCCAATGCATTCGGATTCCCGGGGCAAGCGTCCGTTGACGCCCGGGCCCACCCGCTCGTCACGGTTAGAGCGACCAGAAGGAACAATCCCGCGAAACGCATCTGAACTTGCACGCCCACTAGCGGTACCCCTTGGCGCACTTCAAAAGGCGAAGATCGGTGAGGCTCTAGAGTTCAATTAAGGCAACATGAAATTCCTTTGGTGGCTGAAATATGCGGTCGATCTGGCAATACAGAGCTGGAGTGATCTAAGCGGATGCGAAGCCGCCAATCACCAGGTCGTCAAGCTGGCGCGCGATAGCGGCAGAAGCTCGCGCACCGTGTCATTGTTTTGGGAGAAACTCGTTTGTGAACGTCGAGGGGAAATCAACGTCCTGGGTGCCCTTGGGTTGCAGGTAATCAAATGTCCCGCGCGCTTGTGATTCCGTCATGCGGCCATCCCAGGTCCAGATCTGGCTCACGACGTCGTAAGCTTCATCGTTCGTCGCAGGCGCCATGGTGGGATATTCCAGCGCCATGAGCGCCTTACCTCGCTTCGGATCGCCCTTGAGAATTTTCACAGCGTCGGAGAATGCTGCCGCTACTTTGCGAAGGAGTTCGGGTTTGTCCCTTATGTTGTCTGGGTGGGTAGCAAGCGTCATGAACAGAATGTCGCGAAATTCGGGCACTTCGCCATTCATCAGATTGAGGAAGATACGGCCCTTGCCCGCTTGCTGAACCAGGACGCCGGCCGGCTCAAACGGCAGCGCCGCATCAATCAAGTTCCGGTCAAAAGCGGCCACATAAGAGGGCGCTTCGGCACCGAGATAGACGCTTTTGATGTCTTCGGGCAGCGTCAGCCCGTATTTTTTCGCAAGGACACCGAGCATTTTCTCGCCGGAGCCGCCCGCCGACGGCATGGCAACGCGCATACCCTTGAGACGTTTGACCTTCGCGTCAATGGTAAGCTTGTCCGCGCCCGCCACCAGTGCATCATTGCCGATGATGTTGTTGACCGGGCGATTGGCAATATTGAAGAAAGCAACGACGCGTTTTCCCTGAACCGCAGACGTCAGAATGTGTTCGTAGCTCACGACGGCAACGTCTGCCTGTTTGGTAAGCGCGGCCTGCAGCGCGAGCGGCCCCCCTTGGACAAACGAAACATCTGCCTCCAGCCCATGCTTCTCGAACAATTTTTCGCGTTGAGCGACGTAGAGAGCGCCGCTGTAGTAGCCATGCCCGATATTGGTGATTTTGACGGGCTCAGCGCCCGCAGAGCACGCCGCCAACATCGATGCCGCGATCGCGGACAGTTTCCAGGCTCTCATGATGCTCTTCCCTTTGATTAGAGTTAGCGGCTCGTGAAACGCCATTGTTCCATATGATTTTCCACAGCATCCACGAGGAAATTCAAAGCCACTGCAAGCAGCGCGATGACAATGAGGACAGCGAAAACGCCGGCGGTGTCGAACTGAGCGCCAGAAAACTGGACGAGATAGCCGAGGCCTTTGTTTGACGCGACCATCTCGCCAATAACCGCACCGATCAAAGCGTAGGGCACGGAAACCCGCAGCCCGGCGAACATCCACGACAAGGCCGACGGGACAACCACCTTGGCGATGACCTGCAGACGCGTTGCCTTCATGAGGCGGGCAATGTCGATCAGATCCTGATCGACCTGTCGAACGCCAGCGAACGTGTTCAAAAACACCAAGAACAGCACCAAGGCTGCCGCCAGTGCGATCTTGGATTCGATACCGAGGCCGAACCACAAAACGAAGAGCGGCGCCAGCGCGACCTTCGGAAGCGCGTTCAACGCATTGAGGTAGGGATTGAGCAACCGGCTGATGAATGGTGATACACCAAGCCAAACTCCCAGTGCACCGCCAAGAACCGAGCCGATCACAAAGCCGACCGTCGTTGCATAGATTGTTGCCCACAAATGAATGAAAATGGACCCGTCCCGCGTCCATTCAAAGAGCCGTCGTCCGACATCGATCGGGTTTGAAATGAAGAAATTGTCGACCAGACGACCCGAAGCGCCCTGCCAGGCAAACAACACTGCAATGCCCAGCAATGTTTGCCACAGCACCATGGCAACACCGCCAGCCTCGCTCGGGCTCGACATTTCGGGCTGATCGATCTCCCGTTCCAGCGAGGTCACACCCTTTCCTCCTGGTATTCGATGCGCAGCCTATCCCAGAGCGCGTCGTAGTGCTCTTTAAACTGGTTGGTAAAACGGACGTTGAGCACGTCACGGGGACGCGCCAGCGAAATTTTCTGCTCAAGCGCAATCATCGCAGGTCGACGCGTACAAACAATGACACGGTCGGCAAGTGTCACCGCTTCCATGAGGTCATGCGTGACGAAAATCACGGTCTGCTTGTTTTCTGCGGCAAGCTGTAGAAGCAGATCATGCATCGCGAGCTTAAGCTGAGCATCGAGCGCCGCGAACGGCTCATCCAGCAGCGCCGTTTCCGCGCCGTAGACGATCATGCGCGCAAGACTCACACGTTTGCGCATTCCGCCGGACAATTCATTTGGAAAGCGCGATTGAAACCCGTCGAGCCCAACCACTTTTATGATTTTTTCCGCGCGGGCCTCGCGTTCCGATCGTGACAGCCCGGCAAGTTCCAGAGGAAAGGCGATGTTGTCGCGAACGCTTCGCCAAGGAAGCAGGTTGTCTTTCTGCGTCATGTATCCGACGTCGGTGTTGAGGTCGCTGACGCGCGTGCCTTTGTAGAGGACCTGGCCCTTACTCGGCGGATAGATCCCCGCAATCATGTTCAACAGGGTCGATTTGCCACATCCGCTGGGACCGATGACCGCAACAATTTCATGCTGGCGAATTGTCAGATTGAAATCGCGCAACGCTTCGACGATCGCCTCGCGACGTCTGAATGTCTTGCAGACATGGGAGATCTCAATCACGGCTTCATACCACTAGAATATCGAGCGTTGATGTCCACCATCGACATCGATATTGGCCCCCACGATAAAGCCGGCGCGTTCCGAGGCCAGAAATGCGACCGCGCTGGCGACGTCCTCGGCCATACCCCAACGCCCGAGCGGAACCTCGGCACCCCAACGCGACTCTTGCTGTTCCAAGCTGCGTCCTAGAAAGACCTCGTTGTGAAGTTTTAAGCCATCGGTCAGCGGAGTCTTGATGCGGCTTGGGCACACGGCATTGACCAGGATGTTATCCCGCGCGAGGTCATCCGAAAGCGACTTCACCAGGGCATGCTGCGCGGCATTGCTGATGGTTGACGCAATCCCGCTGGCCTGCGGCACTTTGCCGGCCTGACCGATGATAACAATAAAGCGTCCGCCTCCTTGGCGACGCATATGCGGCACGGCGCATTTGGCCAATTCCCATGCACCCATTACCTTGGTCTCCAGGTGTCGCAGCAAAGCACTTGATTCGACTTCTTCAAGACGGCCGGCGAGATGCGTCCCCGCGTTGCTGACGACGATATCGATTCGCCCAAAGGCGGCGGCCACATCGTCAACTAGTGCTTTGACCTGACTCGGATCACAAACATCGGCGACGAAACCGCGCGCACGATCAATTTGCGCTACCGCACGGTCGAGTTTGGCCTGCTGCCGTCCAGCAAGGGCAAGTTTGCAGCCCTCGTCGGAAAGGCGTTGGGAAACGGCAAGGCCGATTCCGCTCGTACCTCCGGACACCAACGCGACTTTGTCTTTCAGACCAAGCTCCATGATTTTCGCTTTCAACCGAAGACGTAACGATGGTAGCCGCCGTCAATGCTCACGGCGCTACCGGTCACGAAGTTCGCCGGCTCAGAGACGAGAAATGACACTAAATCCGCAACTTCATCGGGCGTTCCGGTACGTCCGAGCGGATTGGCGCGTGAAAAGCCCGCGGCAGCGGTCGCACGATCGACCTTCCGTTCGCGCATTTCTTTCTCGATCAACGAGGCCAGAAGTTCGGTTTCAATGTATTGCGGGCACACCGCATTGACACGGATGTTGTCGCAAGCGACTGCGTCGGCAACGGACTTGGACAAGGCCATGCACGCGGCGTTTGTCACTCCAGAAGGAAAACGATCCGGATGTGGATGTCGTGCGGCCTGACCGACGATGTTGATGATGCGCCCACCCTTTTGCTTCCGCATGATCGGAAGCACAGCCTGAATCATGAAAAAAAACCCGAACACCTTGTCGCGCAGCTGCCGCTCCAGAATCTCGGCCGTGGTTGTGTCAACCGTACCTCGCAGGTGAGTCCCGGCATTGTTGACGAGAATGTCTATCCGCCCGAACGCCTGGTGGGCAGCGTCGACGAATTTTTGCACCGCCACTTCATCAGTAACATCGGTGGCTATGCCCAGAACGCGGCACTCACCGGGATCGTTTTTGCCCTGTGAAAGATCGGCAACAGCGGAATGCAAGCGTTCCGCATTGCGCGCGCAGATTGCTACCTTACAACCCTCTTGAATCAAACCTTTTGCGACAGCCTTGCCAATACCGCGCGACGCCCCAGTCACCACAGCAACCTTGCCATGCAGGCCGAGATCCATCCTCCCCCTCGCATTTCTAATGATGTATGGGTTGTCCCGGATCATCTATCGGCAGGTGAACTGCGTCAAGCAACCGGAGGAAAGCAGGCGATGGATCTGGGCATCAAGGGACGTCGCGCAATTGTAACAGGCGGCGGCAGCGGAATTGGATTCGAAACGGCACGGCAATTTCTCGAAGAGGGTGTGCGCGTTCTCATTGCGGGTCGTACCGCCGACAAGATCAACAAGGCACGCGACGAATTGGCAAAGCGAACCGGCGGCGAAGTTCACGCCATGCAAGCCGACATGAGCAAAGAAGCGGACATCAAACGGATGATCGATACGGCAAAGGAAAAGCTCGGCGGCGTCGACATTCTCGTTAACAATGCGGGCACGATGTATTCAGGTCGCTTCGCATCGTTGAAAGATGACGAGCTGAAGAATCAATTCGAGACCAAGCTGTTCGGTTTCATGCGAGCGATCCGTCTCGTCCATCCCATGATGAAAGCGCAGAAATGGGGCCGCATCGTAAATACGATCGGCGGCGCCGGCAAAGAACCAGATCCCTACATGTTCGGCAGCGCGATGACCAACAGTGCGTTGCTCAATTTGACCAAATCGCTGTCGGAGGAATTCGGCGAAGACAACGTGCTAGTGAACGCCATATGTCCCGGTTGGGTAGCGACGGACCTGTGGGTGCGAAATGCCGAGGGTCTCAAGAAAGAGCTGAACGTGAAGAGCGAAGATGAGGCAAGGAAACTTGCGGCCAGGAAGAACTCGCTCGGTCGCATGGGCAAGCCGGAAGAGCTGGCGAATGCTACCGTTTTTTTGTGCTCGGAACGGTCGAGCTACATCACCGGCGTTTCGCTTAACCTTGATGGTGGGCGCTTGAAGGGTCTTTGGTGAGCGAACTTATCAAGATCGATCATGGTCTTTGGCTGCGGTCACGTTTAGGGCGATTGGCAACGCTTTAGCTCGTCGCTTAACTGACCTATTTTTCGTTCGGAACTTGAAGAGCCTATGGGCACGCCCCTACTCAGGCAGGGCGACATTTTACACGGCTGCGATTGCCTCAATCTCCAGCAGGAAATTCGGATTGGCGAGGCCGCGCAGCACGCAAAGCGTGCTTGCTGGTGGACTGTCGCCAAAATACTCCTGAAGGATCGCGCGTGCTTTCGGTACATCGTGCGGATTGCAGATGAAGATCGTCACCTTCACAACGTCTTTGAAGGCGGCGCCGCCGTCAGCAAGCGCGAGCCTCAGGTTTTCCATGACCATTTTCGTCTGCGCTGCAAAGTCATCCGGTGGCAAAACCTTGCCTGTTGGATCCGCCGCCACCTGTCCGGCGCAGAACACTAGTTTATTGGCGCCCTGCGCGGTGACGACGTGCGAATAGTGCGCAAACGGTTTGTGCGCGGTGGCCGGCGACTTTCGCGTCAGTGTTGCCATGCTTCCCTCTGGGTGGAAAGGCGCTGCTCGGCCCGGAAACCTATTTTGGTTCCTTGGTCTTCAGTGCGGATTCATTGGCAGCGATGAACGCGCGAATGTCGTCTGACATATTCAGCAGCTTGAGCCACTGTTCTTTATATAAGGTCACGGGAAAGCGCCCCATCCCGTAAACTGAAACGGCTCCCTTCTCGCTTACTTTCATGCGGATGCCGGAGGTCGCGCCTTTTTTTAACGCTGCATTCTCGGCTTGAAGACGCTCGATCTCTGCTTTCAGATTTTCGTCGGGCATGTTTGTTTCCTACGCTCCACCAAGGGGTTCGCTTGTTCGATCACCGCATTGGCGGGGCGAGTGGCGACGGGGGCACATTGAGGCCGAGTATCTTGGCAGTCTTGAGGTTGATCAATACTTTGTAAGGGCTTGCACTGGCAAATCGGCCTTCTCGCCCTTGAGGATAACGATCAACCTACCGGCTGGACGCCGATATTGGTCGACAAATCAGGCAAAGCCCCGCCGAAGCGGGGCTTTTTAACTTACTGCGCGGTTTTGGGCGCCCGACCGGTGGTTGCCGGCTTGGCAGCTTTCGGCGCACTCGCCTTGGCGTGCTGCGCGACGCAATTGTTGACGAAGTTGCGTCGCTTGATGAAGTGAATGGCCGAGTACTTTTTGGCTGCCTGCGCTTTGCAGGACGCCTGCACATCCGCCAAAACCTTCTGCTTATTGCTGGCGGCTTCCGCCGAGACGGCAAATGACGCCACGAGAACAGCCGCAAGCATCGAAACAAGTAACTTCTTCATGCTCATTTCTCCTCTGCCTCCGAATGCCTCAGAAACGTCGAAACAAACATTTTCGTTCCGACTATTTTCCTGCCAGTTCGTTCAGAAAGCGGCAGAGGCGCAAGCGTCAGCGTTGTCGGTTGAGAAAACGGTTTTGCCGGTACTGGGCTTTCAGGACTCGATCTCACAGACCACTGTTCGGGTTGCGGGCTCAACAAGCAAGATCTTGTGCGGGGCCTTCAGGTAGTAAAGGTGCTCAACACCATCGATGCTGCGCACGCTTTCGGGCAATGGGCGCATGCCACTGAGCGCCTGATCGGGGGACAATTCACTTGCCGGTTTAAGCGCATCAGCGCCTGCAACCGGTTGCGAAGTATCTGACATCACCGCATCGACTATTTGCGTACGTTGCTGATCGGTGAGTGGCAACGGCCAACCCATAATAGGCGTGCGGTCGAGAATATCGTTTCGCTTGGAAAATTTGGCAGGAATCGTCTGACCAAACGAACCGATCGGTCCGGACGGTGGGGGTTCGTCTGTCGCAGAAGGCGTCGACGCCGTCTGTCTGCCAGCCTTTGAAGCACTTGGATTCGGAGTGCTGCCGGCAGTCGTAAGGCCTCGTGGACCACCAACAGCATTTTGCGATTGCTGATTGGCATTTGGACCACCGAACGTTTCGGGTTCTGGGCGTGGCACACTGGGGCTGTTGCCAAGCGACGGCTGCTTCGAGTACGGCTCCAGGAGCGCCTGGCGTGATTCCTCCGGCGTCGGAATATTGGTGACCTCTTTAGATTGCGAGGTTACCGGATGCGTCGACCCCGGATTGATTTGGCCAGTGTAGCCATTGAATCCTGGATTTGTCGGAACCGTGGCGCTTTCCTCAGCGCGGGCTAGTCCATTGATGCTCGACCAAACGACGGTCGCACCTAACAAAATTGTCAGCCTGAGATTGCATCGATTGTTCATGGGAGCCCCTCCGGCGGGCTGTGACGGAACAACGACGGAGAGGCTGGAGAGGTTGCATTAAATTCAGGGCCAAAGGAGCGCGTTAGGTGATCTCTGCCCGTGACTTAGGGTTGTGGTATCTGGCTGCGCCCACCGACTCAATGCGCTCTGTTAGCATCAGCTCGATACTGCAAGGGGCGCAGAATCCTTTTGCGCAAAAGCTCGTGCGGCCCGAGGACGTGGGTTTCGGACGTAGGTTGTCGAAATGCTGACTGCAGTCATCGGAGCCGTTATTTTGATTCTGCTGGCGGCCGCTGCATCGCGTTATTCGATCTCCCAACGCACACTTGATCGTTACGATCACATAGGGATGTACGTTTTCTTTATTGTTGTCGGTCTCCCATTTACCGTGTTGGCGCTGCTATTGATTGCGCACTATGTGGCGAACTCCGCTAGCTGATTTCGCTCCGAAAATGCCTCCGGGACATCTTATTATTATTATTAGCCAATAATCAGCGGGCTGAGTTGCCGCGTGATGGACTTTTGGCACGCCTTGCGTTGCCCCAAATGCAACTCCCACAAGCAATGGCGGTTAAATAGACAGGGGTGACGCCGAAAAAGTGAGGACGGTCATGTCATTCATCCTCAAAGTCCTGCTTGGCGGAACCTTGCTGCTCAACGCGTGCGCCGCGGCCTCAGCAGAGGAGAAGCCGCATGATGGCACAGTTGTTCAGGGTAGCGACAATCTCCCGCCAAAACCCCTCGCTGCCAAAGCTAAACCTGGACACGACTCAGCGCGAGCAGGTTCGTCAAGCGCTCCTTACCAAGCACACGGAAGTCGAGTTTAGGTTGAAAGCGACAAAATCAGCGAAAGACTCAACGCCAACAATAGGTGCCAAACTTCCGAAAGGTGTTGCGCCCGACGGCCTGCCATCCGAATTGATTCAAAGGATTCCTCAACTCGCAGACTATGGGTACGCGAAAATGAAGGATCAGATCTTGATCGTGAACGAACTCGACGGAAAGATCGCCGAGATTATTCCGGAGACACAATCACAAACCACCGGGCAGAAGTGAGACGGTAAACTCGCTGGTGGGTCATCGCCGACGACCCTTGCACGCGTTTCTCATCTATTGCGTTCGCTGCCAAAAGTTTCGACAGCGATGTAGGCGCATAAACCAAGGAAAATGAAAATAAAGATCGCCGGGCTCAGGTCAAAAAACGCCGCGAGCGCAACCACAGCCGCAATCGCAGCGGCAACCCACACGTCCCAAGGAATCGATCTAAGCATGGTGCCCGCTTTTGTAAGGCACCTGTACGCGGGCCGGTTTCTTCAGCTAGATCAATAAACCAACGTCGGATCGGTTCCAAGATCCGGTGGCTATACCACGCGCTGTGCCGCCCCCGATGGGCGATAGGGCCGAGAAATTCTCGGCCTTATGCATTTCGAAGAATGCGGGTACGGCCTAGAAAGCGTCGTATCGCTCAGTGGGAAGATTCGCCGGCGTTGTCATAAGATCGAGCGGATTGATGGTCTCAGCGCGATGGGTTTTGCCGACGGTCGGACCAACTGACCAAATGATCATTGCAAGAGCGGTCACAAGACCAATGCCTACTAGTGCGCGCATCGAGCTCTCCTTTCGGTGTAAGAGCCCTTGGATTGACTTTCAAAGTAATTTCATTGGTCTCGTTCTTCTGTGCCGTAGTTCACACGGAGAATAATTTGCAACGGCCCAGTAATCAGGGGAACCATGCGCCGATGGTTTTTAATTTCCACGAGGTTCGTTATTCCTCGGCCCAGCGAAGGAACCGGTGTTGGAAACGGCGCACTGCTGAGTCGAGCATGAGGCCAATAACCAACATCACCACGATATAGGCAAAAACCGTCGGGCTTTCGAAGAACCGTTGCGAGTAGATTAAAGTTCCGCCCATACCGCCGCCCCCTGCGACCATCTCCGCTGTGAACGTGGTAATGAGAGCGACTGGTACGGCGATCCGGAAAGTTGTGAAAATGCGCGGATAGCACGCCGGAAGGATCACGTGCAGAAATAAACTTAAACGGCCACTACCGAGAGAGAGAGCCGACCAGATAAACAACTGGCTTACGGCGCGGGCGGCGCTGAAGGTGCCGATGATGACCGGGAAGATGCACGCGAAAGCGACGAGCAAAATCTTTGAAACGCTTTCGATCCCGAACCACAAGATGAAGATTGGAAGAAACGCGATTTTCGGGGAAGGAAATCCGAGAGCAACGAGGGGGTCAGCCAGCCACTCTATGGCGCGGTTTCGGGCCATGAGCAGCCCCAAAATCACGCCGCCCACTGTTGCGAGGATGAGTCCGCAAATGGCCCGCCCAAGACTGAGCGAAAGGTCCGCAGCAAGGGTGCCGTCAAATGTCGAATACCATAACTGTTCGGCGACGATCGAGAACGGTGGCAGCAGTATTGCAGGCGCGACATGACTCCGCGCGGCAATTTCCCAAAATGCGACGAAGCACAGGACGGAGACTACTGAACGCCAGGCAAATGGGCTCGCGCGTAAATCTAGCTGGCTCATGGCCGGCGTCGCTCCCGCTCGAAAGCGCCTGACTCATGCCAGACCAGTACACGCCGCGTCACGACGAGCAGCGCGCGATCACTAAAAAAAGCGACAATCACGACGCAACAAATCGCAGCAAACATGTAGTCATATGTACCGTTCTCACCGTACATAAAGATGAGTTTACCAATGCCGTTGGTTGAAGCGATCATCTCCGCGGAAATCGCGAGCACGAACGAAAATCCAAGCGCGATCCGCAATCCCGTGAAAATGTCGGGAAGTGCGTTGCGAATAAAGACACGCGGCCACAGCTCGCGTTCGCGGGTGCCTAACGCCTCGGCGCTCCAGACCAGCACCTTCGGCGTCGTCAAGACCCCATGATACGTGTTGACTACCATAGGGAGCAGACAAGCAAGGAACACCGCCGCGATTGCGGTCAGGTTTCCAATGCCAAACCATAGGGCGAATAGGGGAATAAGCGCAGACTTCGGCAGTGAATAGGTGCCGCCGACAATTGGCGTCACGTACTCACGGAAGTGACGCGACCGCGCCATCATCACGCCAATCCATACACCGCAGCCGGCGCCAAGCAGCAGGCCCACCGCCGCGCGGAACAACGTGATCGTAAGATTCGTTGCAATTTCTCCGCTTGAAAAGAGGTCGACGAATGCCGCGGCGACCGCAAGCGGCGACGGCAAGAAGTCTTTGTTGACAAGCTGTGCGCTGCACACGAGGTGCCACACCAGTCCGAAAAGAATAAGAGGAGCAATTCGCACCATCCAACGCGTGGCTGACAGCAAGAGCTTGCCAGGAAAGTGGGTCATTCCTGTTTCCCAGCCGCGAGTGCCTGGCGTCGCGCCGAGAGCCAGACCTTGTTACGGATGCTGTTGAATGGCTCTGAAATCACAAGTTCTTCACGAGAACAGCTCCGGTCGAGCGCAACGACAAATTCTTCGATGATCTGGCCAGGTCGCGCTGACATGACGCAAATGCGATTCGAGAGGTAAACGGCTTCGGTGACATCGTGAGTGACAAGCAGGACCGTTTTCCGGGTTTCCAGCCAAATCCTCAGCAGTTCGTCCTGCATGATTTCGCGTGTTTGAGCGTCGAGCGCACCAAAGGGCTCGTCCAACAGCAGGATGGCGGGGTCGCAAGCGAGAGTACGTGCAATCGCCACACGCTGTTTCATGCCTCCCGAAAGTTCACGTGGATAGCGGTTTTCGAACCCGGAAAGACCAATGACGTTCACCAAACGGTCGACGATTTTGTCACGTTCCGACGCCGCCACACGCTGACGCTCAAGTCCGTAACGGATGTTGTCATGAACCGTCAGCCACGGAAATAATGCATACTCCTGAAAGACGACACCGCGGTCCGTTCCGGGGCCTTTGACCGCAGATCCATCGATAATGACGTCTCCATCTGCGGCCAGGAATCCACCGACGACGTAAAGAAGGGTGCTTTTGCCGCAGCCAGAAGGGCCAACAATTGATACGAACTCGCCTTCGTTGACAGTCAAGTCGGTACCCCGCAAGGCAAGCACGGGACCGCGTTCGCTTGCGTAGGTCTTCGATACGCCTCTGATCTCTATCTTGGGCCGGTCTAGGTCGAGCACGGGCGCGGCAAGTAGCTCAAAGCCAGATATTTCGAGGCGTCGACTGGGTGCGGGATCAAGTTTTCCTCGACCATCGCATTTATCGGCTTCTGAATGACCGCCACCGGTACACAGCCGTTGGGGTCGCGATAATAGTCGCTTCCGGTTGCAAAATAGCTATCGAGCACCTCTTTCGGTGATTTTGTGAAAGCGGCCACGAGCTCAATCGCTTTACCGCGGTTGGCCTTGTCGTAATACCAATTTAGACCTGCA
The DNA here is from genome assembly GCA_035538755.1 of Pseudolabrys sp. Lineage (GTDB taxonomy): Bacteria > Pseudomonadota > Alphaproteobacteria > Rhizobiales > Xanthobacteraceae > Pseudolabrys. The sequence goes on from DATLJR010000444.1 coordinate 198,098, forward strand.
ACGTAGTCCGCGAGATAGCCGCGCACAGCTTCCTCATTTTGTTTTAGGAATTCTGTGCGAGCGACCTGAAAGATCACGGACGACGGACCAAATGCGTCGCCACCCGTGAACAGTGGCCGAAGGTCGCCCTTGCGACTCTCAACTGCAAGAAACGGGATAACGAGTACGCCGCAGTCGACACGCTTTTCGCGGATTGCGGCTGCCATATTCGGGAAATTGACTTCGACGATCTGAACATCCCGTTTTGGATCAAGGCCTTTCTTTTTTAAGACGACACGGAGAACGAGGTCGACGGCGGATCCAAAGGCGTTGATGCCAACCTTCTTGCCCTTTAGATCCTCGACCGTCTTGACTGGGGAGTCCTGCAACACAAAGAATGTATTGGTTGCGTTGCCAGCGTGACCATCCTGATAATTGTCAGAGATGATCGATAGTCCACCGGCAACGGCATTTTTCGCGATCGCAGTGGCGAAAGTTGAAAACGCAAGTGTTCCGAGGTCCGCCTGACCTGAGGCCAACAGCGTAGCCGCTTCAGGAGTGCCGCGGGTAAACGTCATTTCCAATGTATAGGACTTTCCATAATTCTTGAGGACGTTCTCCTTCAGATAATCAAGATAGATAATTGTCTCCATTTCGTTTGGACCGATGCCGCCACCGGTCGCGTAATGGATCGTAACCGGAGCCGCAGACGCACGGGGTGGCAGGCCGATTGAGGCGCTGGCGAGTCCTAACGCGCCAACCTGCAATAGGCGCCTGCGTGATAGTCGACCGACACGGGATGGGGTGTGCATGTTCGGCTCCTTTGCCACGTCCATTGGCATCTTGCTAAACGGAGGCTGAGACCGCAATAGCCACAGAGGAGCAACCGAGAAGCCATGACCGTGACCAAAATCCAGCCCGAATTATTGTTTCAACGCGCGCTCGAAGGTCGCGTCTTGTATACGCACGTGGTTGTGGCCGAAACGCAGTCACTCATTTTTATTTCCGGACAACTCGCGCGCGACAAGTCGGGGAATATTGTTGGGCCACGCAATATGCGAGTGCAGATTCGCCAGGTTGGAGAGAATCTCCGCGCGGCGCTCGAAGCCGCGGGAGCAGGTCTCGCTGATCTTGTCAAAACCACAACATTTGTGACCGATATCGACGAGTTCTTTCGACACGTCGATATTCGGCATGATTATTTGGGCGTCGCGCTTCCTGCCAGCACGACCGTCGAGGTACGACGCTTGTCGCATCCGGACCTGATGGTCGAAATAGAGGCGATCGCCGTCAAAAATCGTCTCTAAGCTCTCGAGCAGATCGCATGCCGAAGTACTTTCGGTCGTCGAGGCTTCGGACATGAGCATCGTAGCGGTTCAAATGCGGGGGTGTTCTGTTCACCTCCTCACTTGGAGTGCCATGTCCGCCGAGGCTAATGTAATATTCATCCACTGGTAACAACCAACCACTCGCTTACAATTATCTACACGGTTGCGCCCCGCACGAACGCCTAAACCTAAAAAAAGTCACAAAACAAAAATCTCATAACAGCGGTTAATGGGGGGTAAGGCGATGTGGGGCACATTGTTCGCTTTTGTTTTCATGGTTTCTGTCGCTATGAGCCTCGCTGCTATTCGTCTTGGCCTCTGACACAGCGAAGTGGTCGGCGCGCTTGCGTTATTGAACTGTGTGCTACGCGTTAGCGTTGCCTTGCTAGCGACCCGCCCCCGCTCCACCGTCGAGTTTCCTAACGGTCGAAAGGTGAATGTCTCAAGGCGAAAAGTGTGAAGGGTTCCCCTGTGAGTGTTGGGAGTTACTGCGATTAGCAGTGACACTCACTACTGCGCCGCGTGAGGCCGTCGAAGAGCCGCCGTAGACGTCTGGAAAGCGAATTCTATGACCGAGGCCGCTGATGCATTTAGAGAAATAGCAGAGAAAAACTACGCGTACGTCGTGGTGAGATTGAACAAATCTGAAGTCCGTGAATTCTTCGATGGTTTTTTAGCCCATGTGCCTTGGGTGAGAGCGGTCAGCATAGAGGGGCAAGACGGTATCAAACTTCAATTAACGACCCCTTGGAGCCAACTACCTAAAGGCACCAAGGTGACGGTGACGATGCCTCGCAAAAAGTTTGGGGCGTTCTTGCTTGATGTGCTGCGGCTGCGCCCGCCCCGGGCAAAAGTTGGCGATGCCGTGACTCTAGTAACACCTAGGGACAGACTGGAAGAGTTTCTAAATTTGCTGCCTGATTCCGTGAAATTGATCAGCTGTCCAGAAGAGTCGACCCAGTCTAAAAGAAGAAACTGATCTAATGACCTTGTGCGCAACAGGGCTGCCCGATGTCCGCTTCGAGTCAAAAGGAGACATGTGCGTTTGCTTTTGAGGCGAGCCTGCTGGTCGGCCAAGCGCAGCAGACTTTTTGTCTGAAAAAGACACGCTTCGTGGCTCGCCATCATTGCGGTGCCGACTGCGATCGCTGGTATCTACGGCATGAACTTCAAGAACATCCCGGAGTTGCAATGGGAATATGGTTATTTCACCATCATTGGCGCGGTCCAGATTGCTTGCGCGACATTATACTGGCGATTCCGGCGGGTCGGATGGTTGTGAGCTTGAGTTCATCGATCAGGTAAAGGTACCGGTGAGTTTGAAGCTCCCCGGCTAGATTGGTGCGCTGTGTTCGTTCATTCTCCATCACCACAGCATTATTCGATCGCGTGCTTCGCTGAAGAGCCTAGAGGCTTCGGGCAGGATCGTGGGAAATCTTTCAAAACTTGGCCTGGTTCACTTCGCCTTGCTCATTCCGGCGTTTTCGTTTAGCGCCGAAACTGCGCCCTGCCAGCGCATCAAGTATGAACAAGGCGGATACACAGTGTGCGAGGTGGACCTACGACGGCAGTCCGTCAGGCTATTCTGGAAAAAACCAGACGGGCACGTTTATGGATATCCTTCCTCGTTACCACAAACGCTGGGCAACTCGGGACGCCTCCTTTTCGCGACAAACGGTGGCATGTACCACGAGGACAGCTCTCCAGTCGGCCTATACGTCGAGGAAGGTCGGGAACTCGTGCGGGCCAACACGAACGCAGGTCCCGGCAACTTCCATATGAAACCAAACGGAGTGCTTTACGTGAACGGAGAGGTGGCTGGTATCTTGGAAACCCGCAAGTTCCTCAAGCAAAGGCCGCAAGCAAACTTCGCCACCCAGTCGGGACCAATGCTGGTCATAGACGGCAAAATGCATTCTCGTTTCACACGATATGGCGGATCGAGAAAGTACCGAGCCGGGGTCGGAAGCCGCGATCCTAACTCACTCGTGTTCGCCATATCGGAATCAGAAGTTTCGTTTGGCGAATTCGCGCAACTCTTCCGGGATAAGCTTCAGTGCAAGAACGCTCTGTTTTTAGACGGCGGTAGTGCAACCAGCTTTTATTCGCCTGCGTTGAAGCGGACGAGCAACTTTCTGCCGCTTGGTCCGATAATCGGTGTATATGGCCCAAATTGATTCGAAAGCCTCCACACTCGAACCGCTTTGGGTCAAAAGCGGGCATGTGCAATGCAATACTAGATGTTCGCTAAGGGCCAAAAGCGGTCATTCACTCGACCTTAATCGAGCGCCGGTTTGCTCACATCAAGAGTTAACTCTGCAATTAAACAAAAATTAACCTGATTTAAGCGATCATTAACCCGACCATTCAAGCTCTTTGTAACCTAGCGTTCCGGAGGTGGCTCATGGAAGCCGACACTCAAAACGCTGCTTTTCCTGAATCCTATGTGGTCGAAATCGATGGAAAGATTGGGTCGGTCTACCGAATTTATGTTGAGGCGTTGAAAGCGGGTTTCCAGTTGAAGCAAAAGTTTCCGCACAGCCATATCAAAGTGCACGACGCAGACAACAGATGAGCTTCTGTTAGCTCGCTCTCCGTTCAGGGGCCGATTTGCGAAAAATGAAACCCTTGCTGTTGGCTTTTCTTGTAGCCGCATTCGCAATTACTGCGGCTTACCAAGATACGATGAGCACGGCTTCCCCCGAAGAGGCAGACGAGGTGGAAGTCGTTTCATCATTGTCGAGCAAGGTCGAGACGTCCGCATTGCCAGTCGCGCGCGAGCGATTGCTCTTAGCTAATGAGAAAACTAACTCCGACACCTTTGAAAAAGAACAGGCTCGATTAGAAGACTTCTTCGATGCCCTGGTCGAACAACAGGCGAGAACGGAAGACTCAGTTCAGGATCATTCCACTGATCCGATGTCTCTCGGGCGGAAATTCTCATATCTCGCTTATTATGTTTTTTCCGAAATTCCGCCTGACGAGAAGCCAGCCGATACTGTTTTGAAGACGATGAAAGACCTTCCAATGGGGACGCCTGTTGAGGAAATAAAGCGCGCCTCCGACGCTTTCGGCCTGGATTTCAACTTCATGAAAGCCGTCGCTAAAATCGAGTCCGGCTTCAATCCGAAGCAACGTACTGGATCGTATATTGGGCTATTCCAGCTCAGTAAGTCTGAGTTCAGACAATACGGTTCAGGAAGCATCATCGATGCGCGCGACAATGCTATCGCCGGCGCTTACAAGTTTGCCACGGAGGCGCTGCTCTTTGAGTTCGGGACAGGCAGAAAACCGACATTCAGTGATCTGTATTTGATCCATCAACAAGGCTGGCAAGGTGCCGCACAGCACGTCAGCCATCCGAAGCGCATTGCCTGGAAATCGATGTGTGCCACCGATGAAGGTAAGGAAAAAGGCAAACGATGGTGCAAACGGGCGATCTGGGGCAACACGCTTCCCGCCATCAAACACGTTTGGAAATCGGTTGATAGGCTGACCTCCAACGCGTTTGTGGGCATGTGGCAGCAACGCGTTGACGACCTGTACGCCCGTTATGCGCTGGCGGCTACGAAGAATTGAGAATCGATAACCCGAGGCGCGGTAGACGCACACCAATCAGTTCGAGCGAGCCAGGAACGAATTGGCGGTGTATGGTGTTGGCTGTGGGTCATCCAAACATCGCGATTTGACACACGATCGGCACAAACGCGGGCATTCCAAACGGGCATGAAATGGTAAATCGATTTGCGGTGTTGCAACCTACCCTAACTATGCGGCGCTGGCGGCCCGCCGTGATTGTGACGCTAGCGGCGATGACCATACTGACGGCGCTGACCGCCGACGCGGCGGCCAAGGAACAGCGCCCCGCGCAAGCCCAAGAGGCGACGGCATCGCGCGCGGCAGGTGAGCCGATCATTGCGATCGTATCGATCAAATCCCAGCAGGTCGTTTTCTACGACGCGGACGGCTGGATCCTGCGCGCGCCCGTATCGACCGGCGTCACGGGGCGCGAGACGCCAGCCGGCGTCTTCGCCGTTGTCGATAAAGAGGTCGACCACCGCTCGAACATGTATGACGACGCCTGGATGCCGCACATGCAGCGCATCACCTGGAACGGCATCGCACTGCACGGCGGGCCGTTGCCCGGGTATGCGGCCTCGCACGGCTGCGTGCGGATGCCCTTCGGCTTTGCCAATAAGCTCTTCGACAAGACTCGGATCGGGATGCGGGTGATCATCGCACCGGGCGATCCAGTCCCGGTCGATTTTTCCCATCCGGCGCTTCTCGTCCCGAACTCGGAGGCCATCGCGGCTGCGCCGGCGCGGGTTGAGGCGCTCGCCCGCGAGGCCGCGGAGGCCACAAAGGCGGCCGACGAGGCAAAGAAATTTGCCGCGGCAGCGGCGCGCGAGACGGCATCACTCGCGGCGTCGCTGCGCAAGCTGACATCGCTCAAGGCCCGCGCCGATGCCGAACTCGCGGGCGCCGACAAGGCGCTCGCGGCCGCAACAACGGATGAGGTGAAGCAGCGGGCCGAGGAGCGGAAGCAGAAGGCCGCTTCCAAGGTCGAAGAAGCGGGGAAGCAACTCGACACCGCAAAGGCTGACGCGAAGTCGAAACCCGATGCCGCCGCTGCAAAAGAGGCCGTCAAAGCGGCCGAGGCCAGGAAGACCGCCACCGCCAAGGCGGCGCTCAATGCGACGCTCGCGCTCGTGCCGGTCTCGATCTACATCAGCCGCGCCACGCAGAAGCTTTACGTGCGGCGCAACACACACAAACTGTGGCCGGACGGGGGCGAAGTGTTCGATTTCAGCATCGAGGTCCCGGTCACGATCCGCAATCCTGAAAAACCGATCGGCACGCACGTATTCACCGCGATGGCGCGCACGGATGCCGGCTTGCGCTGGACCGCGGTCACGATTGACGGTGCGGACGACGCCAAGGGTGCGCTCGACCGCATCACCATCCCGCAGGACGTGGTAGATCGCATTGGGCCGACCGCATTGCCGCGATCCTCGATCATCGTCTCGGACGAGCCGCTGAGTAAAGAGACCAACTATCGCACTGAGTTTGTTGCGGTGCTGAACAACCAACCTCAGGGAGGGTTTATAACGCGCCAACCTACTCCCAATGGCAACTTTGCGAGCGACGACGGTTTCTTTTTTCCCCGAGGCAATTGGGACGTCCAAACTGGCAACCCGCCTCGGCGCGGCGACTATCAGCGGGACTATTACAATAGGCGACCGCCGCCAAATCCATTTTTCCTGTTTGGTCGCTAAGGTGCATCGCAAAGTTAGCGTCTCAAAACTCAAGAACAAATCGGTCTTTCTTCATCAGAACGAGAGCGCGGTAATCACATCGACGGAGCCACTGATTGGTCTTTGTCTCGCCCAAGGGAGAATAATTCGAACTCTAGTGCGCGAATGCAAAGTCAATTGACAGCAGAGATGCCATGAACTGGAGTGGTTTCGGCAACACGCTTGCGGGCGGCGCTGATTGCGTCATCGAGCGATACGGCGCGTTCTAGTCCGCCGACCTTCTCGGCGAGGCCATCGGCCCGCAGTAGATCGCGCACTCGGCCACGCGCTCCAACAATCTGGAGGGAAATGCCCTGCGCCGCGAGCTCGCCGTGGAGTGTATGCAACATGCGAGCACCCGCGAGATCGAGGTAGGGCGATGCGGAGAGATCGCAGACCACCGCACGGATTTTCGATCGGTCCTTCAGTACACTGGCCATTACTATTTCGAGGACAGACCCGGCATTGACGTAGAGCAGTGAGGCTTCCGGGCGGAATGCGATCACGTTCCCTAATGGCTCGTTCTCTGGATGACGGGCGAGATCGGAATAACTGTTGGTCCCCGGGATGCGCCCCAAAAAGGCAACGTGCGGCTGCGATGCGCGCGCCAGCAGCAAAAGGATCGAAACGAGCGCCGCGAGCAGAATGCCCTGCAAGATTCCGAGAAGCAGCACTCCCATGATCGCGGTGATGGCAGCGTAGAAGTCTATCCGGCTCACGCGCCACATGTGCAGGAGCCCGCCAAAGTCGAACAGGCCAAGGATTGCAGTGAACACCACGGCGGCCAGTACGGCCTTGGGCAAGTTTTCCAAGAGGCCGGTTAGGAACAGTAGGCACAAAGCCAAAGTGATGGAGGCGACCACGAGCGCTAGCGGGGTACGGGCGCCCGCTTTGTCATTGATAGCCGACTGCGACAGGCCGCCGGCGACAGGGTAGCCCTGCCCAAGGGCGGCGCCCAGGTTGGCGGCACCGATGCCGAGGAACTCCTGACGCGGATCGAGCTCGTAACCATGCTTTGCCGCGAAGGTGCGCGCCGCGGACACGCCCTCAATATAGGCGAGCAATAGGCAGCCTCCAGCTAGCGGTACGATTCCTTCGACGTCGCGTAGCCGCAGCGCCGGACCTGCCAGCGTGGGCAGGCCCTCCGGAATGTGGCCGGTGACAGGCACGCCGAGCGCCGGAAGTCCGAGCACGCTAGCCAGGAAGATCGCTAATGCCACAACCGCGAGCGCGACCGGCCGTCCGGGAAGTAAGCGTTCTCCCATCAGCAGCAGTGCGATTGCGATAGCGCCCACCGCAAGCACCACTATCTGCATATGGCCAAGTTGCCCGACGAGAAGATAAAGCCGTTCAAAAAAATTATGACCGCCGCCAGGGACCCCAAAGAGACTCGGCAATTGGGTCATAGCAATTGTTAGGCCCGCCCCGATCTTGAAGCCCACCAGGATGCTATCACTGATCAACGTGACTAGGACGCTGAGCCGGAGCAGCCATGAGAGCAGGCAAAGCCCGGCCACCGTGAAGGCCGCAAGGCTCGCGATCTGCAGGTAACGCTGCGCATCGCCTTCCGCCATCGGCGCCACGCTGGCGGCGACCATTAGCGAGATCGCAGATGTGGGCCCGATAGCGAGCTGCCGAGAAGAGCCGAGCAGCGCGTAGCCGAGCCCGCCCAGCAGATAGCCGTAAATGCCGACCTGCGGCGGCAGGCCGGCAAGCGACGCATAGGCGAGCGAGACCGGGATCGCATAGGCGGCCAAAGTAACGCCCGCCACCACATCGCCGGGCAGCCACGCCGCCTGATAATTGCCGAGCCACCGGACAGGCGGAAGCCAAGACCATTTGTTCCGCGTGTGCAGATTGATGGAATCGGTCATTCGCACCCCGAAATCTCTCTGAGAAACGCTTATTGACGGATACGCCTCAATGAATTGAGCGCCGCGCAAGCGATACTCAATGCCTTGCAGCCAACGTTTCCACGACAGTGCTATGGCGCCGGACGCTCCCACTCATTCGCTAAGTTTGCTATTGCCTACGCATTCCTATTTTCGTTGATTGTGGGCGAGCGGTCAGACGAACCGCGCCGCTTCCTATTCGGTCGGCAGTCGTCCGTCGGGCGTAAGCTGGTCAACGACATCGGGCAATTGCTGGCTAAGTTGACTTAGCAAGTCGTTGCGAGACATTCCGGAGAAACTTACCAACGTATTGACACGGTCCGCGCCGAGTGCGGTTGCCAAGTCATTTGGCGAGATCGACTTATTGGGTCCTTTGCCAATCCACGATTTCGCCACGTCACCTTGGCCATTCTGCTGGAATTGCTTGAGCAGATCGTTCAAGCCCGCGCTTACTGCGCTTCCACTAGCGCCGCCTCCGAGTAATCCGCCTAATCCACCTTTAAGCAAGTCATCAAGTCCACCACCAGTCGCGCTAGGACTTTGGTTGTCGGGATTGGTGCCAGCATTGGCCTGATTGGCTGTGAAGGCCTTGATAGCCTGGTAAGCGAGCACACCAATTATTGCCTTGGTGATCGGCGACATGCCACCACTACTCCCCGGTGCGCCTTGTCCAGCTTCGGAGTTTGACATACCACTAAGAGCGTCAAGCAATCCCATATTTGCCTCCCATTAAACTGACAATCGAAAGTCTTTCTCAGAGCTGCTCAGCGCGGAAGGTGTCGCAGCTTGCGACCTCTCCCGATTTCAGTCCGGTCATGAACCAGCGCGTACGCTGGGCCGAAGAGCCGTGCGTAAACGAATCCGGGACGACATATCCCTGAGACTGTCGTTGCAGTCGATCGTCGCCAATCGCTGATGCCGTCTGCATCGCAGCTTCGACATCACCGGGCTCGATAAATTGCCATTTCGCTTGTGCCCGGTTCGCCCAAACGCCGGCAAGACAATCCGCCTGCAGCTCGACCCGAACTTGCAGAGAATTGCCTTCTGCCTTGCCCATCCCGCGCTGCGCCTCCTGCACCTTGGGAAGCAATCCGAGCAGATTTTGCACGTGGTGGCCGATCTCGTGCGCGATCACGTAGGCTTGCGAGAACTGGCAGGTTTTGCTGCCGACATCGCATCCGCGAAACCGCCGCTCAAGATCCTGAAAGAAACTTGTATCGAGATAGACCTTTTGATCCACCGGGCAGTAGAACGGGCCCATAGCGGATTGCGCGGTACCGCACCCGGATTGTGTTGCACCCGAAAACATGACCAACGTGGGCCGTTTGTAGAGTTTGCCGGATTTTTCAAAGATCTCCGTCCATTCCACTTCTGTGCTACCTAGGACTGCGGATACGAAGTGGCCCATTTCGTCGGATGGTGCACCCGTTTTGATTTGAGAGCCGACATCTGCTTGTTGTTGCGTCCCGCCGCCCGACAACAACTCCGCGCCCCCAATCAAGAGGCGCGGGTCGATGCCGACTGCCCAGCCGATCAGGCCAAGTACCACAACGGCGCCAATTCCAAGTCCACCACGACCGCCTGGCAGACCGCGTGCACCTCGCCGATCCTCAATTTGATTGCTTTCCGGCAACTCATCTATGCGCATGAGGACCTCACTTACTTCTTTTGAAGTTTCGGAGCTAAAAAGCCCCAAACAGCAAGCACGATGATGGCCCCCACGACCGCGCCGACAAAGCCTGCTCCTTCGCCTGCGCGGTACCAGCCAATGGCTTGTCCGAGGTAGGTCGCTACGAAAGCGCCGACAATCCCGAGCGCCGTCGTGAGAATAAAGCCAGATGGCTCGTTCGATGATCCAGGATGGAGAAACTTAGCAACAATGCCCGCAACGAAGCCGATGATAATAGTCCAGATAATACTCATATCAGCGCACCCCCAAATTCGACGGTTTAGCTAAATGGCTCAACTCGCTAGGGCAGCGTGGCTGAACTACCATTCCGACAATTCGAACTACTTTAAGCCGCCACTGCTCTGAGGCTTGCAACCGCAGTTTGATTAGCCCGTCGCTTTAGCGCCATTGGACCGTGGTCCAATGCAGGTCAAATCGTGTTCAATCGAGATGTCATTGATATCTTTGAGTTGCCCGGTTTGGGTTGCTACTTCCATGGTCTCGTGAATAGCGTCATCGCGCCGTGACCGGAAATGACTTAGGACAAATAAGCGGAGGGCGGATGACAAACTATGAGCGGCCCGGTCCGCAGCCTCGCACGCCACCTAGCTGACAGCAATCGAGCGGTGCATCTATTTTGAGTTACCTGCTTTCATCCATGGAGCCATCGCGTCCGCCCACAACTTTTGCCACTGTTGCGTGATCTGCATACAGGCTTCGAATGGATTTCCCATTTGCGACGCTGCCGCACCCGGCCAACTACCGACTGGTAGGGTGGGCACTGATCTCAATTTCGCTAAAATCGTCGATGGTGCACTCGGTGAATTCATCTGCTCTTCCCAAGCGCTGATCATGTGGTCCAGCGTTTGTGTCTGCATCTTTGTAACGGCGTGCATTTGAGCGCGTACTATTTCGCCGATTTCCTCAGGCCATCCTAGTGCTTCCGCGGCCGCTGCGATCTTGTCGATGACCCGGTCAAGATTTTTCTCGTTGTTGTTGACGACATCGGTCTGCCAGCTCGACATGGCATCAAACGCGGCTTTCATTGCCTTGTGCGCTTCGTCGGAAAGCTCTGGAGCCATAGGATTTATGTTACGGGGGTTAACACCTGACGACTTGCTTGCAATGACCCTGTTTCCTCTAAATAGACGCGCAACCTAGTTGCAAACAAACAGGGGTTTAGATGAAGCGGCCCAAACCGGACGCTAGCTATCGGTCTTGGCCGTACGATCTGCCCTCTGGAATAGAGGAAGACCGAAAGCTTGCGGTTTGCCTCACCTCATCATCTGCTCAAGCGCCATCTCATTTCGTATGATCAACCGGCGTGCTGAAACGCGGTTGAGCACACCTGATCGTTCCATCCCCGTGATGGCTCGGCTGAGCGTTTCAATTGTGACCCCCAGATACTCTGCGATGTCTTGGTGAGATACCGGAAGATCAAGGTATTTAAGTTTTCCCGATCTCGTCCAAAGGTCGGCCAGAAACGTCGCCACGCGACAGGTGGCGCTTTTGTTAATCAACAGTGAATGTTCGTGCGAACGCCGAAGATCATTTGTCGTCGTGGCAAGGAGAAAGCTAGCGACGCGACCTTCTTGCGATGCGATGGAAAGCAAGCCTGCGCGTTTGATGAACATCACCATTGCGTCGGCAGCGGCTTCGACCGAGAGGCCATGCTTTGCATCGCTCCACCCGAAAAGATCCCCGGGCAGATAGAACGCGACGATGTTACGGGTGCCATTTTCGAAAGTCTTGCAATGGCGAACGACCCCCCTCACTACCAAAAACAGGTAGTCGGCGGCGTCGCCTTCGCAGGCGATGACGTTGTCTCGGTGGAAACGGATGGGCCCCCGTTGAAGAGCGAATAGGGCACGCTTGAGCGTTTGCTTGTCGCCGAAAGCTTCAGGAAAATCGATGGCGGCCGTAGTCACATTGTCATTTGATGCAGCAACTAACGTCCTTTCCAATTCAATCGTTGCCATCGTTCCGTTCCCTTCCAAATTCTCTATTCGTCGGCCTGCATCGCCCAACGCTCGCATATAGCGGCCATCCGAAGTAATTGTGCTTGGGTCGTCGGATCGCGAAAGGTCTCTGCTTGAAAACGATACTCTTCCGCCTGTACGAGATAACGTTGGCGTGCTGTCGATTTCGATGCGCGAGCTTTGTTGTTTCTCAGAAACTGTAGCCGCTTTGTGAGCGGCAAAAATTGTCTCGAGCCGCGCTTGCGTACGCGGAAATCACGACCGAGGCTTTCTTCAAAGGGAATAGTACGCACCAAGCCGCTTCCAATTTGCAACCAGTGGGGGATCAACGACCCTGGATGGTCAATTGGCCTTTAGGGAACTAGACGCATCGGACGTGGGGAGTTGTCCATTTTTTGGCCCAGTTCGCTTGAAACAAGGGCGAATCAGAGTCAGAATTGATTGCCTTCATAGGCACTCTAATACTGATCCCTCGCTGGCACGGCCCGCGGCGCCCTCCAACGCCGCGGGCCTTTCCTTCTCGATCACTCGACCTTGTGCGTTTGGAATGTGCGACCTAAAAACGCACGGCGAACTTATGAGAACGTTTCTGGTGCCACCCTTGATGCGGCCCGCGCGTTTAACCTTGACGAAGGCTTCGTAGTCCTGTTCGGTCTGCTTAGTATAGCTCATCGCAAATTTGCAGATCGCTTCAGTAAGCGCGTCGTTCTTGCCGCAATAACCTGCAATTGCCGCCGCGTCACCCGACTTCGCATGTGCCAATGCCAGAGCCCAGCCACACATTCCGCAATAACGAGACAGAGTATCAAGGCTCTCGAGCGCAACGCCGCCCTTCAATTCTGAAAGTTGACGAACGTAGAAATCCCTTTCGTCGGCTCGTCCCCAACCCAAGAAAATGTCCGGCGAACCTTGAGTGAGGCGCTGGCCAACAACGACCCTGCGACCCTGGTGGTCAAATGGCAATTTGATTCCGACATATCGCGCGAGCACTGAATGCTGCGCCTCCTTGATCTGAAGAAAAAGCGAATCGTCATCGTCGACGCCACGCAGAAGAAGCACCCAGCACCTGGTGCCGACACTCCCGACACCCACCACCTTGCGAGCAAAATCAACGAGCTGGTAGCGCGATAGCAGCACCTTGCGATCGTAAGTCAGCAAATCGACGTAGGTCTGCAGAAGACGCTCCAGAAATCGCTTTTTTGGTGTACTGGATGCGCTGCGCGTTGGACGTTCGATCAGCGGGGGATGTTCGATAAACCGGTCTTGCCATTCACCTGCGCGGTCAATTTTTCAACGCTTTACTGCCGAAAACGGACTTCGCCATCACCAAGCGCGCTTTTTATGTGCGAGACAGTGACCGATCTAATGCACTATATGCGACGACGTTTTTACCGATAGCACCGGGCGCTGCGCCGCCTCAGAGATCGCGACGCCGATGGCCTTGGCCAAGCAGCCATAGCTCCAGTCATTCATGTGAAGCCCGTCAGGCGACACGAATGCCTTGAACGGCATGTGGTCGACATCGTGCCAGCGCCTCATCACATCGAAACGGGGAAACAGGTTAATATCCTCGCGCTTGGCCACGCTCGCGATTAGTTCGACCATACGAGTGGCTTCTGGTTTCACGATCACCTTTGGTGCGAATTGCGGATCTATCAGCACGATGTCGGCGCCGGTCGAGCGGATCTTGGTGATGCCCTCGACTATCGCCACGTCTTGACCATTGAGATTGTCGCTGCGGATTACCGCATTGGTGCCAAGCTGCCAGAGGACCAGGTCGGGTTGAACTGCGATCACATCTGCATCAAAGCGCTTGAGCATATCGTACACTTCTTCGCCGCCCACACCGCGGTTAAGCACAGTGATCGTATGGCCCGGGAAACGCTGGGTCAACTCGACCGCAAGCCGGCTCGGATAGGTGGCGGTCGGCGAACTAGCGCCAGATCCAGCAGTTGATGACGAGCCGATTGCGACAATGGTGATCGGCTTACCGCTTTTGAGTCGTTCAGCCACACGTGTCAGCGGGTTAATGAGACGGGTCATTGAAAATGGTGCATCGCAAGTCGGCGTGGCGTTTTCGCCGCGCGCAACTGCGGGAAAAACGGCGATGGCGACCAGAGCGGCCACAGCAAACGCGCGCTTGGCCGGATGAGTGAATCCGACGGGGAGCAACATAGTTTCCTCTGAACAGCTACGTAGTGGGACACTTGCTTAACGGCTGGTAAACCGTTCGACGACCGCGACGCCGATACACCAGTTCGAACTAACTGTGCTTTGTGGGGCTGAATATAGGCGAGGGCTTCTGCTAGCCGCTTGTTATATCCAGACAAAGATTTGCCGTTAGCAGCCGGCGGTAGTCCGCGGCGCAACAAGTGCAGAAAAGTCACACTTTGCCAATAACCCTGCCTTAATCGCGGCTTCCGTCACCTACGTTTTCTGTTTCAGTGACATTGGTCAGCTGTTTGGAGGCTTCGGGGGGTTAGCGTGTCTGATAGCCGCATTGTATTTTTTCACTATGGCTTCCGGTGCACATGCCGAAGTCACGTTGACGTTCTATTCACACCATTTTGGCACTTACGGGTTCAGCGTTACATTTCCCCACGCCTATGTAACGCTAAGTGGAACGACTGAACCCGACGCTAAACCCGTCAAGGCTAATTTCGGCTTCACTGCTCAGACGATCTCACCTTCCATAGCGTGGCAGTCAGTAGAAGGTTTTGTCATCTCGATGCCGGATGATTACGTGGCGATGAGCCAGCCCCATCTTTCGCTTCCAATCAGCGACAAAGAATATCGGGCTGTGCTTGCCATCGTGGACCGTTGGCGGAAATACCCTCAACCATCCTACAATCTAGATACCCGTAACTGCGTGACGTTCGTAAGGGAAATGCTATCGCGCTTCGACTGCCGGCAAGCAACGACACGAAATTCATCCGCAGCCCGCGGGAGTTTTTGGAAGATATTGAGTTGCGGGCTTTCAAAACCAATCGAATGGTCACGACAGGCGGAACTCAAAGACCGTTTCCACGCCTGAATACAAAAACCCAGACCGTAAAAATAGGTCCTGACGGGCCGACACCGTAACGATGACGCTCAACGTCTGAATGTCAGCAAATGTCCAAGATTTGTCCACCAAAACGCTTTATAGTCTGTTAGGCCTACAACTCGGGGCGAATAGACGGTAGAGTCCTTGCGTTAGTGGAGTTTGGCATGCTGCGTTGCATTGTTCTGGCGGTTGGCCTGCTGGCCGCGCTGCCAACGGCTATAGCGGGCGAAATGACCGCTGATGAGGCCCGTCAGTTTGTCATTGGCAAAATGTTCAACTACGCCTGTTTCGAAGGCACGCGCGGGCAAGGTCGTGTCAATTTTGACGGTTCGGCAACCGGCTCCGTTCAGTTCAAAGGGTCGGGCCCTGTGCGCTACGCGCAACTACCGCCCAATACGCTGCAAGTTAGAGGCGGTTCTGTTTGCGCCTCCCTTCGTGGCTTGCCGCTTCAACCCTGTTTTAATCTCGAGCGCACAAGCGACACCACCTTCCGCGGATCGATCTCGGGATTGGGCTTTGCTTATTGCGAATTTACTCGGCGAGACACCCAACTGGCGCACAGTGTGTACCGTTCGAACGGCGCCCAGCCGCTTCGCTTGCGCCCATCGCTCGCTGCCGACAAGAACTGACATAAGCATCTGCGCAAAGATCGGGCACGCCGTGGTGGTCAGGGGCGACTAATTCCAAGCGAATGAGACTTTCGCAACAAAGGTGGCGCTGCACCAGCGCGAAGTTAATCCTTCGGGATTCGTGACGAGATCGACTGCACCGCCCGGCCTTGCATTAGGATCGCCAGTCAGAACGAAGCAATTTTCCTTTGAGAGATTCGTGTCGTAGTAACGCAGATCGAGATTGAAAATCTTATAGGTAAACGTCACGCCAGCCTGCCAATTCAAGTAGGCAGGCAGCGGAAACCCGCCCAACTCTGGCGACTGATTGCCAAACCAAGAATACCCTGCGCCGCCTGTGAATGACAAGCCGAGGTCCGCCGGAAGGAAACGACTCGGCACGTCAAAGCCCAGGCCACCTGCCGCATACCAACTCCAAGCGCCAGTGTTGGAAACGTTTGGGGAATAGGCAAATCCGCCGGCAACGCGAAACGATTCGTCTATCCGTTTGTCCGCGCGGATGGCCAACTGCCAATAGTCGGTGCCCGGACTGGCCGATATTTCCCCCGGGTAGAGGAAATAACTCACACCGAAATCAAAATCGATATTTCCTATTGTTCGACGAACACCGGCGCTCGTTGTAATTTCAGCAGCCGGCTGCGTTGGCAACTTGACGCTCGTCACTGCAATGCCAGCGTAAAGCGGACCAAATGTTGCTTCGACGACGCTGCCAACGGCCGGTTTATGGTCGGACAGCGTTGTGCCGCGATAAATGTAGTCAGTCGCAACGCCTCCCCGAAAGCTAAATTCAAGCTGATTCGCCTCGCGATCTGGCGTAACGGGAGCGACCTCGAACGAATACAAGCTGTGGCCTCCGAGGCTGATTGCGCCACCGTAGTTGCCTGTAGCAGCCTGTCCCCGTGCGTAATTATCGGGAATTAGTAGTGTCCCCACTGTCACAGCTACGACTGCAAGTAAAGCGAACGATCGCAAGTACCGCTGGATCAAATTCACCCCCCAAGGGCTATCGCAATACTTACCAAGGCTATTCCAACCCCCACCATAACCAGACCCGTCGTCAAAGGCTGCACTCCCGCATAACGGCCAAAAAGAAATCCACACAAGAATAACAACATGACGGCAAGCGCATTGGAAATGCGCAACGCCAGTCTGGTATCGGCAATAACAATAAAAGGAATAACGACCGGAAATGTAGACAGAATCACGATGACACAAACACCCAATGCACCTCGCCAGTCGCGTCGAGTCAGCCCGGGACTCAGATCGGAAGCAGGAATCTTGTCAATTCTGTCGCGTAGCAACTCAAGCTGAACAGATTGAAAAGCGGGAGCGAGTAGTGGTGGCAGCTCCTCTGCGATCATGCGGTGGGCATCTTCGCGATTGGCCGTTTCACGCACGGCACGCACCGCCAACGCATTGCGTCCACGCTCGCCGAGACGAGCCATCAGATACATTCCAGCATCGATAATTCCCCAGGCCACATTGCATCCGAGTGCCGCGAAAAGCATCGTCCGAATGGCGAAACGGTCTGCTGTTGCCACACTGACCGCGCCCGTGATGGTCAGGGCCATTATCAAACCGAACAGGATTTCAGAGAGCCGTTCAATTGGGTCAAGCACCCGATCGGGCAGTCTCATGAGATTTTTTCCCCCTAATGTGCAGCAGATGGCCGTCTTGATCTTAACGCTTCAAAGCAAAAAAATGGAAGAAGACCGCCTTCGGGCGGTCTTCGCTACATTACATAGAGCCGGTCTGGTAATTCATTGGGTGAGCCGTCGGGCGGCGCATGGGTCGCAAGCACGTCGCCGCAGCGCTCGATTGCCGCGATGAAGCCGGCTCTGATTTGGTCGGCGCGCATACACGCGGTCAAGCTATCCACCGCCGCCTGCCACTCCGAATGATGGACTTTTCGGGCGATCCCCTCGTCGGCAATGATCCTTGCGTAGTGTTCTGCTAGCGACACGAAGATCAGAACACCGGTACGGTTTTTTGTGCGACTAATCCCGCGGACCATGAACTGCTCGAGCGCGGCGCGATATGCTCGCACCCGCTGCACTGGGCGCGGAACGAGCGTTAGCCGTAGCGGCATCGACAAAAGCAACAACACCGCGACGACCAAGAAAAGCACAATTTGCAGCAAAAAAATCCGCTGGGCGCTCCATTGCGTGAAATAGATCAGCGGCCACGGGAGACACAGCGCGAGCACGCTCGCCCAAAGAACAGGAATATCGATATAGTCTGACGATGAGCGCACCAGGACGCAGACAATTTGGCCGGATGTGCGTTGCTCCGCCGCGTGGATGGCAGTCGATATGGACTCGAAATCCTCCTTGGTGAACTCCATCACCAACTCCCTGACGCGCCGCCGCCCCCCGATGAGCCGCCGCCGCCCGAAAAGCCACCACCAAAGCCACCACCAAATCCACCCCCGCCAATTCCACCACCCCACCCTGATCCCCAGGTCGAACCGCCGTAAGGGATGATTATGGTACGGCCACCCTGTCGAGCAGAGCGGCCCGAAGCCCCGCCCCTTGCGCTACCTATTAGGTACCAGATCACGAAGATCATCAGCAGAGGCAGTAAGGAAGCTAGGAGCTCGTTATCGGCGCCGTCGTCGGTGCGGACGCGGACTTTTGGTTGCCAATCCGCTGTGTCACCGCTGAGTACGCTGATGATGCCGTCAACTCCCCGTTCGATGCCGCCAGAAAAGTCGCCCGTCTTGAAACGCGGGATGATAGCGCTCGAAATTATGACCGAGGAAAATGCATCGGTGAGCGTACCCTCAAGGCCATAACCAACCTCGATGCGAACTTTGCGCTCTGCCGGCGCGACGAGAAGCAGCACACCATTGTTCTTTTGGGCTTCGCCAAGTTTCCAGAATCGGAATAATTGATTGGCGTACGACTCCACGTCGCTGCCTTCCAGGGATTTCACAGTGGCGACGACAAGCTGGATGCTCGACTTGTCCTCGAGCTCCCTGAGTTTTACCTCAAGGTCGCTACGACCTTGCGCCGTCATGACATTAGCTTGATCGACGACGCGGCCGGTCAGTGGAGGAAAATTAAGAGCAAGTGCCACCGACGCAAGACTGAGAACAAGAGCGGACAGAAAACACGCTTGTCTCTTCACCGTATCACCATCAGAACTTCACCTGTGGCGGCGTTTCGGCGCCCGTGGCTGCAGTGAATTCTGCCATCGGTTTTTCACCCGAGAACACCGTTTTAGCCCATATGACGGTCGGGAATGTTCGCAGTGCCGTGTTAAAGGCACGCACCGCGTCGATGTAACCGCGCCGCGCCGTCGCAATGCCGTTCTCGGTGTTTTCGAGCTGCGATTGCAGAGCCAAGAAGTTAGCATTGGATTTGAGGTCGGGATATCTTTCGGAGACTGCCAACAGCCGACCGAGCGCCCCCGTCAGTTGCGCCTGGGCCTCCTGAAAAGCTTTGACTTTGTCAGGATCAGTGAGGTCGGAGGCGTCAACCTTTATCTGGGTCGCCTTGGCACGTGCTTCTATCACGGAAGTAAGCACGTTCTTCTCTTGCGCCGCATATCCTTGGACAGTTGATACCAAATTTGGGATCAGATCAGCGCGGCGCTGATATTGGTTCTGCACGTCTGCCCAGCGGGCCTTTGCCTGCTCTTGAAGTGTTGGGATCGTATTGTATCCGCAACCCGACAGTCCGAGGCTGAGACTGACTACGACTAGTGCAAAGCAAATTCGGGAAATGATATTTGGCATCACGGTGATCCGATCCGCAGCTTGCATGGTTGAAAAGCGGCCCTATGGCGACCCGTTGACAACTCAGCCACCATCCTGCCTAGCCCTTTAGGCGCTTGCTGCACTCGCTGTAGTAGCCGCCGCCCTTTTGAATCCATTTCAGTCCGCCGTTGGCATTATTCGCTTTGTTTGTCTTGTATTGATCGAGGCAGGTTGCCATACGTGCCTTACCGGCAGGTTGGTTCGAATATTTGGGAGTAACGGCAGTCGGGAAGACCGCATTGCCGACAGCGGCTGGGGTGGCCCGAGTGGGTGTCGCGGGGCTTGGTGCGTTAACGGCAGCGGGTGCAGCACTCACGTCGGACCCGCATTGCGCCTTCCGGAAGTCGTTCCATTTCATTCCACTTAGGGTTCCAGCGGTTTTAGCGGCTTTATACTTTGCACTGCACTCAGCCATTGAAAGTGCATTGACCGGATTGTTTTGCATCGCAGTGATGCTGAAAAGCGCGATTGCATACAGGACAAAATGACGTGTGGTCACGGCAAGATTCCTTCTGGTTGGGCGGACCAATCGTTAAAAATGGTCGTTTACAACGTTGTCTGACTAAATGAAGCGTTGGTTTGATTAAGATCAAACCTTTTGCAGTAATTCGTTTATGACAGCCTCCTTTCGCCGACTGCTACATCACCGCAAAAGCAAAGTTTTCAGGCCTGGCCGAAGCTAATGTGTGGCAGCGAATACCCCTTTGACGTGCATCAAATAAAGTGAGCCCTTTTTTGGCCATGGTTACTATATTTCTCTGAGTGCACTGGGAATTTCTGTTAGGACGCGATGTTGAGATGCACAATTCGCAGTTTCTAGACCGGGTTCTGAATCGCTTGTTTGTCTTCTGTGCGGTCGTAGTATTTTTTATCGAAGGCTTCGTCGTAACGCTCAGCGCGGCTGCGGGAACACTTGATGATGTTCGATCAAGGGATAAGTTGATTTGCGGCGTCAGCGAAGGACTCCCAGGTTTCTCGGAAAAGAACGGATCGGGGGTCTGGCGGGGCTTCGACGTTGATTTTTGTAAAGCTGTCGCCGCTGCCGTGCTTGGTGATACTGCGAAGGTCGAATACGTGCCACTGACGGCCGACGTTCGCTTCAATGCGTTGACGGATCGCCGCATCGACCTTTTGTCTCGCAATAGCACTTGGACTATGTCGCGCGAGCTCGAACTCGGCATTGAATTCGTCGGAATTAGCTATTTTGACGGGCAAGGGTTTCTCGTTCCAACTTTGCTCGGAGCCACCAGCGCTCTGCAACTCGATGGAGCTAAAATCTGCGTCGGTAGTGGCACCACATCAGAACAAAATGCTGCGGAGTTTTTTCAAAGCAAAAAACTTAAGGTCTCTTTTCTGCGATTCACAGAGGGGTCAGACGCGCGCGCCGCTTACGCGTCGGAGAAGTGCGATGTGT
This sequence comes from Pseudolabrys sp., assembly GCA_035538755.1. Taxonomy (GTDB): domain Bacteria; phylum Pseudomonadota; class Alphaproteobacteria; order Rhizobiales; family Xanthobacteraceae; genus Pseudolabrys. Next base: position 219,088 of record DATLJR010000444.1, read on the forward strand.
TTACCGCCGATCGTTCTGCGTTGGCTGCAGCACGATCGTTGCTGCCAGAGCCCCAAAATCACGTTATTTTGCGTGACGTAATTTCCAAGGAACCGCTGGGGCCTGCAACGCGTAAAGATGATCCGAAATGGATAGGTTTGGTTCGCTGGACGCTCTTTGCTCTAATCAATGCCGAGGAACTCGGGTTGGACTCAAAATCGATTGCGAATGGGCAGCGACAGCGGGCGATCGAGCTTGGCGCGCCAGCAACAAGGTCACTCGGATTGTCAAATGATTGGCTCGTCAAGGTCATTGGAGGAGTTGGCAACTACGCCGAGATATTCGAGCGCAATTTGGGAGAGAACACGCCACTAGCCCTGACCCGTGGTGTGAATGCACTGTGGACACAAGGAGGGTTGCTGTATGCGCCACCAATGCAGTGACCGGATTCGCAAAGATGATCACGAAGGCACCGCGGATAGTATCGCAACGTTACGAAGAGCGATCCGACGCTTTTTCGCGTCAACTATTCCGCTTTGTGTCGCGTTGGCGTTCCAGTTTTCTGATGTCAAGGCTCAGATTGTCAGTTCCCCTCGCGACCTCGCTGTTATCCGAATTAATCTCCTCGATGTGCTGGCGCACGAGCCGAATCTACCGCTTCCAATACGCCAGCGTCGCGAGGCATTGGAAGCCTACTACCAAAATTTCGGAGGCGAATTGCTATGGCTGGCGAGCAGTCGTACGAACACGTTTATTTCGCGATTAAAGAATGCCGAAGCCGATGGCCTCGATCCAAACGACTATCCAAGCAAGCAGCTCGAAACTCTCAGTGCGACCGGGCCGTCAAATGACAAACGCGGCCTTGCCATTGTCGAACTCTATTTTTCCTCGGCATTTCTTGAATATGCGTCCGACCTAAAAGTCGGTCGCTTCCTGCCGAGCAAAATCGATCCCAATTTCTTTATTGAAGGTCGCACCATCGACCAACTGTCCGCACTTAAGGATCTCGCACAGACCGATAGCATTGATCGCTTTTTCGACGCATGGCAACCGGCAGGCCAGCGCTATGCTGCACTTCGCACTGTGCTCGCAAAATATAGGGCCCTTGCTGCCAAAGGTGGCTGGAGCGCGACCCCGCTGGGAGATGCAATTCGGCCTGGTATGACCGACCCACGTGTGCCCGCCATCCGAGCCCGAATTTCGATGACCGACGGCGCCAGCAGCGCAGTCGCCGCAACTGAAGCAACGCTCTACGACAATGCGTTGGTCGAAGCGGTCAAGCGCTTTCAGGCCCGTCAAGGCCTCGATTCGGACGGAGTCATCGGATCCACGACGATCGTGGCCATGAACGTGCCAATACAGGAGCGCATCAATAGCATCATTCTGGCTATGGAGCGATTGCGATGGATGCCCGAGAACCTGGGGCAACAATACCTGATCGTCAACATAGCCGGCTTCGAGCTGCGTCGGATAAACGCAGGAAAAGTCGAAGAACGCATGGCAGTCGTTGTCGGCAAGCCCTATCACCGAACCCCTGTGTTCAGTGATCGCATCCGGTTTCTTGAATTCAACCCATATTGGAATGTGCCGCCGGATATTGCGGTCAACGAGGAATTGCCCGTGCTTCGAAGGAATCCGGCAGGCTTGTCCGCGCAAGGTTTTGAAGTGGTCCGGGGCGATCAGGTGACAGACCCTAGTTCAGTTGACTGGTCCAGCATTGGACCCGGGCACTTTCCATATCAGCTGCGGCAGCGGCCGGGGCCCAACAACGCGCTCGGTCGCGTAAAGTTCATGTTTCCAAATCCACACAACGTCTATTTGCACGACAGCCCGGCGCAAAGTCTATTTGGGCGCAGCGTGCGCGCCTTCAGTCACGGCTGTATTCGCTTGTCCAGACCTCTCGACCTTGCCGAACAGGTTCTCCGTGTTGGCGGTGTACAGGGATGGACCAAAGATCGGATCAATAACGTCGTTGCCTCGGCCAAAACCACTGTGGTCAACTTGCGTGAACCCTTGCCTGTGCACATTACGTACCTGACAGCTTGGGCCGATGATGGTGCTGCGAATTTTCGCCAGGATATTTACGGACACGACGCCAAATTGCTTGCAGCCCTTGAGGGCAAGGCGATCGCCTGGTGAGAAAGGAGTGAACCGGGGCGCGATTGGCCATTAAGCGCCAGAATGGACCGAACATAAAACTACGGTCGCTTTGAAGTCGTGGGGCCAGTTATTTCTTCTAGTGGCATCGCGATGGGACAGCCAAGGCGGACCGTCATCCTTTGGCGGAGCAGTCATCCGCGACCAATGGCGAACAAGCCTAACTGTCGCAACGCGGCTAACCCTCTGCCTAATGCCTACCCACAAATGCCCATACGCGGGAGTAAAGGCTTTAGGTCATGAAACTCTGCTCACATTTGACTTTCAGGGGAACTTGTTACCTGCCTGACCTACAATCCGTGCCCCGGCGGATTCCGCCGAGCGCCTAATTCTTTCTGAAGCAATTGGTCTTGCCCAAGATGTGAAAACACCCCAGAGAATGCCGATGGCGCCGAAAATAAATACGGGGATGGCGAGGATAATTGCCCCGAGCACGATAGTAGCAACGACGAATTGATTCTTAAAAGCCGCCTCAAACTTGATTTTCATTTTGCCCCTCGTTTCGGCGAATTCGCGCCTAGTCAACCGCACGTCGGATACTTAGCTAGTAGGGGCCGGTCGCTGGTGCTCAGGCAACAGAGGTCTGCGTCCGTCCCCACGAATGGCAGGTCTCTCGCGCCGACGACCGGCACTGCGTTTGTCAGTCTCAAACGTGGCCAATTGGGGACAACTGTGCGCTTTGGCCTTGGCGCAGTCCATATCAAGCAACCGAGGCGGAAGAAGCGCCGTCATCCCTAGCCGCACCGCACATTGTTTTTGAGGGTAAAATGCCCATAAAACATGGTGCGTCACGCCTGCGGCTCTAGAAAGTGGTAGGGAATGGAAATGACATCACAATGGCAATACCAGGTCAGGTTCGATCTGAACGATGCGGCTACGGCAGAATCTGCGCGTCGCGATCTCGGCCATCCATTGCTAAAACCATTGGCCGAAATTCTGACCAACCATCATGCCGCGCTCAAATGCCAGTTTGACGCCTTCGCGGAGTATGTCGCCACAGCGGAAGAGCACGGTGCGGAAGATTATCCGCTTTATGAATGGACAAAGGCCGCGATCGAAAATCCCGCGAAGAAAGTGAAATATCTGAAATCTTTCACGCTCTATGTCGACGGCCGCGAAGTATATGCCAAGGAAATTGCTGACGCGTTGGCGGCAGACTTGCTGCCGCTCGCCCACAGCGGGCTGATCACACGACTTTCGAAGTACGACACCAATCCCGCCAATAACCCACAACCGCCCGCTCGCGGCGGAGAATAGCCTAACACGCCTGACCCTTATATCGGGCAATCCGCGATGCCCGCTTTTGCTCGAATAACGCCTGCGTTACCCCCGTAAGCGACGCCGGCTGATTTAGATCAAATGTCCGCTTTGGGCCAAAAGCAGACGTCGACTACGAGAAAAAGCCTTACTTGCCCCCCGTTATTTCTTCATGGGACTTCGAAGCATAACTTCGTGCTGAGTACCCGGTAGGCCGATGAGTAGGAATGTCACTGCCAAGGACGTTTGGTGTTAGCCACAACGGATTGAATCGTACGCACGCTAACTCTCCTGCTTGAGCAGTTCATACATTGTCCCGAGCAACCCTCCAACCCGCATCCAAAACTGCATGTGTATTGTCCGCCCAAACCGCAGGCCTTCCGACACCGATCGTTACCGTCGCAGACCGCGTCGACTTGGAATTTTTTCAACGGGACCGATATGGGGGCCGTGGCGTCCTCCGGGTTCTTTGCACTATCGAGTCGGCATTTCGCCACCCAATCCCTTTCCGTAATTCCCGCCGCCTGATTAAACACTTTGTTAGCTCGCCATTCCTTTTCGCAGGTCACTAGGGTCTTTCTTTGAGAGAAGGATGATGTCGGGAATGCAAGTCCCAGGCAAATGGCGGAACACACAATCAACATCAATCGTTTAGCGGCGAGCTCACCGAGCACGCTCGCAATTCGCCTAGTCATATTGGTTGTTAGAAACCTCATAGGGACGAGGTTCATGGCTCATCTGCCTTTCTCCCATTCGACAATTGGATGATTTTCGTGGGTCAAAAACCCAAAATCGAGATGGACTTTAGGGCAACAGTTGCGATGTCAGATCTAGTGCGCAAGTGTCGACGCATACTTTTTGGACCAGCGGATTTTATCCGTCCGCTTTGGGTCAAAAGCAAACTCCTGCTCTTCACAAGCTCATATCGGCCAAAAGACGGACATTGATCGGTAGCAGCCGACGTAACCTCGCGACTGTTCAGAGACACGAACGGTCGGAATTGTGAAAATTGGGTCGCTGTTTCACAACCTCAGTTTCCTAAAGGAATGCCAGTTCGGCGAGCGTCCTTACCAATTGAGACAACGTCCCAATTCTCCGTTGATCAAGATATGTCATGCCGTGCATGAAGCTTTGGCTTAGAAGCAGACATACGCAGTGGACAGCTCATGTCTGCTTTGGGCCAATAGTGGACATTCGATAACGGCGTCGCCAGTCCAATCAACAAGCCAACTTATAGCCAGGGTCAGGATTGGGGTGACACGGAAGTTTTTTCAGATCAGGGTGATTCTTCAGCACCTCCTGCACGTTCACTTGGGGACGGTCCTTAAGAGCCTGGACGCAATCGACGACGAATTGTCGTCGATCCAGCAATTTGATCTTTTTCGCCTTCGCCTCCGACTTGCAGGAAGCGATCGCATGTTTGAGCAAACGCTGGTCTGCTTTTGACAATTTCGTTGCCTGAGCAAAGGCAGGCGTCATTGCAACGCCCGCGAGGAACGTTGTCGCGACGATGCTTACGAACGACAGCCTGGCGAAACGAGACCTGATACGAAACACGGCCACCTCCTTTTGTGACGCTTGCGCAGCAATTATGCTCTTTCCCGGATCGCGAACCATGAAAAGCTCACTATATAGCTGTACGATCCCGTGTCCGCTAAGGGCCACGCTGCCGTCGCACCGTCGAGAAACGTGATGAATTCGCGCCCCCTCATTGCCTCCCCCGAGGGCAGGATGGAGTATCGTAACGGTTCAAACGAGGTTCGTTAAGGGACCGCCCGATGTCCGCTTTGGGCCAATAGCGGACATTGTTTGATTACCTCCATGCCAGAGCAAGGAGTGACAGTGGCACTGTGAGCATATCGACTTGGACCGAAGTCCAATTGTACCATAGGCGTCGCAATCCGAAACTCGACTGAACCACGAAAAAAGTGACTTAAAAAGCGCCGGTAGGGAGAATGGTCATGCATCATGTCGCGACGGCTTTATGTGCCTGCATTATGGCCACTGTAGTTGTTGGCGGTACCGCACTCGCTCCTACCCCTGCGGAGGCCGCGAAGACGCCTAGCGCTGAGGCCGTTGCCCTAAAAGAGGCGACCGCTGCGTGCAAGGCGGAGGCTAAGGAGAAGAAGATCAACAGTTGGCTCGCGGGCCGCCGTTTCGTGAGCGATTGCGTCGCAAAGGCTATCAAACTCACGCCAGCAGAACTTCAGAAGACTGCCGTTAAACAGGCGATCGTTGCATGTAAGGCGGAAGCAAAGGGCAAGAAGATCCACTGGCCCGGAAGCCGCAAATTCGTGAGCAGTTGCCTCGCCAACGCTCTCAAGGATTATCAACTTAACATCGATCAATTGCGCCGAGAGTTGGTTGTAGCCGGTTTTCGGTGGTTCACACCCGAGGAAACTGGATGTCTGCAGACCGTCTATTGTGAGGAACCATCAGAACCGTACATTCCGTGATGGCAACCTTGCCAAAATAAAAATTTGTAACCCCGTTACATCAGGTGCAGAACTGCTGCTGCAACCAACTCGGCCCAGCGCTGTCAGTGCCGCCATCCCGGTGCGGGGCGACAAGTCCAAGTCGTCTGCCTCTAACCTCCAGCAGCGAGCACGCCAATTCTGCCCACTCGCTCGCTCTGCCGCGCGAACGCAACGAGCGGCCAGCTCGCTGTACTACCAACCAACGTGATGAACTCGCGTCCGCGCGCCTCCGCACGCTCCGGGCCGCGTATCGCAACAGTTCAAACGAAAACCGGAATAGAGCCTTTACAGCAAGCTAATGTCCGCAGTGGGTCAGAAGCAGACATATGCAAGTGCAACACGGCGTGTCCGCTAAACAGCGGACATTCGCCAAATGCGGTCGTGATCGGTGTGGTGCCAATAGCACGGTCAAAACTCGCGGCCACGCTTGCGATCGAGCGAGAGCGAACCTGCGCCGTTGATCAAGTAATAAAATGAAATAAAAAGGATCGTGAGTGGGTACTCGCAGCCCCCCCTGACCCAAATGAAGCCTGAATTCACTGAGGTGTAGTGCACCGCGAACAGCATGAAGATCACCATAGCGAGCGCCACCGGGCGAACGAATAATCCGACAACCAGCAAGACGCCACCGAATGTCTCAAGACTGGCGATCAGGTAGGTCAGGAATAGCGGGGCCGGATAGCCGAATTTCTCGAGCAATTGCGCGGTCCGCTCAATCCCCTGCCCGCCGAACCACGCAAAAAATTTCTGCAGGCCGTGCACGAAAAGGATCGCACCGAGACCGGCGCGTAGCAGAAGCTCAGCATAAGGTGCCAGCGACTCATAGGTTTCGCCGAGGGCGGGAATGTAGAGGCGCGATTTCGATACCATGATTTCCCCTGAGGTTCGGTACCGCTTAGTCGAACGGCATCTGTCTCTAGTTTACATCGAAGTTAGCGTTTGGCACGTTGAGTTATTGACCGGTTTAGCGGCGTTTACCCCGCATGCACGCCGCACGATTTACGACCCAACGCTGATGTCCGCTTTTGGGTCACAAGATGCGGCAACGCACGTTCGCTAAGGGCCAGTGACGGAGATCAAACAGCGCTTATTTCATTAGCTCGCGGCGCGTCCGATTAGGGATTTTATTCGATCACCACATTGCTCCGCGTTGAATTCCCTGATCCGGCGACCAATGGTCTTGTGGAGGCTATCCGGGACGGAAACGCCGTAGTCGCATTTGTGATACCGTCGTTGAATTTTGGCGGCCAATGACGAGCAACCGTGACCATTCCAGCTTCGGCCTTTCAGGCCATCTTATGTCCGCTTTACCCCCGAAAGCGGATATGTGCAGTGCAACTAGTGATGTCCGCTTTGGGCCAAAAGCGAACATAGGTCATCTGCCAGCCTTTTCCCTTTGCTCGACCTCCCAGAGCCTCTGCTCGATGCCCAACATGGTCGACCAAGCACCCAACACGACCGTGACGAGAAGCGTGGTGTACGAAGCAGTCACAATGTACATCCCCCAGCGAGAGCTCTGGATAAGGGCGATACCACCAGCTACACCGAGGAGATAGGCCACAGTTAATAGAATCGCGCGGGACATCTTCATGCCGCCGCGATGAATGTCGTCCCGATGCTTATACAAGAAAGTGTAAGTGGTGCTGACCGCAAACCATAATCCCACTAAGTTGAGTGCCACTATCTCAGCGCCGAGGAACGGTACCGGCTGAGGAACGAGAATAAGAATTGCCTCCACAAGTAATGTCAGAAGATAAAGCGTTTGGTTGTAGGTGCGAACGCGAAATCCGGGATTGCTCGCGGCCTCGCCGAGATGAATCGATATAGCAACGAAAAGTAGGCCAATGAGCGCGGCTGACGAACTGCCGAGCATTACGTAGAGATCGTGCCAAGGGTCAATCAAGGTTCACGCTTTCGGTGTCCATATTATTTGACCCAATTGTGAAGACAGATGCCAATAGGGGCCAATATCAGACATTCTGACATCGGTCGGCTGGGGCCAAACATGGGACCATGGGCCAACTCGACATCCGCTTAGGTCTGTCAGGAAAATCGAATAGAGCGCGTGTGCAATGAGCTCGAAAGCAAGGAGCAACCGGTATGGCCGAGACCGTTCAACGCACCGAGCAAGTGATCACCATGGCAGAGCTGCGTGAAATACTAGACGACGAGGATGATAGGAGCTTTGCCGACATAACTTCCAAGGGCGTCGCGCAGGTCCGAGGCGGCGCTTGGCGTCGCGAGCAGGACGGCCGCTGGCGCTTCTGGCAGAATCCTAATTGGTCGGATGATGATTGACTCCAAATGCTATGATATCCGCGTGAGGTCAACAGCAGACATCGCTCAGTTGGTCTTGCACAACCCCTACCGGGCTTATGCCATCTCGGGCACGTGAACATTGAGCGCACGTGGCAAAACGACGCGACACGCCAGGAGAATTGGTCATGCAACAGCGGACCTCGTCGCGAACCGAGTAGCAGGATGAGCACCGCGACAACGAACGCGCCCGAAGCCGCAACGTCCCCGGCTAGGGTCCTTCCGGGCCGTCAGGCACCAGCCGCAACCCTGGTAATCTTCGGCGCCGGCGGGGATCTGACCAAGCGTC
>DATLJR010000445.1:0-1678 GCA_035538755.1 Pseudolabrys sp.
GGCGAGCCAGGTCTGCGGCAGCGAGACGAAATTGGCGGAGAAAATGTAGAAGGCGGTGTAACGAAGAAACAAAGCCAGACCGAAGGTCGAGAGAATCTGCGCCAGCATCGGCCCGCGAATCACGTGACGAATGAGCGACAGGTAAATCACCACGCCGAGCAGAAGGAGCGCGAAGGCCGCGGCCAGCGTGAAGATCGCGGGGCCGCCACCGATCCAAACGACGACGAGAAACGCGACATACATGCCGAGCATCACGAATTCGCCGTGGGCAAAATTGATGAAATTCATCATGCCCCAGATCAGCGTCAGGCCTGAGGAAAACAGCGCATAGATGGCGCCGAGCAGAAGCCCGCCGACAATGACTTGCAGAAAGACCATTTGCCCCCCGCGCCGCTAGGCTGGTTCAGCTTTTATTCCTCTTCCCGCACGCGGGGAGAGGTCGGTCCTCGCCATTATTCCAAAACCGCAAGATACGGAACCGCCGCGTGTTGAGCCTCGTATCCCAGCGTTAATGCCCCCAGCCGCCCATCGGCCATTGCAATTGGCTGATCGCGGCCTTCTTCGGCCAGACCAGCTCGTAGCGCTTGCCGTGCAACTGAATGAGATAGGTCGAAGCCAGGATATTCTGCCCGGTATTATCGAATTTGATCCCCTGGTAACCCATCATCAGCTGATCCGGATTGAGATCGGTCTGGACGAGCGCATCGCGGATTTTCTCGGGATCGCTGGAACCGGCGCGATCAATCGCCTCCGCCAGCGCCAAAAATCCTTGCATATTGCGGCCCGACGTGTCGTCGAGGTCGCGGCCGGTCTTGGCCTTGTACATTTCATTGATTTTGTAGGGGGTCGAACCAGGCTTGCCGATGTCCAAAGCGCTCCGATTCATCAGGCCTTGGCCGATATCGCTGATCGCCGGAACAAAGGACGGGTCGGAAAATCCGCTGTCGTCGCCGAGCATCATCGGCGGCCGGTAGTCCATGTTCTTCATCGTCTTGATGTAGAGGATCGAATCCGCCGTATAGCTGATGAAGATGATGACGTCCGGCTTCTTGTCCTTGAGCTGCAGGACCTGCGCGGTGACGTCGGTCGAACTGGCGCTGTAGGGAATGCGGATCGCGACCGGCACATTGTTCTTCTTGGCTTCGGCCTCGATCGCATCGCCGACCGACGTACCGTAATCGGTATTTTCGTTGACGATTGCGATCGAATTAATGGTCCTGCCCTCCTTCTTCATGTCGGCAAAGAAGCGCATATAAGTGCGCGCGAAATCGGTGGCGATCGGCGTGGCGCGGAACACATATTTGAAGCCGCGGCCGGTGATATTCAGTGCAGTAGAATCCCCCACCATGAAGGGTATGCCGTAACGCTCTGCCAGCGGCGTCGCCGTAAAGGTGCACGAGGATTGATAGGCGCCCATCAGCGCATTGACCCTGTCCTCGGTGACGAGCCGCGTCGCCAATTGCTGGGCGAGCGATGGATTGCCTTGATGGTCGACAAAGACAACGTCGAGTTTTGCCCCGCCGAGATGCGACAGACCCGTCGTCGTGGCGAGCGGAAGATTGCCTAATTCCGGATGCGCATTGTTGACGATCTCGGCCGCGACCTCGATCGCCGCTTTGGACGCTTGTCCTGCCGCCGCGGCGTTGCCGGTGAGCGGCATCAGCACGCCGATTTTCAC
>DATLJR010000446.1:0-1888 GCA_035538755.1 Pseudolabrys sp.
GGCGAGCCAGGTCTGCGGCAGCGAGACGAAATTGGCGGAGAAAATGTAGAAGGCGGTGTAACGAAGAAACAAAGCCAGACCGAAGGTCGAGAGAATCTGCGCCAGCATCGGCCCGCGAATCACGTGACGAATGAGCGACAGATAAATCGCCACGCCGAGCAGAAGAAGCGCGAAGGCCGCGGCCAGCGTGAAGATCGCGGGGCCGCCGCCGATCCACACGACGACGAGGAACGCGACGTACATGCCGAGCATCACGAATTCCCCGTGGGCAAAATTGATGAAATTCATCATGCCCCAGATCAGCGTCAGCCCTGAGGAAAACAGCGCGTAAATAGCGCCGAGCAGAAGCCCGCCGACGATGACTTGCAGAAAGACCATTTGCCCCCCGCGGCCGCTGCAGCTGCTTTTCCCGACGCGGTGCAGCGCGCTAGCGGTGCACCGCTGATCCGAGATCTTTCAAAACACAGAGTATGCAACGATCCCGGGTCTGCAGCGCATCACTATCGCGCTGCGCTGCGCCCGAGAAACGCGTCAAGTTGCACAAACTAATGCCCCCAGCCGCCCATCGGCCATTGCAATTCGCTGGTGGCGGCTTTCTCCGGCCAAACCAATTCGTAGCGCTTGCCGTGCAACTGAATGAGATAGGTCGAAGCCAGGATATTCTGCCCGGTCGGATCGAATTTGATTCCTTGATAACCCATCATCAGCTGCTCCGGCTTGAGATCGGTCTTAGTCAGCGCATCGCGAATCTTGTCCGGATCGGCGGAGCCGGCGCGATCGATCGCCTCGGCGAGCGCCAGGAAACCTTGCAGGTTGCGGCCTGATGTGTCGTCGAGGTCGCGGCCGGTCTTGGCCTTATACATGTCATTGATCTTGGCGGTGGTCGAACCGGGCTTACCGATGTCCCACGCGCTCCGATTCATCAGGCCTTGGCCGATATCGGTGATCGCCGGAACGAAGGACGGGTCGGAAAACCCGCTATCGTCGCCAAGCACCATCGGCGGCTTGTAGTCGAAGTTTTTCATGGTCTTGATGTAGAGGATCGAATCCGCCGTATAGCTGATGAAAATCGCGACATCCGGCTTCTTGTCCTTAAGCTGCAAGACCTGCGCGCTGACATCGGTCGAGCTGGCGCTGTAGGGAATGCGGATCCCCACCGGCACGTTGTCCTTCTTGGCCTCCGCCTCGATCGCGTCGCCGACCGAAGTGCCGTAGTCGGTGTTCTCGTTGATGATCGCGATCGAGTTGACCGTCTTGCCCTCTTTCTTCATGTCGGAAAAGAAGCGCATATAAGTGCGCGCGAAATCCGTTGCGATCGGCGTTGCGCGGAACACATATTTGAAGCCGCGGCCGGTGATATTCAGTGCAGTAGAATCCCCCACCATGAAGGGTATGCCGTAACGCTCCGCCACCGGCGTCGCCGTAAAGGTGCACGAGGATTGATAGGCGCCCATCAGCGCATTGACCTTGTCCTCGGTGACGAGCCGCGTCGCCAATTGCTGGGCGAGCGATGGATTGCCTTGATGGTCGACAAAGACGACGTCGAGTTTTGCCCCGCCCAGATGCGGCAGACCTGCCGTCGTGGCGAGCGGAAGATTGCCTAATTCCGGGTGCGCATTGTTGACGATCTCGGCCGCGACCTCGATCGCCGCTTTGGACGCTTGTCCTGCCGCCGCGGCGTTGCCGGTGAGCGGCATCAGCACGCCGATTTTCACGTTCTCGGCGGCAAGCGCCGCGCTGGCGCCGAACGTAAGCGCCGCAATGGATAGCGCGGCAAACAACCACGACGTTTTTTTCATTCTTTCCTCCCGATCCGCCGCCAATCCCGTCATCCTGAGGTGCGAGCGAAGCGAGCCTCGAAGGATGAGCGGCCCGTCGCCCTTCGAGG
>DATLJR010000447.1:0-3083 GCA_035538755.1 Pseudolabrys sp.
GGGTGCTCGACGCGGTGGCGTTACTGCGTGACGTCAGCATCGGCGAATCGCCGCGGCTTGGCCGTCGCGTTGTGATCTATGGCGGCGGCAACACAGCAATGGATGCGGCGCGCACGGTGCGGCGGCTTGGTGCCGAAGAGGCGCTTATCGTCTACCGACGCGATCGCGCCCACATGCCGGCGCACGAGTTCGAGGCCGACGAGGCGGTAAGCGAAGGCGTCAAGATTAAATGGTTGACGACTATCAAGGCCATCGAAGGTAGCGAGCTGACTGTCGAAATGATGCATGTTGACGATAAAGGGCGCGCGCAGCCCACAGGCGAGTTCGAAACCTTGCAGGCAGACGCCGTCGTACTGGCGCTCGGACAGGAGGCCGACAGCGGCTTTCTGCGCCAGATTCCGGAAATCCAATTCCAGGCCGATGGTACCGTAATCGTCGCGCCCAACATGATGACCGGCTATCCAGGCATATTTGCCGGCGGCGACATGGTGCCGAGCGAGCGCACGGTCACGGTCGCGGTCGGCCATGGCAAGAAGGCGGCGCGGCATATCGATGCCTGGCTGCGCGGTAGCACCTTCGAGAAACCCACCAAGCATCCTATTGTCGACTTCACGATGCTCAACCTACCGATCTACACCGATGCTGCGCCATCGACCCAGCCCGAGCTGCCGCTTGCCGAACGCGCCGGCGGGTTCGACGAAGTTGTCTCCGGATTGATCGAGCGGGAAGCGGTTCACGAGGCCAGGCGCTGCCTGTCATGCGGCAATTGCTTCGAATGCGACAATTGCTTTGCCGCCTGTCCTGAGAATGCGATCATTAAGCTGGGCCCGGGACAATTCTACAAATACGACTACACCAAGTGCACAGGCTGTGCCGTCTGCTTCGAGCAGTGCCCTTGTCATGCCATCGAGATGATACCCGAGCCCACCTGATCTGTCGGTGAGGCAGGCGAAAACAAAAGGACGAGATGCGATGGGAAGCAGGACCACGATGGATGGCAACACTGCGGTCGCTCACATCGCTTACCGAGTGAACGAGGTCTGTGCGATTTTTCCGATCACGCCATCGTCGACCATGGCCGAGCTTGCCGATCAATGGGCCGCCGAGGGCGTCACAAATATCTGGGGCAACATTCCGGTCGTGCAGGAGATGCAGAGTGAGGGTGGTGCGGCCGGAGCCGTGCACGGTGCACTGCAATCGGGGGCGTTGACCACGACGTTCACCGCTTCGCAAGGTCTGATGTTGATGTTGCCCAACATGTTCAAGATTGCCGGGGAACTCACCTCTACTGTGTTCCACGTCGCCGCCCGTTCACTTGCTACCTCGGCGCTGTCGATCTTCGGCGATCATTCCGATGTGATGACGGCGCGCACTACCGGTTTTGCACTATTGTCCTCGGCCTCGGTGCAGGAGGCCCACGACGCCGCACTGATCGCGCAAGCCGCGACGCTTGAAGCGCGCGTCCCGATCTTGCATTTCTTCGACGGCTTTCGCACCTCGCACGAATTGAATACATTGGTTTTGCTGAGCGACAGCGAGATCCGCGCTATGATCCGCGACGATCTGGTGCGGGCTCATCGAGTACGCGCGCTTAGTCCCGAAACCCCGTTCATCCGCGGCACGGCGCACAATCCTGATACCTTTTTTCAGGCGCGCGAAGCGGTCAACCCATATTTTGCTGCGGTTCCAGGCATCGTCGAAGCTGCAATGAACCGCTTCGGTACTTTGACTGGCCGCAACTATCGTTTGTTCGAATACGAGGGTGCGCCCGATGCCGAGCGGGTCATCGTGCTGATGGGCTCTGGCTGCGAGACCGCACGCGAAACTGTCAAGGCGTTGCGTGCCAGCGGCGACCGCATCGGAGTGGTGCAGGTTCGCTTGTATCGACCATTTTCGGCACAGCACTTGCTGGCGGCGTTGCCCGCCTCAGTGCGCGCGATCGCCGTGCTTGAGCAGACCAAGGAGCCAGGCGCTCCTGGCGAGCCGCTCTATCTCGACGTGGTGACAACCTTGGCGCAGGCCGTTGCCTGCGGTGCACGTGAGGCTATGCCGCATGTGATCGGCGGCCGCTACGGCATTTCGTCGAAGGATTTTACGCCGGCCATGGTGAAAGCCGTATTCGACGAAATGAGGCAGCCCGACCCGAAGACAAGCTTCACGCTTGGCATCAACGATGACGTGTCCCACACCAGCCTTGACATTGATTCAACCTTCTCGATCGAACACCCAGCGACAGTCCAGGCCCTGTTCTACGGCCTCGGTGCCGACGGCACGGTCGGCGCCAACAAGAACAGCGTCAAGATCATCGCCGAGGATGCCGGACTCTACGCGCAGGGCTATTTTGTCTATGATTCGCACAAATCCGGCGCACAAACAGTCTCACATCTGCGCTTCGGCCCGAATCCGATCCGCTCGCCCTATCTCATCGCCTCGGCGGGATTCGTCGCCTGCCATCAATTCGGATTCCTAGCCCGGCAGGACGTGCTGCGCTTCGCTGCGCCAGGCGCGGTGTTCTTGTTGAACAGCCCGTTCGGCGCCGATCGTGCCTGGGCCCGGCTGCCGCGCCCCGTGCAGCAGCAAATCATCGACAAGCGGCTACGCTTTTTCGTCATCGACGCGTCCAAGGTCGCTCGCGATGTCGGTCTCGGCGCCCGTATCAATACCGTGCTGCAAACCTGCTTCTTCGCCATTTCCGGCGTGCTGCCACGCGACGCCGCGATCCACCATATCAAGGAGGCGATCCGCAAAACCTATGCCCGCAAGGGCGAAGCGGTGGTGCGAAAGAATTTTGAGGCCGTCGACGGCACCCTGGCAAGGTTACAGGAGGTTCAGGTCCCCGCCGCCGCGACGAGCAATATTGAGCGCGACAAGATTGTGCCTGATGACGCTCCCAATTTTGTGCGGCGCGTCACCGCCAAAATGCTGGTCGGGGCCGGCGATGAAATTCCGGTCAGTCTGGTTCCGGTAGACGGTACGTTCCCATCCGGAACCAGCGCCTTTGAGAAGCGAAATATTTCGGACTCGGTGCCAGTCTGGGAGCCGGAGCTGTGCATTCAATGTGGCCAATGCAGCTTTGTTTGTCC
>DATLJR010000448.1:0-1980 GCA_035538755.1 Pseudolabrys sp.
AGCGCGGCAGCGCCGGCGGCCAGATGCAGAAAATTTCGGCGGGGAAGTTTCATTTTGAACCTCCCTCTCTCGGTTTTATTCGATCACCTCGTCAGCGCGCAGCAGCATCGAAGTCGGGACTTCGAGGCCAAGCGCCTTGGCGGTCTTGAGATCGAACTGGTGGGTAGCATGATCGGCAAGTCTGCGGACTTCTCGCCCTTCAGAATTCGTCCGGCGTAGATCCCTGCTTGGTGGAAAGCATCTTTCTGGCTCGCACCGTAACTGATCAAGCCGCCGCCTTCAGCAAACTCACGTGCCCAGTAAATCGTGGGAACCGCGTGGCGAGCGGCCAGTGCGACGAGCCGCTCGCGCTGCGCGAAGCTGAAAGGGTCGCCGGTAACAAGAAGCGCACCTAGCCTACGTTGTACAATCGTCGCGAAAGCTCAGTCGATGTCGCCGTCCTTGGTGGCGTTATAGACCTCGATCTGCTGTCGAACGGCGGCGGCTGCCACTGGATGCTCGAACTCTCGAACACACTGGCCGCTGTGTTCGGATTCACGAGCAAGGCAATCGTCGCCGCCTTGGGCACCAGCTCACGCAATAGCTCGAAACGCTTTGGCCCCAATGCGCCGGCGAAGAAGGTCACGCCTGTAATGTTACCTTCGGGCCGATTGGGCCGATTGAGATTGCTGACCAACCCAAGAACGACTGGATCGCTGCCGACCGCAAACACAATGGGCGTCGTTTGCGTCGCTTTGCGGCAAGCGCCGTTGCGCTGCTGCTGAGCGCGCGATCACGGTTACTTGGCGCTGGACCAGATCCGTGACCAAGGCATCTAGGCGGTCCCAACGATATTCCGCCCAACGGTATTCGATTGCGACGTTCTGCTTTTTGACAAACTCGACCTCAGCCAGCCCACGGCGGAAGGCCGCTGCAATCCACCCGGAGTCGTTTGCTGACCTCCCGCACAGGAGTCCGATCACCGGCATCGCGGGCTGCTGCGCGCGTGCTGCGAGCGGCCACGCAGCCGCTGCGCCGCTAAGAACCGTTATGAAGTTGCGGCGGTTCATTCGATTGGAGCGTCGGCGCGGGCGAGCAAGGTCGGCGGTGAAAACGTGATGATGAACTCGCGGCGTTTCATTTGACTTCGCCCTGCGGTTAGGCGCATCGTCCGCTAGTGCTTGCCACCCAGCCTCGCTGATCTTCACTCGTGCGAGCTCCATCACCTGGCGCTTGGGTGACGACGTGCTAATCGCTGTACAAATGCTCGTGTAATTTCTTCAACGCGGCCTCACGCAAAAGATCGGGATTGCGCTCGCCGGTCTTGGCAAGCTCGACAATTTGCTTCGCGATAATGCCGTCGGCAAGATCGTCGGTAAGTCCAAGAGATACGCGAGTCATTTCGAGCGCGACAACCAGAACCCGCTTGGTTTCGGGATCGGCATCGAACTCGTCTAGGTAAGGGGTGATGGGCATGCAAACCCCCGCTTAAGGCACACTCGGTGCGCTGCATGCGCTAGCGGAGCAGACCGGTTTTGTCGGGGGAGTTCAGATAAAGCCCCGATGTCGACCAGTCCTAGCGCGCGCTAGCGCAAGGTGATCCGACATCGCGAGGTTAACCGACCGCGTCGGCGTCCTCGCCAGAGGGGCCCGGATTCAATTTGCTGACGTCTATTAGACAAAGCAATTTGCCAAGATCAAGGATCAGCCAGCGCATTTGGCCAGCGTCACGGTGACGCGCCGTAGATGTGGCCCTTCCCGGCTGACCTGATGCGCGCGCGGCCGATTTCGACAAGGTCAACAAGCAGAGAACGACGTCAAGCTGATCCAACCGGCAACGGATGCCGCCTAGCGCAGGCCCCTGGACAGCGGCACGCAGCCACCGCCCGAGTCAGGCATCGAAATACAGCTGTGTACAACTCGGTCGTCGCCTTGGCGACCAAGTCGCCGACCAGAATAACATCACCCCGGATCGTGACCTGGGAGATCGAAATGGCGCGC
>DATLJR010000449.1:0-1779 GCA_035538755.1 Pseudolabrys sp.
ATGACGCCAGCAACTAGGTCCAGGATCAGCCTCGGCGTCGGCTATGAGCGGAGCGGCAAGTTCGGCGATCTTCAAAGAAAACGCGCCGGCTGTGGACCGGCGCGAAGTCGTTTGAATGAGTGCGCCCCTGTCCTACCACAAGGGAGGCGCCCGTGCTTTCCCACATGGCCGTCGAATCACTTACCTATGCAGAAATCGGCGAGCGGCTCGGCGTGTCCGTTCACGCGGCGCGCGCCCTCGTCAAGCGGCTACGGCTCCCCCGCATGCTCAACAACGATCGCAAGGTCATCGCTCAGATCGATTTCTCGGAAATCAAGCACCGGCCGCAGCCTATCGCGGTTGTCACGAATGGCTTGGCCTCGATTTCCGACTCGGTGCCTGAATTCGTCGTGACGAAAGAAGCGTCGCTTCACATGGATGACGCGCCGCAAAACCTAGGCAGCGTGCCGGTGACGAAGACGATGTGGCAAACCGACATGATCGCAATCAGACTGAAATTCCAGCTTAGCTGGATACTGCGTGATCCGCGCGCCGTTGCGTGGGTTCAAGGCTGCACATGGTGATCGACATGGACGACGAGCTCGAACAACTGAAACGGATGGATCAAGCCGATCGCGCGAGTTGGATCGACGAATTGCGCCGCCGCATAAGTCCGAAAAGCCGACTGGAACCCGAGAAAATGCTCTCGACGATCCAAAGTCTGAAAAAGCTGGTCGAGACGGTCGCAAGCGAGCCTATCGACCTGCCGAAGTGGCCGGCCAAGGGCAACGGCTCGACGGTCAATTAAACGCCCCGCCCCGCGTCGCTGTAGCCTCGCCCCCATGCTGACGCATGGCCGCTTTCGGAAAAAGCTGCCGTCACAGCGGACATGGTTTGGCGTCTCCGACTGACCCGGAGCAGGCATAGAGCGGAGGCCTTTCAGATCGAAGCTCAGGCCGGGCCGGGATCAGGCATACCGCCGGCTAAGATGTCTCAGCGCGTCAGTCTGAGCGATGGTGAGGGATTGCTGCCCTCTCTATGTTGCGATGAGCCGCGCGCGGAAAGAACGGACCAGCGTGTTCGCCAGCGGTCTACGCATAGAGTGCGCGATTTTGTCTTCGCGCGCTTCGGAGAGCAGGGCAATCGGGTGAAGCCCAATTTGGGCAAGATCGGAATCCTGGGGCCGCTCCGCGTGAATCAAAATGACTCGATCCGGGTGTCTGACGAAATATTCGAATCCGAACGTGCCTTCACCCGATTCCCCTGCTTCGCAGAGCGGCCGGTCTTTGCAAGACCGAATCTTTGGTGCATGATCTTCATTGATCGCGAATGTCACGGGGTCATCGAGAAAACAGAGGCTCGTTCGTGGGCCGCGAAGATGAGTCCGAACGGGAATAGTGCCGCCATGCATGCGGCAATAGAGCCACGCCGCGCTGGTGCTGAATAACCACGGCTGGGTCGTGAATTCGCTGCCAATGTGTCGTCATCCGCGGGCCACTGCTTGGCTTACCCAGAAGGAATCTTATCATGGTCAAAAAACGCGAAACAAAGGTCGCCGAGCTTCGGGATCAGACGGCCGCCAGCCGGCGCGACTTCGTCAAGGCGGGCGCTGCCGCCGGATTGGGCGCGGCCATCCTGTCGGCCCCTGGCAAGGCACACGCGCAACCGGCCCCCGCTGACATTCGCTGGGACTACGAGGCGGATGTGATCGTGTGCGGCTCCGGTGGGACCGGAATCGTGGCGGCGAAACGCGCACATGACCTGGGCGCCGATGTGCTGGTTCTGGAGCAGAACTTCGAT
>DATLJR010000450.1:0-1980 GCA_035538755.1 Pseudolabrys sp.
GTACCATCCCTGATTATTGGGAAAGCCAATCGCGATTGCGTGAATGATTGTACGCAGCGGTCTGTTGACGGTTGTGCTAATGTCAGCGGTCGCTACAACGAGAGCTATTTGCCGCGTTACGCGACTACCTTCTCGATCAGACGATAAGTCTGAGCGAACGCGATCTCAGCGAGTGCGTAGTCGATCTGGGCCGAGATCTAGGCGCGACTCCCCTGCGCCGCGATCCTCCAAGTCTCGTGTCGCCTGACTAGCGGCTTATTTGGGTGCTGCCTCGCCCCGCTAAGCCTTATCGCCGGGACGCGCTGAAACCGCCGAATGGCAGCGATTTAGATGCGTTAAATGAGCCTGCGGCTCGAGCTTTGCCCAAGTACAAAAGTCGGCGGAGGATTCGATTTTGATTGGCCTCACTGTTTATTTGCCTGCGCTTCTCAGAACGCGCTGGTGGTCGCGCAAATCACGTCGTAGCGGAGCGTGGCGATGCTGGGATCGTTGGGTTTCGTCGGGTCTAACGTCGCCGTCGTTATGGCCATGCGACCACTTGCCCGATCAATGTGGCCCGTGATGGCGATGCTGAAACCGTAGTCAACGGTCTGCCTCGCACCGAATTTGATGCTGGTCTCATCAACACTCTCGATGGGAACGACGTAGCCCAAAAAGAACGCGGTCTGCTCATCGAGGTTCACGACCGCGCCCGTCTTTTTCAACGGCTCGGGGTCCAATGGCTTATCAGCACCATACGTCCGGGTGAGCGTTCCCTCGCAGGACAGCGTGATAACCTTCCCCTCATTCCCGGCCCCTCGCACGTGGCCTCCTAGGACAAGCGGCAGTAGCGGTAATGCTGCGATCTTTATAACGTGCCTCATCGCCCACCACCCGGATGTTCGGAGCAATCTATCTTGGCCGCCATGGAGGTACGGCTTTTTCGGGGACTTTATCGCACCTCTGCTTGGGCCTACGTGACAAACGAAATCATGTCATCCCGCGTTCCCGAGGCGGAATACCGCGTATTCGGGTACGAGCCAGATTACGATAGTCTGCCTTGGCAACAGAGTTATATCGCCGCTAAACAAAGTGACGAAGCCAGCGCGAGTGGAGGAAGCGTTCGCGAATAGAAAATCAGTCAAATCAGTTTGCGCAGTTCCGCGCGCATATACCGGAATGCTCTGAGCATCTGTCAGACGTAGAATTCCTCGACAGACCACGGCGACGGAAGCTGCGCTCAGACATACTTAGATCAGGAGGCTCGCTCCACCCTCACGACGCTCAATCGGGGATCAAGGTCTACGTGGATGTCCAAGACCAGGCCCTCCGGCCAAGTGGGAAGTGCGCGAAGGTCTGCGACCGTTTTTGCCGTTACGGTGACGTCGCTTTCAACCTCGACTCTCATGTTGTCGCGGTAGCCGAGAAGAAGTTTTTCCATATCCTCGATTGTGTTGGCCGGGTGTCGCACGTCAGTTCTCGCTCAAGGCGGGGCGTGTTGTTGCCATTGAGGATTTCGATGATTGAATTGGCCTGTGCTTCCGTAATCCTGGCGAATAAATGCGTAAACCGCTGTCCGCGGTCGATTGCGGACGATTGGGCGACAGTCATCGAATTTGCTTTCGTAATAGTGCCTGACGTCAATTTACTAGTTTCGCCGTTTCCAGCTCGGCCGGAATCATCTCGTTTTCCGCATGCGACGCGGTACTTTCGTACAGACCACTCGCATCCATGCATCGAGCGTGCGGACGCCGGGAAAGCCACCGGCGCCTTGGCAGAGCCGCAGCCGGTGATGAACGGCAACCTACATCACTGTATCCATGTTCCACAACGCTTAAAATTGAGGACAACACCGCGAGACGCGGCGGATTGTAAGCAAGAACATTCTTTTTGATCGATATCAATTTTAAGGTTGAAAGAGCGCTTTATTTTGAAGCGCCGGATGCGTTGTTGGTAGTCGCCGGGTGAGCACTCAGCAAGCATTGCGGGATTTTTGATGCA
>DATLJR010000451.1:0-2349 GCA_035538755.1 Pseudolabrys sp.
GCCGCGTCCAATCTCGAGTGGCTTTCCTGTCAGCGAACCGCCACGGAAACCCTCACCGTCTACAACGAGGCTTGGGGTCGAGCGCCCGCAAAACATCGGGAACGCTCGGCAACTGTCACAGGATGATTTCGGACTGGGGCCGATGCGGACATGGCGGCGCGTGGCTCGTTTCCGGACCTGGAAGGGCCATGGCATCACAGGACAAAAAGGTCGGCCTCTGACCCTTAATCCAGCGGCTCCAGCTTTACGATCGAGGCGCCGTGATTGCTGCCAATCCAAAAGGTCACCGGCGTCGTCGAGTTGTCAACGAAGACCCTCCGGATGTTTGTCGATCGCGGCAAAAGATAATCGACCATTTCGCCAGTCCGCGTATCAAGCCGCGTTACCTGGTCCGTGATCATTGACCCGGTCCATGCCTCTTCATTCTTGTCGAGCACCACGTCGTAGGGCGCCGACCAGGGCGTCCCGAGATTCCATTCCTTGAATTGCTCGGTCCTGGTATCGAACATTCCGATTCGGTTGCCTCGATATTCCCCGAACCAAAGCCTGTCTTGAGCATCCATGCTGCCGCGGCGCGGCGCAGAACCCGGCGTCGGAATTTCAAAAAGCTTCAGCTCGCCCGTTTTTGCGTCGATGCGTCCGATGTGACGCTGACGAAAGTCGGTGAAATAGACGTTGTTCTTCGAATCCGGGATCACATCGTAGATGTTGTGGAAGACGCCTTTGGGGCCATCCCTGAACGGCTGCCAGGTTTCGATCGCACCGGTGGCAAGATCGAGCCGGTGAACGCCCGCAAAGCCGTTGTTCTGGGCCCACACTTTTCCGTCGACGTGCGAGCTCTGGGCACTCACCATATTCACTTGTGCCGCATCGATGTTTTGTTCTGTCGGCAACGGCCAGAATTTGAACGTTTTGGACATGCGATCAAACTTCACGATCGTGGCCTGATACATGTTTCCAAGCCATAGGTTGCCTTCCTTGTCGGCGCGCAATCCGAGGCCGCCGGTCGGAAATCCCGGCTTATGCTCCGGGATCGGAAATTCGGTTACCTGACCGGTCTTTGGATCGAGCCGTCCGAGGTTCTGTTCACCGAAGCTCGAAAACCAGACGATGCCGTCCGGATCGACAATCACGTCATGAGGTGAAATCGTTTCGCGCGGCAGGTCGTATTCGGTGTAGATCACCCGCGTCGCTCGTCCACTGGGCCGCGCATTGGTCTTGAATGCGTAGCTCCAGGGACCGGCGCTCTGGTTGATCGTGCTCAGGAAATCCGCGCCCGCCCGATAGACTTGGACACGCTGATCGTCACGTTCTTCCATGAGACGTTCCGCGCGCCGCAACTGGGGATGCGCGGGGATGCTTTGATTCACGTAGCCCTGCATGCGCGGCATGATTTGCGTAAGGAAGGCATCGGAGTCGTATTTTGAGCGTGCGATGCGCTCAAGACTGTGACAGCCGACGCAGTTGAGGAGTTGGCTCTTTTGAGCGTCGGTGCCCGGCATGCTTATGAGCCATTCACCATTGGATAATTGCGAGGCGAGGTCAGCGGTCTTACGCAAATTCAGTTTAATCGCACTTGAATTTTCACCGGAGATATCAATTCTCTTTGGCTCCTCGAGTTCATAACCGATCGCGCGTATGGCGAGCGAATACTCGCCCAGGCGGATTTTGCTTGCCGGGAAGCTGAACCGACCGTCTTTGTCGCTCACGACGGTGATTGTTATGGATGTCCCAATTTTCCTTGCGCTGACCAGCACACCCTCCATGAGCGCTTGATCGGCAGAACCAACGGAACCTGTCAGGGCGGGGGGCTCCGTTTGACCGGCCGCGACGCCAGGAAGCGACATCACCAGGGCCAATCCAATAACAGCAAAATGCATCCGACCGCGCATTGGGCTCTCCCTGATTTTTTAATTCTTGGCGGCAAGGCGAATTCGTCATCGCCGAATGACGTGAACGAAGTGTACGGAAAGTTTTGCTGGTGTGCCAGTGCCGGGAGGATTGCTTGTCTGGGACTTTACCCGCGGTCGTGGTCCCCCAGCGGCCGACTTGAGAGGATGCCAATCACGTGCGCGTGCCCAATCGCGTGCGCATCGCCAATTCACATGAGTGGCCCAGCCCAGGTATCCGATCGGCGGCCACGCTGTAGACTAGCGCTATCACCGCTCGCCCGCCGTGGGCGGGACCCCCTTTTAGTATGCCCCCGTCGCTCCCCGATGTTCTTCCGAAAACACGTGTGCGTAGAGATTGGCGATCCACTGCTTGCCTTCCTGCGTGACTCGCAGATACCTGAGTGCATCGCCGATATAGGGACGGACCGCTTGCCAGAAGAAAGCCGGGTACGCCGTC
>DATLJR010000452.1:0-1519 GCA_035538755.1 Pseudolabrys sp.
ACTGTGATTCGCCGCTGGAACGCAGTCACGGGCGAACCGATCGACTCCACCTTGCTCGGCGCACCCGAAGACCCGCTCAAACAATATGCCGGCGATCACGGCGCTGACGTATTCCGCGCCTGCGTCGCGTGTCACACGCTCAAACCTGACGAAGGGCAGAAGGCCGGTCCGACGCTTTGGCATGTATTCGGGCGCCGTATCGCGACCCTGCCCGGTTATAATTTCTCTCCCGCCTTGAAGAAACTCGACATTGTCTGGTCGAAGGAAACCATCGCCAAGCTGTTTGAGATTGGACCGGCGCATTACACGCCCGGCACCAAGATGCCTGAACAGACCATCGGCGCGGAAGCGGATCGCAAGGCGCTTGTAGATTTTATCGCGCGCGCTACGGCGAACTAGAGCGTGATTGCTCAAGGTTGGATCGATTGTCGTTCTTGGTTTTTAGTGAAGCATGATCTTTCCGAAAAACCGGTTCCAACTTTTACGGATCATGCTCTCAGCTCTCCCCTTCCTCCTGGCGCGCGCGTAAATAATCTTCGGTCGTGCGCAGCCGCGGGCGCGCCGGCGCGCCGAACGGATCGAAGTTCTCCTCAGCAGTCACCTGGACGCGGCAGTCGGCGCACATCTTAACGAGATCAAGACGCTTGGAATCCTTATACATCCAATGCTTGCCTTCGAGCTTGGCCGCTACGCGCTCCACCGAACTTTTGACTCCGAACGGCGCGCCACAACGAATGCAGAGGAACGGGTCTTCCTCCTTGACGACACGGCTTGACGCCGTTGCGGCACGAAAGTCGATCTGTGGCTTAAGTCTGATCACTTTCTCGGGGCACGTCGACTTGCAAAGCCCGCATTGCACGCAGGCATCTTCGGTGAAACGCAGTAGCGGCCGCTCGGGATCGTCCGACAGCGCCCCAGTCGGGCAGGCCGAGACGCAAGACAAGCACAAGGTACAACCTTCGACATCGACTTCGACTCTCCCGAACGGTGCGCCCTCAGGTAGCGCGATCACATCAACTGGCGCCGGAGCGGTTGCATGCAATTCGCGCAGCGCGAGCTGCAGCACTTCCCGCTTCTTGCCGACAGCCGCGAAAGTGGCGGGTTTAGCGACCGCCTTTAGAGCTTCGATTGCGCGCAACGTCTCGCCGAGTACGTCGGGGTCGTCGGTCTCGATGCTGGCGATGCGCGGACCGTCAAAGCCGAGGCCAGCGACGATCGCCTGACCCAAGACAATCGTTCTGATCAGACCGGTCAAGTCGTGGCGAGGTTTGGACCGCAGCAGGAAACGCACCGCCATTGCGCCATAGGCAAATGCGCCGGCAAGCGCTTCAAGGCCGATCTGGGTGATCTCATTGATTTCCACGGGCAGCACATTGGCCGGCAGTCCATCGCCATGTCGCGCCAGTGCCTCGATCAGGGGGCGGCCGTGGTCGCCGTCATGAAACAGCAGTACCGGCTGGACGCCGCCTACCTCGACATACGTTGCCAGCAACACGCGCAATTTGCGGAGCAGCGCATC
>DATLJR010000453.1:0-2723 GCA_035538755.1 Pseudolabrys sp.
TGCGCTTCTCCTTCTGATGCTTGGGGCCCGTACAACGGTGACCCCGTTTCACCATCAGCCTGAAGCGCAGCACCCAAAAATCTTTCAGCTATCCACAAGCCGCCGGCCGATTACCCCATCTTTTGGGGGTAAAGCAGACATCGGCGCGTGTTCTGAGAATGTCCGTTCCTCACCCTGAATTTCGACCTGGAAGCAGGTCAAAATCCATTGACGACCGCGTTCATTGTATTGATTTGGTATTGTCGATCGATTTCTCGAGCGTGCGCTCATCAACAAAGCGTATGGCGACGGGACGGCTCGCGACTCCGCCGGCCATGCCCGCACTAAAATGCAGGGGCGTGCAGCGCTTAAGCGCTTTGTCGACTGCCTCCCGGTAAGTATCGCGCACCTCGTCTGGAACGTCGTGGCTCGAATAGGTCCGGCGCGGCGGAGCCGCGATCTCGCCGTCGCGCTTGAAAGCGAAACGGATGGTGTATTCCATGCCGTAGCGCGCCTCGTGCTTTGGCGGCGGCGTCCAGCATGCGCGCAGCGCAGCATACATTTCGCGGATCGAATCCAAGGGCTTTTCCGCCGCCGCCCTATGAGCGTCGTCGCCACTTTTTGTTAGTACCTCCGTCGGGCGTATTGGCTGAACCGTTATCGTCGGTCGACACGATGGTCAGGCGCAGATCCTGGCCGATCGGCGGCAAGTAATGCGGAAAGCATGGCCCTCTATGAAAAACACTGCAAAATGAGGAGTTCGGAAGCTTGCTTGATAATCCTGGCGCGACTGGAGCTTCCCTCACGTTAGGTAAAGTGTACGGAGTTGATGGATTAAAAACGGGCGGTGGTGGCGGTGGAGGGGCAGGCACATACCCCGGCTGCGCTTGTGCAAGTTCGGTAAAGGCGCAAGCACTAAATGCGACTGCGCATCCGACCATCAAAAGCCAGCTTGTCTGCTCAAATCTCGTCGTAGACATTGCGGTTCCCTTTGAGCCGATGTTCTGCCGCCGATGAACCGATCGATCGAGGATCGGTACGTGGCAACCGATCACCGTATATCGAGAACGATATTGCCTAATATCGCCCCGCGCTCGCTGAGTTCATGTGCCAAGGCAATGTCGTTCAACGGCAAGCGTCGTCCCACTGTATGGATTCAGCCGGTTGCTTTGAAGGAGCGCTCCAAGCTCGGCAAGGCAGGCCTCGCGGTCGGCAGCACTGAGGTCGTACACCAGAAAGAGCCGAAGTGTGATCGAGTTGCGCATTAGCCAAAGTGCTGGCAACGTCGACTCGTTTGATGACATGCCATAGACGACCACGGTTGCATGCGGCCGTAAGATGTTTGGATAATCTTTGCCGTTTGTAGAAAGATCGAGCTCAATCATCGCATCGACCCCGTGTCCATCGGTCAACGCCTTAACGCGCTGACCCAGGTTTTCGGTTCGATAATTGATCGTCTCGTCTGCACCGGCCTTGCGAGCATGTGTCGCCTTCTCAGGTCCGCTGACAGTGGTAATGACACGTGCGCCGCGCATCTTCGCGAACTGGATAGCGTAGTGTGCGACTGAACCAGCGCCGCCGACAATCATCACAGTCGAGGCTGGCCTGAGCTCGGCGAGGCGCACTGCTTGAAGGGCAGTGAGTGCTGGGATGCCGAAGCAGGCTCCTTCCGATGTGTTCTGGCAGCGTCACGGCTTGTGCCGATGGCAGCACGATATACTCGGCGGCCGTGCCGTGTGGCCGGCGCCATTGTCCGTTCCAAACCCAGACACGCTCACCGATGCGGTTGGTGACGCCTGGACCGACCCTGTCAATATCGCCCGCGCCGTCGCTATGGGGAATGATCAGTGGTGTCGACATTGGCGCCGTGCGGCCGCTGCGAGACTTCCAATCGGACGGATTTGCTCCCGAGGTCTTCAGGTGTACGCGCACCTCGCCCGGACCAGGTTCAGGCGTTGGCTGCTCACCAACTTGCAACACTTCGCGCGCCGGTCCCTGCTTTACGTAAAAAGCGGCCTGCACTCGATCCTCCAGACTGCGATTCCCTTGCAAGATTTTCCAACAATAAAATACTTTGCAGGACTTCAACTAGAGGCGGCGCGCACGGCGTGGCCGAGGGGGAGTCTTAATAAGGATTGAGGAGCAGATTATGCCAGACAAGCCAGAAAATAGTGCCTTCAAGCTTCTTTCCTCACGCAAAACACTTGTCATGGCAACAGCTGATAAAAACGGTGCACCGAATGTGAGTTATGCGCCGTTCGTGCACCGCGCGCCGCCCCTATACGTGTACACGAGCTCCCTTTCACGCCACACAACAAATATGTTGGAAACGGCGAAGGCGAGCGTCATGTTCATCGAAGACGAAGCGCGGACGAGAAACTTTTTTGCCCGAAAGCGCTTCACCTGCCAGTGCGGCGCGTAGATGTAGTGGACAGAGAAAGCGCAGAATATCGTACGGCGATGTCGCTCTTCAAAAGGAAGTTCGGGAAAGTGTTCGAGCGACCGCTGCCAGATTTTACATTGTTTCGCCTGACTCCAGATGGCGGACTCTATGTTCGCGGATTTGGGCAAGCATTCGAGGTCCGTTCCGATATGAAGAATTCAAAACATGTGACTGGCAATAGTTCGGTACGAGAACCGAGTTGAGCTGCCAACCAAGTTTGAGCTCTCGATCAATCTCTGCTTCGCCCACGCCGACGAAGTGATCGAATAGGCTGCAATCTGTGGCACTGCATGACGTCTGC
>DATLJR010000454.1:0-2822 GCA_035538755.1 Pseudolabrys sp.
TGAGATTAGAGCTTGCTGTTTTTCCGCCGGCTAGTGCCGATTGGGATAGGCCAATGAGCCTCAGTGTGCGATAAATGAGTAGATAATCCAGATTACGACGGCACCCACTATAACGAGTATCCAATTGGAAACTTGAATGCCCGCTATCGATGTTTTCCGGCTAAACCATTCCATGATTTTCCTCCCGGTTTTACGTTATGAACCCTTCTGAATGACGTCTCTAATCTGCTCAAGAGTTTCCTGGACAGTTATCGCGGTGTCGCTCATCGTGACGTTGGTAACATCATGCGGTGACGACGAAATGCGCCTAGCATGGATGATCCAATGGCTGTTGATGAGAACTGGATCACCGCGTTCCTGAGTCAGGATTATCATAGGCATTCGTAACCTCCGTTTGTTTCCTGGCACTCGATGACGTCGCGCTATGCGCGAGCGTCGCATTTTTCTTCGATGCCCGGTTGCGGCATTCCTCACGCGGACCCCCTATACCATTTCCGCAAATGGTCGCATGTTCATAATGTCCGTTCCGGCCTCTGGGTGTCCCGGTCCTTTCCGAAAATTAGATCCGGGCGTATTGGTGATGTAGCCCAGCCAGTACGGGAATTGCGGCGACGCTACCAAAGCGTTGAATCGGCCGTTCGAGCGGGCAATCTTTATTCAAAGCTAGATGGGTGCGCGTATGATTGTAGTACACGGCATAGGCCGAAAGAATTCGCCGTAGGTGTGCCTCACCGAAGATGACCAGGCGAGTCGCGCGGCGGAATTTCACCACCGCGCGCTCATAGAACCGTACGTGAGCCTCTCGACTTATACGGCTCCCAGCACCCGACCGTTTCGCATAGAGAAGCCGCCAATGGGGGAAGAGCCCAGGCGCGCGCCTGACGACGCGGGCCGGACGTGGTCTCCCAAGAAGAAGCCCGATGCCGACGCACACTCCCAGGCTTCGGGGTTCCGGTACGGACTGTATGAGATCCCAGGAATCAATGTCTGAGCGTTTCCCACGCAGAACCGCAATCCCTCGATCCTGCAACAATTGGACGGCGGAGCACAAATTGTCCGCTTCCCAGCAGTCGGTAATACCGCTAGCATCAAACCAGGATCGCGAGACATCCGGGAAATCCCGGACCCAAGCCGATCTCTCGCATTTGGATCGAAGGATGACACCCGGCTGTTCGCAGCGACAGGGAGCGTTTATCATGTGCGACTACAGCCTT
This sequence comes from Pseudolabrys sp., assembly GCA_035538755.1. Lineage (GTDB taxonomy): Bacteria > Pseudomonadota > Alphaproteobacteria > Rhizobiales > Xanthobacteraceae > Pseudolabrys. The sequence goes on from DATLJR010000454.1 coordinate 1,215, forward strand.
GACTTTGTCGCATCGCGTCCAGCGCGCGTGGGCGACAAACTAGTCTCGACCGGATTTCGGAACTCGGTGACCCGCGGTTTTGCCGCAATCGGCGAGCCCAACGTCGCCGTTTGCCTGCTGCCTGGGACCGAAGTTGCGTTTGAGCGAGACGTTGAATGTGGCGCGGTATTCCGACGCAGCCTCGGGCAGAAGGTCGCGCGGTTCCGGCAGGTCAATCTAGACCAGCCGACCGCGCATCATGACGCGCTCGAGTTCCCCGACGAGAAAATCGCCCTGGTCACAGACCTCTGCGAGGGTCAGCACGCAACGGTACTTCAGCTGCCCGCGCAGCCAACGATCGCGGCCGAGGCAAATGCCGAGGATCGCATTGCCTACGTGGAATGACAGTTCGAGACAGAGGGCTGGCTTACGAAGCGGCCTACTTTCCACGCGCCAGCCTGTGATCGCTCACTCGATTAGGAACGCGCTGATTTGGTTGATTACGCAAATCCAAAGGAAAGACCAAAGATCAGCGGCTCAGAAGGCTGGATCAGAAGTGACTTACCGCTAATGTGGCGAGCGCGGGGTCGCGCCGTTGGTGATGAAGTACTCTGCGCCCGGCGTTGCTTCCCGGGAAACTCCGCCGTCTGCTACCGTTTATCCTGGGGAATGTTGGATGAAGAGGACCTTGAATGCCCACGTTCTCCCGCGGCCTTGAACAGTCGCTTCATAGGGCGCTCGCGCTTGCCAACGAGCGCCATCACGAATATGCGACGCTGGAGCACCTGCTGCTCGCCCTGATCGAAGATCAGGATGCCGCGGCGGTAATGCGGGCGTGCGACGTCGATTTGCAAAAGCTGCGCGGCAGGTTGGTCGCCTACCTCGAATCCGAGCTCGACAATCTTATCACCGACGGCGCGGACGATTCGAAGCCGACTGCCGGCTTCCAACGCGTCATTCAGCGCGCCGTCATCCACGTGCAATCGTCCGGCCACGAAGAGGTGACCGGCGCCAACGCGCTGGTCGCGATCTTCGCTGAGCGCGAGAGCCATGCCGCGTACTTCCTGCAAGAGCAGGACATGACGCGCTATGACGCGGTCAATTACATCAGCCACGGCATCGCCAAGCGGCCGGGCGTGTCGGAAGCGCGGCCGGCGCGGGGCACCGATCAGGACAACGGCACCAAGTCCGGCGACGAGACGAAAAAGAAGGGCGATACGCTCGATGCCTATTGCGTCAACCTCAACAAGAAGGCGCGCGAGGGCAAGATCGATCCGCTGATCGGCCGTGAGGCCGAGATCAACCGCACGATCCAAGTGTTGTGCCGGCGGCAGAAGAACAATCCGCTTTTCGTCGGCGAGGCTGGTGTCGGCAAGACCGCGATCGCCTAGGGTCTCGCGCGCCGCATCGTGCATGGTGACGTGCCGGACGTGCTGCGCAATGCGACGGAGTTCGCGCTCGACATGGGCACGCTCCTTGCAGGCACACGCTATCGCGGCGACTTCGAAGAACGGCTCAAGCAGGTCATCAAGGAGCTTGAGGCCTATCCCGGCGCCATCCTCTTCATCGACGAGATCCACACCGTGATCGGCGCTGGCGCCACCTCCGGCGGTTCAATGGATGCATCAA
>DATLJR010000455.1:0-35636 GCA_035538755.1 Pseudolabrys sp.
ATCCACGTGCGCACGCCCAAAGGCCAACCGAATCCTGGCGGGGCGCCGGGCTGCCAATCCTGCATCTCAATAATACGATACTCGACGTCGAGCTTGAGCGTCTTGACGAACCATAAACCCAACTCGCCGAGCGTGAGCCCGTGACGCATTGGCAACGGTCCTGCGCCGACAAAGCTTTCCCAGCCGGTACGAAGCGTCAACCCTTCGACCAGCCGGCCCACAGGATTGGGCCGGTCCAACACCCAGACGGTCTTGTTGTGTCGCGATGCCGCTTCCAGGACGTAGCGTAACGTCGTGATAAATGTATAGATTCGACAACCGAGATCCTGCAGATCGACGAGGATGACATCGAATGTATCCATCATCGCATCGGTCGGCCGGCGCACCTCTGCGTAGAGGCTGAAAATCGGGATACCATGCACCGGGTCGTTGAAATTCGGCGACTCGATCATGTTGTCTTGCTTGTCGCCGCGTAGGCCATGCTGCGGACCGAAGGCAGCGCTCACCTTTATGTCACCGCACGCGGCCAGAGCATCGAGTGAGTGCGCTAGGCCCTCGGTGACGGACGCGGGATGCGCAAGCAAGGCCACTCGCTTACCCGCGAGTGGCGCCCGCAATGCAGGCTCGGTAATGAGTCGATCGATGCCAAACTTCATGGCTTCACGGTCGCTGGAAAGTTATGCGCAAAACAGTCCGGGTGATGGAAATCCGGCTTCCCAGGTGGATGCGCCAACGCCCAATACGACAGGTGGTCGCTGGTGTCTTCGATCACTGCTGACAAGCCCAGGCGCCAGAAGCTGTTACGTGGCAGAGCCGACAACAAATTGAGCGGCAGCGAGGCTTGTAACGTATAACGGTCGGGACTCGATCGAACTTCGATTGGAAGCGAACCGATCTCGTTCGCCCCAGACATTCCGCTGCGGTATCCGGTAAATCGATATGCTGCCCATTGGGTCGAAGGCGCAAAGTTGAATTCGTAATATGCGGCACCCGACGAAGCGCGGACAAAAGCCTCGAAGCAGGTATGCCGCCAAAGCTCGTCAGCGCGCCCAGCGGGCATGACAGGCGGCATGCGCACCTCGTTCATCTTGCCAGTCACGGTATACGACAAGACCAAATCATCAACGCTCGGGCGCGTCACTACTACTTCTATGTTTGACACTGCGAAAGAAGGCGATTCCGGATGAAGCTTCAAAAAATCCCGCATACGCGCATTTTATAGAATGCGGGATGGTTGTCACGAGCGCGGCCACAAAAAGGAGTCTGCCAGCCTTCGATGGTTAAAATTATATGATGTGTCGAAGACGAGCCATGAAAATCAAGTTCACTTTTAAAATTTTGTTCAGGTCTAAAGACATCGAAAGCAAATTGTCGTTTCGCTGGGCGAATCTAAACAAATCCGCGCTGCCGAGTTGACCGAGCCAGCCTGCGCCTGCATTTGTGATTTGTCTTCAAGATCCAGCACGTTGATTTTTGGTTTTCTGTACCTAATTCGGCACTGGAGAGAGACTCCGCTCAATTTACAAGTACTTTTTCTTTTTGGATTTTCGCCCCTTTCTCTCGGCTGCGATTCTCCGTCTATCGTAGCTTCGCAAGAGGTGCTCCAACTTACTGTCAACACGAATGAAAGGATCGAGCGGTTTCAATAGATCAACAATCTTATGATTTATCTCTACCGCTTGCCCCGGGGCGATCACGCCAGAAGGACGACCGGATTTATCAAAATCAAAAAGCGAACTGTGCAGGCATACCGTGATAAATGGAATGGTGCATTTTTCGGAACTTGGGCGACGTGGCTCTCGCCAATTTTTTCGCCAACTGCGTATGGAACTAGCAGTAGCTTCGGGATTGATCACGGAGCGTGGCTTTCGTGGACGTTTCCACGCGGCTTGAGATTGAATGATGGAAGTGCGGCTGTAGTTATTTTCTAAAGCCAATCGCAATTCGTCAGGTTGCAACATTGCGATTTCGTAGAGTGCATCGAGGTTCATCGGCAGCTTATCAAGGTGTTCATGATATGCTGCCCGGACCTTTTCTATTGTTTCGCCAGCGCGATACCATTTTGTCCAGTTGGTCCGGTTGCCGAAAATCCGGTCCATATCGTGTATTTTCCACCAAGTTTCAAACTCTTTGTCGTATTTTCTCTCGCTCCGATGATAACGTTGGCTATGAATGTTGTATGCCTCTTTAGCTAAGGCAACGATGTTTTGTTTTCCTGCCCCAAATAAACTTTGAAACTTTTCTTTTAGCAGGGCATCCAACGGCACCAGATCAGGGGTCGTTGTTGTCATCCGAGTCTCCAAGCTTTTCGTTATGTCTGGTTACTCCCGAAATGCAGACATTGTGCTTTAGTCGGAATGTGAGGGCTACGAGCAGATATCATGCATGGGAGTCGAATGAAATCACGCCGCCGCATAGGACGCCCTCCCGACAGGCAATATTGGGATTGTACCGGGTCAAGCCAGGGCCTCGATAGGGCTGGAGTAGCTGCAAACCTGTCCAGCCATGTGGGTCAAAAGCAGACTGAGCCCCTCAAAGCGGACATTCGCTAGCGTGATGGCTTGATCACCTGTCCAGGGATGCCCCCGCGCAGAGCAAGCGCGGCGACGGCGACACGCTGTCAACGCGAGGAATCCGCTCTGATGGAGCCGAAGCATCCTCATTCGACTAATCACCAAGGATACACAAAGTCTTGGCGAGCATGCTCAGATCAGATTGAATATCGATGAGAAGTGACCGCTGGAAAGGATCAGCGATGAAGATCGAACGTCACGAGACCGGACCGCGTATGAGCAAGGCGGTGATCCACGGCGACACCGTCTATCTTGCAGGCATCGTTGCCGATAGCCCGAAAGACAAAAGCATAGCCGAGCAGACCAGCAGCATCCTGTCGCAGATCGATGGCTTCCTAGCCATGGTCGGAACCAACAAGACTAAGCTACTCTCGGCCAATATATGGATCACTGACATGGCGAATTTTGCTGAGATGAACATGGTTTGGGATGCCTGGGTCTCGCCCGGCAATACGCCGGCGCGGGCGACCGTTGAGGCCAAACTCGCGTCGCCTGACTACAAGGTCGAGATCATGGTGGTGGCGGCACGGTAGCTCTGTCGGCCCGTGCAACAGGTTCGCAAACCGAAGCCCGCAGCTCGCTCGCGGAGGACCGCGGGCAAGCCTGCGCGCAACCGCCGCGTTGTCGAGCAAATGCTGGTGAAGCTCAAGCAGCGTCTACGCGAGATCAGCGATCTGAATGCGGTGGGCGACGTTCTGAACTGGGACCAAGCGACCTATATGCCGGAAGGCGGCGCCGGCGCCCGAGGCCGTCAGCGCGCGATGCTCCGCCGTCTGGCGCACGAGCGGGCGGTCGAACCGGCGCTAGGCACGCTAATCGACGCGCTCACTCCCCATGGCGACAGTCTACCGTACGATTCCGACGACGCGAGCCTGATCCGTGTCGCACGCCGCGAATATCAAAAGAAGATCAAGGTACCGCCGGACCATGTCGCGCGCGCGACTGCGCACGCCTCCGCCTCGTATGATGCATGGACGAGAGCGCGGCTGGCGAACGACTTCGCGACTATGGTCCCTTATCTCGAACGGACACTGGACCTGAGCCGGGAATATTCCTCCTACTTTACGCCCTACAAGCACATCGCCGATCCGCACATCGACATCGCAGACGAGGGTATGACCACGGCGTCGATCCTGGAGCTGTTCGGCGAGCTCAGACAGCAGCTCGTCCCGATGGTGCGCGCAATCTGCGAACAGCCTGCCCCCGACGACTCCAGTTTGCGGCAAACGTTTGCCAAAGCGGCCCAGTTCGATTTTGCTCTGCGTGTTGTGGAGTGCCTGGGTTACGATCTCAAGCGGGGCCGGGTCGACCTCACGCATCATCCTTTCAGCACCCGGTTTTCCGCTGGCGACGTCCGCATCACTACCCACGTCAACGAGAACGACCTTGGCGACGCCTTTTTCTCGACGCTGCACGAGGCCGGCCACGCCATGTACGAGCAAGGTATCAGCGCCAGTCTCGATGGCACGCCGCTCGGACAAGGTGCCTCGGTCGGCGTCCATGAAAGCCAATCGCGGCTTTGGGAGAACGTGGTGGCGCGCAGCCGCGGTTTCTGGGAGCATTTTTACCCGCTGCTCCAACGAATTTTTGCAGAGCAGCTGTCAGGCGTTCCACTTGCCGCGTTCCATCGCGCCATCAATAAGGTGGCGCGGTCGCTCATTCGCACCGACGCCGACGAGCTGACCTACAATCTGCACATCATGCTGCGCTTCGATCTCGAGCTTAAGTTGCTCGAGGGCACGCTCCGCGTGAAGGACTTGCCGGAGGCTTGGCGCGCGGCAATGCAAGCCGACCTTGGCATCGCGCCATCCGATGATCGCGACGGCTGCCTGCAGGACGTGCATTGGTATTCCGGGTACATCGGCGGGCAGTTCCAGAGCTACGCGATCGGCAATATTCTATCCGCGCAGTTCTATGCCGCTGCGCTCAAGGCACATCCCGACATCCCGCGTAAAATCGCCAGCGGCGAATTCGGCGCGCTGCACACCTGGCTGAGCGACAATCTTTACCGACACGGCAGCAAGTTCGTGCCGAACGATCTCATCAAGCGGGCAACCGGCGCGGCGATGAATATGGGGCCGTATCTTGATTATCTTCATGAAAAATATGGCGCGCTTTATGGGCTGCCCTCGAACATGTTGGACCGCGGGCGCGATCTCGCGGCCGCGCGTCACGGTAACCAACGACCTAGTTCAGATTAGTTTAGCACGCCAGAGGATTATTATTCCGGGTCCGATTCTGTGGGTTTGCGTTCTGACACAAGACCGGTTGCTTCAAGTAGCTGGGCACTAGAGCTGCGACGGGGAATTGTGCCACAGGCGGTGATGAAGCATGCTGCGACGCTTTTTGTACGACCCACGTTTGGCCGGAGCCGGTTCTATTGTGGTCGGCTTTTTCTAGATGCCATTTCAACTAATTTAGAAACGGTGTTCAAATTGCGGGCTGTTCCGGTCTTAGCAGCCGGAATTTTTAGCTTCGATCTACCCATGCCGTTGGGATAGGCCACGAAAATCTCTCTTTCTCCAAGGTGTATCTGTTCATCGACGCGCCCAACCGCGTGGCGCAACGCGTCGCGCGGAGGACGATCATCAAGAAATATTACATAGGTATGTTTTGGTTCGGTATCGCGGAAAGGATTCGCGCTGAGGACTGCCGCCATTTCCTTCGTCGTTCGAACTATGACTTCGACCACTTTATTTGCATGGCGAAACAAGCGAGTTTCTAGGGCAGTCTTTATTTCTGCAGAGCTATCGTTACTTTCAAACATGACATTTCCACTTGCGATGTACGTTTCGACATGACTGAATCCTGCATCAACGCACATCGATTTCAGTGTGGCCATCGGCAGCTTACCGGTTCCTCCGACGTTCACGGCGCGGAGTAGTGCGATATACCTGGTCATCATTGCATGATAGTGCGCAGGGCGTAACGTTGGAAATGTCGCAGATGGGTCAAACTCAATGTTTTAGCGATGTCCGCAATACGTCCGGTTAAGTTCCTAATTGCGGAAGTCAACGTAATCGGTCGAAATTGGCGTGAGGAATTTCTAGGTTTTTACACAGTTGCATGGGAGCGTTAAGTCTGTTTCACCCTTATAAGCCAGACTTCAGGCCGCCTCAGGGGGCATTGACGCCGCAAAGATCGGTTAGAATTGATCCGATGAGACACATTGCCGCTAGGCACGTGTTCGCCCTTGTTGTGGCCCTGATTGTCGGGGTGACCGTGTTCTATCGGTTGCCGGAACCATTGCCTGAGCTGACGCGAGCCGAATTTATGGCCGAGGTCCGGGCCGGTCACGTGCGTAGGATCGAAATCGAGGATCAGGAAGTTATCATCGCCGAGAGTTCGACGCGCGGAGAATTCCGCACGGGCTTTGATAGGAAGGTGGATGTCAATCTGCCGGCCGAACTGCGCGCTCTCGGGGTTGAGGTCTATTTTTCAAAATCACCTCTTGGGTTGATCTAGCTATTACGAACTCGAATCATCCGTGGGAATCGCCGGATACCTCAGCGGAAGATCGATCGTCACCGAGCGCATCGATTGAGAGTCCCAATGTTCATGCCGGCGTCGGAGTCCGCATACGCCGTTTGCAAAAAAATTATCGAGCTTCGCAGACGACCGCCGAGGCATTGCTCGGTAATCACTAATCAATAAGGATTTCTGTTGGCGATGACCAATCGCGTTCCTGTAGAATTTGCTGCCGTTCCTCATCAGCAATAAGCTTGAGGAGCTGACTGCGCAGTGTTTCGTCTGGCGTCCTTATCAGTAACTTGCGATAACGCCTAAGATGTTCGCGCGGAATGAAGCTGGACATGGGGCGCCTCCCGATGCGGTGTTGTTATTTGTCAGTTATGAAATCGCTCCGTCCTAAAGAAATCGTCAAATCAAATTAGGCGGGTGCGACAAAAAGCCCCGGATGGGAACTTCTTTTCGCGTTCCTAAAGGTTCGGCAAAATGAGAGGGCCGCCCAGCGCTTTTGGGGCGACCCTCGGTACGCACACTAAGCCGCCAATGGGGGGATTGGGATGGAAGCGCCGTACCAGCCAATTGGTTCCGTGACTGTCCACAGGGGCGGTTCCGCAAAGGACAATGGCGGCGCTTGAGATTCATCAATGCGAAGCTCCAGCAATTGTTTCAATATTCTTACTGAGCGGGGCGACGGATGCTCTGCTTGGGGCGGTCCTAGCCGAGCGCAAACCGCTGTGGGTTGGGGCCGCCTCCGGTTTGTTTTATACGCGGGAGATGAACCCGCGGGGTTATGCCACCCTACTGATCTCCCAATCACCTCTTGCCAGGGGCTCGATACGCGCGTGCTGCTTTGGAAGCCTTATCAGCAACCTCTTTGAATTCTCTACCGGTCCAAGCCCGTGAAGTAGTCACGTCGGAAATCATGCCCGCCGCCGCCGGCGCCATTAGCGCGGCGATGATGGATTCGGCTTCGTCAGCCTCCGTAACGCATATTCCTGGGTGAACCGCCCACGGGTAACCAGTCTAAACATAGATGCCTCCCGTTGCGATTTGCGTCCATTGTGGTCGATACAATACCGTCAGTGAAACCAGAACGCTGAAAGTAAAACAGCAATCGGTAAAATAACGCCCACGATCCAAATCAACAGTTCGCGCCAACCCGTCATGGCACGGCCTCATAACGCTAGTCCGCACATTCTAGGGACACCGCCATGCTCACCGATATGAAATATTTACACGTATCCGATTAGAAATCGTGTCACGTTATGTGGCACCGGCGCCTGCAAAGCACACCTCCGACTAACTCGCGCCAGTGTCGCGCTTGGCCCAATCACCAGCGTATTCTTGTAACGCCAAGTTGATTGCTGCTCTCCGTCAGAGGCTGCGTCTTAAACTGCGCAGTCGTTTTCAGACAGATAGAAACTAAGCCCCGGGCAATGTCCCGGGGTTTTTCGTTGGCAGAATGGGTTGCTCGACCTTTCTTCGACGAGCCAAAAATATCAGGAACGCAGCGAGCGGTACGTTGATCGCGGTAACAAGCGCAATCGCGCGTGCCATATCAGCGGCGAATGTGTACCAGTCCATCAAGCCTCCAAGAAATCAATGTGGACAAAGCTAACGATCCGGTGCGCAACCGGTTCCGTCAAGTCACCCTCAGTGCAGCGCAACAACGGAAATTTTATTTCCAATTTTGTGACCTATTGCGTAACCGGAATTTGCTGTTCGCAACCGCTAGGAGGAGATTCTTCTAGCCTGTGGATAACTCAAATTGACTTCCAATTGTCATCCAATTTTCGTTTCACGCTGATTTCCTCGGTTGAATGACAAGGCCGATTGGATTTGAGGATCACATGCGTCTGTTGACCTCGCCAGCTCCTTCACCGACTGCGACCGTTTCACGCTGCCCACAATGTGGTGCAGCTGCAAATATTAGGCTTATCGAACCCGATCTGCATCCACGCAAAGCTTGGCACGTTTTTGAATGCGAAGAATGTGGATTACCACGCGCCTACTTAATCGATCACGATGACCCGCGCGACATGCATTCTGACCAAGGTGATATTCCACTAGCTCCTAATTAAACCGCGCGCACCAGCGACGGTCTAAAATTTTTGTTCATATTTTTTTCTGGCGATTGCCGGCGTCAGCGAAGTACCCATTACGCGCGCGGTCTCGCTGCCGGCGATTATCAAGGGCTTGAAAGGTTTGTTGGCAGACGGAAAGGAAGCTTACGATCTTCTGAAAATGCGTCCAAAAAATGCTTACAAAATTTGCGAGAAGACTTACGACCAAATCCTGAATCACCCGCTCGTCGTCGATCATGGTGCCTCGCTCGTCCAATAGGTTCAAGCCGCCGCATCGTAATGGGCTTCGATGCGGTAACCGTCGGGGTCTATGACGAAAGCGGCATAGTAGCTGGCACCGTACTCGGCCCGCAGACCCGGTGCTCCGTTGTCGCGACCTCCCGCGCTGATCGCGGCCGCATAGAACGCATCCACGCTCTTGCGCGTCGGAGCGGAGAAGCAAAAATGCAATCCTGACTCCATATCGGGCGCTACCGGACGCTTTGCTGAGCTGATCCAGAGTGCGATTGTACCGTGTCCGTAGCCGAGCGATCCCTCTCCTTCGCTGAGGCACACGTAGCCGAGCGGTTTCAGTGCAGTGTCATAGAACCGCTTCGCAGTTCCAATGCTACGAACGCCTATCGAGACATGATCGATCATCAGACTCGTCCTTCAATAATGCGGTTTGGAGTTACTGCATGCGCCGAGCCAGGAACTCGGCTTGAAGCTGCCATGTTTTGCCGTTATCGCGCGAGCGTTCGCCGATCCAGCGGAACGATTCGGCGGTGACATCGGTAAAGCTCCACCGTACCGCTTCTCCCGCATCGTTGGTTCCCTGCTGGACGATGTCGTCGCCATGTGCACGTCCAACTTGGCGCGTGTAAAACTGCCGTAGTGGATCGCACCAAAGAATGTGCCAGGCGTCGAGGCCGGGATCGTAGACGCGCAGCGTGGTGCCGTAGAAGATGCCAGGCAGAATCCACACGTCCTGAATGGCCCGGCCTTCGAGCACCCAACCAAAATAAATCTCACCGGGACCTTCGTGTTTGGTGCCATCATCGCTGTACACAATTGCGTCCATAGTCCAATGGCCGATGAGCCAACTGTAAAGTTTCATCTTGTCCGCTCGATCAGCGGCCGGGCTGGCGGAATGAAGCGCATCGATGAACGAGTTTCCGGTCACGCTGGAACCTCCATGTAGCCGCGGGATTGCCTTAACCTAAGTCATCGCACCTCTCCCGAACTTGGGAAAAATTGCTAAACTGTAGCTCATGACGCTTAGTTCCCGTCTCCTGGCAGCAGGCTCCGGCTGGCGGGTCGAAGATGTGGTGTGCACCTTCGGCCCGAATGATCGGCCATTCGAGGAGCGACACGAAACAGCCTGCATAGCGCTGGTGACGAGCGGAACATTTCAGTACCGCTCAGAACGCGGTTCAGCTCTGCTTTCCCCGGGGGCGCTGTTGCTTGGCAATCATCACCATTGCTTCGAGTGCAACCATGAGCATGCCACCGGAGACCGCTGCCTCTCCTTCCACTTCATGCCTGAATTCCTGGATACTGTCGTAGCCCGGTTATCGGGGGTACGACGATCCTCGTTCGTGATTCCGCATCTACCGCCTCTTCCGGCGTTGTTACCGATCCTAACCGCGGCCGAAGCTGCGCGAGATGATGAAGGTGAACACGGTTTTGAGGAACTGGCGCTGCAGCTTGCGGGGGCAGTATTCACCGTGCAGGCCGGCACCGAATGGAAGATACCGACGCCGACCCGAGGCGACCAGCGGCGCGTTAGCGCGACACTGCGCCAGATCGAGGCACAAGGGCAGGAGCCGCTGTCGCTACACGATCTCGCCGCTACGGCGGCGATGAGCCCGTACCACTTCTTGCGCACCTTCCGTGGCATCGTCGGTATGACTCCGCACCAATATATATTGCACACACGGCTGCACCGTGCAGCGGTCCGGCTGCGCCGCACACACGATAGCATTGCGGCGATCGCCTTCGATGCCGGCTTCAACGATCTCTCGACGTTCAATCGCCGCTTTCGGCGAAAAATGGGATTAACTCCAGGCGCCTACCGCGCGTGTCTCACCCCAAGAACAAAGGTCGCGTGACGCTCCCCCTACTCTGAGACACCGAGACAAATGCAGCCGGCCGCAATTATCCTCTACCGCTACGGAACCAAAAGGCGCTTTGCGCGTTTTTCATGATTCGGTCGAGCGCTTTGTAATATTCAGCTTAGCCAGCAGGCGACGCTGTAAATCAGCGATAACCTGCTCGCTAACACGACGGCGTTCCAGCTACCATGACAATCTGGAAGGCGCTTCGCCAAACGATGTTTTCGGCATTCGTGAAATCGCAAAGACATAGGCAGCTGCTTGGTCACGCAGCGTTGCTTATTGCTTATGTGCTTACGGGCTGGATAGGCCTTTACCTTGCGGTGCCCCCCGGTTACGCGACGGCTATTTTCTTGCCTGCGGGCATCGCAGTAGCGGCGGTTTTTGTGTTTGGTGCAAGCAGTCTACCCACGATCTTTCTAGCCTCTTTTTTGCTCAATATTTTCTTTGGCAGTTCACCTCCACATAATTTGGATTGGTTGCACGCCGGAGCCGCCCTTGTTATTGCGGCGGCCTCAAGTACGCAGGCTGCTGTCGGTGGCACGCTGCTTCGCTGGACTATAGGATATCCCACAGCGTTAGATAATCCGCGGGATTTGTCGTTCTTCCTGCTGCTTCCTCCGGCTTTTTGTCTGATCAGCGCGACGGTTTCGATAAGCGGTATTTGGCTGCTCGGAGTTGTGCGATCATCCGACTTACCGAGCAATTGGATAACCTGGTGGGTTGGCGACACGCTCGGTGTAATAGTGTCGCTACCGATAATCCTTGTGCTGTTTGGAGAGCCAAGAGGGTTGTGGCGTTTAAGGTTGCGCTATGTCGCTTTCCCTATGTTTCTGTGTTTTGTACTTTTCGTTTCAATCTTTATACGAGTCAGCAAATGGGAACATGAGCAGTCACTTCTGGAATTTCAGTTACGGTCGCAACAATTGGCTGACACGACCAAGGCGAATCTCGAACAAGAAGCTCTTTTTTTAGACCAGCTGTCGAGCGTTTTCGCGAACCGTCACGATCCGATAACGCGACAGGATTTTCGTAATCTTGTGCAGCAACTTCTCAAACATTTCCCCGTCATTCAGGCGGTCGAATGGGCGCCACGCGTTCTTAACTCGGACCGACAAGCATTTGAGGCTACCGAAAGAGCAGAGATGCCAGGTTTTGCAATTCGCGAGCAGAGCCAAAGCGGACATATGCAGCAGTCGAGTGTGCGACAGCTGTATTACCCAGTGACATATGTAGAACCGTCTGCAGCAAACGAAGCCGCGATAGGTTATGATCTGTTGTCAGATGCAGTCCGAGCGCGTGCACTTGAAGCCGCCGTCGAGACCGGCAACACGGCTGCCAGCGCACCTATTCGTCTTGTCCAAGAGCGCGCGGAAGAGGCCAGCACATTGTTAATTCGGTCAGTACCGGCAGGATCAAACGGGCCAGGCGTTGTTTTAGTTATTCTCAGAATGGCAAGTTTCGCGAAATCACTGACCAATTCCACATCACACACTCTCGGAGCCAAACTCATTGATACAGAGGCAGGCTCTACCTTGTACACCTCCTTGCCTTCCACGTTGGTATCGCCACCGTACGAGCACACACTCGATTTCGGAGGTCGACATTTTGTCCTACAAACCGCGCCGACCGCCTCTTACATAGCCCAACATCGTGGCTGGCAGAGTTGGACGGTTCTTGCCGGGGGGATTTTTTGCGCGGGGTTACTTGGGGCACTTCTTCTGCTCGGTACCGGTCACACTTATCGTTTCGAGAAACTGGTTCACCGTCTGCAAGCCAGAGAAGCCGAGTTGGAAAATATTATAACTCGGACTCCGTTTATGCTCATCCGCTGTACTCCTGATTTACGTTATCGATTTGTCAGTCCTGCCTATGCGGAAATGCTCGGTCGCCGTCCAGAGGATCTAATTGGCAAGTCTGTGGCCGAAATTGTCGGACCTGAGGGATTTCAGACTGTGCTCCCGCACATCCAAAAGGTCTTGAAAGGCGAACGAGCGGAGTATGAAGCCGAGGTCGACTATAGGGCTGTTGGAAAGCGTTTTTTGCACGGAGTCTACACGCCGGACACGGATGAGGATGGCAAGGTCATAGGTTGGATCGCCTCAATAGTGGATCTCACGGAGCGCAAACGGGCCGAAGCGCAGCGCGATCTGCTGGTGGCCGAAATAAACCATCGTGTGAAAAACACGCTTGCCACCGTTGTTTCGATTGCTCACCAGTCGTTCTCAAAGGAACGTGCATTTGAAGAATCACAACGCTCGTTCACGGACCGTATTGAGGCGCTCGCCCAAACCCATACTCGCTTGGCTGAAGCCAACTGGTCGGGCATGTCTCTCGAAACCATCATTCGTGATGAAACAGCGCCCTATCGAAGTCTTGACAATGTCCGAATGGTCGGTCCCGACGTGACCCTGAATCCGAAGCAAGCTGTAAGTCTCGGGCTCGCCATCCATGAGCTAGCCACAAATGCCGCAAAATATGGCGCCCTATCGACGAAGAATGGTTCGGTTCAAGTTGCTTGGGAAGTCACCATCCCAACGAGTGAGGTACGCATTACTTGGATCGAAGACGGTGGTCCGACCGTAACCCCGCCCCATCTCAGCGGATTCGGCCGACTGTTGCTAGAACGAGCATTGGGGTCTGATCTGAACGGGACAGTTAAATTGGATTTCAGAAAAGAGGGGTTGCATTGTTTGATTACTTTTCCCCTCAACGCGTTCTCCAGCAAACGCAGTGGATATGCCGAACTGGTGCCCGCCGCACATACTGCTGATGGCTTTTCGCCCGGCTTCGCGAAAAAAGACCAAACATCTGTGTCGGCTCTCGCGGCGACGCGAGTTTTAGTAGTCGAGGACGAGGCGCTGTTGGCACTTGAAATTCAAGACCTCTTGAAAGCTGCTGGGTGCAAGGTCGTCGGTCCCTTCAGCGAGCTCGGCAAGGCCAGCGCAGCAATAGCTTTAGAAGGAATTGATCTCGCTCTTTTGGACACCAATCTCAATGGAGAAATGGTTTATCCACTCGCGGACGATTTGCTGGCACGTGGCATTCCATGCATTTTTGTCACCGGCTACAACTCATCCGATTTGCCGGAATGTTTTCGGACGCTGCCACGAATTGCGAAGCCATTTATTCCTTCGGCATTGATCGAGTTACTGAGGAAGGCAAAATCTGGAACTGCTGCAAATATCGCTGTAGAATGATTCCAGCAAACTGTGCACCTCCCGAGTCAGCCAGAGATCAAAATTCGGATAATGATTGCGTGCTGCGACAAGTCTGCTTTGGGACGGTCGCCGCGCCAGAGTTAAAGGACAGGCTTGGTTGAAAAACGGGCATTCCGCGATACAGCGACCATATCCGCTATACTCCAAAGCGGACATTCGAAAGAATCCATCTCTTAATTGTATCGGATCTCAGGCGTGACACAGGAGCAGCGGCAGCATTGGCGGCGCCGTCCCACAGCCGCGTTTTTGCGCGGTGCCGGGGCTGTGCTTGCGGCACTGCTGTCGCCTGCAGCCGCACAAGACATTCGCGGGCTCGAAGCCTGCACCGCCGAAAAGCAGATGGAACGTCGTACCGGATGCCTGCAGGCAAATGTCGAACTTCTTCAGCAGGCGCTCCTCAAACTTGCGCGTGAGATACAGGATAAGATCGCCGCCTCCGGTCGCGATCTTGCCGCTGCCCGAGCCGAGATCGCCGCGCTCAAATCTACAATCGACAAGCTGAACAGCGAGCTCGAGCAAATGAAGGCGAAGGCCGAACCCACCGGCAAGAAGTAGATGACAAACGCAAAATGCGTGCCGCGCCCTTAACGTCCGCTTTGAATCAAAAGTGGGACATTAGTTAATGCGCTTGGAGGAGCCGTCCAGCATTAATAACGGACACTCGAAGCCGTGTGCAAATGCTTGGCTATCAGCAAGCAGAATATAGCAGTGGCTGTAGCGCGTTTCTGATATCATCAAATTATGACGATGCGGATCACCGGATCCCGAAGGCGAGCGCCGTGGCAAGGCGCCCTACGGGCACTCATCATCATCGGCATTATCTTTTTGATCTGCCTCATTCTGTTGGAGCTCGTAGTTAGCTTCTTGGTAGATTGGCTGTGGTTTTCCGAGATCGGCTATCTGGACGTTTTCTGGACAACCATCGTTGCCGAAGTTGAAATCTTCATAGCGGTCTTCATCGCGACCAGCATTATTCTTTGGGCGAATGGATTGCTCGCACTCCGCTTTGCCCAATCCCGAAGAGACCATGGTCCCGCCGATTTCGAATGGAAATCCGCGAGCACTACAACCTTGCCCGATGCGTTGGAATTCACACGTCATCGGCTGCCGTGGCGAGTGGTAGTTCCGGTCGGTGCCTGTTTTCTCGCCATGCTTGTCGCCTGGGGAGAGGTCGACAATTGGCGTGTCTTCCTACAATTTCTCTATCAGGTGCCTTTTGGTGCGAACGACCCCGTCTACGACAAGGACATCAGCTTCTATCTCTTTACTTTGCCCGCCTTAGTCGCAATCAAAAATTGGCTAGTTTTCACGCTTTTCCTAAGCGTGCTCTTCGTAGCGGCGATCTATTGGGTACACGGCGACATCGAATACACCGCTCAACGCCGATCAATGTCGCCAAGACCGATCGCTCATGGCTCGGTGCTACTCGGATTCTTTTTCGCGGTGAAGGCCTGGTCTTACGGGCTCGAGCGTTATCAGCTGCTCTATGGCGACAATGGTGTGGTTGTCGGCGCAAGCTACACAGACATCCATGTGGGATTGCCTGTCCTCTGGTTGCTGATCGGCCTTTCAATCATTGCTGCAATAGCCGCGTGGGCGAACGTCAAGGTGCGCACCTTTCGAATTCCCGTGGCAGCGGTGGTACTTGTTTTCGGCGGATCGTTTGTGTTTTTCGGCGTGTTTCCAGCATTTTTCAATCGCGTGTTCGTCAAACCAAACGAACTGCAGCTAGAGAAACCCTATATCCAACGTAACATCGAGCTGACCCAACTAGCCTACAATCTTCATCAGATCACGGCGAAACCCTTCCCTGCCGAAAAAGACCTTACCTTCAAGACACTCGAGACTAACAAGGCAACCATAGACAACATACGGCTGTGGGACTGGCATCCGCTAACGGATGCCTACGTGCAGTTGCAAGAGATCCGCACCTATTACAAGTTTCATGACGTGGACGTCGACCGCTATTGGCTTGATGGGGCATACCAAAGCGTGATGCTTTCGGCTCGCGAGCTTAAATCCTCACTGCTGCCGCCGAACGCGCAAACGTGGGTTAACAGCCACGTGCTTTTCACTCACGGCAACGGCATAGTGATGAGCCCGGTCACCCGCAGCACTGCGGATGGACTGCCGGTTTTTTATCTTCGAGATATCCCGCCCATTTCGACTGGTGGTCCCGAGATCCGCGAGCCGCGTATCTATTATGGGGAAGAAACCGACACCTATGTCCTTGTCAAAGGAAGTACGCCAGAGTTCGACTACCCGAAGGGCAAGGAAAATATTTACGCGACCTATGACGGCACCGGCGGCATTCCCATCGGCGGGGTCCTGCGGAAAAATCTCTTTGCCTGGTACTTCGGTGACATAAACCTACTGCTATCAAGCTATATCACCGGCGAGAGCCGCATCATGATCCGTCGTGACATCCGGGAACGGGTGCGCACGATTGCGCCATTCCTCCGCCTCGACCGCGACCCATATCTGGTGATCAGTACCGGAAAACTGTATTGGATGCAGGACGCTTATACGACAAGCAACTACTTTCCCTATGCGCAGCCGGTGCAACGGCTCGATCTCAACTACATTCGCAATTCGGTGAAGGTCGTCATCGATGCCTATAACGGGTCCGTTGACTTTTATCTGATAGACGCCGCGGACCCGATCGCGCGGACATACCAGCGAATCTTTCCAGATCTATTTAAGCCATTCGCCACCATGCCCCCGGACTTGCAGACGCACATTCGCTATCCCGAGGACCTTTTTCGGATTCAGGCGCAAGTCTATCAAGCTTATCACATGGAGGCAGCTGAAGTTTTTTATAACCGCGAGGATCTCTGGCAATTCCCGCGTGAACCCGGCGGCGGCGGCATAACCTCTATGAACCCTTACTACATCATCATGCGGTTGCCGGCAGAACCGCACGCCGAGTTCTTCCTCATGCTTCCTATGGTACCGAGCCGCCGCGACAACATGATCGCATGGCTCGCTGCACGCTGCGATCCGCCCGACTACGGCAAATTGATTGTCTATGAATTTCCAAAGGATAAGCTCGTCTACGGTCCGTTCCAGATTGAGGCGTTGATCAATCAGAATACGGAAATCTCCCAGCAACTCACGTTGTGGAACCAAATGGGTTCGCGGGTGATCCGCGGCAACTTGCTTGTTATCCCAATCGAGGACTCGATTCTCTATGTATCGCCCCTCTATTTGCGGGCGGAGCAGGGACAATTGCCGGAACTCAAGCGCGTGATAGCAGCCTATGGCGATCGTGTGGTCATGAAGGAGACGCTCGCCCAGGCATTGTCGGCGTTGTTCGAAACCGATGTCGCACCAAGAGGTGCCTCATTGGGCACGCCGCTCGCGGCGACTCCAGCAGCCCAGGCGCACGATGCGCTTGATCATTACAATCAAGCAATCGAACGATTGAAATCCGGCGACTGGGCGGGTTTCGGCACAGAACTCGACGCAATGCGGGGGCTTTTGGAGAACTTGAGCCGGCAATCGACCGGTCATTAGGGCGCTCCTTAGGGAATCTACTTACGCGTGGTAGTCAGCTCAAATTCGTGTTGATCGACCTGGATCGTCGATTTCAAGAAGCCTTTAAGCAAGTAAGCGCGTGGCTCAAAAATGCCTTGCCGCCGAGGCTGGTGCCTTCGGTGCTGGGAATGATAGTAGGGCGTCCGCCGCGTAGCGCCGCTCGGCAGAATTGGACTTGCCAACGTCAGCGCGGATGATTGGCATGGTTGAGACCCTTTCTCGATGGTGCTATAAACATCAACTCTCGTAACATTCTTATGTAATTCCAATGATAGGGGAGGCGTGAGGAAGAAACCCGCCCCAGAGCTTTTGCCTATGCAAGGTCAAGCCGCTCGCATTGATGCCGCATTGGATGCGGTCCGCCGCGCTCAGTTCGGGATGACTGACGCAATGCGTCGGCTACAAGGAAATGCATTGGGAGCGCTTGGACTAAGCCCGAACGAATGTCCATTTCAGATCATCGCCTCTGGACCGTTCTGGCGGCTTCGTGAGTACGGCGGAAAAGGCACGAAGCGACTGATGGTTGTCGCGGCGCCTATTAAGCGGCCCTACATTTGGGATCTTTCTCCGTCGGTGAGCGCCATCCGTCATTGCCTGCGACGGGGCTTGCGTGTGCACCTCTTGGAATGGCTGCCAGCTTCTCAAATGACTGGCAACAACGGCTTCGCTGAATACACAAACGCCATTTGCGAATGCGCCACGAGAATCGCTGATACAGGCACCAAGGAAAAAGCGTTTCTGATCGGTCATTCGCTCGGCGGTACGCTCGCCGCAATATTCGCGGCCGGAGCGCCCGCCTCCATACGAGGGCTTGTCCTGCTTGGTACACCGTTATGTTTCCAGCCGGGAACGAGCCGTTTCCGGGATGCATTGATGTCCCTGCTGCCGTCGGACTTATCCGATGCAGAGCCGTGGCCAGGCTCACTCCTGTCACATCTCAGTGCGCTGGCATCTCCCAAAACCTTCCTGTGGTCAAGGTTGGCAGACGCCGCGTTCAGCATTGGCGACCATCATGCATTGGAAATTCATGCACGAGTCGAGCGTTGGGCGCTTGATGAAATTCCGCTTCCCGGTAAATTGGTCCATCAGCTCATTCAGTGGCTCTACCGCGAGAACCGTCTTTGCCGCAACGAACTGAAGATCGACGGCAAGTTGTTTGGTCCTCAAAACATCTCAGTGCCAACGCTTGTGGTAGTAAATAGGACCGACGACATTGCGCCGCTCGAATCCATTAAGCCATTTATTGATGCGATGCCGAACAAGGACGCGCGCATCATCGAACATTGGGGCGAAATTGGCGTATCTTTGCAACACCTCGGAATCCTGATCGGGCAGAAGGCACATGGGCAGGTGTGGCCCGAAATTATTTCCTGGATAAACACGCACCCCTGACGTGCCCGCTAGAGAATTGTCGCATCAGTCCGATATTGCACTTATGCCAGCAAAGGCTGCCATGACCTCCTCTAGCAGGCGCGTCTCTTGCCCGGTATAGCGGGCAGAAAAGTGAAACGGCTCAATCCGGCGCACTCCGGCCAGACGCGCGAGGTTTCCCGCCGTTGCCGTCGTCAAGTGCGCGCGCTCTGCCGCCAATGCTGCATCCGCCTGCGCAAACGCGGCTTCGATGAACAATAGATCGGCGTTCTGGGCGAGTCTGATGATAGCCGCGCGATTTTCTGGCGTGTCGGCAGCGTCAGTCACATATACCACCTTTTGACCGGGTGTGACAGTTAGCGCGCTACGTAGCGTACGCAGTGACAGTTCGCGCATACCCGGCGGGCCAAGCCCCGTTTGGATCATGTGGTTGTCGGGTTTGTTTTCGAGCACGGCTCGCTTGAGTTCGCGCAGCCAGGGTCCGACGCCGAGTCCCAAGTCAGCCAGTCGGTTCTTCCACACATTCACATGAGCGGCTTCCTCGATCGCAAATGCCAAACATGGCGTGCGGTGCTTCAGAACTGCCGTCGAAACCCGGAAAATCGGCCCGCTATACAATACGCCCTCGATGCCAGGACTGAAGGCCGTTGCCTCTTGGGAGAACGCCTTCTTGAGACGGAAGCACGCAGTCCGGATTTTGAGCGAGCAATCAATTTCGGTCGCAAGAAACACGAGATCGCTGACGTAACGGTCGACGAGATTCCAACGATAGCCATGAAGTTTGTGCTGGATATGCTCGATGAACCCCTGCGGCCCATAGAGCCTGATTGTCTTCTCGCGCCCGACCACCACCCGCAGCAGCCGATCGAAACCGATGAAATGATCGATATGAGTATGCGAGACAAAGATGTGCTCAAGCCGCTGGATCTTTCGCGGCGGCAAGTTCGAAATGTCACCGAGGTCGAACAGGATCGCGCGCTTTTCAAACAATGTCTCAATGTAGAGGGCCGGGTCTCCGGATCGCCCGTTGACAAGAGTAGGGTGCAGAAGCGGCCGCATACCAACTTCTAGGGCCGGAATTTAGTCATTGGCAAACACCTGTGATATGTTGCTTGACCGAGCCAGGCCTTCTTGATCGTTGACTTATCAATGAGGGTCAACCTAGGCACTCTCATCATAACTCGTCCAGCGCCAGCTCAGCCGAGAGAGCTCTTAAAGAATTAGATGCAGACTAGGCTCGGTTCGTAGCACTTCTTCCAAAAGTCGTTCGCGCGCACGTGACTCCTTGTTCGGTAACGTGGCGGAGGATGATCTTGCGACTGAAACTCTCGTGGGGCGAGCACAATTCCACGGGTAGGGTTGGGGCCGCTTTGGCATTGCGGGAGGCGGTCGCGAGCTGTCGCAGTGGCGCGTTCCGTACCTTATAAGCTCGTGCATAATCGGTCAGGAGGATCTCTCGGCAGAAAATAGCATCGCGGTCTAAAAGCGAGCTTACTTGGCGATGACAAGATGCCGGCCGCTATTACTGAAGATTCGGACCTGTATGACACATTACGGACCCGCATTACGAAGCCGAACTCTCCTCACTACGCGCAATTGGCCGCCATTTGCACCGGCATATCGCATCTGCGTCACCAAGGACGGCGAGGGACAACGAATCATAATCCTCCACCCTGGATCATGTCGTGACGGCGATGCCAAGTTTCGCGGATCTGGTTCTCGACCGTGGCCAGCGTTGTCAGTGCGGCCTCTGGGTATGATTGTCTCAACCAGTGCAATAGCTGCTGAGCAAACTCATCAAGGGTTGCGGGTGCCTCTCCCGCCATGATTCGACGATAAGCCTCCGCCTCAATGAGGTGCAGTGATCTTGCGTGGCCTGGAGCGGCCGGCATTTTGCGCTCCGTCTATCATTTGAAGCGGCTGGCAGAAATTGCGCGAGGGACTACTACCTAGCAAACTGTAGACGCTCGCTATCCTGGGGCACCAGTGCAATGTTCTACCGCAATTCCCCTATCGAAGTACTCGCCTGACGCGTTGGTTTTTTTCCTTTCTCCTGCGCCATAACAACTGAGCGGCGGCGCCGATGGCGGCGCCCAACGCACCAGCAAATACGACACCAAAGACGGCCCTGTCAGCTTGACTATTGGGCTTGCTGAAATTCGCGGGAGGTGTTCCAGAGGAACGAGGTGTCAATTCGTTTTCGGCCTTCGGCGGTGCTAGAGGAGCACGACGTACCTCTGGCGTCCCGTTTTGTGCTGAAAAATGGTCATCGGACAGGCCTATCTGGTTAACCGGTGATTTGCGAGGCATGCCTTGCTGGATAACATTCAAAGGGTCTGAGCCACTCAGTGACAGGCCGGGTGGACCCTTTTTTTGGAAGACTTTCGCCGCTTGCCCCGGCAAAACGAGCGCATACTGTCCGGACTTGAGATCTGTCACTTCAACCTGTCCTTTGAGTACCTCGACGCTGGTATCAACATTATTCACGGTGACGCGGAACTGCGTGCCTCTCACAACGGCAGCGAGATGCGGAGTTATGACTTCAAAATGCCTTTCATTGCGTTTTTCTACCGCTAGCCGAATCGAACCAGTCCAGTGATAGATAGTTGTCGAGATCCCCTCGGTCACATCTGTAGGAATGCCAGTGACCGAGTTTGGCGCTATCAATATTGTCTCTTCGCCGCGTGTCAAAAGCACCCGGCCGTTTTGGCCAGTGTAAATATTGCTGCCGGCGCTTAGGATTGCTCCCTCGCTCAGTGCGGTCTGCTGGCCCCCCGAAGTTGTCAGGTAGGCATTCCCGGACAGCTTGCTTACGCTCCAGACATTTGACTTCGGTTGTATGTGATCGGGATTCAGGATGAAGGTGTTGTCGTGGTCGACCACTGCAGCTGCTGTCACGCTAACGCTGATTGAACTAATGTTAATGATACCGAGAAGCGATGTCGGCCACGAACCCGTCACCGTTCCGATATAGTTTCCATTCGAGGGATCAAGCACAAAGGTCGGCTTCGGACGTGGGTCATATTTTGATGAAAGTTTCGCGTTAAATGTATCGAGGGCAATTTCGGCCCAGCCTGCACTGCCATCTTTTCCAGCAGAAAGCAAAGCCGCGTTGAGAGCCTTCTGAATTGCAAACTTGTAATAATTTGCACGGGAATAGTCGACTATAGCCCCAGCCGCTATAATCGTAGGGAAAAAAGCGACTGCGAGATAAATTGCGACAGATTCCTTCGACCACCGTGTCAAGGGGGCGATTAGATCGCGAAGAGCAGGTAATCTGTGGTGAAACAAGCATCACCTCAATTAGCAACTGTTACGCGATCATCGTCATCTATGGATTCGTGACAACAGAAATAATCAAACTGAAGTTCAGATGCTGGGCGTGGCGGCCCAAAAAGGTAGCCTTGCACAAAATTTATTCCTGAAACGCGCAGAGACTCAAACTCTTGTTTCGACTCTACCCCTTCTACCGTTGTTAACGTATCGAGACAGCGTCCTAGAGTTACCGCCGTTGCAATCACCGCCGCGCATGCGGGACTTTTCGTCATATTCACCGTGAAGGACCTATCGATCTTGATTTTGTCGAAGGGAAACATCGTTAAATTATTAAGCGGTGAATAGCCTGTGCCAAAATCATCGAGGGCAATTGTCACGCCAAGCTTCCTGAGCTCATGCATTGTTTCCAGATTTCTTCCGTCGTCATCAAAAAGGACGGATTCCGTAACATCAAGCTCCAACCGTCGAGCGGATAATCCGGCCTTGAGGAGGGCGTAATTCACGTCTTCCATCAAGTTGCTTTTTCTAAATTGCACCGTCGACAAATTAACAACGACCTTAATATTCGCAGGCCATTTGACAGCATCCATGCAAGCGCGCTGTAGGATCCATTGGCCGAGAGGCACAATTAAGTCTGTCGCTTCTGCAACAGGTATGAACTCATGCGGATTGATCAGGCCCTTTTTTGGATGCCGCCAACGAACTAGCGCCTCGATGCTGCAAATTGTTTGTGTCTTGACGTCAACCACCGGCTGATAATGTAGTTCAAACTCATTATTTGAAATTGCTTTGCGTAGCTCGCTTTCCAAGCTTCGGCGTGCCTCAATTTGCACCATCATTTTGTTATCAAAAAAGATATAACTGTTTCGTCCTCGAGCCTTGGCACAATAGAGCGCTAAATCGGCCCTTTTCATCAACTCATGAGAATCAGCATGGTCATGCTGCGTTAGTGCGATCCCAATGCTAGTGTCGATGTTTAGCAAATGTCCTTCGATTTTGAATGGAACCTTAAGGCAGCCAACAATCCTTTCGGCAAGATCGATCGCAAGTTCGTGTTGCTCGCGCTGATTTGTGTTTCTATTCTGGCTCTTAGACTCACAACGTCGTATAATTGCAAATTCATCGCCTCCCAACCGAGCTAGAAAGTCTGTGTCGCGCAGTGAAGATTTGAGACGCTGTGCGGTCTCCTTGAGTAAAGCGTCGCCAGCAGGATGCCCAAGCGAATCGTTTACGTACTTGAATCTATCAAGATCGAGCATGAAGACGCTAAACACTTCGCCGTTTGTGTGAAGTCTCGATAGTGCGCCTTCGATTTCTTCTATGAAGGCCTGTCGATTCGCCAGGCCGGTTAAGACATCATGGCGTGCTTGATGAGAAAGTGCTAATTTTGCCGCAATCAGCTTTCTCTCGCGCGTGGCAGCGATGCCGATAGCGACTAGGATAATGCCTGCGAAGAAGAGAGCCTTGCTCCAACCAACGTGCGCGGCTTCTCTCGCGGGTCTGAATACTTCCGCCTCCGCGAGTCCGACGACAGTGAACAAGTGAAGATTTTCTGCGGCCCGATACGATATGAGTCTGCGAATTAGCTCGCCGGCGGGGTTTTGTTTGCTCCAAAAATGTCCGTTGGGCGAGTGCCGGCCTAATTCAAAGAGTTCTGATTTGGAGACAAAGTGGCCGCCATAATCGTCCTCCTTAGAATCACTATTACTGCGCGCGCGAATAATCCCATCGAATCCAACGAGAGATATTATTCCATTCGGACCGACATCGATTGCGTCATAGAGTTTCTGAAGACGCCTAACATCAAGCGAAGCGAGGATAACTCCGCCGAATGACCCATCCGATATGGTTAGGCGCCGGCTTAGTAGAATCGTCGCGTTCTTTGATATGCGGTCAATCACCGGGGCACTAACATAAAAATCATCTGTGTGCGAACTAAGGTGAGTCTGAAAATAATCCTGATCCCCGACGTAGGTACCCGAAGGAATTATTCGAGGGCTGGACGATACTATTTTTCCGTCAAGTCCAACGATTGCGAATTCTGTAGTCTGATCATCATTGAGGGTGAAACGCGCAAGATCGAAAGCTTTGGGATCGCGTTGGTATAATTGACGGAGCAATCGAATCTGACTATCGATGACGTCGAAAACATGCGAGACATTTTCCTCGACGACGCGAGTGAGATTAGCACCACGCTGTATTCCGTCTTCGTATGCGCGGTTGTATTCATCTTTTTCTAGAAAAAAGGCGCCGCCTAAAAGTACAGTGATTGCTATGATGCCGAGATAGGTCGTAGGCTGCGCGAAAGCGTAGTACCAATGATTAATGTGTTTCACTTTCATGGGGTGGGCCACCACGCATTTTACTAATGACAATTAATTAGCTTCTCGCGTATCTCGAAGCGTGAAATTCATCCGTTCGCGTTTAGCTTTCGTTATTCAAACGCTGATTTTCGTCTGTGAGGTGGAATTCTAAAAAATAAAATTTGTCAGGGCAGTGGGACATTACGATATCGGTTTGACGTGGTTTCAGCTGTTGTTGTGGTTACCAAAAAGCTAACGCACCGGCCGCGCATCGGCGCAACCGGTAACGTTGCAGCAGCGGTGATGAGCCGCCACTTCGCGATTGGTTCAGTCGGCAGCGCCCGCGGTCACCGGGCGCGGGGCATGCTTCTCGCGGGTTGAGTTCGTCCTTTCCACCGCGAGGCCACAATCGCCTCGACACCGTTGCCGCTGATGAGCGCCATCGGCACCACCCCGACCCTAATGTTTACCGCTCAATCTCTTGGCCGCTTCCCGTAGCTGGAATTTTTGAATCTTGCCGCTTACCGTCATCGGCATCTGCGAAAGAATTTGGAGGTATTCGGGAAAATATTGGCGGGCCAATTGCTGCTTCTCGAGGTAAGCGATCATCTCGGGAAAATCAAAATGCGTACCCTCGCGCAGAACGACATAAGCGCAGGACCGTTCACCTAGCCGCGGGTCAGGCACGCCGACGATCGCGACTTGTCGGATAGCCGGATGGCGATAGAGCAGGTTTTCGACTTCTACGACGGGGATATTCTCGCCGCCGCGAATGATTATGTCTTTTGCACGTCCAGTAATGCGGATGTAGCCATCTGCGTTCATGCGTGCAAGATCGCCGGTGTCGAACCATCCATCCGAGGTAGGGCGACTGAGCTCGGGGCGGCGGAAATATCCAATGAACATGCTGATGCCGCGGCATTGCAGATGCCCTACGACACCCTTTTTGACCACTTTGCCGTCTCCATCGACCACCCGCACCTCGATGCCCGGCAGTGCAACGCCATCGGTGTCGAAAATACGGTCGTCCGGATCGCCCGGGACGGTCGTTGTCACCGACCCGTTCTCGCTCATGCCCCAGGCAGAGATGATGCGCGCGCCCAGGCGTTGCGTGGCGCGTTGGACCAGGGTGCTCGGAATCGGCGCCCCGGACGATACAAAGGTGCGCAGCGAGGACATATCGGCCCACTCCACCGCCGGTGAATCAGTGAGGTCGGCAAGGAACGGTGTCGATCCCATGGTGTACGTGACGGCTTCATCCTGGATCAGCAGTGCAGCTTGATTGGCGTTCCAGATGTCCTGCAGCACCAATTTGGCACCCAGCATCGGACCCATCATGAGGCCATACATGAAGCCAGCCTGGTGTCCCATCGGCGAAGCCATAAAAATTACGTCGTCGCCGCCTAGTCCCAATCGCTCCTCATATTTGACCAGGATGCTGAGGAGAGTGTTCGAAGTATGTAAGACGCCTTTGGGTTCGCCGGTTGTCCCTGAGGTGTAGAGCAGTTGAGTGACGTCATCGGGTGAGGGCGCGTGCCGCGCGCACAGGGTTGCCAAATCGACCTCTTCTTCCCAGCGCCGGTCCAACAGCCGCCGTTCAAAGGAGTCCTCGCCGTCGCCGCCGATCACTAGCAGATGGGTGAGGTGTGGAAGATCGGTGCGGATCTCGGCGATCATGGCGGGATAGTCACAGCCGCGGAAGAATTGCGGCACCACCATTACTTCGACTTCGGCAAAGCCAAGCATGTAACGCAACTCGCGTTGCCGGAAAATCGGCATCAGTGGATTGATGATTGCGCCCAGCCGCGTGCAAGCGAGATAGAGAGCAACGAATTGCCACCAGTTCGGCAATTGGCATGCGACGATGGTACCCTTTTTTGCGCCCATGGCAGAAAGGCCGACAGCCACACGGCTGACAATGCGCTGAAGTTGACGATAAGTCAGGGTCGTCGCCTTCCTGCTCATGCTGTTGTAGTCGACGATCGCGGCCTTGTCGGGATGGCGGTTCACGGCATCATCGAGGTAGTCCGTCAGCATTCGTTGCGGCCAATGGGCGCGGGCCCATTCGGCCGGAGTCCAAGCAGGAAGTTTAGTTTCAGTCATGGCGCGCGGTCGTAATCAATTCGCTTGCGGTTCAAGATCGTCGTCATTCTGCTGCGACACCCGCCGCCGGCCGGGTTCGGGAGCGCTCAGTGGGGGAACGCGTTGGAGTGTGAGGAGCATGCGCGCGGCGAGGTCTTGATAGATCCTGGTGCCGCGCGACTTGCGGGCGATGTCGGCGTCGTCAAGCGCGCGGAGGAGCTTCGCCGGAATACCGCCAACTAATGTGCGTTCCGGCACCTTGAAACTGGCTGGCACAAGAGCGCCGGCCGCGACGATCGATTCACAGCCGATCTCAGCCTGATCGAGCACAGTGGCGTTGATGCCGATCATGGCGTTGCGGCCGATCCGGCAGCCGTGAAGTATTGCGCCGTGGCCGACATGGCCGTCTTCCTCAATTACCACGTCGAAGCCCGGGAACGAGTGCAGCACGCAAGTGTCCTGGACATTGCTGCCCGGATGCATGATCAAGCGCCCGAGGTCGCCGCGTAGTACCGCGCCTGGTCCGACAAAGCAGCGCGCGCCAATGATGACGTCGCCGATCAAAGTGGCGGTTGGATGTACGAAGGCAGCGGGATCGACCACAGGCACCATACCCTCGAAAGAAAAAATGCAAGACGCTGAACTGTTCATGGGGTTTCTTCAGTTGTTTTTGCGGATGCAGTGGTCGACGGTCTTATCCGGACCCATAGACCGCTGGCGTTCATCAAGACGGACTGTTTGTTCTCGGCTCTAAATTTAAAACGCAGCCCGTGTTCGGTAAGGCAGACGAGCAAGGGTCCATTTGTTGTGGCAAATTCGCCATCCGGTATGGCGCAGATTTCATAACCGGGCGGCACGTCGGTACCAGTCATGAAATTCCATTCTCCAAGGAACGCATGAGTAGCCGTTTCACAGCGCCGGCCAGACGCCGCCGGAGACGGCGAGAATTTCGCCGGTGATGTAAGAGGCCTCGTCGCTCGCCAGGAATAGACAGGCACTGGCGATGTCTTCTGGCTCGCCGAGCCGTTTCAACAATGGTTTTGCGGCATAATAGGTAAGCTCTTCCGGCGGCATGCGCTTCAACATCAATGTGCGGATAGTTCCCGGCGCGATGCAGTTGACGTTAATGTGGGGGGCAAATTCGATCGCCATGGTTCGCGTTAGCGAGGCGACAGCGGCTTTGGCGGCGCCATAGTCAGCGCTGCCGACCTCGCCGGCGAAAGAGATCGATGAGACGTTGACGATCTTCCCATATTGCCGCTCGAGCATGGCCGGCACCAGCAGCTTGGTCAGGTGTAGGATCCCCTTCGTGTTGAGATTGAATGTGGCGTCCCAGCGCTCCTCCGAGATAGTGACCATCGGCTCGAACAAGGTCTTGGCTTTGATGCCGCCAACAATGTTGATGATGATGTCGACATGGTTGTGTACCGCAAGGCCCGCTGCAACCACGGCTGCAGCTTCCGCAGCGCACGTAATGTCGGCGCGTTCCGCGACGAGTTTGGCGCCTGTCGCTAACAGCGGCGTGACTGCGGCGACCGATTCGGACAGCCGAGTGCCGGAAATATCGGTGATTATGAGCGAAGCGCCTTCGCGGGAAAAGCGCTCGGCGACGCTGCGGCCCATGGGGCCGCCCGCGCCGGAAATGAGGGCTGTGCGTCCTTGTAGTCGCAGGGTCTGTGATCCGGTCACGCCTCAACTCCTCCGCGCTGCTACGATCATCTGCAGTTCCTCGACCGCCTCCGGATTAACCAGGGTGGACAAATCGCCGGGCTCCTCGCCGATCAGCACGGCGCGGATCAGCCGCCTCATCGTTTTCATATTGCGCGTACGGGGCAGATCGCGGACGAACAACACCTGCTTCGGTCGAAACGATGTGCCGAGGCCGCCGACGACGGCGTCGGCTAAGTCGGCTGCAAGGCCCGGCCCAGGCGTTTCCTCCCGTGCGGGAATGACAGCGCAGACGACGGCCGACCCTTTGACTGGGTCAGGTACCGCCACCGCCGCGACATCGCTCACGCGATGCGTTGCCAGCAGCAGGGCCTCGATCTCGGCGGGGCCGGTGCGCTTGCCGGCGATCTTGATGGTGTCGTCGGAGCGGCCGTGGATGAACCACGAGCCATCGGTGTCACGCGACGCCCAGTCGCCGTGCATCCACATCCCGGGGAAGTGGCTCCAATAGGTCTCGATGTAGCGCTGCGGATCGCGCCATAGACCACGCGTCGTGCCGATGCACGCCTGCCGCATGACTAGTTCGCCAACCTTTCCAGGGCCGACGCTGCGGCCATCCGCGTCAACGATGTCTGCACCGGTCCCGGGGATTGGACCGGAAAAACTAGCCGGTTTCATCGGAAACAGCACGTTAGTGGCAAGGATGCCGCCGAGTTCGGTGCCGCCAGAGTAGTTCATGAGTGGACCGCGGCGCCGCAGTGCGTTTTCAAAGATCCACATCCAAGAATCCGGATCCCAAGGTTCACCTGTGGAAGCTGCGACGCGAAGCGAGGACAGATCGTATTTTGTGATGTCTTTATTTCCGTATTGCATCATCATGCGGGCGAGGGTCGGGCCGCAACCGAGGAAGCTGATCTTGTGATCCTTGACCAGTCGCCATATCCGGTCGGTGGTCGGGTAATCGGGAGTTCCCTCGACCAGCACGCAAGTGGCGCCAGCCAGCAACGTCGCCGTCACCTGCAACGGGCCTACCAGCCAGCCGAAGTCGGTCATCCACATCAACCGATCGGTCGGCTTCAGGTCGAAGCAGAGGACGAAATCCTCGCCGGTTTTAATCGTGACGCCGCAATGGGTGTGCACGGTGCCTTTCGGCCGACCTGTCGTGCCTGATGTGTAGACGATCATCAATGGATGCTCGGCCGGCAGTTCAATTGCAGCGAAATCATCATGACCAAGCGCCGTCACCTCACTCCACCAAATATCGCGGCTGGCCTGCATCGGCACGTCGACGCCAAGCCGCCGGACGACCACGACATGACGTAACGTTGGCACGGTTTCGATCGCGGCATCCAACACGCGCTTCATTTCGATCGATTTGCCGCGGCGCAGGGACGCGTCCGCCGTGATCACCGCAACCGCCGCGCTGTCATTGAGCCGCGTCGCAATAGCTGCGGCACCAAAGCCAGAGAACAGCGGCAGGATAATGCAGCCGAGGCGAGCGAGCGCCAGGAAGGCAACTGCCACCTCGGGGATCATCGGCAGATAGATTCCGACCGCATCACCGCTCTTCACTCCGTTTGCAGCCAAACCGGATGCGAGCCGGTTTACCGAGATCGCGAGTTCACTATAACTGAGACGACGGACTACACCGTCCTCCGTTTCCCCTACGATCGCGTCATGTCCGCCACGGCCGGCAGCGATATTGCGGTCGATAAGCGATAAGGTCATGTTGCCGGTTGCGTCGATGCACCATTTTGGCCATTCGATCCCCTTGGATTGATCGAGTATCCGTGTGTAGGGCTTGATGAACTGAACGCCGAGGAATCGCACCAGAGCATCCCAGAACCACTCGGGTTCCAGCGCCGCTTTTCGTTCCAACGCCGCATAGTCGGCAAGACCTTCCGCCCTGATGAAGGCATTCCAATTGCTTTCGCGTTTGAACGCGTCATTTGGATACCAGGCGAAATCGTTTGATGGTCTCGCGTCCGCCATTTCACGCGCCCTCCAACCAACTTTGAAATCACCGCTCGGTACCGGTCATTTGTAGCGCGACGGACACATTCGCGGCTTGACGTAAGGCAACAGCCGAGGCTGACCGGCCTTGTTCTGGTTAGCGCAGTCCGGAGTCGGCTAGCGGTTTATGTTGACAGCTGTGACTGATTGAACCATCATTCAATCAGAAAGAAAACGGCGCTCTCAATAATCGCAGGGAGGAGGGCACGCAGTTGGGCAACAGGGTGGGGCTCACTGCGGGGAATCGGCACGATCCCGTGCCAGGATGATAAACCGGACGCGTCTTGCCGCCCGTAAACACCCTGCTGGGCGGGCTGAGGGGCGCCGATGTTCATTCAAATTCTTAACGGCTTAGCGTACGGCGGGCTGCTCTATATTGTATCCGTCGGCTTGGTGTTGATCTTCGGGCTGCGGCGGATTGTGAATTTCGCGCACGGTAGCCTATTCATGATCGGCGCCTATGTCGGTTTCAGCGTAGCCGCGATCGGTAGTTTTTGGGGCGCCATCTTAATAGCAGCAGTTGTACTCGGCTTGGTCGGAGCCTTGCTCGACATTTCGATCTTCCGGCCGCTGCAGCGTGAAGACCCGATCGTCACCGTGCTGGTTACATTCGGACTGCTGCTGGTGCTCGAGGATTTCGCGCAGTTCGTCTGGGGTAAGGATTTCTTGCGCATGCCGGTGCCGGCAATGTTCGCCGGCTCGGTGTCGATATTCGGCGATAGCTTCCCGGCATATCGCCTAGTCGTTATTGCGACGGCGGCGCTGGTGGGGCTCGGCCTGACCCTCTGGTTGCACCTGAGCAAGATCGGCCTCTACGTGCGCGCGTCCAATGCCGATCCATTGACGACCGCCATGCAGGGCGTCGATACCGACCGGGTGAGCATTATCGTCGTTGCCCTAGGCGCGGCGCTCGCCGGTCTTTCCGGCACGATATCGGCGCCGCTTCTCGCCCTGTCGCCGTCTATGGGCGGTTACATCCTGATTGAAAGCTTCATCGTAGTCGTTGTCGGCGGGCTCGGCAGCTTCGCTGGCGCCTTCATTGCCGCAATCGTGATCGGCCAAGTCCACAATTTCGGACTCGTCTACGTGCCGTGGGCGGCCACTATGTTCCCGTTCGTATTGATGGTCGCGGTGCTGATATGGCGTCCGACGGGCATCGCCGGAAGCCATGTGTGATGACTAACACCGTCACCGAAGAATCAATGGTAACCCCTTCGCAGCCGCTA
The DNA here is from genome assembly GCA_035538755.1 of Pseudolabrys sp. GTDB lineage: Bacteria > Pseudomonadota > Alphaproteobacteria > Rhizobiales > Xanthobacteraceae > Pseudolabrys. The sequence goes on from DATLJR010000455.1 coordinate 30,916, forward strand.
GCTCATACCTACGCGGCGGGCATAGCGATTGTGGCGTTCTTTGTCGGCGCTGGGATCGCGGCTTTGGTGGCGTCGAACCTGGCGATGACATTGCTAACCCAGGCGGTCATTACAGGATTGCTAGCGACCGGTGTCGGTTTTCTGATCCGGCAAAATGGCATGGTTAGTTTCGGCCATGCGGCGTTTTACGGCATTGCTTGTTACGCCATCGCGCTGGCGATGAGGCACGGCATTGTGCGTGCGGAATTGGCGATCGTGTTGGCGCTTGTGGTGCCAACAGCGATCGCTTTTTTCCTTGGTCTTGTCATCGTTAGAATTCCGGGCGTCGCTTTCTCGATGCTGACCCTTGCGGTTGGCCAGGCGTTTTATGAATTCGCCATGAAAGCTCGCAACGTCACGGGCGGCGAGGATGGTTTTTCGGTCAAATTGCCATCGACCATCTTTGGCATTAAGACGGCGATATTCCAGAATCCGCACACCATGTTCGTGGTGAGCTGGGGCGTCTTCGTCGTGATCGTGCTTTTCCTCACGATGGTGGCGACAAGTCCTTTTGGCCGATTGACGGCAGCGATCCGCGAGAATGAGGAACGATCCCGCTTTATCGGTTACGAAACTGTCTTGCCGCGCGTGCTGGTGCTGACCCTATCGGCGCTGGTCACGGCAGTCGCCGGTGTCTTGTTCACGCTCTACAACACCTTTGTTTCGCCCGACGTCCTGCATTGGAGTCTGTCCGGCTCGGCGCTGATTATGGCGATCATTGGCGGCCCGCGCCTTATATGGGGCCCTGGCTTCGGCGCGATCATCTACTTTTTCGCTAAGGATATTGCAGGCGATATCTCCGAACATTGGCAGGCGATCATTGGCATAATCTTGATCATCGTCATGGTCCTGCTGCCGACAGGGCTCGGCGGCACGCTGGCCGGGCTCTTGCGGCGGAGGGTCGGCTATGGCTGAGAACTATGCGATCGAGGGGATTGATCTGACGCGGTCATTCAGCGGTTTTTTTGCTCTCAATGGGGTCAGCATCGCAGTGCCGCGAGGCGAGATCCGCGGTCTAATCGGCCCAAACGGTGCTGGCAAATCGACACTGATCGATGTTTTGTCAGGTCGCGCGGCGCGCTGGTCTGGCCGGGTCAAGATGTTTGGCGAGGATATCAGTGCCATGTCGGCGCAACAGCGGCGCCGTTCTGGGGTCGCCCGCTCGTTCCAGCGCACGAACATCTTCCCAGATCTCACCGTGCTCGACCAGCTCGAGATCGCGGCCCGTGCAGCTGAGATCCCAAACGTCGACGAGATCATGTCCGAGCTGACGCTAAGCGCACTTGCCCACAAACGTGCTACTGACACGTCCTACGGCGATCAGCGCCGACTTGATCTGGCGCTCGCGCTAATCGGCCGGCCGAAAGTATTGCTCCTTGACGAGCCCGCAGCGGGACTTTCGATCAAGGAGTCCTTGGATCTCGCTCACAATCTTCGGGATCTTGCGGCGCGGTGGGGGGTGACCGTGCTTCTCGTCGAGCACGACATGGAAGTCGTGTTCTCTATCTGCGACCGCATCACCGTTCTTCACCTTGGCAACATTCTCGCAGAAGGGACACCGGCCGAAATCCGCGAAATCCCGGAGGTAGTTACGGCGTACCTGGGAAGCACGGTATGAGCGAGCTGCTTGGTTTCAGCAAAGTCGTATCGGGCTACGGCGATGCCCGGATTCTACATGATGTCGATCTGGCGATCCGCGAGCGCGAGCGCGTGGCGATTCTTGGTCGCAACGGTGTCGGCAAGACGACGATAGTCAATACTTTCCTTGGTGTCGCTCACTTGATCGCGGGCGAAGTGAGGATCGCTGGGCAGCGGCAATCAGCGATCCGGCACTTCACGGCGGCCCGGCTAGGAATAGCCGTTGTGCCGCAGGGCCGGCGAATTATTCCCAACCTGACGGTGCGAGAGAACCTAATCCTCGGCGGTGCGGTTGGCCGCTCGCAACCTTGGACGCTGGAGCGAGTGTTCGATCTCTTCCCGATTTTGCGTGAGCGTGCCGACACATTGGGAACCTCGTTGTCCGGTGGTCAGCAGCAGATGCTTGCGATCGGCCGCGCCCTAATGTCGAACCCGTCTCTGCTAGTGCTTGACGAGCCAAGCGAAGGGCTCGCCCCGGTCATTGTCGACGAGCTTGCTGTCGTGTTGCGTCAGTTTGCCGACACGGGCACCGCATTGCTGCTGATCGAACAACATTTCGGCCTCGTTCACCGCGTAGCCGAACGATACTATGTGCTTTCGAAAGGCACGATCGTCGAGAACGGTCATCTTGCGGCGATATCGATGGAGAGTCTTAAGAAGCACGTTGCAGTCTGATGTCAACAACCGAGCGGAAGAGGAGAGGAGACATGCGAAAAGTGAATTTGTTCGCGTTGGGTTTGCTCTGTAGCGTCGGAACATTGTCCATGACGGGCAGCCCCGCCGTATCCCAGGAATCGATAAAGATCGGTGTGCCAACCGCGCTCACCGGAACCTATGCGGGCCTTGGGAATGAGGCCGTACGTGCAGTCGAATTTGCTGCCGAGGAAGTCAATGCCAAAGGCGGTGTCGCCGGTCGCAAAGTAGAGGTCAAGATACTCGACACCGAGGCCAAGCCTGATGTCGCCCGCAAGCAAGCGGAGAAACTAGCGCTGGAAGGCTATAACATCCTAACCGGCACGATTGCATCGGGTGAGGGCCTGGCAATGGCACCAATGCTAGGGCGCTGGGATGCTATTTATGTCTCGACCATCAACAAGAGCGACAAACTGACTGGCGATTCTTGCGTGCCGCGGGTCTTCCGCGTCAATAAGCAGGACGCTCAGGACGCCGCGGTCGTGAAGCCCTGGCTGGCAACGCGAAAGGAAGGCAAGTGGGCGATCTTGGCTGCCGACATTGCTTGGGGCCGCGATTCTGGGCACAGCTTCGTCGAAGCTGCCAAAGCGAATAAGAAGGATATTGTCGCGGAGATATATTCGCCGTTCGGGGCGAATGACTTTGCGCCGTTCATCCAACAGATCAAGTCGTCGGGCGCCGAAGGTCTCTGGGTTGCCCTTGCGGGTCGCGACGCGATCAATTTCGCCAACCAAGCGAAGGAGTATGGGATTTTCGATAAAGTGTTCGTTGCGGGCGTGAGCTTCGTGACGGACGGAAACGTCAAGACGCTCGGGGCGGTGTCCAAAGGAATTTGGGGCATCATTAATTACAGCTCGACGCTCGATACGCCGCAAAACAAGAGTTTTGTCGCGGCATGGAAAAAGAAATATAACGGTGACGAGCCCACCAACTTCGAAGGTGAAACCTACATTGGCATGCAGGTAATTTTTCAGGCCATCGAACGCGCAAAAAGCGTAAAGCCTGCTGATCTTGCCATAGTCATGAGCGGCGGAAGTTTCGACACAATCCTTGGAAAGCTAACAATCCGCGCTGCGGATCATCAAATTATGGCGCCGAACTATTTCGGCTACATCGGCGAGCAGGATGGCAAGTTGCGTCCAATCATAACGATGACAATTCCGGCGGACATTGCGACTCCGCCGCCGACTGGAACATGCAAGATGGAGGCACTCTGAGCCACGCAAGCCGGCGGCCGCTTCTCGTCGCCGCCGGCTGTTTAACCGGCCGAAAGCCGAATTTTCGGGCGACGACAGACATAGTCTTTATGCAGGGAAGCGCCCATTCATGAACTTAATGGTCAAGAGCAAAGTGGAAGTACCGGAGCTTATCGAAAAGCGGCGCGGACAGATTGTTAAGGCAGCAATTGATTTGTTTGGTAAGCACGGTTATCACGTTACGACCATCCGCGAGATCGCGGGACATGCCGATGTGAGCATCGGTACAATTTATCAATATGTTTCCGACAAAGAAGATGTGTTGTTCTTGGCTCTTATCCAGGTCCTCGACGATTATCTTCGTACAATACCCGATGCTCTCGAAGGGGTGGTCGATCCATTGGCGCGGTTCCAAGCGGCGGTTTACGCATATTGTGCGGTGAACGGCGAACGGATTGATGCCACCTTGCTCGCTTATCGCGAAACCAAATCGCTGCGTAAAGCGCGGCGCAATTTGATCAAGCAAAAGGAAATCGAGACCAACAAGCTGATAGCGGCTTGCATAGAGGATTGCATAGCAGCGGGTTTGTTCTACAACGTAGACGTCGAGCTATTCACCTATCAGATCGTGATGTTCTCCCACAGTTGGGCACTGAAAGCCTGGCGCTTTCGTCGGCTAATGTCGCTCAACGAATATGTCGGGCGGGGGCTAAACCTGATGCTTAATTCCGTGCTGACGGAAAGTGGTAAGAAGGCCTTCTTCGACTTGAAGCGGACACAAGCGGAAACTGCGAAAATGGCTTTGCCCGCTGTGGATGGCTCACGTCGTCGGCGCGTTCGCGTGCGGGCGCGATCGGGCCCAAGCTTTGGCTCGTAAGTGCGCATTTCGTCGCCGGCAGCCAGCGGCTCGATCTTGATCACCTCGGCGGGGCCTCGGTAAGGATCAATCTGTTAACGACAAAGACTGAATCAAGACGCAGATGCCAGCGAGAGGGAGCCATCACAGGCTCCGCTATGGCGAAAACGAACGGCTGATCACGATCCGTTGGATGTCATTGCTGCCTTCATAGATCTTGGCGCCGCGTACCGCGCGGAAGATCCGCTCGACACCATAATCTTCGATGTAACCTGCACCGCCAAAGGTCTGGATCGCAT
>DATLJR010000456.1:0-2245 GCA_035538755.1 Pseudolabrys sp.
AAGGCGGTGCCCGATCGCGGCAAGCTGCGGCGCTTTACGCAATTCTACGATGCCGCCGAGAGCTGGCGCCGGGTCGAGCGCATCATCGCGCGCGTCGAAGTGGGGCCCGTGGGAAGCGATACCCGCTTCATCGTCACCAACACGACGCGGGCGGCGAGTTTGATCAGACGCAATCGCAGGGTGTCGAACTGCACGAGCGTTTGGGCATGACGCGTCGCATCGACGATACAATCGGCTTGGCAACGCCGTTCCGGCGGCTTGGCCATTCCGAGCCCTCCGCTCCATTAGTTACGCCCAAGCCCCTTAAGTTGACGTTGCCGATGTTGGTGGCCAATTGCTTGATGGAAAGCAGACCATCTATTCAAATAAATCAGTAACTTATGCTATAGCCTAATTTTTAGGCAAATATCTAAAAATCTAAGAAACGTGGATGGTTCGCCTCCGCCGATCATGCTTTTTCAACAGAGTTATCCACTAACTCGGTGGATTGCGCGGAACCGTGCAGTTGGGCAGTTTCATTGACGATCTTCGACGCGGCGAGTTCTGATCGACAGGGTGGAGGGGATCAAGCCGACCACAGCAGCAATAAGCGCCGGCATGCTGCGGGGCATCGGATTTCGCAGCCGACCGGGCCAGCCGATCGAGCTTCCACACGCATGACGCGCTCGAATTCGCGCGCAGCGGCGACACGCTGATCGTCATGTAAAGCCGGCCGGTCGGTAACAGCACCCGACATCTGCTCGGTGAAAATCTTTGTGCACCCTGCTTCGGTCAGCGCGTCGCGCTGCAAGGCAAGGTTCTGGTCTACGGTCGAAACGCGGGCATAGCCGATCAGCATCGGTCTCGACGTGATGCCGCCGGCATCGGATGATCGCGCTCGCGCGACCTTCGGCGCGGCCGGCCGAAGTCGTCGCTTCGCCTGCGCGGCTGGGTGACCGGTCTTTGTCCGTTTGATTCGAAACTCAACCGCACTCTTACCTTTTGCGAGGGCGAAATCAAGAATGCGTTTTGAGAGAGGTTTAAGCCACTTTTGACCCTGACTTTTCCGGTTCGGTGATGCAACACGCCGGGCCGAGGGGCCAAAAGTCGCGGAATCCGTTTTTTGGAGAATCCCGAACCACCAAATAATCCACGGAATGAGTGAATAACTCTGTGGATAAGTGCCGATTGACCCCAAACCAGCCGTGCTTGTTCCTCGATTTTAGCCGCTTTGCCTAAAATATGGGCAACAATTTGTAAGTTATTGAAATATCAAACCCTTCTCAACTAAAATTGGTTAATTCCTTGGGATTAGTGCCGTTTTAGGCCCACCTGTGGATAACATGTACATTACCGTACACGAATAGTCCCCCTGAAGCTCATCGACCTCGCCGCCTTGCAAATCGCCCGTGACCTGCTAAATACAGCTAATTGCGCCGACGGACCTGAGCACCAGCGCAACCGAGAGAGACGCGCGCTCCCGCTTCACGGAAAAAGGGAGCGCGCCATGTCGCCGGCAAGCCGCTACACAGGCAGAAACCGTATTCTGGCGGCCTTGCCGCCGGAAGACTTTGATCGTTTCTCCCCCGCGCTCCAGCCCATTTCCCTGTCGCTCAGACAGGTGATCCATGACGTTTCAAGCCCAATCGAGCACGTATACTTCGTCGAACAGGGAGTGTGCTCGATCCTGACGATCATGGCCGACGATTCCGCGATCGAAGTCGGGATGATCGGGTCTGAGGGCATGGTCGGGGTGTCCGCTGTTTTCGGCAGCGCGACCTCGGGCCAGCACATCATTGTCCAGATTCCCGGCACCGCACTGCGGATGGACGCCGCCCGGTGCAAGGCGGCCTTCGACGAGAGCGCGGCCGTACGCATGGCTGTGCTGCGCTTCGCCACCGCCCTCATGAACCTCAGCGCCCAGACCGCGGCCTGCAATCGGCTGCACTCGATCGAGCAGCGATGCGCCCGTTGGCTGCTCATGGCGCACGACCGCATTCAATCGGATATCATGCCGATGACGCACGAGTTCCTCGCCTCGATGCTCGGCGTGCGGCGCGCAGGGGTGACCGTGACTGCTGGCGAGCTGCAACGCTCGGGACTAATCCGCTACCATCACGGCCAAATCACGATCCGGGATCGCGACGGCCTCCAAGCGACCGCCTGCGAATGCTACCGGATCGATCATGAGCGTTTTATGGGGTCATCGCAGAATCAACATCTGCTACCTGATAGGTCGTCTCGGATTCCGACACATGCCGCATAA
>DATLJR010000457.1:0-6512 GCA_035538755.1 Pseudolabrys sp.
GGACTGGGCGCGCACGGTTTGCGCGCCCGCACGAGGAGGTGGCGGCGAGGCGGGATTATTGGTGCGCTGCGGGCTGCGGCGGGTTCCCGACTTCCGGGCAGTCATGGCGCAACAGATAATACAAAAGTGGACTGTTTATAATCTTATAAATGATAATGATAATGTAAACGCTCATTGAGCGCCTGCCAATCGCAACGCTACGTGACCTTCGCCCAGCGCGGAGTGCACAATGCGATGTTGATCCCGATGCAGGTGTGATAGCGCCGCTCGCTCGGACGGCGAACAGATGATTGGGGAGGAGATGATGGCGACGACCTGGAATTCGACCCTTGCGAAGCGGCGTAACCGCAGAGATTTCTTGAAAAAATCGACAGGTGCCGCCGCGCTTGCGGCATTCGGCATTGCCCGCAAAGCATTTACGGCGGAACCGGTGAATATAGGCGGACTTTATCCGCTCACTGGAAGCTTCGCGCAAATCGGGCAAGGCTGCGTCAACGCCGCTAAGCTCGCGGTCCAGATGGTCAACGAAGCCGGAGGAATAAAGTCGCTTGGCGGCGCGCCGCTGAACCTCATCGTCTCTGACGTGCAGAGCGATACGACCGTGACTCGCACCGAGACTGACCGCCTCATCAGCGCCTACAAGCTTTCTGCAATCCATGGCGCCTTCGCAAGTGCGCTGACCCTTATTGCGAGTGAAGTTGCCGAACGCGCAAAAATGCCGCTGTTAACCGGCTCAAGCTCGGACCAGCTCAACAAGAACCGTCGTTACACATTCACGCCGTTTTCGCGTGCGTCGCAGTTCGCGGAGGCACAATTGCAAATGACGAAACTGGTGAGCGATTCGCCGAAGGTTGCGGTGATCTTCGAGAACACAGCGTTCGGCACCTCGACTTCCAATGGCCTGCGCGAGCAAGCGTCGGGCCAGGGTGTCGAAGTCGTCATGTTCGAGCCGTACTCGGCCGGTTTGACCGATGCCAGCCCGCTAATCAACAAGGTCAGGGCTTCGGGCGCAAATATGTTGTTCCCGGTGTCCTATTTGAATGACCTCATCCTGATCATCCGTGCGATCAGACAGAATGGGCTTGAGATCGCCATCAATGGCGGCTCCGGCGGCTTCGTCATTCCCGATTTTTACAAGAATGTGGGCAGTGTCGCAGAAGGCCTGCTCGGCGTTGCGCATTGGAACCATGACGTCAACGCCGACGCTCGAAAAGTCAATGAGAACTATAAGAAACAATACGGCGAGTTTCTGTTCGAGTATGCCGGTGGTCTCGTCGCACAAACCTTCATGATTGCAGATGCGCTCGAGCGGGCGGCGTCAACCGATCCGCAAAAAGTGCGTGATGCGCTTTCAACGCTCGATGTTTCCTCTGGATATGCCGCAATGGGCCCTGGTGGCAAAGTGAAATTCGGGCCCAATGGCAAGAACATCTACGCGCATCCAGTTGGCGTGCAGTGGCAGCACGGTGATCTCGCGACGGTGTTTCCCAAGGAAGACGCCCGTGCGCCGCTGCTGAAAACCTAAAGAACTGTCGCGGGTGCCGCGATGCTGACGACGATCGCACAGGCGGTGGTTAACGGCCTGCTTATTGGCGGCATCTACGCATTGGTCAGCATCGGCGTGACGCTCATCTTCGGCGTGGTCAAGATCGTCAACTTCGCTCAAGGCGAGTTCGTGATGATCGGCATGTATATCACCTTTTTTCTTGCGACAAGTTTTGGCATCGATCCACTCGTCGCGCTCGTTATCTCTATGCTGGCTTTGTTTTTTATTGGCGTGCTTCTGCAACACTTCCTGATCCGCCGCGTCCTAGAGCTTGGCGATATGCCGCAGATCTTCCTGACCTTCGCGCTGTCGCTGTTGCTAGTGAACATCGCGCTCTTGCTGTTCACCGCAAATTACCGGACGGTACAGACCGCGTATAGCGAGACGGCGATCCATATCGGTGCCATCAACGTACCGCTAGCAAAACTGATCGCCTTTGCGGTCGCGATGCTGCTGAGTGGATTGCTCTGGATGTTTTTGCATGGAACTGATCTCGGCAAGGCAATGCGCGCGGCGGCACAGAACCGCGACGTGGCGATGCTGATGGGGATTAACCCGGATCGCGTCTACTGCGTGGCGGTCGGCGTGGCACTTGCGCTTGCCGGCGCGGCAGGCTCGCTGCTGATGCCCTTCTACCCCGCCTATCCATTGGTCGGCCAGATTTTCGTGCTGATGGCGTTCGTCGCTGTAGTTTTAGGGACTTTGGGTAACATCACTGGAGCATTGATCGCGAGCCTGATGATGGGCGTCGCTGAATCGCTCGGGATTCAATTCGTCGGAGCCGACTCCGGTTTGATCGTCGTGTTTGTGATGCTGCTTCTGACGCTTGCGCTTCGGCCGAACGGCCTGTTCGGGGGATGGAGCCGCTGATGCGAAGGTTCGTCAGCCAGGGTGGGTTTTGGGTCGGCGCGCTTGCGGCAATCGCAGTCGCCCTTCCGTTTCTGGTGTCGAGCACGTTTGCGATCGACATTTTCATCCGGGTCTTGCTGTTCGCGTTTATTGGTGTCGCATGGAACCTGATGGGCGGTTATGCCAAACAACTATCATTGGGCCACGCCGCGTATTTCGGCCTCGGCGCCTATACTTCGACGATCCTCCTCATTCGATATGACGTATCGCCTTGGATTGGGATGCTGGCCGGCGGCATTGTGGCGATGCTGGCAAGCCTTCCGATTGGTGCGCTGTGTTTTCGGTTGCGCGGGCCGTATTTTGCGATCGCCACGATCGCGACCGCGCAGGTCTTAATGCTGCTGTTTCTGAAATTCCGTGATTTTGCGTGGGGTGCCGAAGGAACGACCATGCCAAACCTCGGCGATGCGCCGTTGATGATGCAGTTCGATGGCAAAGCACCCTATTACTACGTCGTACTTGTGCTGTTGGCCGTAGGACTCGCGATTACCTACTGGATCGAGCGTTCTTGGATGGGATATTACCTCGTTGCCGTCGGTGAAGACGAGGATGCCGCCGAAGCCATCGGCGTCGATGCGTTACAGATCAAGAGAAACATCTACCTGGTCAGCGCCTTCTTGACGGCGCTCGCCGGAACTTTCTACGTCCAATACATCTACTTCATCGATCCGAACACCGCGTTCAGTTTCAACGTTTCTGTCGAGGCGGCTTTGGTATCGATTGTCGGAGGTATAGGCACGTTGTGGGGACCGGTCATTGGCACCGTATTGCTCGAGGGGACCTCCGCATTATTGCAAAGCTGGCTTGGCGGCGGCCATGGCGGAGTACAACTGACGGTCTACAGTCTGATTCTGATCGCGGTAATCTTGTATCGACCGGCGGGATTGATCGGCATTCTGACCGCTGCCTATGACCGCGTCATCGCAGGCACGAAACGCCTAAACAAAGTGCCGCTCGATGACTGAGGCTTTGGTCATCCGGAATCTCAGCCGGCGCTTCGGCGGCCTGCGAGCCGTGCAGGATGTCAGCTTTGCGGTTAACGAATGCGAGACACTCGCGCTCATCGGGCCGAACGGCGCTGGCAAGACAACGAGCTTTAATCTGATTACTGGTCATTGCCGGCCCGATGCCGGTTCGGTGCTTGCCTTCGGCCGCGAGTTGGTGGGCTTGCGGCCCCACGAAATTTGCGCGCACGGCCTGGCGCGCACATTCCAGGTCGCACGGCCTTTCGGGAAAATGACGGTTCTGGCGAACGTGATGACTGGAGCGTTCTTGCGCGATCGCAGGATTGAAATCGCCCGCCAGCAAGCTCGCGAAGCAATCGATTTCGTCGGGCTTGCCGCAAAGGAGCATACGCCGGCGCGCGAGTTAACCACCATCGATCAGCGTCGCCTCGAACTAGCGCGCGCCTTGGCAACGCAGCCGCGGCTGTTGCTTCTTGACGAGGTTATGGCCGGCCTAAATCCGGCTGAAATCGATCAAGCCGTCGCGTTGGTCAAGAAACTTTCACAGCGGGGCCTGACCATCGTCATCGTCGAGCACGTGATGCGTGCCATCATGGCCGTAGCACGTCACATTGTTGTGCTTGATCATGGGCAGAAGATCGCCGAGGGCAATCCCCGAGAGGTTGTTGCCAATCCGGATGTCATTCGCGCGTATCTGGGAACCGGTTACGCGGAACCAACGGCCGCCGGAGAAAGCCATTGTTAGCACTATCGGGAGTGAGCGCCGGCTACGGGTCTGTTCGCGCCGTTAGCAATGTCAGCATCACCGTCGGCGAGGGTGAAGCCGTCGGTTTGTTAGGGGCCAACGGGGCGGGCAAGAGCACCACTTTGCGGGCGATTTCCGGTCTCGTGCGGCCGACATCCGGTACCATTACTTTCCGAGGAAAGAACATCGACTCATTGCCAGCATACAAGATAACCGAACTCGGCATCGCCCACGTGCCGGAGGGCCGACAAGTCTTTCCTGAACTGACTGTGAAAGAAAATCTCGAAATCGGAGCCTATATTCCGAAAGCCAGAGCTGCGAGGACACAAACGCTTGATCTCGTGTTCGCCATCTTCCCAGTATTAGCCGAGCGGCGCAAGCAACTCGCCGGCACGATGAGCGGCGGGGAGCAGCAGATGCTCGCCGTCGGCCGCGGCCTCATGCTCCGGCCGCACCTATTGATGCTCGATGAACCGTCTTTGGGGCTTGCACCGGTCGTGACGGAGGCGACCTTCGAAAAAATTCAGGAAATACACGCAATGGGAACGGCGATCCTCCTGGTCGAACAGAACGTGAGTCGCGCGCTCACACTTGTGCAGCGCGCCTACGTTCTGGAGAGCGGCAAGGTGATCATGAAGGGGACAAGCGCCGAGTTGGCCAACAACAAGCAAGTGCAGGCAGCCTATCTCGGTATCTAGGATCCTCAGGCGACCCAACCACATCGCCCGTGAATGACAGCTGCGTGTGCGTCACCGCAACAATTAGCTCTGCGATGAAAAGTTAAGCCGACCTGACTTTCCGGAAAAGCCAGCCACTCCGCTTGTAGCCTCTGGGGAGGGCGACGCTCGGTATCAGGTTCGTCTCTTCTTTTGCCGTTCTAGCCATTCCTTCAGAGCGATAGCATTGTTCCGGCGTTCATCGCGCGCCGCATAGAGAAGAGTCACCGGCCCCTCGCGCAGATGATCGAGCAAGTTCTTTACGGCGGACTGGGCCGCCTCGCTTTTGAGTTCTTCAAAATAGGCGGACCGAAAAGCGTTGTAAGCACCTGGCTTGCCGTGAAAACGTTTGCGCAATGCGGTGCTCGGAGCAACATCCCGGAGCCAGAGGTCGATCTGCGCCTTATCTCGTGCAATGCCGCGCGGCCACAGCCGGTCGACCAGAATGCGTATTCCGTCACCAACATCCGGCGGCAAGTAAACGCGCTTCACAGCAAGCGTCATCATTTTATAACTTAGAGTTTTCATTTAATTCTTGCTGTGATCAGAATTAATAGTAGGCGTCTAGCGGTCGATGGTAATCTCGTCGGTGAGCGCGCGCGAGACGCAAATCATGATGTTGTCAGCGCGTTCGTGATCAGCGAGCACCAGGTCGCGGTGATCGACCTTGCCGGTGGTGAGCTTGGTGCGGCAAGTGCCGCAGGTGCCGGTCTCGCATGAGCTCGGCACATCAATCCCGTGCTCGTGCAGGGCCTCCAGGATCGTCTTGTCCGCCGGAACATCAATCACCGCGCCTGAACGCGCCAGCCTCACCTTGAACGGCTTGTCGGTCGGCTTGTGCGTTTCAGCGTCGCTAAATGCCTCGAAATGCACGGCCGCCGACGACCAGTGGTCGGTCATGCGGCGCACCGCCTCCATCAGCGGCCGCGGACCGCAGCAGTAGAGATGCTCGCGGTTCTTGCGTTCCGCCAGGATCGGCTTCAGGTCGAGCGAGTTTGCAGCATCGCCGGCGTCATAATGGATGACCACATTGTGCTTGAACTCGGGCGCGCTCAGCTCGTCGAAAAAAGCAGTCGTCTCCGGCGAACGCGTTAGATAATAAAGGCGGAACCGCTTACCTTGTGTGTGCGCCTGCCGGATCATCGCCATGATCGGCGTAATACCGATGCCCCCGGCGATGAAGAGGAAATCCTGGGCGCGTTGTGGCAGTTCGAAGTCGTTGACTGGTGCGGCCACCTTCAGGTGGTCGCCGGCCTTTACATGATCGATCAGGTCGATCGAGCCACCGCGCCCGTTGACCTCGCGTTTGACTGCAACCATGTAACGGTCGCGTTCAGTCGGGTCGTTGCAAAGCGAATATTTGCGCAGCAGGCCGCTTGGTACCTCAATGGCGATGTGGGCGCCGGCGGAAAATTGCGGCAGCGGCTGGCCGTCCGGATCGCGGAATTCGAATATATGAATGCCGTCGGCGATCTTGTCGTTGCGCATCACGCGTAACGTCAGGATTTGCGGCGGATTACGTGCGGTCATTCGACCCCAAACGGCGGGTACGCTGCCCCACAAGTGGCGACTTCATCGCCCGAGGACAAGTAGGGTATAGGTTTCACGCGAAGGCTATCCCGAACATTCGG
>DATLJR010000458.1:0-4006 GCA_035538755.1 Pseudolabrys sp.
GCCGAGTTGCACTGCCGTTGCGGGGAAGTCCGCGGATTAGTAACAAACGCGTCGGCGCGCACCGTTAATCGTGTGGTCTGCTATTGCGACGACTGCCAGGCATTTGCGCATCAACTTGGCCGTGCCGACTTGCTCGATGCCCATGGCGGAACCGACATCGTCCAAGTTGCCCCCGCGTCGCTCAAGCTTGTGCAAGGACAGCACCGCATCGTGGGGCTGCGGCTTACCCCCAATGGCCTTTTTCGATGGTACGCAAGCTGCTGCAACACCCCAATGGGTAATGCACTCAGGCCGGCGATTCCCTTCGTCGGGATCGTCGTGCAGGTATTTGATAATGGAACGCAGCGGCCAGATCACGTGTTCGGCAAGCCGGTTGGCGCTGTTTTTGGACAGTATGCGATCGGAGATGCGCCGGCAGGTTCAACAGGAATGAAACTGTCGGTGATGCTGCGCACTTTCCGCATGGTGCTCGGCTGGCGCTTGCGGGGACAGACCTGGCCGCATCCCTATTTCGCGCGCGACACGCGCGCCCCGATCTATCCGCTGACCGTGCTGTCTCATCCCCAGCGCGAGGCCCTGCGTCCATTATGCGGGCCGCAGCGCCGTGCTTCGGGACACAGCAGATAATTCATGTCTCAATTTTGCATCTGTCTAATGTGAAAGTCCGCACAACAATTGAGCTGCCCGCCGCGACGATGATCTCGGTCGCCTACGGCAGGGCTTGCGGGCGCCAGAGGTTGTCGACCTGCGCGGGGAGCAGATTGACTGGAATTCTGCTGCACTAGATGTCCACACACTAGGGGACGGCGAGCCGAGCACGCATCCTATTCGCGGCGGAAAGCTACGAGCACTGCGAAGGCTCAAACGCGAAACCCTTCAGCGCGCCCGTAATCGAGGGCGTTCTTCAGTACTGCTGTAATGCCGTGATTTATTCGGCAGTAAACGAAGATGTGGCCATCGAACCCGTCGACGTTTTTCTGCCACCGACCTATGAAATTCGTGTTGGAGCGCAGGCGCCAATTTAGCGAGGAGCAACCTTGTGACAAAGGAAACACAATCAAAACCAACCGTCGGTGCCACACACACCATTCGGCTACATCGAGTGTTGGCTACCAAACCTGAAAAAGTATATCGCGCGTTTCTCGACGCCGACGCCAAGGCAAAGTGGCTTCCGCCGGATGGTTTTACTGGCAAGGTACATCATATCGATGCAAGAGTGGGCGGCACCTTCAGGATGTCCTTCACAAACTTCACTACGGGAAAGACTCATTCATTCGGTGGCGAATACCTTGAACTCGTACCCCACGAGCGAATTCGGTATACGGACAAATTCGACGATCCAAATCTGCCGGGTGAAATCATAGTAACGGTAATGCTCAAGGCTGTCTCTGTTGGGACAGAGTTGAGCATAACGCAGGAAGGTGTGCCGGCGGTCATTCCGCTTGAAGCATGTTATCTCGGCTGGCAGCAATCTCTGTTCAATTTGGAAAAACTGGTTGAACCAGACATTTCAAACTAAGACTGGTTGAAGTCGTTTATCAGCCGATTGTGTTGAAAAAGTCGAAAGTCGAACCGTGGCGTAAAACTGTCAAAATGACATCTACGTCTTTGATTGACTTAAATTGCTAACGTAAATCCAACGGAATGCCCTCTTTCCTGACCTGCGGGTTTATTGAGTCGGCCTGAGGACGCAAAGATTAAACATCGGCGGTAACGATGGCGCGAGCGTTTGAACTGCAGGAACAACCAGAATTGCCAGCGCGAAGGCGGACCCTCTGGCCGCGCACGTCCGCTAGCCTACCTAGCACGGTTGTTGGTCTACGTGACGGTGATGGGCCACGGCCCTGTCGGTGTCTGCAATCAGCGAGCCATGGACTGACTGAATCGAACGAACACTTTCTGTGAGGGAACTGGAATAAATAAAGGCGACAGCCAAATTCATGTCAAACAAAATTCATGTCGAACAAAAGATCCCAGTTTCGCAAACCGGGACATCGATGACATCTTTGTGATGTAACTTCATGCAGGAATAAATGGTCGTCTTAATCAGTCTGGTGTTTGTAAGCGCAAATCCGTTAGCGGGAGATTGGCGATGACGCCACACGATGATGAGGACCGCGGCCCGAGCCGGCGCAAAGTATTGGAATGCATGACCTGGGCGGGCACGGGTGTGCTGTGGACCGTGGCCGGCGGCGTACCGGCCTCCCTCGGTATTATCGATGAGGCTATCGGGGCCGAGCAGAAGGGGTTCACCTTCCTGCAAATCAGCGACAGCCACATCGGCTTCAACAAAGAGGAGAACCCGAATGCCCCCGGCACGCTGCAGGAGGCGATTGACCGCGTGAAAGCGCTGCCGGGCAACCCAGCCTTCATGATCCACACCGGCGACATCTCGCATCTGTCGAAACCGGCGCAATTCGACGATGCCGAAAAAATCATCTCGCAGGCGCGGCTCGACGTGCATTACGTGCCGGGCGAGCACGATCTGGTTGATCCGGAAGCCGGCAAGCTCTATCGCGAGCGCTACGGCCGTGACACCAAAGGGGCCGGTTGGTATTCGTTTGACGCCAACGGCGTGCACTTCACCGGCCTCGTCAACGTCGTTAACCTGAAGGCCGGCGGGCTTGGCAATCTCGGCGCTGAGCAGCTCGAGTGGCTCGAGGACGATCTCAAAGGGCGCTCGGCCTCACAGCCGATCGTGGTCTTCGCCCACATTCCGCTGTGGACCGTCTATCCGCAATGGGGCTGGGGCACTGATGACGGTGCTAAGGCGCTCGGCTACCTTAAGCGCTTCGGCTCTGTCACCGTGCTGAACGGCCACATCCACCAGGTGATGCAGAAGGTTGAGGGCAACGTCACCTTCCACACCGCGCGCTCGACGGCTTTCCCGCAGCCCGTGCCCGGCACCGCACCGTCGCCCGGCCCAATGAAGGTGCCAGCCGACCAACTGGAAAAGATGCTTGGCATCGCCAGCGTCACCTTCAAGCAAAACGAACAACGGCTTGCCATCATCGACACGCCGCTTAAGAGCTGACCGCATCACTGCAAACAAGCAACGGTGAGTACCATGACTGGAACGATTGCGCGGCTCGCGCTAGCCGCCACCATCTTCTTCGCGGTTTTGGCGGTGGCGCCAGCGCGGGCCGCTGACATTTCGGTCAAGATTGCCAACTTCACCTTTGACCCGCCGCAGATCACGGTGAAGACCGGCACCACCGTGGTGTGGAGCAATGACGACGACATTCCCCACACGGTAACTTCGACCACGCAGGCCTTTAAATCAGCGGCGCTCGACACCAACGACAAGTTCTCGTTCACATTCACGACGCCTGGCAGTTACCAGTACTTTTGCTCCTTGCATCCGCATATGACCGGGACAATTGTTGTAGAGGGAACAACCGGGAGTATTACGCCCCCGTAAGCACAAAGCCATGCAAGGCTTTCTGCTTTTGGTCAGAGGGGGCATTGCAGAATGTTCGAGGTACGCCCGACCACGCAGCAGCGGCGCGCGCTGCGAAAGATCCACCGTGATTTTCTGAATGCATTTGGAATATGAATATAATGACGGGCGGAGTCTTGCTTGTATCATCAGTGGTCCAATTGCCATCCAACTGCCCGGCGTTGAGATCGACTTAAATGACGAACAAGTGAAAGCATCTGGGTAAGAACATCCGGTAGGTTATGCTTCTCGGATGGCGCACCCCGCGCGCATCGACAGGCGCCTCTACTAAAAGGAAAAAGCCACGGCATTTCTGCCATGGCTTTTGAGTATTAGAGACCTTGCGCTACTTCCGAAACTTCCGGCGATGAGATCGCCCAGCGAGACCGAAGCGCTAGATCATTCCGCCCGCAACTAGCGGTAGTTACGCAATGTCCGCTCTTGACTCATGGCGGACATGCCAATCGCGCTGGCGAATGTCAGCGGCTTCAATCCATTCGATCAGCCCACAACGGTTGCACTGGAAAATATCGAATCCCGGAGAGCCCATGCTTCTCGCGAGAGCGA